>NZ_JBIBHJ010000008.1:0-349197 GCF_042956945.1 Streptomyces sp. NPDC008150 | reverse complement strand
GCGGTCCGGAACGTCCCGTGCGGCTCCTCGGCCGTGCCCTCCGACCGCGGGAAGAACTCGTACCACGACCCGAACAACGCCCGCTCCCGCTCCACGAGCAGGGGCAGCTCGGCGGACCGGGTCACCAACTCCCGCAGCGGCCAACGGCCGAGGACGGCGTCGACCTCCGGGGTCAGCGCCGCGGCGAGCCGGGCCGTGGACGGCAGGCTCTCGTCGCGCAGCGCCGCCGCGGCGCCGAGCAGCACCTCCGCGGCCGCTGACCGCGCGGCACGTGCCGCCTTCGCGGCCTTGCCCGGCTTGGCGGCCTTGGCGCCCTTGCCCTTGCCGTGCCGCTCCGGTTTCCCGGCGGGCCGGGCCGCCGCGGGGGCGTCGTCCGTGAGACCGGCCGCCGCGCGTTCGTACAGGCGGGCGCCCTCGTCCAGGACGAGTTCGGTGTCGATCCCGGCGGGGATCTTGATGCGCGCGTTGTGCCGCCAGGTGGCGACCGGGTCGCCCCACGCCTCCACGGCGAAGGTCCAACGGCCCGGCGCGTCCGGGGTGACGGGGGCGCCCCAGCGGTCGGTGCCGGGCGCGATCTCGTGCATCGGGGTCCACGGGCCGGGCCGGCCCTGCGGATCCGTGAGGACGACGTTGGCCGCCACCGCGTCGTGCCCCTCGCGGAACACGGTCGCGGTGACCTGGAACGTCTCGCCGGTCACGGCCTTGGCCGGACGGCGTCCCTGCTGGACGACGGGGGCCACGTCCAGGACGGGGATGCGTCCCACGGCGGTGGCGGTGGCCGTGTCGTCCGGGCGCGCGGGGGACCCGGGGGGTGGCCCCGCGGTGCCGTGCCGTGCGGCGGCGCTCCGGTCGGGAGCGTGCCCCGCGACGGCCTGCTGTCCGGAGGCCGCGGGCGCCGCGGTGTCCGGCCGGCGGACGGGTGGTGCGCCGGCGCTTGGTGTCGGGGGTGCTGACGAGTGGTGCGTGGCGGGCATGACCGCTCCTGTCCGCGTCAACGAGGGTGTGGGCGGATGGGTGAGGGGAGGTGGGTCCTGCGGTTGAGCCTCTGCTGTACCTCTCCGTACCTCGGAGGCCGTACCGGAGGAGCCTTCCCACCCTATTCGGGTGAGCAATCCGGCACGTTGCTAACTACTCACACGTATCGCGGAGTGCAAGACCGGCCGCCGGCGTGACGGACCGTGGGAGCCGTCACCGGGTCAGCCTCTCTCCCCATTCCCCTCCCCACAAGCACGCCCGCCGTACGGACCGGCCGCACGGACCCGGGAAAGGGCGTGCGGAGAACGGCGCGATCCGGACGGCGTGCGCCGGGGCCCGGCGGACGTTCCGCCCCTCCCCGTACCCGGGTACGGCGGTCGAACACCCGCCCATGCGCCATGGTTGCCTAGCACCGGACCCCGCTACCGTCGAGACTGACGACGAGGCGTACACAGCCGTGCGACCTCTTTTCACGCCAGCGTGCAGAGGTGGAATGTGAAGGCGATCCGTCGATTCACCGTCCGTCCCGTTCTCCCCGAACCCCTCCGACCCCTCAGCGATCTGGCCCGCAATCTGCGCTGGTCATGGCATGCGGAGACCCGTGACCTGTTCCGGTCCGTCGATCCCGCCCTCTGGGCCGCATCGGACGGTGATCCCGTGCGCCTGCTCGGCGACGTGCCGTCCGCGCGGCTCAACGAACTGGCCGGGGACCCCGCGTTCCTGCGCCGCCTGGACGCCGCCGCCGAGGATCTGCGCGAGTACGTCGCCGGCGACCGCTGGTACCAGCAGCAGCCGGGCGAGCTGCCCGCGGCCGTCGCCTACTTCTCGCCCGAGTTCGGTGTCACCGCCGCCCTGCCCCAGTACTCGGGCGGGCTCGGCATCCTGGCCGGCGACCATCTGAAGGCCGCCAGCGACCTCGGGGTGCCGCTGATCGGTGTCGGGCTGCTCTACCGGCACGGCTACTTCCGGCAGAGCCTGTCCCGGGACGGCTGGCAGCAGGAGCACTATCCGGTCCTCGATCCCAACGAACTGCCCGTCGCCCTGCTCAAGGAGGCCGACGGCACCCCCGCCCAGGTGTCCCTCGCGCTGCCCGGCGGCGCCTCGCTGCGGGCGCACATCTGGCTCGCGCAGGTCGGCCGGGTGCCGCTGCTGATGCTGGACTCCGACGTCGAGGAGAACGACCTCGGCGAACGCGGCGTCACCGACCGTCTGTACGGGGGCGGGAGCGAGCACCGCCTGCTCCAGGAGATGCTGCTGGGCATCGGCGGGGTGCGGGCCGTGCGGACGTACTGCCGGCTCACCGGGCACCCGGCGCCCGAGGTCTTCCACACCAACGAGGGCCACGCCGGTTTCCTCGGACTGGAACGCATCGCCGAACTCTGCGACGCGGGAACGGACTTCGACACCGGTCTCGAAGCGGTCCGCGCGGGCACCGTGTTCACCACGCACACGCCGGTCCCCGCCGGCATCGACCGTTTCGACCGCGAACTGGTCGCCCGGCACTTCGGCCCGAACGCCGAGCTGCCCCGCATCGACGTCGAACGCATCCTGCACCTCGGCATGGAGACCTACCCCGGCGGCGAGCCCAACCTGTTCAACATGGCCGTCATGGGCCTGCGCCTGGGCCAGCGGGCCAACGGCGTCTCCCTGCTGCACGGCAAGGTCAGCCGCGAGATGTTCTCCGGGCTCTGGCCGGGCTTCGACGCCGAGGAGGTGCCGATCACCTCGGTGACCAACGGCGTGCACGCCCCGACCTGGGTGGCCCCCGAGGTGCTGCGGCTCGGTGCCGAACAGCTCGGCGCGCAACGCACCGAGGAGGCCCTGACCGGCGACGGCTCCGACCGCTGGGACGCCGTCGCGGGCATCCCCGACCAGGACATCTGGCAACTGCGCCGGGTGCTGCGCGAGCAGCTCGTGGAGGAGGTGCGCGAGCGGCTGCGCGCCTCCTGGCGGCAGCGCGGCGCGGGCTCCGCGGAACTGGGCTGGATCGACGGCGTCCTCGACCCGGACGTCCTCACCATCGGCTTCGCGCGGCGCGTGCCCTCGTACAAGCGGCTGACGCTGATGCTGCGCGACCGGGACCGGCTGATGGAGCTGCTGCTGCACTCCGAACGGCCGGTGCAGATCGTGGTGGCGGGCAAGGCGCACCCGGCGGACGACGGCGGCAAGCGGCTGGTGCAGGAGCTGGTCCGGTTCTCGGACGACCCGCGGGTGCGCCACCGCGTCGTCTTCCTGCCCGACTACGGCATGGCGATGGCGCAGAAGCTCTACCCCGGCTGCGACATCTGGCTCAACAACCCGCTGCGGCCCCTGGAGGCGTGCGGCACCAGCGGCATGAAGGCGGCCCTGAACGGCTGCCTGAACCTGTCGGTCATGGACGGCTGGTGGGACGAGTGGTTCCAGCCGGACTTCGGCTGGGCGATCCCCACGGCGGACGGCACCGGCACCGACCCGGACCGCCGCGACGACCTGGAGGCCGTGGCGCTGTACGAACTGCTCGAACAGCGGGTGGCGCCGCGCTTCTACGAGCGGGGCACGAGCGGCCTGCCGGACCGCTGGATCGAGATGGTCCGCCAGACCCTGACCCTGCTCGGCCCGAAGGTCCTGGCCGGGCGCATGGTCCGCGAGTACGTCGAACGGCTGTACGCGCCCGCCGCGCTCGCGCACCGCACGATGACCGGCGGGGCCGCCGGTGAGCTCGCGGGCTGGAAGGCCCGGGTGCGCGGCGCCTGGCCCGGCGTGAGCGTCGACCACGTCGAGGCGTCCGGTGCCCCGGCCACCGGCGAGCTGGGCACGACCCTGAACGTACGGGTCCTCGTGCGGCTCGGCGGTCTCGGGCCGGACGACGTCGAGGTGCAGGCGGTGTCGGGCCGGGTCGATCCCGAGGACCGCATCGCGGACGCCGTGACCGTCCCGCTGAAGCCGACGGGCGGCCCCGACCTGGACGGCCACTGGGTGTACGAGGGCCCGCTGTCCCTGGACCGCACGGGACCGTTCGGCTACACCGTCCGCGTGCTGCCCGCGCACCGGCTGCTGGCGTCCGGGGCCGAACTGGGCCTGGTCGCCGTGCCGACGGCGGAGCCGGGGGAGGCGGCGGGGGTCCTCTTGCGCTGAGGCGTACGGGCGGGGTGCCGGGCGGGGTAACCGTCCGGCGCCGCGTCCGGCGCGCGGGGCGGGCTCAGTCCTCGGAGTACGGGGCGCACATCGTGCGCAGGACGGAGCCGAGCCGCCGGGCGTAGGCGTGCTGGAGGCCGCGGGTGGCGGGGCCGCCCGCCCTCGAATACCACTTCACCGGGCGGGAGAACGCGGTGACGGTCAGCCAGACCGTTCCGTCACCGGTGCGGTCCACCACGAACGCCTCCTCGCCGGACTCCGGGTGGCCCGGCAGCGTGCCGTACGCCCAGCCCGTGCGGCGGTACTCCTCGTCGGCCCACACCACCCGGCACGGCGCCTTGATCATGCCGGCCAGCGTGACGGTGACGTCGACACCGGGGGCGGCACGCTCCGCGTCGGTCTCGATGCCGACGCCGGTGGCCCGGTGCAGCTCCCACGTCAGCAGCGCCTCGGACGCCCTGCGGAAGACCGGCTCGCCCTCGCCGACCCGGGTGCGCACGTGCAGCGGACGGAAGCCGGGCGGGCAGGAACCGCTCTCGCGAGTGGCGCCGACCGCGTCGTACGTGAAGGACATGGGCCAAGAGTAGGGCGGTACCCGGACCGTGTTCGCCCCGGGTACCGCCCCGCTCAAGTGACGTGGTGTCAGCTGACGTTGACGGCGGTCCAGGCCGCCGCCACGGTGGCGTACTCGGTGCTGGTGGAGCCGTACAGGGCGGACGCCGCGCTCAGCGTCGCCGTGCGGGCGCCGGTGTACTTCGTGGTGGACGTCATGTACTGGGTGAGCGCCTTGTACCAGATCTGGAGGGCCTTGGCCCGGCCGATCCCGGTGATCGTGGCACCGTTGTACGTCGGGGAGTTGTAGCTCACGCCGTTGACGGTCTTCGCGCCGCTGCCCTCGGACAGCAGGTAGAAGAAGTGGTTGGCCACGCCGGACGAGTAGTGGACGTCCTTGCTGCCCAGGCTGGAGGACCAGTAGTCGGCGGAGGCGCCGTCCTTGCTGGGCTTGTCCATGTAGCGCAGCGGCGTGCCGTTGCCGTTGATGTTGATCTTCTCGCCGATGAGGTAGTCACCGGGGTCGGAGGCGTTGTTGGCGTAGAACTCCACGCCGGTGCCGAAGATGTCGGAGGTCGCCTCGTTCAACCCGCCGGACTCGCCCGAGTAGTTGAGGCCCGCGGTGTTGGAGGTGACGCCGTGGCTCATCTCGTGGCCGGCCACGTCGAGGGCGGTCAGCGGGTGCGTGTTGCCGGAGCCGTCGCCGTAGGTCATGCAGAAGCAGCTGTCGTCCCAGAAGGCGTTGACGTAGCCGCTGCTGTAGTGGACCCGCGAGTAGGCGCCCACGCCGTTGTTCTTGATGCCGTTGCGCGCGAAGGTGTTCTTGTAGAAGTCCCAGGTCTCCTGGGCCCCGTACGCGGCGTCGGCGGCGGCCGTCTGGTCGGTGGTGGAGCTGGACGCGGCGCCCGTGCCCCAGACGTCGTCGGCGTCGGTGAACAGGGTGCCGGTGCCGGACGTCTTGTGGGCGAGGTTGTACGTCTTGTGCCCGCCGCGCGTGGTGTCGTAGAGCTGGTACGTCGTGCCCGACTTGTAGGTGCCGAGGGTGACGGTGCCCGAGTAGAGCGTCTTGCCGGTGCCGGTCTCGATGCCCTGGTACTCGTAGAGCTTCTTGCCGGTGGCGGCGTCGGTGATGACGTGCAGCTGGTTGGGGGTGCCGTCGTCCTGGAAGCCGCCGACGACCGTCTCGTACGCGAGGACCGGGGTGCCGGAGCCGGCCCAGATCACCTTGCTGGGCGCGGCGTCGGCCGCGGTCTTCGCCGAGCCGGCCGACTTCGCGGCGGTCAGCGCCTGCTTCTCGGCCGTCGAGGCGGCGATGGCGGGCGTGAGCGACGCGACGTCGAGGGAGGCGTTGGTCGCCCTGGTCACGCCCTCGGTCGCCCCGGACGCCGACGTGTGGACGACCAGGTCGCCGCCGAGGACGCGCAGACCGGCGTAGGTGCGCTCGTAGCGGGTGTGGGTGGTGCCGTCGGCGTCCTTGCTGACGTCCTTGACGACCAGCTTCTCCTGGGAGCCGAGACCTATCTTCGCGGCCGTCGCCGGAGCCGCGTCCGCCGCCTTCGCGAGCAGGGAGGTGCGGGCGGAGGCGGAGAGCTGGACCGGGGCGGCGAGTGGGGTCGCCGCCGAACTCGCGCCCGGGACCTGGGCGGTGGCGGTACCGGCGGCCAGACCGGTGGCGAGCAGGGAACCGGCGGCGACGGCGGTCGCGACGGCGAGGACGGAACGCTTGTGACGCGCGTAGAGGGGGGTCACGCAAACTCCTTCGTGGGGGGCCCGGACCGCGTGGGGGGCAGTTCGGGACGGGTGAGAAGCCTGTGCTGCGGCGTGCGGCAGAAGAGTGGCATCCAAGACGCGTACATGTCATGACCCCCAAGGGACGTTGGCCGAATCGCGTCCGCGAGGTGAACGTTGCAGGCGTGTGAACGGAGTTGGCGACCGTAAAGCCAAAGCCGGTGAACGGTACGGGAATGGCAAAGAAGCAAGGGTGCCGGGCGGCGCGGGAAGGGTGTGGCGGACCCCGGGCCTGCACCGTCAACTCGGGCCCGTGCCACGGCACAAGCTACTCCCGGCACCGAATGGTCGGTAGGGCGCGCGTCCGGCGGACGCCGCGGCGGGCCGTAACGTCCCGCGCCGGAAGGGTGTGAGCGCGCCGCCGGATCCGTGTCCGGAAATCAACCGTGAACACGGCCCGGCGGCACGCGGGTTACGCCAGGCTGTCGCGCCACGCGCGGTGCAGGTTCGCGAACCTGCCCGTCCCCGCGATCAGTTCGGCGGGCGCGCCGTCCTCCACGATGCGGCCGTGCTCCATCACCAGCACCCGGTCGGCGATCTCCACGGTGGACAGCCGGTGCGCGATCACCACCGCCGTACGGCCGCGCAGCACCGTCGACATGGCGTGCTGCACCGCCCGCTCGCCCGGCACGTCCAGCGAACTCGTCGCCTCGTCCAGGATCAGCACCGCCGGATCGGCCAGCAACGCCCGTGCGAAGGCGACCAGTTGACGCTGCCCCGCGGAGATGCGGCCGCCGCGCTTGCGCACGTCCGTGTCGTACCCGTCGGGCAGCGCCTCGATGAAGTCGTGCGCGCCGATGGCCTTCGCGGCCCGCTCGATGTCCTCGCGGGTGGCGTCCGGGCGCCCGATCGCGATGTTCTCCGCGACACTGCCGGAGAACAGGAACGACTCCTGCGTCACCATCACCACCCCGCGCCGCAGTTCGGGCACCGACAGGTCGCGCAGGTCCACGCCGTCCAGCAGCACCCGGCCCGTCGACGGGTCGTAGAACCGGGCCAGCAGCTTCGCCAGCGTCGACTTGCCCGCGCCCGTCGAGCCGACCACCGCGACCGTCTGCCCGGCCGGCAGGGTCAGGTCGAAGCGGGGCAGCACCTCGCCGCCGGTGCGGTAGCCGAAGCCCACCGCGTCGAACACGACCTCGCGGCCCCGCCGGCCCTCCTCGGCCGGCGGCAGCTCCCGCGGCGACGCCGGCTCGGGGACCGTCGGGGCCTGGGCGAGCAGCCCCGCGATCTTCTCCAGCGAGGCGGCCGCCGACTGGTAGGAGTTGAGGAACATGCCGAGCCGGTCGATCGGGTCGTAGAGCCGCCGCATGTACAGCACCGCGGCGGCCAGCACGCCCAGTTCGAGGCTGCCCTCGGCCACCCGGTAGGCACCCCACAGCACCATCCCCGCGACCGCCGTGTTGGCCACCAGCCGCGAACCGACCACGTAACGGGCCATCTCCAGCAGCGAGTCGCCGTTGGTGCGTTCGTGCCGCCGGTTCAGGACACGGAAGGCGTCGTCGTTGACGGCCTCGCGGCGGAACGCCCGCACCGGGCGGATGCCGTTCATCGTCTCCACGAACTTCACGATCACCCTGGCGATCGCCGTGGAGCGCACCCGGAAGACCTCGCCCGCCCGCCGCTGGTAGACCCGCACGAGCAGGTACAGCGGCACGAACGACGCCACCGCCACCGCCCCGATCCCGAGGTCCAGCCAGAGCAGCATCGCCGCGATGTACACGAACGACAGGATGACGGTGACCAGTTCCTGGAGGCCCTCGCTGAGCAGTTCCCGCAGCGACTCGACGTCCGTCGTCGAGCGGGAGATCAGTCGGCCCGAGGTGTAGCGCTCGTGGAAGTCGATGCTGAGCGCCTGCGCGTGCCGGAAGATGCGGCCGCGCAGGTCGAGCAGCACGTTCTGGTTGACCCGCGCCGCGGCCACGATGAACGCCCACTGGAGCGTGCCGGAGAGCAGCGCGCACAGCCCGTACGCGACGCCCACCGCGATCAGCGGGCCGTGGTCGTCGCGGCGCAGCGCGGGCACCGCGCTGTCGATGGCGTACGCCACCAGCAGCGGTCCGGCCTGCACCGCCGCCTGCTGGAACAGCAGCAGCAGCGTCGTGCGCACCACGCCCGCCCGCATGGGCGCCAGCAGCGACCGCAGCAGGGCGCCGGTCGCGCCGGGCGGCGCGGGCAGCGTGTCCCGGTCGAAGGGATCGTCCGCCGGACGGGGACCGGGCAGGTCCGGCGCGTGCCCGGCGGCGCCGGACGAGAGGTCCGGTCCGGCTGCGGCGGGGGCTCCGGCTCCGGCTCCGGCTCCGGCTCCGGTGAGCTGTTCGGCCTCCGGCGGTGTCGCGGGCGCCGTCATCGTTCGTCCTCCCCTTGTCCGGACATCAGGTGGGCGTACTCGGCGCTGGTGCTGAGCAGTTCGTGGTGGGTGCCGACGGCGGTGATCCGGCCCTCCGACAGCAGGGCGACCCGGTCGGCGAGCAGCACGGTGGACGGGCGGTGCGCCACGATCAGCGCGGTGGTGTCCGCGAGGACCTCGCGCAGCGCCGCCTCGACGGCCGCCTCGGTGTGCACGTCGAGGGCGGACAGCGGGTCGTCCAGGACGAGGAACGCGGGCCGGCCGACCACCGCCCGTGCCAGCGCCAGGCGTTGCCGCTGACCGCCGGACAGGCTCAGCCCCTGCTCGCCGACCTGGGTGGCGGTGCCCGAGGGGAGGTCGTGCACGAAGGACGCCTGGGCGACGGCCAGGGCGTGACCGAGTTCGGTGTCGCCCGCGTCCGCCGCGCCCATCAGGACGTTCTCGCCGACGCTCGCGGAGAACAGGGTGGGCTCCTCGAACGCGACCGCGACCCTGGCGCGCAGCTCGTCGCGGCTCATGGCGCGGATGTCCCGGCCGTCCAGCGTGATGCGGCCCGAGGTGATCTCGTGCAGGCGCGGCACCAGCGCCGTCAGCGTCGTCTTGCCGCTGCCCGTCGCGCCCACCAGGGCGAGGGACTCGCCGGGGCGGATGTGCAGGTCGATGTCGTCGAGGACCGGCGCCGAACCGTCGGGGGCGTCCGGGTAGCGGAACCGCACCCCGTGGAAGCGCAGGCCGCCCGCGTCCGCGCCGTCCGCGCCGTCCGCCCCGTCCGGGGCCGGGGTGCCGGCCGCCCGCGCGGTGTCCTCCTCCGGCGCGTCCATGACCTCGAAGTACCGCTCGGTCGCCGTCGCCGCCTCCTGGCTCATCGCCAGCAGGAAGCCGATCGCGTCCACCGGCCAGCGCAGCGCCAGCGCGGTCGACAGGATCGCCACCAGCGTGCCCGCCGACAGGTCGCCGTCCGCCACCCGCACGGCGCCCAGCACCAGGGCCGCCCCGATGGCCAGCTCCGGCAGGGTGACGATGACGCCCCAGATGGTCGCCAGCAGCCGCGCCTTGTGCATCTCCGTCGACCACAGCCGGCCCGACAGTTCCCGGAAGACCAGCGCCTGACTGCGGTGCTGGCCGAAGCCCTTGACGATGCGGATGCCGAGCACGCTCTCCTCGACCACCGTCGTCAGGTCGCCCACCTGGTCCTGCGCGAGGCGCGCCACGTGCGCGTACCGCTTCTCGAAGATCGCGCAGGTGATCACCACGGGCACCGCCGGGCCGAGGACGACCAGGCCCAGCGTCCAGTCCTGGATCAGCATGATCACCACGCCGACGAGGATGGTCACGCCGTTGACGAGCAGGAACGTCAGCGGGAAGGCGAGGAACTGCCGCAGCAGCATCAGGTCCGTGGTGGCCCGCGACAGCAACTGGCCCGAGGGCCAGCGGTCGTGGAACGCGACGGGCAGCCGCTGGAGGTGCCGGTAGAGACCGGCCCGCATCTCCGCCTCGACGTGCGACAGCGGACGCGCCACCAGCCAGCGCCGCATGCCGAACAGCAGGGCCTCGGCGACGCCGAGCAGCAGCAGGTAGAGCGCGCCGAGCCACACACCGCGCGTGTCCCGGTCGGCGATCGGGCCGTCCACCATCCACTTGAGGACGAGCGGGATCACGAGCCCCACGCAGGAGGCGACTATCGCGACGGCCGCGGCGGTGAACAGCCGTACGCGCACGGGCCGTACGTACGGCCACAGGCGCAGCAGGGCGCGGGCGGAGGAGCGTTGGGCGGGGGCAGGTGAGGTGGACATCAAGGGGGAGCCTACGGACCGGCACCGACACTGCCCAGTGGGTTTTTGGCGGGAACGCCGTGGGCCGCAGGTCCTACGACCTGCGACGCAGCGGCCGAAACCGTACGGCGGCCCCAACCCGGCGCTCCCCGCCCGCCGGTCGGGCGACGCCCCGCATCAACCGATCGGCGGACCCCGCCCGACGATCGGCCGACGCGGATCGCGACGGGTCGGCCGATGCGCCGGAACCCGCCCCGCGGCCACGCTGGGTGCATGCCAGCGACCCCCGTCATCGAAGTCAGCGAACTGCGCAAGTCCTACGGCGGCCGGCCCGTCGTCGACGGTGTCTCCCTCGCCGTCGAGGAGGGCGAGATCTTCGGCGTCCTCGGCCCCAACGGAGCCGGCAAGACCACCACCGTCGAGTGCGTCGCCGGGCTGCGCGTCCCCGACGCCGGACGCGTTCGCGTCACCGGTCTCGATCCCGCGGCCGACCACGCCGAGGTCGCCGCCGTCCTCGGCGTGCAGCTCCAGCAGAGCGAACTCCAGGGCAAGTTGACCGTCCGCGAGGCCCTGCGGATGTACGCCTCGTTCTATCCGCGCCCGCTCGACTGGGGACCCCTGGTCGAACGCCTGGGCCTGG
Source organism: Streptomyces sp. NPDC008150 (assembly GCF_042956945.1). Classification (NCBI taxonomy): domain Bacteria; kingdom Bacillati; phylum Actinomycetota; class Actinomycetes; order Kitasatosporales; family Streptomycetaceae; genus Streptomyces; species Streptomyces sp. NPDC008150. The sequence continues at coordinate 338,006 of NZ_JBIBHJ010000008.1, read as the reverse complement.
AGCCCCTGTTGAACAGCCGCTTCGGCAAGCTGTCCGGCGGCCAGAAGCAGCGCCTGTTCGTCGCGCTCGCCCTGATCGGCGGACCCCGGGTGGTGATCCTCGACGAACTGACCACCGGACTCGACCCGCGGGCCCGCCGCGACACCTGGCAGCTCGTCGAGGACGTCCGCGCGTCCGGTGTCACCGTCCTGCTGGTCACGCACTTCATGGAGGAGGCGCAGCGGCTGTGCGACCGGATCGCGGTCATCGACAGGGGCCGGGTCGTCGCCCTCGACACCCCGGCCGGACTGGTGCGCCGCTCGGCCGGCGCCACCGTCGTCAGCTTCACCCCGTCCGAGCCGCTGGACGACGGTGACCTGAACGCGCTGCCCGCGCTCGCCTCGATCGAGCGCAAGGACGGCCGGATCACGCTGTCCGGCACCGACGACACCGTCGACGCCGTCATCACGCTGCTCGCCCGGCGGCACGTCACCGCACGTCAACTCCGCGTCGTGGACGCCACGTTGGACGACGCGTTCCTCGACCTCACCAAGGACGCCTCATGAGCACCCCCGGCACCGCCACCCGCCCCGCACCGACCGCCGCCGCTCCCCGCGCGCGGACCCTCGGCGCCCCCTTCGACAGCTCCGTACTGCGCACCGAGGCACGGCTGTTCGCCCGCGAGCCCGGCGCCCTCTTCTGGGTCGTGCTGTTCCCGACGGTGCTGCTGCTGATCCTCGGCGCGATCACCTCGTTCCGTCGGCCCGACGCGTCCTACGGCGGGCTGCGCCCGATCGACGCGTACGTGCCGGTCGCCGTGCTCCTCGGCCTGATCGTCGGCGGCCTCCAGTCCATGCCCCAGGCCCTCACCGGCTACCGCGAACGCGGCATCCTGCGCCGGATGTCGACCACCCCGGTGCGTCCGGCGGCGCTGCTGTCCGCGCAGATGGTGGTGTTCGGCGGGGCGGCCCTGGTGTCGGCCCTGCTCGCCCTCGCGGTGGGCCGCCTCGTGTACGACGTCGCCCTGCCGAAGCAGCCCGGCGGTTACCTGCTGGCGCTGCTGCTCGCGGTCCTGGTCGCCCTCGCGCTCGGCGCGGTGGTCTCCGCCCTGTCGCCGACCACGAAGGTCGCGGGGGCGGTCGGCTCGGCGGTGTTCTTCCCGATGATGTTCTGCGCCGGCGTGTGGCTCCCCGTGCAGGCGATGCCCGACACCCTCGCGAGCATCGTCGGCCTGACCCCCTTCGGCGCGGCGGCCCAGGCGCTGAACCAGGCGGCGGCGGGCGACTGGCCGAGCTGGTCCCACCTCGGCGTGGTCGCCGCCTGGGCGGTGCTGCTGTCGGCGGCCGCGACGCGCTGGTTCCGGTGGGAGTAGGCGCCGGAGGCGGGGAACCGGCCGTGCAGACTGGGGAGATGACGACGCAGGACCGACGCATCGAGCGGCGCTGGGAGCAGCTCCACACCTGGGGGCCGTACACGCTGCTCGGCGTCGGCGCCGTCCTGACGGTCGCCTCCGCCGACCCGGACGCGCCGGCCGCCAAGTGGTACGCCGCCGGGGCCCTGACGCTCGCCGCGCTCGTGCTCCAGCTGTGGTGGCACGGCACCGGCCACCGCGAGGGCGGCCGCCGCGTCCCGTCCCGGGCGGGGGCGGTGTACTACTCCGTCCGCTGGGCCCTGGCCCTCGCCCTGACCTGGCTCAACCCGTTCTTCGCGTTCTACGCCGCCGCCGGCTACATGGACGCCGACGAGACCCTGCCGGGCAGGTGGCAGCGGCTCGGACTGTTCGCGAGCGCGGTGACCGTGGCGAGCGCGCAGTCCGGCGGGCTGCCCTTCGAAAGCCCGGTGCAGTGGATCCTGTTCACCGCGCTCCTGATCGCCAACTCCGGTGTCCAGATGGCGGTCGCGCACGTCACCGAGCAGGAGACGCGGCGGACGGCCGAGCGCGCCGCGACCATCGCCGAACTGGAACGCGCCAACACGGCCCTGCACCAGGCCCTCGACGAGAACGCCGCCCTGCACGCCCAGCTCCTCGTGCAGGCGAGGGAGGCGGGTGTCGCCGACGAACGCCGCCGGCTCGCCGCCGAGATCCACGACACCCTCGCGCAGGGCCTCACCGGGATCATCGCCCAGCTCCAGGTGGTCCAGAACACGCCCGACCCGGCCACCGGCCGCCTGCACACCGGCCGCGCGCTGGACCTCGCACGGCACAGCCTCGGCGAGGCCCGGCGTTCCGTGCACAACCTGGTACCGGCGGCCCTCGCCGAGGACGAGCTGTCCGAGGCCCTGCGCAAGACGGTCGCCGACTGGGGCGAACGCACCGGCGTACGGGCCGAGTTCACCGTCACCGGCACCACCGGACCGCTGCACGACGAGGTCGCCGCGACCCTGCTGCGCATCGCGGAGGAGGCACTGTCCAACGCGGCACGGCACGCGCACCCGACCCGTACCGGGGTGACCCTGTCCTTCATGGGCGGCGAGGTCAGCCTCGACGTCCGCGACGACGGGCACGGCTTCGACCCGCTCGCGCTGCCCGCCCGCGACAGCACCGGGGGCTTCGGCCTCCCCGGCATGCGCGCCCGCGCCGAACGCGTGGCCGGTTCCCTCACCGTCGAGTCGGAGCCGGGGCAGGGCACGGCGGTCTCGGCTCGCGTACCGTTGCTCCGCCATGACCGATGACACGCGCACCGACGCCGGCACCACGATCACGCTCCTCATCGTCGACGACCACCCCGTCGTGCGCGACGGCCTGCGCGGCATGTTCGAGTCCGCCCCCGGTTTCCGCGTGCTCGGCGAGGCCGGCGACGGCGTCGAGGCGGTGGCCCGCGCCGCCGAACTCGACCCGGACGTCGTGCTGATGGACCTGCGCATGCCGGGCGGCGGCGGCGTCGACGCGATCGCCGAACTGACCCGGCGCGGCAGCCGCGCCAAGGTCCTCGTGCTGACGACGTACGACACCGACTCCGACACGCTGCCCGCGATCGAGGCGGGCGCCACCGGCTACCTGCTCAAGGACGCCCCGCGCGACGACCTGTTCGCGGGGGTGCGCGCCGCCGCCGAGGGCCGCACCGTCCTGTCGCCCGCCGTCGCGTCCCGGCTGGTCTCGGCGGTCCGCGCGCCCGGCAACGAACCGCTGTCCGCCCGCGAGCGCGAGGTGCTGGCCCTGGTCGCCAAGGGCACCCCGAACCGCGAGATCGCCCGCACGCTGTTCATCAGCGAGGCGACGGTGAAGACCCATCTCACCCATCTCTACGGCAAGTTGGGCGTCAAGGACCGCGCGGCGGCGGTGGCGGTCGCCTACGACCGGGGCATCCTCGGCTGACCACCGCCCGACAACTCCCGTTCCCTGCCCTGCCGTTCACCCCACCCGCAGCAGCAGCACCGACCTCGGCGGCAGGGTGACGCAGGCTCCCGCCGGGTGTTCCGTGCCCGGCTCCCCGGTCTGGTCCTCGCACGAGGTGTCGACGACCACCTCGTAGCGCCGGGCCCACGGCGTGCCCGGCAGCACGAAGCTCGCCGGGCGGTCCCCGGCGTGCAGCACGGCGAGGAAGCTGTCGTCGAGGAACGGCTCGCCGCGCTCGTCGCGGCCCGGGATGTCCCGCCCCGACAGGTACATCCCGAGGGTGGCGGCCGGCGCGTACCAGTCGTGCTCGGTCATCTCGGTGCCCCGCGCGGTGAACCACGCCAGGTCCCGCAGCCCGTCGGCCGAGTGGGCCCGCCCGGAGAAGAACGCCCGGCGCCGCAGCACCGGGTGGCGGTGCCGCAGCGCGATCAGCCGGGCGGTCAGGTCGGTCAGCGCCCGCCAGCCCGGCTCCTCCAGGAGGCCCCAGTCGACCCAGCCGATCTCGTTGTCCTGGCAGTAGGCGTTGTTGTTGCCGCCCTGGGTGCGGCCCATCTCGTCGCCCGCGACCAGCATCGGCACGCCCGTCGAGAGCAGCAGCGTGGTCAGCAGGTTCCGCAGCTGCCGCCGTCGCAGCTCCGTGACGTCCGGGTCGTCGGTGGCGCCCTCGGCCCCGCAGTTCCAGGACCGGTTGTCGTTCGTGCCGTCGCGGTTGCCCTCGCCGTTGGCCTCGTTGTGCTTGCGCCCGTACGAGACGAGGTCGCGCAGGGTGAAACCGTCGTGCGCCGTCACGAAGTTGACCGAGGCGTAGGGGCGCCGCCCGCCCCACGCGTACAGGTCGCTCGACCCCGACAGGCGGTAGCCGAGGTCGCGCACGTCGGGCAGCGCGCCGCGCCAGAAGTCGCGGACGGCGTCGCGGTAGCGGTCGTTCCACTCCGTCCACAGCGGCGGGAAGGCGCCCACCTGGTAGCCGCCCGAACCGACGTCCCACGGCTCGGCGATCAGCTTCACCCGCCGCAGCACCGGGTCCTGCGCGATGACCGCGAGGAACGGGGAGAGCATGTCCACGTCGTGCATGGAACGGGCGAGGGCCGCCGCCAGGTCGAAGCGGAAGCCGTCCACCCCCATCTCCGTCACCCAGTAGCGCAGCGAGTCCGTGATCAGGCGCAGCACGTTCGGCTGCACGACGTGCAGGGTGTTGCCGCAGCCCGTGTAGTCGGCGTAGCGGCGGGCGTCGTCCTGGAGCCGGTAGTAGCCGCGGTTGTCGATGCCCTTCAACGACAGCGACGGACCCAGTTCGCCGCCCTCCGCGGTGTGGTTGTAGACGACGTCGAGGATCACCTCGATGCCGGCCGCGTGCAGCGCGCGCACCATCCGCTTGAACTCGCCGACCTGCTGCCCGGTGGTGCCGGTCGCCGCGTACGCCGCGTGCGGGGCGAAGTAGCCGATCGAGTTGTAGCCCCAGTGGTTGCGCAGGCCGCGCCGCAGCAGGTGGTCCTCGTGCGCGAACTGGTGCACCGGCAGCAGCTCCACCGCCGTCACGCCCAGGCGCTTCAGGTGCCCGATCGCCGCCGGGTGCGCGAGCCCGGCGTACGTGCCGCGCAGCTCGGGGGGCACCTCCGGGTGCCGCATGGTGAAGCCGCGGACGTGCAGTTCGTACAGGACGGTGTCCGCCCAGGGCGTCTTGGGCCGGTGGTCGTCCGCCCAGTCGTCGTCGTCCCGCACGACGACCCCCTTGGGCACGAAGGGCGCCGAGTCGCGGTCGTCGCGCACGGTGTCCGCGACGTGCTGCTGCGGCCAGTCCCGCACGTGCGCGTACACCTCGGGCGGCAGCGCGAAGTCGCCGTCCACGGCACGCGCGTACGGGTCGAGCAGCAGCTTCGCGGGGTTCCAGCGGGCGCCGGTCCACGGGTCCCAGCGGCCGTGCACCCGGTAGCCGTAGCGGCGGCCCGGCTCGACGCCCGGTACGAAGCCGTGCCAGATCTCGTGCGTCAGTTCGGTCAGGGGTACGCGTGTCTCCCGGCCGCCGGGCGCGGGCCCGTCGAACAGGCACAGCTCGACGGCCTCCGCGCCGCCGGCCCACAGCGCGAAGTTGGTGCCGGCCACCCCGTCCGGGCCGACCCGGTGGCGGGCCCCCAGCGGGGTCGGGGCACCGGGCCACACCGGCGGTCCCGGCGGCTCGGCGTGCCCGACGCCGTTCACCACCAGGGCGGGAAGCGCCGCCTCGACGGCGCGCTTCCCGGTCACTTCCTCCTGCTCGGCTGCGCTGGACACCGTTCAGCCTCCCGCGGCTCGTGCAACGACGGGCACGGGGTGGGCGGCGTCCCGGGCCGCGGCACCTCGACGCGCCGTCCTCCCCACTGTTCTGCCCAGAGCTTGGCTCGCACTCACGTTTCCCCGGAGCGCACCGCGTCGTTGTGCAGCGCGTGAGGCACGTAACTGGACGCGCGCGGCGCGCGGGGGCCGCGCTGGCGGCGGTACTGACATGGACAGGCCTGGTGGCCGGCGCGTCCGGCTGTTCGGGGCACGGCACGAGCGCGATCGACGAGATGCTCGGCAAACCGCCCGAGCCCGCGGACTTCGTCCACGTCTCGCCCGACGACGGGAGGAAGGGGGTGCGGCCGGGGCAGCGGCTGCGGGTGGAGATCCCCGAGGGGCACCTGGAGTCGGTGAAGGTCGTGCGGTCGCAGGACGCGCAGGACACGACGGTGTCCGGCCGGGTCTCCGGGGACGGCCGGACCTGGCTGCCCGACGACGAACGGCTCGGCCTCGGCGCCGCGTACACGGTCGACGCGGTGGCCGTCGACGACGACGGGCGGCGCCTGGCCCGGCACACCACGTTCACCACCTTCGTCCCCGACGAGCGGTTCATCGCGTACGTCACTCCGGAGAACCGCTCCACCGTCGGCACCGGCATGATCGTCTCGCTGGCTTTCAACCGGGAGATCACCGACCGCGCCGCCGTCGAACGCGCCGTGCGCGTCACCGCCCGGCCCGGCGTCGAGATCCGCCCGCACTGGTTCGGGCGCAGCCGCCTCGACTTCCGCCCCGAGACCTACTGGAAACCCGGCACCGAGGTCACCGTCGACCTGCGGCTGCGGGACGTCGAAGGCGCGCGCGGCGTCTACGGACTCCAGTACCGGACGTACACGTTCACCGTGGGCCGCAGCCAGGTCTCCCTCGTCGACGCGGCCGAGCACACCATGGAGGTGCGCCGCGACGGCAACCTGGTCGCGACGGTGCCGATCACGGCCGGGGCACCCAAGAACCCCACGTACAACGGGAAGATGGTGGTCCTGGAGATGCTCGACGTGACCCGGATGAACAGCCGTACGGTCGGCTTCGGCGGCGAGTACGACATCCCCGACGTCCCGCACGCCATGCGGCTCACCGACACCGGCACCTTCCTGCACGGCAACTACTGGGCGCCGACCGCCCCCGGCCGCGTCAACGTCAGCCACGGCTGCGTCGGCCTGCGGGACGTCAAGGGCGGCAGCTCGGACACGCCCGCGGGGTGGTTCTTCGACCGGAGTCTTGTCGGGGACGTGGTCGAGGTCGTGCACAGCAAGGACCGGACCGTGCCCGCGGACAACGGACTCGGCGGCTGGAACATGGGCTGGCGCGAGTGGACGGCGGGCGGAGCGGTCAAGTAACCCCTGCTCGCGTGGAGTTGGCGCCCGCCCCGTGCGCCGGGCGCCGCCCCCCGCCGCCCCGCGGTCCGGCCCCGCGGCACCGGCCCGCGAGCCGCCCTTGTACGCCTGCGGCCGGTGACGCGCGCCCGGGGGCCGAAGTCGGGACCGAACGGTGACATTGACGGGACGCCGTCGTGGCGGGAGCTGTGGTTTCCTGTGCGCCGAGCGCGCTGCGCGCGCGGGAACGTACGGGCCCGACCAGGCCCGGCGAGGGGAGCAGACTTGAACGTGCGGCCGATACCGGGCAGTTGGGATGGCGTGCGGGGGCGCGGCGGCAGGGGGCCCTGGGCGCTGGTGCTCGGCGTCCTGCTGCTGGCGGTCACCGCCTGCGGCGGCGGAGGAAGCCCGGAGCACGCCCGGAGCACGGGTGACGCGAAGGGGGCGAGCGCGGATCCGTCCCGCTCGGCGCAGTCGCAGGCCGTGGTCACCGTCGCGCCCGAGGACGGCGCGAAGTCGGTGGACACCAGCGGCGCCCTCAAGGTGAGCGCGGCGAAGGGCAGGCTGACGACGGTCAGCGTCGAGGACGCCGACGGGCACGCCGTCGACGGGAAGATCACCGGTGACGGCACGGGCTGGGCGCCCACCTCGCACCTCGCCGCGTCCACGACGTACCGCGTGCACGCGGTCGCCGAGGACACCGACGGGCGCAAGGCCGCCGAGGACACCACGTTCACGACGCTGACGCCGCAGAACACCTTCATCGGGTACTTCACGCCCGAGGACGGATCGACGGTCGGTGTGGGCATGCCGTTCTCGGTGCGCTTCACGCGGGGCATCACGCACCCGGACGACGTCGAGAAGGCCATCAGCATCAAGACGGACCCGCCGGTCGACGTCGAGGGCCACTGGTTCGGCAACGACCGCCTCGACTTCCGGCCCGACAAGTACTGGGCGGCCGGCACCAAGGTCACCGTCAAGCTCGACCTCGACGGCGTCGAGGGCCGCTCCGGCGTCTACGGCAAGCAGGCCAAGACGGTGTCCTTCACCATCGGCCGCAACCAGGTGTCCGTCGTGGACGCCAAGACGCACAAGATGAAGGTCACCCAGGACGGCAAGACCGTGCGGACGCTGCCGGTCACCACCGGCAAGCCCGGTTACGACACCTGGAACGGGCAGATGGTCATCAGCCAGAAGCTCACGGTGACCCGCATGAACGGCGAGACGGTCGGCTACGGCGGCGAGTACGACATCAAGGACGTCCCGCACGCCATGCGGCTCACGGACTCCGGCACGTTCGCGCACGGCAACTACTGGGGCGGCTCCGCGTTCGGCAACTACAACGCGAGCCACGGCTGCATCGGCCTGAGCGACGTGCGCGGCGGCTACTCCAAGACCACCCCGGCCGCCTGGTTCTTCAACCACTCGCTGCTCGGCGACGTGGTCGTGGTGAAGCACTCGGACGACAAGACCGTCGACCCGGCCAACGGGCTCAACGGCTGGAACATGTCGTGGGCGGACTGGACGAAGTGAGCCGTGCCCGCCGCGGCGGGCCGGTGGAGTGAGCGACGGGACCCGGTGGTGTGTGACCGACACCACCGGGTCCCGCGCTGTTAGCGGCCGTTAACCTGATCCGCATGACCGTACATCTCGAAGTCGCCGAGGGCGTCGGCACGCTGCGCCTCGACCGTCCGCCGATGAACGCGCTGGACGTCGCCACGCAGGACCGGATCAGGGAACTCGCCGAGGAGGTCACCCGCCGCGACGACGTGCGCGCGGTGGTGGTCCACGGCGGCGAGAAGGTGTTCGCGGCCGGCGCCGACATCAAGGAGATGCGCGCCATGGACCACACCGCGATGATCCTGCGCGCCCGCGGCCTCCAGGAGTCCTTCACCGCCCTGGCCAGGGTGCCCAAACCCGTGGTCGCGGCCGTCACCGGCTACGCGCTGGGCGGCGGCTGCGAACTCGCGCTGTGCGCGGACTTCCGCGTCGCGGCCGACAACGCCCGCCTCGGCCAGCCCGAGATCCTGCTCGGTCTGATCCCCGGCGCCGGCGGCACCCAGCGGCTGGCCCGGCTGATCGGCCCGTCGAAGGCCAAGGACCTCATCTTCACCGGCCGTCAGGTCAAGGCGGACGAGGCGCTGGCCATCGGCCTGGTGGACCGGGTCGTCCCGGCGGCCGACACCCTCGCCGAGGCGCACGCGTGGGCCGCCCGGCTGGCCAAGGGGCCCGCGATCGCCCTGCGCGCCGCGAAGGAGTCCGTCGACACCGGTCTGGAGACGGACATCGAGACCGGGCTCGCCGTCGAACGCGGCTGGTTCGCCTCGCTGTTCGCCACCGCGGACCGCGAGGAGGGGATGCGCAGCTTCGTCGAGGACGGCCCCGGCAAGGCCCGCTTCCGCTGACGTCCCGGGCCGCCGCCCCGACGGCCGGCGGTCCGGGATGCGACACTCGAGTCCCGAACTGCCGTACGAAGAACGCCTGTTGGGGCGACGGTCCGCCCGGAAGCCGCCCGACGGGCGGCTTATGGGGACCTTAAGGCAGCCTTAAGTCTGCCTTGTCCCGGACCGCCGTCAACTGCCGCGAGAAGGGCTCCCGTTGCAGGTCGACGGGCCCCCGAGCAGCACCGAATTGCCGCTGGCACATGCCGAACGCCCGTCGCTCCAACGGGTGTTGTCGCCCCCGCATTACCGGAGAACCGCCCCCGTCCGACCGGCCGGACGGCCATGATGGGGGCATGGCGGGGCTGGAGGGCATCGGGCAGCCGCGGGGAGCCGGTCGTACGACCGCGGCGCCGCGGTGGTCGCCCGGTTTCGAGGACGAACGGGCGCTCGGCGTCATCGAGTTGTTCGGCGATCCGACGGAGGACGAGGTCGTCCTGGCGTCCCTCCCGGAGTCCGCGGCCACCGCCCGGCGGCTCGCGCAGGTCGTGATCCTGCGCCACTGGGCGCTCTCCCCGAAGCTCACCGAGGACGCCGTCCTGCTCGTGTCCGAACTCGTCGGCAACGCCGTGCGGCACACCGGGGCCCGCGTGTTCGGGCTGCGGCTGCGCCGCCGGCGCGGCTGGATCCGCGTCGAGGTGCGCGACCCCTCGCGCGCGCTGCCCTGCCTGATGCCGGTCCAGGAGACCGACCTCGGCGGACGCGGCCTCTTCCTCGTCGACAAGCTCGCCGACCGCTGGGGCGCCGACCTCCTGTCGCACGGCAAGACCACCTGGTTCGAGATGCGGGTCGGCGACCGCTAGGGCCCGGCCCCCGCCGTCCCCGTCCCGTCCGCGGCGTTCCGCGCGGTGCGACCCGCCCGCCCGCGCACTCAATCGGCGCGAATCGCCCCGAACCCCCTTAAATGGTCCGGTGACCACGACCGACCGCCGCACGGCGCTGCGCACCGGTGCCGGGCTCGTCGCCGCGGGAGCACTCGGCGCCGGGTGTTCCCCCGCCGGGCCCGCCGCGACCGAGGCCCCCCGCGCCGCGCACACCGCGCCCACCACCGCCGACCGGCCCGCCGCCTCCCCGCACCCCGCGCCCGCACCCCGTGCCTTCCCCCGGCAGCCCGCCCAGATCGCGCACGGCCCCCGCGACCGCCCCCGTGTCGCACTCACCTTCCACGGGCAGGGCGACCCCGCCGTCGCCCGTGCCGTCCTCGACCGGGCGGAACGGCACCACGCCCGCGTCACGGTGCTCGCCGTCGGCACCTGGCTCGACGCGCACCCCGAGATGGCCCGGCGGATCGTCGACGGCGGCCACGACCTCGGCAACCACACGATGCGGCACATCGACGTCAACTCCCTGTCGGAGGCGGACGCGCGCGCCGAGATCACCGGGTGCGCCGACCGGCTGCGGCGGCTGACCGGCTCCATCGGCACCTGGTTCCGGCCCTCCCGCGCGACGACCGCGTCCCCGCTCGTCGCCCGCCTGGCCCGCGCCGCCGGCTACCCGCACGTCCTGTCGTACGACGTCGACTCCCTCGACTACACCTCGCCGGGCGCCGCCGCCGTCACCTCCAAGGTCCTCGGCGAGGTCCGCGAGGGGTCCGTGGTGAGCCTGCACTTCGGCTACGCGGACACCGTCGCCGCCCTCCCCGGCCTCCTGGAAGAACTCGACCGCCGCGGCCTGCGCGCCGTCACGACCACGGAGCTGCTCAGCTGATGAACCCCACCACCCGCCTCGCGTCCGCCCTGGCCGCCGTCGCGGCCCTCACCGCGCTCGCCGCCTGCGGCTCCGCGTCGGACGGCGCGCACGAGGACACCGCCACCACCCGTGCCGCGAAGCCCGCCGTCACCGCGAAGGCCGCGCCGCCCGCCGGCCTGCCGGGCATGCCGCCCCCGCTCGACCCGAAGGACGTCTACGCCGCCGACCGCCCGAACCAACTGGCGCCGCAAGTACGGAACTTCCCCTCGCGGGTCTACGTGCCCAACACCAACTCGGACACGGTTTCGGTCATCGACCCGAAGACCTACAAGGTCGTCGAGACCATCCCGGTCGGCGACCAGCCGCAGCACGTCGTGCCGTCCTGGGACCTGAAGACGCTGTGGGTCAACAACGACCGCGGCAACACCCTCACCCCGATCGACCCCGCCACCGGCAAGGCCGGCAAGCCGGTCGACGTGCACGACCCCTACAACCTGTACTTCACGCCGAACGGCAAGTACGCCATCGTCATGGCCTCCCTCGACCGCCAGTTGGTGTTCCGGGACGCGCACACCATGAAGACCGCCAAGTCCGTCCCGGTGAGCTGCTACGGCGTCAACCACGCCGACTTCTCGCCCGACGGCCGCTACTTCATCGTGTCCTGCGAGTTCAGCGGGGAACTGCTCAAGGTCGACACCGAGCGCATGAAGGTCGTGGGACAGCAGAAGCTGCCGTTCCACGGGGCCATGCCCCAGGACGTCAAGATCGCACCGGACGGCAGCAGGTTCTACATCGCCGACATGGCGGCCGACGGCATGTGGGTGCTCGACGGGGACAAGTTCACCGAGCCGAAGCTGCTGCACACCGGCAAGGGCTGCCACGGCCTGTACGTCGGCCGCGACTCCCGCGAGATGTACATCTCCAACCGGGGCGAGGGCACCGTCTCCGTCTACGACTTCACCCGGAACCGGCTCACGCGGAAGTGGCACCTGCCCCAGGGCGGCAGCCCCGACATGGGCGGCGTCTCCGCCGACGGCAAGGTCCTGTGGCTGTCCGGCCGGTACAACTCCGAGGTGTACGCCCTCGACACCCGCGACGGCAGGCAGCTCGCCCGCATCCCGGTCGGCAGCGGCCCGCACGGCCTCGCCTTGTACCCGCAGCCGGGGCGGTACTCGCTGGGACACACCGGCATCTTCCGCTGACCGTCAACCAGCCTTCTGAATAGGCAAGTTGAGCAGAATCTCCGCCCCCAGCGGACGGTAGCCCGCCGCCCGGAACGCCCGCAGGCTGCGGGCGTTCCCCGCCGCCACCTGCGCCCACACCGGTTCGCCCGCCGACAGGTGCCGGGCGGCCCGTGCCAGCGCCCGGCCCAGACCCCGGTGGCGCGCGCCCTCCGCCACCTCCACGGAGACCTCCGTCCGTCCGGCCACCCCGCGCCCCAGCACCAGCACACCGCCGGGCGCCGACCACACCCGTACCGCGTCCCGCCGGGTCCGCGCACGGAGCGCCCGGGGGTGCGCCGGATCCGCCTCCTCCGTCAGCGCGAGGCCGGGGGCGCCGGGCAGCGCGGGGGCCGCGGACAGTACGTCGACGGTCTCGGCCGTGCGTCCCGTGCGGGCCATCAGCGCGGCCAGGAACCGGGGGTTCATCGCCGCGGCGAGCGGGTCGCAGTCCGCGGCGGCCAGCGCCTCGCGCACCCAGGCCTCGTCCTCGTCGGTGAAGACCACCGAGTGCGCCGTGAAGGCGACCACGCCCGCGTCGCGCGCCGACGGCTGGGCGACGACGGACGTGCCGCCGTCCGGTGGAGGGAGGACGCCGCGCGCCGCGGCGTCCAGGACGTCCCGCAGGTTCTCCGCCAACGCCCGCCTCCGCCAGTCACCTTGAGACGCCCCTTGAGACGCCCCTTGAGTCTCCACCCGCTGGAAGGCACAGACTCCCAGACATGACCGACGACGGCACCGGACTTCTCACCATCGGCGAACTGGCCCGCTCCACCGGCCTGTCCGTGCGCACCGTCCGTTACTGGTCCGACGCGGGCGCCCTGCCCCCGGTCACGCGGTCGGCGGGCGGCTACCGCCTCTACGACGCGGCGTCCGCGGCCCGCCTGGAGCTGATCCGCACGCTGCGCGAACTGGGCCTGGGGCTGCGGGACGTGCGCGCGGTGCTGGCCGGCGAGACGACCGTGGCGGAGGTGGCCGCCGCGCACGTGGTGGCCCTCGACGCGCAGATCCGTTCGCTGCGGGTGACCCGGGCGGTGCTGTCGACCGTGGCACAACGCGGTTCCACCGCCGAGGAGATGACCCTGATGAACAGGCTGGCCCGGCTGTCCGCCGCCGAACGCACCCGTATCCTCGACGACTTCGTGGACGAGATGTTCCACGGCCTGGACGTCGCCGACCCCGTGGTCCGCGAGCGCATGCGCGGCATCACCGTCGACCTGCCCGATGAGCCGACCCCCGAACAGGTCGACGCCTGGGTCGAGTTGGCCGAACTGCTGGAGAACCCCGCGTTCCGGGCCCGGATGCGCAGGGTGGCCGAGTACAACGTCGCCGGACCGGGCGGGGGTTCCGACCCGCGTGCGGGCGGCGCGCTCGCGTTCATGCGCGCGCTGGTGGGCTCGGGCGCCGCGGGACGGGAACGGGGCCTCGCCCCCGGGTCGCCCGAGGGGCAGGCGCTCCTGCGCGAACTGCTGGGCGACGCCGACCCCGCGGCCGTACTCGAAAGGGTGGAGTCCGTCACCACCGACGAGGTCGCCAGGTACCGCGACCTGCTGGCCGTGGTGAAGGGCGGCAGCCCCGCCGCCGCCCACCGGCCGGAGTTCGCGTGGGTGGTCGCCGCACTGCGGGCCGCCACGGACCGTTAATCTGACCACCGTCAGCAGGGCCGCACGGCCTGGCATTCATGCACGAGAAGGGGCGGACCGGTGGCGGACATCGAGGAAGCACGCAAGCAGTTCGAACGGATCGACACGGACGGCGACGGGTTCATCACGTCGGCCGAGTTCAGGACGGCGCTGGCCCAGGGCGGCGACTGGAACGTCACCGAGTCCGTCGCGGACGCCATCATCTCCAGCCGCGACCTGAACAAGGACAAGGTCCTGTCCTTCGACGAGTTCTGGACGCACCTCAACAAGTGAGCCCGGCGCACGGGCCGGTGGGCCGCCGCGCGCGGCCCGTCCCCACCGGGGCGGGCCCCGCGGCGGCCCCCGACTCCCGCCGCCCCGCGGTCCCGGCCGAGGCCGTCGCGCGGCGGTGCGCCCCGCTTCGTACCGCTTCGTACGGCTTCCCGGGGGACTCCACCCGCGTGCCGCGCGCCGGAACACCGTGCGGTGTGCCGGGGTTGACGGGATCAGCGGCGGAGCACAGGGGCTCTGCCGCACCCTCCCTCCGGAAGGTCGGGCGAGTCGGAACATGAAGATCGGCATCATCGGCGCGGGCAACATCGGCGGCAACCTCACGAGGCGGCTCACGGCCCTCGGGCACGACGTCTCCGTCGCCAACTCCCGTACCCCCGAGACCCTTCAGGACCTCGCGGCGGAGACCGGCGCGATTCCGGTCGTGGCCTCGGAGGCCGCGCGCAACGCCGAGATCGTCGTGGTCACGGTCCCGCTGAAGGCGGTGCCCTCCCTGCCGTCCGGTCTGTTCGACGAGGCGGCCGACGGTGTCGTCGTCATCGACACCGGCAACTACTACCCCCAGCAGCGCGACGGCCGCATCGACGAGATCGAGGACGGCGGCCTGACCGAGAGCCGCTGGACCGAGCGGCAGATCGGCCACCCCGTGGTCAAGGCGTTCAACGGCACGTACGCGCAGGACATCCTGGACCGCCACCGGCCCGCCGGCGACCCCGAGCGGATGGCGCTGCCCGTCGCGGGCGACGACGCGGCGGCCAAGCGCGTGGTGCGCGATCTCATCGACGAACTCGGCTTCGACACCGTCGACGCGGGCGGCATCGACGACTCCTGGCGCCAGCAGCCCGGCACCCCCGTCTACGGACTCCGGGGCACCCCGGCCGCCGTGGAGGAGGCCCTGGCGAAGGCTCCGTCCGAGCGGCCGGCGGACTTCCGCGGCTGACGGACCACCGACCGGCCTCCGGCGGACGGGGTGAGGGACGGGCGCCTCCCGTCCCTCACCCCTGGCGTTCGCCCAGGGCCCGCGCGACGAAGGCGTCGAGGACGCCCTCGCCCACCGACACCGTCCGGGTGGTGCCCTGCCAGTCGACGACCGTGTGGGCGCGGGCGGCGGTGCGGGACGCCGTCACCGCCGCCCGTCCGCCCGTCCCGTCGCGCAGCGCGAGCGCGGCCAGTGCGGACCGCGCCCAGTCGCTCGCGGCGGCCAGCCAGGGCGCGGCCGACCTCGCGAACGCGTCCGGCACCGCGTCCGGGGCACCGGCCAGCACGGTCAGCCGCGCGCGCAGCGCGGCCTCGGCGTCCGCCCCGCCCCGCCGGTACGCGGCGATCAGTGCCGCGAGTCCGGGCGCCTGCGTGCCGTCGAGCCGCGAGGCGCGGTTGACGTCCGCGAACGCGCGCAGGGCGGCCAGCGCCCGCGGATCGCCGTCCGCGACCGCGGCGAGACCCGCGTCCAGGGCGGCCGCGGGCCGGTACGCGGACGGGTTCCACGCGTAGGCGGCCACCGAGAACAGCACCGGGTCCGAGGCCGCCGCCTGGTTCATCGGGTTCGCCGTGATGCCGGAGACCGCGCCGGGCAGCCCCGCGTCGCGGCCCTCGTAGGGGCCGAGCAGCAGGTGGTCCGCCGTGTAGTCGTTGACGGGGTAGTTGTCCCACAGCAGCACCGGGTGCCCGTAGAGCCGCGCGGCGGTGCGGGCGTCCCGGGCGCTCACGGTGGGGGCGACGACCAGCGGGCCCGTCCACATCACGCGGACCCGGCGGTCGAGGCGGGCGGCGAGCGCGCTCTTGTAGGCGCTGGCCCGGCCGCCGTCGTACTCGGTGGGCACGGTGACCAGCGCGGCCGCGCCCGCGCGGGCGTCGAGGAAGCCGCGCTGCACCCTGTTCAGCAGGTCCGCCTGGGCCCGGGCGACGGCGGCCCGGCCGGTGCCGTAGACGGCGGCGTCGCGTGCGCAGTTCCAGCGCGTGATGTCGATGTCGTCGAGCGGCACCGCGAACGCCCGCACCCCGACGTCCCACAACTGCCGGAACTTGGCCGTCAGCGCCGCCGTGTCGGCCGCCGAGGAGTAGCAGACCGACGGGCCGGGGGAGAGGGCGTAGACGAACGAGACGTGGTCGGCGGCGGCGCGCGCGGCCAGCGCCCGCAGGTCGGCCAGGCGCGTGGCGGGGTACGGGTCGCGCCAGCGGCCGCGCAGGTACGGGTCGGCCTTCGGGCTGTAGAGGTAGGTGCCGAGCTTGTAGCGGGCGGCCAGGTCGAGTTGGCGCAGCCGGTCGGCCTGCGTCCACGGGGTGCCGTAGAACCCCTCGACGATGCCGCGCGTCGCGGTGGCCGGCCAGTCGCGGACGCGCAGGGCGGGCAGAGCCGTGCGGGCCCTCGACGAGCCCACGGGGCGCACCAGTTGGGCCAGGGTCTGCGCCGCGTGGAACGCGCCGTCCGCGTCCCTGCCCGCGAGGACGACCCGCGGTTCGCCGTGGTCGGTGCCGACGGCGAGGGTGTAGCCGCCGGCCGGAAGGGCGGCCGGGGAGGGCGTGCCGAGGGCGCCGGGACCGGGGGTCGAGCCGTCCGAGCCGATGGCGACGAGGAGTTGGCCGTGCGCGGCGCCGGTGCCGGTCCGCACCCGCGTCGCCCCGCCCGCCCGCAGGGCGGCGGTCACGGCGGCCAGCGTGGACCGGTCGGTGCCCGCGCCGGCGCGCAGGACCACGGTCGTGCCGACCGGCACGGCCCCCGCGCCCCGCCGCACGCTGCGCGGGGCCGGCCAGAGGACGGGCGCACCGGGGGGAACGGCGTCGCGGTGGGCCGAGGTCTGACCGCCGTCCGGGTTCTTGTCCGAAGGACGCCCGGTCGCGGCAGGACCGCCCCCGCCCGTGCATGCGCGGGCGAGGAGGACGACGACCAGCGCCGTGACGAGTCCGGCCGACCACCGCGTCGCGGAACGGGACTGCCGTGGCCGACCGTGGTCGTTTCCGCCGTCCGACATGTCGTGCACGGGGCTCATCTCTGGGGTTGCCCGGATCTCTCGGGTTGCTCGGAAACAGAAGGGCGCGGTGCCCGGTTCCTTTCGGAGGACATGGCCCACCGGGCATTTTATGAGGCATGGTGCACGCCTGTCGCCAATACGTGGAAAGGCGTCAAAGCGGCCGTGCTGTGCGCCAGTTGGCGTAGACACTTCTCTCCGCACGGCTTATTGAAATAGGCGCGGGGTGAGTCCGTCCCCGGCCAGGCCCGAGCACAGGAGGTCGCGCATGGTGGCGCCGGACCCCGTCAGTCATTGGATCGTCCTCGTCGACATCGAGGATTTCAGTCTGCGCCCGGAGACTTCGCAGGCAACGTTGAGCGAGGAGCTCTACCAGGTGGTGCCTTTCGCACTGGAGCGCGCCGGACTGGATCCCCAGTGCTGCTCGATCGCGGACCGGGGGGACGGAATGCTGATTCTCATACCTGCCTCCACGAGTCCCACCCGGCTTCTGCGGGAGTTCCCGCGCGGTCTCCACGACGCCCTGACGGAGCACCACGGCAAGTACAACGAGGAGCACCGGATGCGGCTGCGCGTCGGGCTGCACCAGGGACTCGTCATCAGGCGGGGCGACCGGTGGGCCGGCAACGCGGTCAACGACCTCTCCCGGCTCGTGGACGCAGCCCCGGTCAAGGGGGTGCTGGTGGAGGCGGTCCGCGCCCACCTGGTGCTGGTCGTCTCCGACGACGTCCACCGGTCGGTGGTGCTGGGCCACTACCCGGGCATCGACCCGGCCGCCTACCTGCCGGCCGACTTCGTCACCAAGCACGACGAACGGCGCCGGGGCTGGGTCACCGTGCCCGGCTACCCGGCGCCGCCCGGACTTCCCGCGGTCGCGGGGGAACCGTCGAACACGCCACGGGGGCAGAGGTCCCCGGGTGCCGACGGTGCCGCGGGAGAAGCGGGCGACGGGACCGGAAGGGGGAGCCCGGTTCCGTCGCCCGCCGTTCGCACGGGCGACGTCACGCGCAGCCAGATCGCCGCGGGCACGAGCGCCATGGCGGTGGGCGGCAGCCACGTGCGCGAGCTCTACGCCCAGGGGCCCCACTCGCGCGGCACCATCGTGCGCGGCGACTACGTGTGCGGCGACTACGTGCTCGGCGGCAAGACCGTGCACCACCACAACGCGCCGGACGCCGGACCCGACGAGACCGGGGACGACGCGTGAGCACCCCGTCGGGAGCCGCCGCGGCGGCCTCCCCGGGCCCGGCGCCGCAGGCGGGCGGCGCCCCCGCCTCCGGCGATTCCGGTGCACCGGCGGGCGCCCCCGCCGGCACGCCGGGCGCGGACGGCGGCCGGCCCGCCGCCGAGTCCGGCGCCGCGGGCGACAGCGTCGGAGTGGGCGCCGGCCACGGCGCCAGCGAGGCCACCGCCCGCACCGGACAGGGCAGCCTGCGCGCCGGAATGCTGCGGGCCGCGTGGACGCACGTGGGCGGCGACCAGGTCGAGGGCGACAAGATCGTCATCACCACCACGGACGACCGCGGCGTGGTTCTGCGCACCCTGACCGCCACCACCGTGGAGACCGTCCGGCACGCCTTCCGCGAGCCGCCCCGCTGGGACGACATCCTCGCCGACGCCTGGCAGCGCCGTTCCGTCGTGCTGCGCGGGCCGCGCGGTGCCGGCAAGACGGGAGCCGCGGTCCGGCTGCTGCTCTCCGGGGGCGCGAAGTCCTGGTTCCTGCTGGACTCCGTGGCAGACCTGGCCCGGCTGACGGAATTGGACGGGCTGGGCGAGGGAGCCGGTCTCCTGCTGGACCGGCCACGCGATCTGGGCGACCTGCGCGGAGGTCAACTCGCCGCCCTGGAAGACCTGTTGGAGAAGGCCGACGCCCGGCTGGTGGTGATCGCCGCCCCGGAGGCCGAACTGGGGCACGGCGTCGGCGAGTACGTCCAGCGCGTCGCCCGGCCCGACAGCCTCGACGCGGTCCTCGCCGCCCATCTCGGCCACCGTCTCGGCGAGTCGGAGGCCGGTCACGTCCTGGCGTCGGAAGGCGTCGCCGACCTCGCGGCCGCCCTCCTGGACGCCGCCGCCTCCTGCCGCGACGCCGCCAGGCTCGCCGAGGTCCTCGCGCACGAGTCCAGCCTCGGCACCGTGGACCTGGACCGGGTCAGGAGCCGGATGGACCAGACCGCCGGCGAGAGTCCGGAGGAATGGTTCGAGGGTCTCGGCGACACGGTGCTGCGCACCCAGGCCACGGCCCTCGCCGTGCTCGGCGGACTGCCGCAGGAGGACGTGGCCCTCGCGGCCAGCACGCTGCTCGACCGGTTCCGCAGCGACCGCGGCGTCCTCGCCGCCAGCGTCGAGGACGGACCCGTCCCCCTGCGGCACGACCCCTTCAGCCGGTCGCGGCGGCTGCTCGCCGAGCGGCTGCGCGCCCGCACGGTCTCCACCGTCACCCGCGGCGCGTTCGGGACGCTGCCGTGCACCGTCGCCGAGTACCGCGACGCCCAGTACCCGCCGCGGATCATCCGGCACGTCTGGTCCGAGTACTTCGTGCAGGCCGAACTCATCGACTGGATAGCCGAGTTGGTGGACTCCCCGTCGCAGCAGGTGCGCAGCTTCGCCGGTACCGCGCTCGGGCTGATCGCCACCGAGTCGTTCGACCACATCGCCACCCAGGTCTTTCCCCGGTGGATCCGGAACGAGGACCGTGGTGCGCTGCGCCGCGAGGCCGTCGCCTACGCCCTGCGGGTGTGCGTCAGGGTCCCGGCGCTGCGGCCCGGGGTCCGCGCGCTCGTCGAGGGCTGGTACCTGAACGGCGACTGGCATGCCCAGGCCGCGGCGGCTCGGGCCTACGGCCTGTGCCTGGGCGGGGTCGGCCCCGAGGAGGCGGTGCGGGCGCTGACCCGGCTCGGCACGGTCGACCACATGCGGGTCGCCATCGCCATCGGCGACGCCTTCGCGGACCTGATGGAAGAGAACCTGGCCGCCCACGCCCCCATGGTGCTGCGTGCCGTCGCCGAGATGGTGCACGATCCCGCCTCCCGCGCGTGCGGCCACCTCGTCTTCCTGATCCTCGCCGACGCCCTGGTCGCGGACACACCGGCCGGCGACGGCCTCCCCGCGCGCAGCCGCCCCACCCTGCTGCTGCTCGCGGCGGAGAACCCGGCCGGCAGCGAGATCCGGCGGGTCCTGGGCTATCTGTGGGCCGAGGTGATCGGCGGGGAACTCTTCGGCGATCAGGCCGCCCGCGTCCTCGAAGGCTGGTCCGCGCAGGCCGAGGCGGACCCGCTGCTGCTCGACCAGTTGGTCCGCGTCCTGGTGGACGACGTCGCCGCCCGCGGACCCCGCGTCGGCCGGCTGCTTCAGCGGTACGCGGACCAGTGGACCGACCGGGCCCGCTTCCGCCGCCTGCCGCGCGTCGCCAGGGTTCTCGGCGCGGCCCTGCTGGCCGGGCCCTCCGGCCCGGCCGGAGCGCGGAGCCCCGACTTCCGTACGGGCGCGACGGGTTCGTCCGGCGCGCCGCACTACTCCGAACCGTCCGTCCCGCAAGGAGGTGCCTGGTGAGCGAGCCGGTACTGTTGACCGCCAGTCAGTCCCCGGTGCCCAGGATGTCGGTGGGCCCGACCCGGGCCACCCAGCCCCATCTCGCGGTCGTGTACGCCACGGCCACCGGTGAGGTCGTCTGCTTCGAGGGCCGCCCGCTGCGTCCGGGACAGCAGGTGTTCTCCCGGTACCGGACCCGCTACGAGGTCGACATGCGGGGCCACCGGGGAACGGCCCTGCTCGGCAGGGACCCCCTCGTGAGCCGGGACGGCGTGCACACCTTCGAGGTGCAGGTGTCCTTCGGATTCCGGATCGAGGGCTGGCAGGGCGCCGAGAACTGGGTGCGCTCCGGCGTGCGGGACGCGCTGCCCGTCGTCCACGGCTACCTGGTCGCCCGTTTCCACGGCGCGGGGCGGCAGTTCGCCGTCGAGGACGCCTCCGGTCTCGAACGCCATCTCAACCAGTTGTGCGCCTCCGCGGTGACGCTGCCCGAGGGGCTGACCGTGCACGGGTGCAGGGTCTCGGTGCGGCCCGACGCGAAGTCGCTCGCCCATCTCGGGTCCCTGATCGACTCCGGCCGGCGCGAGGAGCAGGGCGCCGCCGCCCACAGCCCCGACCGGGGCGCGGTCGTCCGGCAGGCCGAACTCGACGCCCTGCGGCAGAAGTTCGAGATCGACGCCGCCGCCCGGCAGGCCGACGCCCTCGCCCACACCCTGGCGGACGGCGAGGGGCTGATCAGGCACTACCTGATCACGCACCCCGACGACGCGGCCGGCGCCTTCGCCATGTTCCGGCAGCTGGAGGAGGCGCGCGCCTCCACCGCGGAACTCCAGAACCAGCGGGCCCTGGGCCTGTTCCAGGTGATGGCGGAGAAGGGCCTCGTCCAGGCCGGGGACCTGGAGCAGATGCGCAGCCAGCTGACGGGAACCGTGGGCCGGGCCACCGGCGGTCACGCGTCCCAGCAGTTCGCGGGGCCGGCCCAGCTCACGAGCGCCCGGCCCTGGGACTCCGCACCGCCCCACCTCGCGGCCGGGGCGCCGGCAGCCGCGCCGCCCGACCCGTCCCCGGCCTACGCGCCGCCGTACGGGGCGGCGCCGGGCTCCCCGCAGCCCTACGCGGACCCGTATCCGCCCGAGCGGCAGCAGTCCTGGCCGCGTCCGCCCGCCGGCGCCGACGGCGGTGACGCAGGCAGGACGGCGTCGCCCGCACCGGTGGACCGGGCCGCGCCGGTCTACCTCGTCCTCGACGAGTCCCTCGACCGGGGCACGCTGGACGAGCTCAACCGCGGGCTCTCCTCGCTGCACTCCGCGCTGAGCGGAGCCCCGGAGGTGTCCGCGACCCTGCGCGTCTGCGTCCTCGGCATGGCCGCCACCACGGAGTCCAGGCTCGATCTCGACACGGTGGGGCCCGGCACCCGCAGCCCCATCCTCACCGGACGCCCCGGCCTGTCGTACACGCACGCCTTCCGGACCGTGGGGTCGCTGATCGGCCAGGACATCGTCGTGGTGAAGGCCGAGGGCGTCCAGGTGCTGCGCCCGCTGGTCTACTTCGTCACCGGGGGAGGGCCCGACGACGGCGCCTCGTGGGCGAGCGCCCACCGGGACCTGACCGACCCGGCCGGCAACCCCGTCGCGCCCCACGTGATCGCCCTGGGCCTCGGTGCCGACGGCGCGCACGGCGTCCGGGCGGTCGCCACTCGCCCGGAGTTCGGATTCGTCGCCGCCCCGCATCAGGACGCCGCGTCCGCAGCGCACAACTGTGCCGCCTTCCTGCGCGACAGCGTCGTCGGCTACGGGCAGCGGCTGGCTTCCGGCGACCCCCGCCCGCAGTTCTCGCTCAGCGCCCCGGACGGCTTCCTGCCCGCCCAGGACGCGCTGTGAGGACCGGACCGGCGAGGCGGCCGGGACCGTACTCGCGAAGACCGTCACGGCCGGCACCGACAGGGCCGTCCGGGCCCGCGACAGCCGCGACGCGGCACGAACACCGCCACATCCAGAGCGACATGAACGGAAGACGATGATGGAAAGCAACCGGGGGCACCTGCTCCCCATCTACGTCCTCGCCGACGAGTCCGGCTCCATGGCCCACCACATCGACGAACTCAACGACGGGCTGCGCTCGTTGCACCAGGCGCTGCTCGGCGAACCGATGGCCGCGGCGAAGGTGCGTTTCTCGGTGCTGGGCTTCGCGGACGACGTGGCCGAGCGGGTCCTCATGGTCGACCTGCGCAGCGCCAACGAGTTCCCGCGGCTGCGCACACGCGGCATGACCAGCTACCTCGCCGCCTTCGAGGACCTGATCGCACGGATCCCCGCGGACGTGAGCAGTCTCAAGGCCGAGGGGTACCAGGTGCACCGGCCCGCCGTCTTCTTCTTCAGCGACGGCCTGCCCAACCACGGCGAGGACTGGCGTGCGGCGCACCGCCGGCTCACCGACCGGAACACCACCCTGGGGGCGCCGAACATCATCGCCTGCGGAATCGTCGACGCCGACGCCCAGATCATCGACGAGGTCGCCACCCGGGCCGAGTTCGGCTTCATCGTCAACAAGGGCGTGGACGCGGGGGCGGCCATCGCGAAGTTCTGCACCGCGCTGACCAAGAGCGTCATCTCCTCGGGGCGGTCCCTGGGGTCGGCCTCCCCGCAGTTGGTCGTCGACAAGCCCGAGGGCTTCACCGTCGCGATCGACGTGATCTGAGATGTCCGTCTTCCGCCCGCGACAGCCGGGCCGACGCCGCGCGGAACCGCGCCACGTGGAACCGCCCGCCACCGCCGGCCCGGCACCGTACGCGCCGCCGGCCCCGGACGATTCTCCGCGGGAGCCCTCGCAGTGGAACGCGCAGCCGTACCCCGCCCACCCGGCGGGTGAGGGCTCCGTCGTGTCCCCGCCGGTCG
Source organism: Streptomyces sp. NPDC008150 (assembly GCF_042956945.1). Taxonomy (NCBI): domain Bacteria; kingdom Bacillati; phylum Actinomycetota; class Actinomycetes; order Kitasatosporales; family Streptomycetaceae; genus Streptomyces; species Streptomyces sp. NPDC008150. The sequence goes on along the minus strand of NZ_JBIBHJ010000008.1, from coordinate 314,413 downwards.
CCGGCGCCGGTCGTGCGGGTGGGCCGGGCGCCGGTGCCGACCCGGTACACGGTGCTGCGCCGGCGCCCGGGGCCGGGGCGGTGCCCGCGCCGGAGGAGGGCACCCGGGACGAGGGCGCGGCCGTGTTCTGGCGCCCCCTCGTGGTCGGAACCCCGCTGCCGCGCTTCGAGCCGCGCCCGCCCTCGGGACTGTCCTACCGCCCCGACACCGTCTGCGACGGCTGGTCGACGTCGGCGCTCGACCTGCGTCTCGCCTCGGTGCGCGGATACCAGCACCGCTACGACGGCCGGCCGCGCGAGGACGACGCCGCGGCGGCCTGGGAGCACGGCACCGGCACCGTCGTCTTCGCCGTCGCCGACGGGGTGTCCGACGCGCAACAGCCGCACATCGGGGCGCAGTTGGCGTGCCGCAGCGCCGTCGACGAGATGCTCGCGCAGGTGCGCGGCGGCGACGGGTTCGTGGCGGACTGGGAGAAACTGCTCTCCACCGTCCACTGGCAGCTCGTGGAGCAGGCCCGCCGCATTCTGCACGACCCCGACGCGGGAGCGCGGGAGACCGCCGGCCTGCTGGCCACCACGCTGGTCGCCGGCACCGCGACCCCCACTCAGGAGGGAGTGCTCGTCCACCTCGTCTGCGTGGGGGACTCGGGTGCCTGGCAGATCAAGCACGACCGGTTCTACAGCCTGCTGGGCGGCAAGTCGGCCGGCGCGGACGGCCTGGTCTCGTCCGCGGTCGAGCCGCTGCCGTACGTGCCCGCGGGGATGCGCCCGTTCTGCTTCCGCCTGGAGCCCGGCACCGTCCTGCTCGTCGGCACGGACGGTTTCGGCGACGCGCTCGGTGACGGCACGGGTGCCGTCGCCGGGCTCTTCCTGAACCGGCTGCGCGATGTGGTCCCGCCCCTGGGGTTCGCGCACCTGCTGGACTTCTCGCGGGAGACCTTCGACGACGACCGCACGCTGCTGGCTCTCTGGCCGCGCGACCGGGCGGGCGGAGGACCGCTGTGAACGTCATACCGGTGTCGTGGGCGCGTCCCGAGCAACTGGGGTCCTACCGAACGGAGTTGCTCGGCGACGGCGGCCAGGGCGTCGTCTTCGGGGTGCCCAGTCCGCCGGGCAGGTTCCACGGCATGCGCATGGCCTACAAGGAGTACAAGCAGGGTGTCCGGCACGACGACGACGTCCTGCACGACATGTGCCTGTTCACCGAACGGCTCGGCAGCGCCGACCGCGCCTTCCTGGAGGAGCGGCTGACCTGGCCGAGGGCGCTGATCTACACGGGGCAGGCCCCGACCGCACAGCCCGCTTCGCGCAATCCCGGCACCCGCGTGGCCGGATTCCTGATGCCCCGCGCGGGGGCGGAGTTCGAACTGCGCAGCACCCGGCTCGGCGGCGCGAAGGCGCAGGGTCTCGAATTCCTGCTCAACCCCGACGGCTACACCCGCAGTCTGGGACTGGACGTCGACGACCGGCAGCGGTTGCGGCTGCTCGCGGACCTGGCGTCCACTCTCACCCGGCTGCACCAGGAGCAGGTGTGCGTCGGTGATCTCTCACCCAAGAACATCCTGTTCACGACGGGCGCGGCACCGCGCTGCCTGTTCATCGACTGCGACTCGATGCGCTACCGGGGCCGGGACGTGCTGGACCAGGTGGAGACCACCGGCTGGGAGGTGCCGGAGACGGCGAAGGCGACCTGGGCCTCCGACGCCTGGAAGTTCGGCCTCATCGCGGTCCGGGTCGTCAACAGGGACCAACAGCAGGAGGACACGGCGGAGTTGCGCGCCCTGTCGCCCGGTCTTGCGGACCTCGCGGAACGCTGCGCGGACCCCGACCCGGACCGGCGCCCGAAGATGGCCGAGTGGCTGCCCGCGCTGGAACACGCCGTCGGGCACATGAAGAGCCGGCCGAGGCCCGCCCAGCCGTCGTCCCCGGCGTACGCCCCGACGCAGCAGCAGTGGCAGCAACCCCGGGCCCCGTGGCAGCCGCAGGGACAGCCGCAGGCGCCGATCCCGGTCTGGACGCCGACGCCGGGCCCGTCGGGTTCCTCGTCCGGCGCCCGGGTGATCGGCGTTCTGCTCACTCTGCTGGCCATCGTGGTCGTGGGCGGTTTCGTCTTCCAGCACCTGCCCTCCGGCTCGTCCGCGGGAGACACCACGCAGACGTCGACCGGCACCGACGGCGGCACGGTTCCCTTCGACTCCCCGGAGAGCAGCGCCCCCGAGGACGAGCCGGCGTCCGACAATTCGGCAACGGCGGCCGACGGCACGACCGTTGACTACCTGCCGGTCGTCGACAACCCCGAAGCGGCGGAGATCGCGGGGACGTTCGCCGAGTTCTTCGGCGCGGTCAACAACCGGGACTGGGACTCGGCCCTCACGCACTACGACCCGGCAACCAAGGTCGTCAACCTCGGTTCCCAGTCGAGCCGCGAGGGGTGGGCCGAGGTCATGTCGACCACCACGGACTCGGACTTCGTCCTTTCGGAGATCTCCGAGTCGGGCCGGTTCACCCTCGCCACGCTGAACTTCACCAGCAACCAGGCCCAGGGGTACGGTCCCGCCGACAGCCCGAACGACACCTGCGACACGTGGACGGTGACGTACCAGCTGACGCACACGGACGGCTACCGCATCTTCAAGGCGCCCCGGGAGGGAGTGAGTTACGCGACCTGCTGAGCGGTGCCTGCAGTCGTCCCGGCCGTGCGGCGGCCGGGCTCACCGCCCGAACGCCTCCGCCTTCAGTCTGTCCAGGGAACGGATCACGAGGGACTGGCGGCCGGTGACCAGCCAGCCCTGCTCCCGCCACTGGACGACCGCACGGCTCACCGTGCGTCGGGAGGTGAGCAGGAGCCCGGCGAGGTCGTCCTGGGAGAGGGGTATCGCGATGCGGCGGCCCGTGCCGTCCGGCTCGGGCACTCCGCAGCGTTCGACGAGTTCGAGCAGGAGGGCCGCGAGCCGGACCGGGACCGGCTCCGTGAGACCCGTCCGCTGGAGGTCGGCCTCGCGCAGGCGCTGCGAGAGCGTCTGCTCCAGTGCCGCGGCGATACCGGGATGGCTGCGTGCCAGGGCATGGAACCGTGCGGCGGGTATCTCCAGCAACTCGGCGCTGGTGGCGGTGAGGAGCGACGCCGAACGCCGCCGGCGCTCCACCGCCGCCTGGTCGCCGAGGAGTTCACCGGGACCGCGCAGCCCGAGAACCGCGCGGTACCCGGCCGGGGACTCGCAGACGACCTTGACCCAGCCGCGCAGCAGCACGACCAGATGGTCCGAGTCGTCGCCCTGGGTCACGAACTGGCGGTCGGCCGGGATCGGTACCCGGGTCGACGCTTCGGTCAGAACCGCACGGTCCGCCGGATCGACCGCCTCCCAGAAGGAGGAGGGGTGTCCGGCCACGGCTCGACGTGTGTCTGTCATGTCTGCCCCCGTTGCTTCCGCACCGGGACGGCGTGGGTGTGGCCCGGGGCGGACGTGATAAACGTGCTCCGCGACCAGTATTGCGGTGGCGATGGGGATGCGAGGGGTGAAAACGGAGAAACCGTCGTCACGCCGTCCGCCCGGCCCCCGGGCCTGTCTGCGTCAGCCCCGGGCGGTCACCGAGCCGAGTACGGCCGCCGACTTGGTCGACCAGTCCGAGGTGACGATACTCGCGTGGTCCGCGGCCAGCAGCGAAAGCCGGGCGGCCACCTCGGCGTCCGTCGGCGCGGTCGAGGAGATCGCCGGGGACACGTCGGCCGCGTCCGTCATGATCAGCAGGTAGTGGTTCGTCGAGTAGAACGACGTGGCGTAGCCGTTGTCGACGTACGTCGCCGCGTCGCCGTCGAAGGCGACGAACCAGGGCCGGATCGAGGCGTCGTAGCGGCCGGTGCGCGGGTCGCCCGCGCTCGCCCCGAGCACCGCGGGGAAGGCCTGGGCGGCGGCGATGGTGCCGGCGGCGTAGCTGTCGCGCAGGTGGTCGCCGTACTCCTCGTCCGTCCAGTACGTGTCGAAGGGGTTGGCCTGCTCGACCGTGCCGGGGATCAGCTCGAAGAGCACCTTGCCGCGCAGGGCGTCCCGGGTGGGCCAGGCGTCCGCGCGGGCCGCCGCGTCCAGCGTGGAGTAGCCGGAGCCGAGCAGGTCGGACGGCTTGTAGACGATGTCGCCCAGCTTGGACGCGACGAGGGCGTCGAACTCGTCCGGTCCGAGGCCCGCGTTGTTGTTGAAGCCGTTCTTCATCTCCACCTTGAAGACGATCGGGCGGCTGTCGGGGTGCAGTTGGTGCCAGGCGGCGATGTTGTCCAGGCAGCCGCCGAGGTCCTGGTTGCGCACCTGTCCGTACAGCTCGCCGGGGGCGTCGGCGGCCTCGCAGTTGTTGTCGTTGCCGAACGGGTTGCTGTGGCTGACCCGCCACCGCCTGGTGAGGCTGTCGGTGTAGACGTCGAGTTCCAGGAGCGAGGCGCCGGAGTCCAACGCCTGTGCCAGATAGGTGTACTTGGCCTTGTCGTACGCGTTGTGCGTGCCGATCGACGTGGTCCCGGAGAGCTTCGCCGTCGCGGCCTGCGCGCTGCCGGGCAGGACGAGCAGCAGGGCGGCGCCCAGCAGGGCCGCCCGCAGCAGGGCCCGGAGCCGTCTCGCCGTACGTGTCGCGTGAACCGTAGGAACCGCATGAACAGAACGAATCGTGCGCACCGGTCAACTCCCTTGTCCCGCAAGCCAATTGGTCAGCGGAAGCGTAGGAGTGCCCGGTGGCCGGGCGGCAGCCCCGGGACGAACGGAACCTGTGCGGAGGGTGTGGGCGGCGGTGCCGGTTCCGGTTCGCGGGCCCTGTCTCGGACCCGCGGTGCGGCCAACTGTCCACAGGCGGGGGCGATTTGACCGGAAGTTCTGTGGATAACCGCGTGGATTCTGTGGACGGAGCGGTGGACGGGACGCCCGGCTCCCGTCACCCGCCCCGCCCGCGCTCACCGCCCCGCGGCCGGGCCGCTCAGCACTCGATGATGTTCACCGCGAGCCCGCCCCGGGCCGTCTCCTTGTACTTGACGGACATGTCCGCGCCCGTCTCCTTCATCGTCTTGATGACCTTGTCGAGGGACACCATGTGCGAGCCGTCGCCGCGCATCGCCATGCGGGCCGCCGTGACCGCCTTCACCGCGGCCATGCCGTTGCGCTCGATGCACGGGATCTGGACGAGACCGCCCACCGGGTCGCAGGTCAGACCCAGGTTGTGCTCCATGCCGATCTCGGCCGCGTTCTCCACCTGCTCGGGACTGCCGCCCAGTACCTCGGCGAGCGCGCCCGCCGCCATCGAGCAGGCCGAGCCGACCTCGCCCTGGCAGCCGACCTCGGCACCGGAGATCGACGCGTTCTCCTTGAACAGCATGCCGATCGCGCCGGCCGCCAGCAGGAACCGCACGATGCTGTCGTCGTCGACGCCGGGCACGAAGTCCACGCAGTAGTGCAGGACGGCCGGGATGATGCCGGCGGCGCCGTTCGTCGGCGCGGTCACGACCCGGCCGCCGGCCGCGTTCTCCTCGTTCACCGCCATCGCGAACAAGGTGATCCACTCCATCGCGAGGGCCGCCGGATCGCCCTCGGCGCGGAGCTGGCGGGCGGTCATCGCGGCCCGCCTGCGCACCTTCAGGCCGCCGGGCAGGATGCCCTCGCGGGTCATGCCGCGCGCCACGCACGCCCGCATGACGTGCCAGATCTCCAGCAGCCCGGCGCGGATCTCCTCCTCGGTGCGCCACGCGCGCTCGTTCTCCAGCATCAGCGACGAGATGGACAGCCCGGTCTCGCGGGCCAGCCGCAGCAGCTCGTCGCCGGTGCGGAACGGGTACTTGAGGACCGTGTCGTCGAGCTTGATGCGGTCCTCGCCCACCGCGTCCTCGTCGACGACGAAGCCGCCGCCCACCGAGTAGTACGTCTTGGTCAGCACCTCGGCGCCCGCGGCGTCGTGCGCCCACAGCGTCATGCCGTTCGCGTGGTAGGGCAGGGTCTTGCGGCGGTGCAGCAGCAGGTCGTCGTCGAAGGAGAACGCGATCTCGTGGTCGCCGAGCAGCCGCAGCCGCCCGGCGTCCCTTATCTCCTGCACGCGCGCGTCCGCGCCCTCCACGTCCACCGTGCGGGGCGAGGAGCCCTCGAGCCCCAGCAGCACCGCCTTGGGCGTGCCGTGCCCGTGGCCGGTGGCGCCGAGGGAGCCGTACAGCTCGGCCCGCACGGACGCCACGGAGTCCAGTACGCCCTCGTTGCGCAGGCGCCGGGCGAACATGCGGGCGGCGCGCATCGGGCCGACGGTGTGGGAACTGGACGGGCCGATGCCGATCGAGAACAGGTCGAAGACCGAGATGGCCACGGGGGGACTCCTAGGGTTTCGGCGGACGCCGTTGTCCGCCGGATGCGGTGCGTGTGGGGTGTCTGGGTGTGGGGTGGCTGGTGCGCGGGGCGCACGGGCGGGGGCACCGCGCTCGATGCTGCCGTGTGCGCGGTGCCCCCGGAACGTCCGTACCTGGAAAGCGTACGAAACTAGTTCATCCTTGCGAAATCGCTCGGCCCGGCTCCCGCTACCGCAGGCCCGGGTACAGCGGGTGCCGGTCCGCGAGGGCGGTCACCCGTGCCTTCAGCGCCTCGGCGTCGGCCGCCTCGAAGGGCGCCGGTGCCTTCAGCGCCTCCGCGATGACGTCCGCGACCTCGGCGAAGTCCTCCGCCGAGAAGCCGCGGGTGGCCAGCGCGGGCGTGCCGATGCGCAGTCCGGAGGTGACCATCGGCGGGCGCGGGTCGTTCGGGACGGCGTTGCGGTTGACCGTGATGCCGATCTCGTGGAGCCGGTCCTCGGCCTGCCGGCCGTCCAGCTCCGAGTTCCGCAGGTCGACGAGGACGAGGTGGACGTCCGTGCCGCCGGACAGCACCGAGACGCCGTGCTCGGCCACGTCCGGGCGCACCAGCCGGTCCGCGAGGATCTTCGCCCCGTCCAGGGTGCGCCGCTGGCGCTCCTTGAACTCGTCACCGGCGGCGACCTTGAAGGCGACGGCCTTCGCCGCGACCACGTGCTCCAGCGGACCGCCCTGCTGGCCGGGGAACACCGCGGAGTTGATCTTCTTCGCCAGTTCGGCGGTGGAGAGGATCACGCCGCCGCGCGGACCGCCCAGGGTCTTGTGCGTGGTCGTGGTGACGACGTGGGCGTGCGGCACCGGGTTGGGGTGCAGCCCGGCCGCGACCAGGCCCGCGAAGTGGGCCATGTCGACCATGAGGTAGGCGCCGACCTCGTCGGCGATCCGGCGGAACGCCGCGAAGTCGAGCTGCCGCGGGTAGGCGGACCAGCCGGCCACGATCAGCTTCGGGCGGGACTCCTTCGCGAGCCGCTCCACCTCCGCCATGTCGACCTCGCCGTCGTCGCCCACGTGGTAGGCGACGACGTCGTAGAGCTTGCCGGAGAAGTTGATCTTCATGCCGTGGGTCAGGTGCCCGCCGTGCGCGAGGTTCAGCCCCATGATCGTGTCGCCCGGCTGGAGCAGCGCGAACATCGCGGCGGCGTTGGCCTGCGCGCCGGAGTGCGGCTGCACGTTGGCGTGCTCGGCGCCGAAGAGTTCCTTGACCCGGTCGATCGCGATCTGCTCGATCACGTCGACGTGCTCGCAGCCGCCGTAGTAGCGGCGGCCCGGGTAGCCCTCGGCGTACTTGTTGGTGAGGACCGAGCCCTGCGCCTCCATGACCGCCACGGGGGCGAAGTTCTCGGAGGCGATCATCTCCAGCGTGGACTGCTGGCGGTGCAGCTCGGCGTCGACCGCGGCGGCGACGTCCGGGTCGAGCTCGTGCAGGGGAGTGTTCAGAACGGACATGGGGGCTCCTCAGCCGGCGGAGAACGCGTCGTACTCGTCGGCGGACAGCAGGTCGGCCGGCTCCTCGGCGACGCGCACCTTGAACAGCCAGCCGCCCTCGAAGGGTTCCGAGTTGACCAGCGACGGGTCGTTGACGACGTCCTCGTTGGCCTCGGTGACCTCGCCGGTGACCGGGGAGTACAGGTCGCTGACGGACTTGGTCGACTCCAGCTCGCCGCAGGTCTCGCCCGCGGTCACGGTCGAACCGACCTCGGGGAGCTGCGCGTAGACCACGTCACCGAGCGCGCTCGCGGCGTACTCCGTGATGCCGACCGTCGCGACGCCGTCCTCGGCGCCCGACAGCCACTCGTGCTCCTTGCTGTAGCGCAGCGTCTGGGGGTTGCTCATGGGCTGGGTTCTCCTGTACGCGGTGAAGGTGAGGAAGGGGGAGAGGCAGAGGGGGGAGGGGATGGGACGGGCGGAACGGTACGGAACGGGCGCGGCGGTGCCGCCCGGTGCCGTCGTCCCGGTGCCGCCCGGGTCCAGTCTGGCTACTTCTGGCGCTTGTAGAACGGCAGCGCCACGACCTCGTACGGTTCGTGGCTGCCCCGGATGTCCACGCCGACACCCGTGCTGCCCGGCGCGGCGTGCGCGGCGTCGACGTACGCCATCGCGACCGGCCTGCCCAGCGTGGGGGAGGGGGCGCCCGAGGTGACCTCGCCGATCACCCGTCCGTCCGCGACCACGGGGTAGCCCGCCCGCGGCACCCGGCGGCCCTCGGCGACCAGGCCGACCAGGACCCGCGGCGGCTGCTCGGCGGCGCGGTCGGCCGCGGCGCGCAGGGCCTCGCGGCCCACGAAGTCGCCGTCCTTCTCGAACTTCACGACCCGGCCGAGGCCGGCGTCGAACGGGGTGAGCGACGTCGACAGCTCGTGTCCGTACAGCGGCATGCCGGCCTCCAGGCGCAGCGTGTCGCGGCAGGACAGCCCGCACGGCACCAGCCCGGCCGGCGCGCCCGCCTCGGTCAGCGCCTGCCAGACCTTCTCCGCGTCGCCGGGCGCCACGAACAGTTCGAAGCCGTCCTCGCCGGTGTAGCCGGTGCGCGCGATCAGCGCCGGGACGCCGGCGACCGTGCCGGGCAGCCCCGCGTAGTACTTGAGCCCGTCGAGGTCGGCGTCGGTGACGGCGGCCAGGATGCCGGGGGACTCGGGGCCCTGCACGGCGATCAGCGCGTAGGCGTCGCGGTCGTCGCGCACCTCGGCGTCGAAGCCGGCGGCCCGCTCGGTCAGCGCGTCGAGGACCACCTGGGCGTTCGAGGCGTTGGCGACCACCATGTACTCGGTCTCGGCGAGCCGGTAGACGATCAGGTCGTCCAGGATGCCGCCGTCGGCGCGGCAGATCATCGTGTAGCGGGCGCGGCCGACGCCCACGGAGGCGATGTTGCCGACGAGCGCGAAGTTCAGCAGGGCCGCGGCCTGCGGGCCGGTGACCGCGATCTCGCCCATGTGCGACAGGTCGAACAGACCGGCCCGGGTGCGCACGGCCAGGTGCTCGTCGCGCTCCGAGCCGTACCGCAGCGGCATGTCCCAGCCGGCGAAGTCGGTCATCGTGGCGCCGAGCGAACGGTGCAGCGCGTCGAGCGCGGTGTGACGGGGGGCGTTACTGCTCATCGGTCGGTCTCCCAGGGCGACGGGGGCCCCTCCCGCGCGAACGAAGCCGGGCGTGAGGGAGCAGAGGTCGTTCCTCCCCATCTGTCATCGGAACCTGAGAGGTTCGCCCTGACCGCACGACACGACGTCGCCGGACAGTGACTTGCACCGTGGGTGGGACCGCTACGAGGGCGGTCCGCTTTTCAGATGTGCCTCGCCCGCGCGGTAACGGGGCCTGAGAGATTCAAGGGAGGTACTTGCTCCTTCGGCGTCCGGGCACCCGAGGGGCGACCGGAACTCTCCCGCGCGGATTCAAGCGGCCGGTATGCAGTTAGGCGCGCACATCATCGCACGCTCCCGCCCGGGTCCGGCAGGCGGTGCGGCAGGGGGACACGTCACATCCGGCCCGGTCGGCGCCGCCGCGCGCGCCCACCGCCGCGCCCCCTTGTGACAGCCCTGTTGCGCGGAATCACCGAAACGGGGAAGACGTCGCATTACCTTCTCTTTACGATCGGCGGGAGGGCAACCGGTGGCCGGTACGGGGAGGACGCGGGTGGACGGTCGGGCGGACAGTCGGACGGACAGTCGGGTGGACAGTCGGGTGGACGGGAAGACGGGACGTAGGAGGGCGGGACGTACGGCGGGGGAGCGCGCGGCGGTGCCGCACACGGCGGCCCGCGCGCTCGCCCTGCCGGGGCAGGCCGTCGCCCTGCCGGGACGGGCGGACGCGGTGCCGCGGGGGCGCGCGGAGCGGACGCCGGGCGTGGTGCGCGACCTGCGCGGACGCGCCGGGCACAGCCCGCACGGCCTGCGCTTCGGACCCCGCGACGTCGTCGTGGTCACCGGGCTGCCCGGCAGCGGCAAGTCGACTCTCATCCGGCGCGCGGTGCGCGGAATCCGCGTCGACTCCCAGGACACCAGGGACCGTTGGGACGCCCGCGCGCCCCGGCTGCTGCCGTACGCCGTGTACCGGCCACTGGTCAGACTCGCCCACTACGCCGCGCTGCGCCGCGCGCTCGGCCGCCGCGAGGGCGTCGTCGTGCACGACTGCGGCACCCAGCCCTGGGTGCGCGGCTGGCTGGCCCGCGCCGCCCGGCGCCGCGGCGGCACCCTGCACCTGCTGCTGCTCGACGTCGGCCCCGGCACCGCGCTCGACGGCCAGCGCAGGCGCGGCCGGGGCGTCTCCCGCTACGCCTTCCGGCGTCACCGCAGGTCGGCGGCGCGGCTGCTGCGCGCCGTCGGCCGCGGCGAACTCCCCGCCGGCTGCGGCTCGGCGGTCCTGCTGGACCGGGCGGCGGCGGACACCCTGCGGCGGATCGGGTTCGCGGAGTGAGAACCGCGCCGCGGCGCCGCCACAGTGCGCGGACGGCCCGGACGCCCGCGCGGTCCGGACGCCCGCGGGGCCCGGCCGCCCGCCGGACGCGGGCACCCGTGCGGGACCATTAGCCTTTCAGCAGCCTTTCAGCCACAACAGCGGTTCCCACAGGCGGTAGACGACATGGACATCCCGGCGGAGTTCTCCGCAGACCTGCCAGGGCAGGCGCACCACCATCCGCACGGCGGGTGGCCCGGCAACGAGCTGGAGGAGGTGCTCTCGGCCTCGCTCGGCGTCCCCGGCGCGGGCGGCAGGATCGTCGAGGTCCTCGGCCGCAGCTTCCTCTGGGTCCCGCTGCCGTCCGGCGGCGGCCCGCACAGCGGCCCCCTCGACCTGCCCGGCATGGAGATCGAGGGCCAGGGCTACGTACCGGTGTTCAGCTCCGAGGAGCAGTTCCGCCTGGTCTGCGGCAGCCACATGGCGTTCACCGTCGCGCCCGCCGTCGAGTTCGCGCGCGGCCTGCCCCCGCAGGTGGGCATCGCCGTCAACCCGCAGGGCGTGGTGGGCGTTCCGCTCCCGCCGGCCGCGGTGGCCGAGTTGTGCAGGGGCGGCACGCGCACCGCGCTCGACGGACCGGCGGGCGGCGGCCGCGTGCAGCTCTTCGAGCCCGACTGGCAGGACGACCCGGTGGACTTCCTGGCCGCCGCCTCCGCCGAGTTCGAGGCGACCGGCGTGGTGCTCACCGCCCGCCGCTGCCTCGCCGCCATCGAGACGGCGGACCCGGTGCTGTTCGTCGGGGTCGAGCTGTCGCAGTGGGAGGAGCTCGCGCTCGGCCTGCCGATGGACGCCCTGGGACGGGCACTTGGCCGCGTCGCGGCGCCGTGGCCGGTCAACCTGGTGCTGCTCGACGTGACCCAGGACCCGGTCGGCGACTGGATGCGCGCCCGCGTCCGGCCGTTCTACCAGCGGGCCGGCTGAGACCGCGCCCGGAGGGCGGTGCCGTCCGCGCGGACACCGGCGCACCGCCGCCGCGCGGCCCGCGCGTTCCGGACGGTGTCCCCGGTGCGGCGCGGCGGACACCCCCGGCGGGCGCTGCGTCAAGTCGCTGTCTGCATCGACGCTTAAGCTGGTTTCATGGCTCGGTCGAGGCGGTGACGGGCCGCGGCGGGCGGATCGCGCGGGATCGTTCCGGCCGGGCCGGGCACAAGGTGAAGGTGTCCGCTCCGCCGGTGTTGCAGACGTTGTCGTTGGTGCTCGTGAGTTGGTCGTGAGTTGTTTCGCGAAGGGGCGGTAGAAGGTGAGCGCGTCGGGCACGGCCGCGGCCGGTCAGGTCGAGCAGATGCTGCGCCAGGTGACGCCGGGGCGTTACGACGCCTACGAGGCGCTGCTGGGAGCGCTCGCGGCCCCCTCCTCCGGCCAGGTCTGGATGCTGCTGTGGCACGGCCAGTCCGGCTCCCCGGACGCCCAGTACGGGAACATGGAGGTCGAGGGCTACGGCTACGCGCCCTGCGTCACCTCCGCCCAGGAGCTGTCCGCCAGCGGCTGGAACCGCTCGTACGAGGTGGTCGACGGCCTCGACGTGGCCCGCACCCTCTACCCCGACCACTTCGGCCTCTGGCTCAACCCGCACGCCCCCGGCGGCGGCGTCGGCATCCCCTGGCTCGACCTGCGCCGCATCGCGACGGGCCTCGACCGGCGTCCCGCCGGGCCCCTGCGGCTGTCCGAACCGGGCATCGAGGTACCGCAGTTCTACGCCCTGCTCACGCAGAACGCCCACCGCACCCCCGCCGTGCGCTCGTTGCGCCGCGCCTGGGTGCAGCCGTCGCTCGGCGCCCCCTACCTCGCGATCGGCCTCGACCTCTACGACACGTCGCCGCCCGCGGTGGACGCCGTGCGCGCGATGATGCAGCAGTCCGTCGGCGCGGTCCCGGAGGGCCTGCCGGTGTCGACCGTCGCCATGTCCGACGACTACGACCCGGTCACCCTCTGGATGCGGGCCAACTCCCGCCCCTTCTACGACCGGGACGCCCACGCGGCCCCGGCCCAGGCGTCGGGGTACGGGTACCCGGGGCCGGGGCGGTACTGACGGCGCGGTTCAACCGGTGCCCGACGAAGGGGAGTTGACCTTTCGGTACGGGGCCGCGGGTGTCGGCGCACACCGGGGTGAAGCGGACGGACACGACGGCGCGGTGAGCGTTCCCGCGCCCTTCCCCGATGCCTGCGCGCTCCCGCCGGGACGGTCTCCCGGGCCCTGTCTTCGCGCGTAACCGCGGGCAGTTGATCCCCTCCTCGCCCCATCTGCCCCAACTGGTGCACGTCCGAAGTGAGTTACCCGGCGTTCGGATAACGGAATGCGCCGAGGCGTATCACGGTTGCGCATACTTTCGCCGGGAGATCTGGCATGTGATCGCCGATTCGCTGAAGACTCGCCACTCACAGCCAGGGCACCGCTCGGAGCCCCGGCCTCTGCTCAGCGCCGAGTCGAGAAGTCGAGAAAGCCCCCACGCGTCCGCACCGCACCATCGTCGCCGTCCGGACCTGTTCGTCAGCAAGTACGCCGCCCACAGCGGCAGGGTTAGGCCGGTCACCACCGGCGAGAGGGGTCGGGCCACCGTGACCGCACCGATCGAGACCACCGCAGCGACAGCCGAGGCACAGCCGGAGGCTGTGCTCGCAGGCGTCGGCAAGGGGCAGATCGAGGGCCGTTCTCTCGGACAGATCGCATGGTCCCGCTTCAAGAAGGACCGGGTGGCCGTCGCCGGCGGTGTCGTCGTCGTCCTGCTCGTGCTCCTCGCGGTGCTCGCGCGGCCGATCCAGGCCGCCTTCGGACTCGATCCGAACGCCTTCCACCAGGATCTGATCGACCCCAACACCTCCCTCCCCAAGGGCGCTTGGGGCGGCATGAGCTGGGACCACCCGCTGGGCGTGGACCCGAAGTTCGGTCGGGACATCGCCACCCGCATCCTCGAAGGCTCGTGGGTGTCGCTCGTCGTGGCCTTCGGGGCGACCGTCCTGTCGAACGTGATCGGCGCGGTGCTCGGTGTCGTGGCCGGCTACTACGGCGGCCGGGTCGACACCGTCATCAGCCGCCTGATGGACACCTTCCTGGCCTTCCCGCTGCTGCTGTTCGCCATCGCCATCTCCGCCACCCTCCAGGGCGGCGCCTTCGGGCTGACCGGCCTGCCGCTGCACCTGAGCGTGCTCGTCTTCGTCATCGGCTTCTTCAACTGGCCCTATCTCGGGCGCATCGTGCGGGGCCAGACCCTCGCGCTGCGTGAGCGCGAGTTCGTAGACGCCTCCCGGGGAATGGGCGCGCGCGGCCCGTACATCCTGTTCCGGGAACTGCTGCCCAACCTGGTCGGCCCGATCATCGTCTACTCGACGCTGCTCATCCCGACCAACATCATCTTCGAGGCGTCGCTCAGCTTCCTGGGCGTCGGCATCCAGCCCCCGCAGGCTTCCTGGGGCGGCATGTTGAAGCAGGCGGTCGACTACTACCAGGTCGACCCCGAGTTCATGATCGTGCCCGGCCTCGCCATCTTCGTGACCGTGCTGGCGTTCAACCTGCTCGGCGACGGTCTGCGTGACGCTCTCGACCCGCGCAGCCGCTGAGGCAGCCCGCACCCCGCGAGCACCCCAAGTTTCCGACAATGGAGGAGAACCCGCCCATCATGCGAAGGTCAGCGCTGGCCGCCGTTGCGGCCATCGGCAGTGTGAGTCTGCTCCTTGCAGGCTGCAGCAAGGCCGATGACAACAAGAACAGCGACGACACCAAGTCGGCAGGCGCCAACGCCGCGACCAAGGACGTCGTCAACGCCTCCACGACGAAGGGGGGCACCGTCACGTACGACCTGTCGGACGTTCCGGACTCCTTCGACCCGGGCAACACGTACTACGCGTACATGTACAACTTCAGCCGCCTGTACGCGCGTCCGCTGATGACGTTCACCCCGGCCGCCGGTTCCAAGGGCAACACCCTGGTCCCGGACCTCGCCGCGAGCAAGGGTGTCTCCAGCGACGGCGGCAAGACCTGGACGTACAAGCTGCGTTCGGGCCTGAAGTACCAGGACGGCACGGCCATCACGTCCAAGGACGTGAAGTACGCCGTGGAGCGTTCCAACTTCGCGCGTGACGTGCTGTCCCTCGGCCCGAACTACTTCCAGCAGTTCCTGGACGGCGGCGACAAGTACAAGGGCCCGTACAAGGACAAGAGCGCCGAGGGTCTGAAGTCGATCGAGACCCCCGACGACACCACCGTCGTCTTCCACCTGAACACGGCCTTCCAGGAGTTCGACTACCTGGTCGCGGCGCCGCAGACGGCTCCGGTGCCGCAGGCGAAGGACACCGGCGTCGACTACGTCAAGTCCATCGTGTCCTCCGGCTCCTACCAGTTCCAGAGCTACGAGGACGGCAAGCAGGCCGTCCTCGTCCGCAACAAGAACTGGGACCCGAAGACCGACCCGCTGCGCAAGCAGTACCCGGACAAGATCGTGGTCAACCTGAAGGTCAACCCGGAGACGATCGACAAGGACGTCATCGCGGGCGACGCGATCGACCTCGGCGGTACGGGTGTCCAGGCCTCCACGCAGGCCCAGGTGCTCACCGACACGGCCAAGAAGGCCAACACGGACAACACCTACGGTGGCCGTCTCGTCTACATGGCGATCAACACCAAGGTGAAGCCGTTCGACAACATCGCCTGCCGCAAGGCAGTGCAGTACGCGATCGACAAGGTCTCGGTGCAGACCGCCGAGGGCGGCCCGATCCGCGGTGACATCGCCTCCACCGTGCTGCCTCCGGACATCCCGGGCTACGCCAAGTCGGACGTCTACGCGACCGCCGGCAACAAGGGCGACGCGGCGAAGTCGAAGGACCAGCTCAAGGCCTGCGGCAAGACCGCGATCAACACCAACATCACGGCCCGCAGCGACCGTCCGCAGGAGATCGACGCCGCGACGGCGATCATCGCCTCGCTGAAGAAGGTCGGCATCAACGCGACCCTCAAGCAGTACCCCTCGGGCAAGTACTTCACGGACTACGCGGGCGTCCCGAAGTTCACGGAGAAGCAGAACGTCGGCCTGATCATGATGCAGTGGGGTGCCGACTGGCCCTCCGGCTACGGCTTCCTGCAGCAGATCCTGAACGGTGCGGCGATCGGCGACTCGGGCAACACCAACCTGTCGCAGTACGACAGCAAGACCGTGAACGACCTGCTGGCGAAGGCGATCGGTACCGAGGACACCACCGAGCGCAACACGATCTACACCCAGATCGACAAGCAGGCCATGGACGACGCGGTCCTCGTTCCGCTGACCTACTTCAAGGTTCTGCTGGCCCGTCCGAAGTACGCCACCAACCTGGTCTCCACGGCGGCGTTCAGCGGTCAGTACGACTACCTCAACATCGGCACCACGAAGAAGTAGCAGCCCCGGAAGGCAGGTGAAGGCTTGGTGCCCGCGGGTCTCGCGGCCCGCGGGCACCAGCGCCGATAACCGTGATCTCGTACATCCTCCGCCGGACGGTGGCGGCAGTGATCCTGCTGCTGGTCGTCTCCGCGGTCACCTTCGGCATCTTCTTCCTGCTGCCACGGCTGGCGGGCCAGACCGCCGACCAGCTCGCCCAGCAGTACATCGGGAAGAGCCCGACGCCGGCCGACATCGCCGCCGTCAAGCACAACCTCGGTCTGGACCAGCCGGTCTACCTCCAGTACTGGCACTTCATCAAGGGTGTCGTGGCGGGTGCCACGTACAACCTCGGCCCCACCACCGTGCACTGCGGCGCGCCCTGCTTCGGCTACTCCTTCAAGGACCACGTCGAGGTCTGGCCCGCGCTCACCTCCCGCCTTCCGGTCACCCTGTCCCTGGCGGCCGGCGCGGCCGTGCTCTGGCTCGTGTCGGGCGTGGCGGTCGGCGTGGTCTCCGCGCTCAAGCCGCGGTCGGTCTTCGACCGCACCTTCATGGGCGTCGCGCTCGCCGGTGTCTCGCTGCCCATGTTCTTCACGGGCAACCTGGCCATCCTGCTCTTCACGTACCAGTGGCCGATCTTCGGCCGCACGTACGTACCGCTCACCCAGAATCCCGCGCAGTGGGCCAACACCCTGTTCCCCGCCTGGTGTTCACTCGCGCTGCTGTACTCCGCCATCTACGCGCGGCTGACCCGCTCGGGGATGCTGGAGACGATGAACGAGGACTTCATCCGCACCGCCCGCGCCAAGGGCCTGCGGGAACGCAACGTCGTCGTCAAGCACGGTCTGCGGGCCGCCCTCACGCCGATCATCACGGTGTTCGGCATGGACCTGGGCCTGCTTCTGGGCGGCGCCCTCATCACCGAGTCGGTGTTCTCCCTGCACGGCATCGGGCAGTACGCGGTGCAGGCCATCGAGAGCAACGACCTGCCCCCCATTCTCGGCGTGACCCTGCTCGCCGCCTTCTTCGTCGTGATCGCAAACCTGGTGGTGGACCTGTTGTACGCCGCCGCCGACCCGCGGGTGAGGCTCTCGTGACCGAACAGTCCAGCACGGGCGCCGCCCTGGGCGAGCCCACCGGTTCCCCGTCGAAGGCGCCCGGCGCGTTCCTCGACGTCCGCGACCTGAAGGTGCACTTCCCCACCGACGACGGCGTGGTCAAGAGCGTCGACGGGCTCAGCTTCCAGCTGGAGCGCGGGCGCACCCTCAGCATCGTCGGCGAGTCCGGCTCCGGTAAGTCGGTCACCTCTCTCGCCCTGATGGGCCTGCACCGGCTCGGCGCCGCCGGCAAGAACGTCCGCATGTCGGGCGAGATCTGGCTCGACGGCAAGGAACTGATCTCCGCCTCACCGGACGAGGTGCGCAAGCTCCGCGGCCGGGAGATGGCGATGATCTTCCAGGATCCGCTGTCGGCCATGCACCCCTACTACAAGATCGGCGACCAGATCGTCGAGGCGTACCGGGTGCACCACGACGTCAGCCGCAAGGTCGCCCGCAAGCGTGCCGTCGAGATGCTCGACCGCGTCGGCATCCCGGAGCCCGACAAGCGCGCCGACGGCTACCCGCACGAGTTCTCCGGCGGTATGCGCCAGCGCGCGATGATCGCGATGGCGCTGGTCAACAACCCCGAACTGCTCATCGCCGACGAGCCCACGACCGCCCTGGACGTCACCGTCCAGGCGCAGATCCTGGACCTCATCCGGGACCTGCAGAAGGAGTTCGGCTCCGCGGTCATCCTCATCACGCACGACCTCGGCGTGGTCGCCGAGATCGCGGACGACGTGCTGGTGATGTACGGCGGTCGCTGCGTGGAGCGCGGCCCGGCGGAGCAGGTCTTCGAAAAGCCCCAACACCCCTACACCTGGGGCCTGCTGGGCTCGATGCCGCGTATCGACCGGGAGACCTCCGACCGGCTGGTGCCGGTCACGGGCCAGCCGCCGAGCCTCATCAACGTGCCGTCGGGCTGTGCCTTCCACCCCCGCTGCCCGTACGCGGACGTGCCCAAGGACAACCTGACCCGCACGGTGCGCCCCGAACTGCGTCAGGCGGACGGCGGCCACTGGTCCGCCTGTCACCTCGCGCCCGAGGACCGTACGCGGATCTGGACCGAAGAGATTGCGCCGAAGCTGTGACCGATACGAACGAGACGGACGCCGCCGGCGCCGTGATCCCGCCGCAGCAGTCGGCGCCCCGTGAGGACACGGCCGCGGGCGGTCCGGCGCAGGGCGACGTGCTGCTGAAGGTCGAGGGCCTGGTCAAGCACTTCCCCGTGAAGAAGGGCATCCTCCAGCGCCAGGTCGCCGCGGTGAAGGCCGTCGACGGGGTCAGCTTCGAGGTGCGCAGGGGTGAAACCCTGGGCGTCGTCGGGGAGTCGGGCTGCGGCAAGTCGACGATGGGCCGGGTCGTCACCCGACTCCAGGACCCGACGGGCGGCTCGATCCACTTCGAGGGCCAGGACATCACGAAGCTGAGCACCGGGGGGATGCGCCCGCTGCGGCGGGACATCCAGATGATCTTCCAGGACCCGTACGGCTCGCTGAACCCGCGGCACACCGTCGGCGGCATCGTCGGCGCCCCCTTCCGGCTCCAGGGCGTCGAGCCCGAGGGCGGCGTGAAGAAGGAGGTGCAGCGGCTCCTCGAACTGGTGGGCCTCAGCCCCGAGCACTTCAACCGCTACCCGCACGAGTTCTCCGGCGGCCAGCGCCAGCGCATCGGCATCGCCCGTGCGCTCGCGCTCAAGCCGAAGCTCGTCGTGGCGGACGAGCCGGTCTCCGCGCTCGACGTGTCGATCCAGGCGCAGGTGGTGAACCTGCTGGACGACCTCCAGCAGGAGCTGGGCCTCACCTACGTGATCATCGCCCACGACCTGTCGGTGGTCCGGCACGTCTCCGACCGCATCGCGGTCATGTACCTCGGCAAGATCGTCGAACTGGCGGACCGCGAGGCGCTGTACCGGGCGCCGATGCATCCGTACACCAAGGCGCTGATGTCGGCGGTGCCGATCCCCGACCCGAAGCGCCGGGGCGCCAAGAGCGAGCGCATCCTGCTCAAGGGCGACGTCCCCTCGCCGATCTCGCCGCCGAGCGGCTGCCGGTTCCACACCCGGTGCTGGAAGGCGACGGAGATCTGCCGGACCCAGGAGCCCCCGCTGCTCGAACTGCTGCCGGGCCAGCAGGTCGCGTGCCACCACCCGGAGAACTTCGCGGACCAGGCACCCCAGGACACGGTGCTGATCGCGGACGCGCGGGAGGCGGTGGAACTGGTGCCGGAGGCGGCCAAGTCCACCGTTCCGGCCGCCGAGCCGGCCACGTCCACCGCCACCCCGGAGCCGGAGCCGGAGCCGGAGACGGAGCCGGAGACGGCGCCCGAGCCGGATGCGGGCGCCGGCTCGGCCACGGAGCCGGGTGCTCCCAAGGAGTAGGCGCGGAGCGGTACTTGACGCACTGCGGGCCCCGCGGACCGGCAACGGACCGCGGGGCCCGACGCGTTGCCGGACCGCCCTGCCGAACTCGGCTCCGCGCGCCCGGATTCGGGCCCGCCCGTGCCGAACTCGGCTCCGGCCGCCCGGATCCGGGCCCGCCCGTGCCGAACCGGGCTTCGTCCGCGTGGAATTGTCCGGCGCCGGACGACAGTCGGCGTGAAGTGTCATGTACATGGGCGTTAAAGGGGCGGCAGAGTCGGGCGCGACCGTTCCGGTCCACCGACCGGCGCACGCTCGAAGGGACGACTTCATGGCACTCTCCCGTCCGGCACGACTGGCGGCCCTCGCCACCGCGGCGGCCTCCTTCTGCCTGATCGCCGCCTCCCCGGCCCCCGCACCCGGCGCACCCGGCATCGGCGACCCGTACTTCCCGCAGCTCGGCAACGGCGGCTACGACGCCCTCCACTACGACCTGGGCATCGCCTACGACCCGGCCACCGACCGCCTCGACGGCACCACCACCGTCACCGCGCGTGCCACCCGCGCCCTGTCGTCCTTCGACCTCGACCTCCAGCAGCTCACGGTCACCGGGGTCCAGGTGAACGGCCGCCGCGCCGAGTTCACCCGCGACGAGGACGAACTGCGCGTCACCCCGCGCGGCCCGCTCTCCAAGGGGCGCGACTTCACCGTCTCCGTCACCTACGGCGGCGTGCCCGAACCCCTCAGCGGGCCCATCGTGTTCGGCTCCGAGTACGGCTGGATGAAGACCGACGACGGCGTCTTCGTGGCCTGCGAGCCCAACGCCGCCTCCACCTGGTTCCCGTCCAGCGACCACCCCTCCGACAAGGCCACGTACGACATCCGGATCAAGGCGCCGACGGGACTCACCGGCGTCTCCAACGGGCGGCTCGTCTCGACCACCACCCGGGGCGGTTCCACGTACACGCACTGGCGCGAGTCGAAGCCGATGGCGACCTACCTCGCCACCGCCACCATCGGGAAGTTCGACGTCCGCACCGGCCGCACCCCCTCCGGCATCCCCGTCTACGTCGCGATCGACCCGGTGCTCCAGGACCAGAACGCCGTCGACGTGTACGCCGTCACCGCCGAGGCGACCGACTACTGGGCGAGCCTCTTCGGCCCGTACCCGTTCGAGGAGACCGGCGCGATAGTCGACGACATGCCGGAGGCCGGGTTCTCCCTGGAGGTCCAGTCGAAGCCCGCGTACTCCGCGGTGCGCAGCGAGTCGACGATCGTGCACGAACTGGCGCACCAGTGGTTCGGCGACTCCGTCTCGGTCGAGCAGTGGAAGGACATCTGGCTCAACGAGGGCTTCGCCACGTACGCCCAGTGGCTCTGGGCCGAGCACCGCGGCACCCGTTCCGCCCACGACTCCTTCCTCGCCGGGTACGACTCCCGGCCCGCCGACAGCACCTTCTGGCAGACCCTGCCGGGCGACCCGCAGCGCGACACCATGTTCGCCTCGGCCGTCTACCAGCGCGGCGCGATGACCCTCCAGGTGCTGCGCGAGCGGATCGGCGACGACGCGTTCTTCCGCCTGCTGCCCGCCTGGACGAAGCTGCACCGCTACGGCAACGCCGACACCGCCGACTTCGTGCGGCTCGCGGAGAAGGTGTCCGGGCAGCAGCTCGACGACCTGTTCGACACCTGGCTGTTCACGGCGGGGAAGCCCGCGCTGCCCACCGCGTAGGGCCGCGCGGGAAGGCGCCCGCCCACGGTCGCGGGCTCGGCGCCTGTCGGGCCCGCGATCACGGACAGGTAAGAATGTCCCGGTGTTCGAGCATCTCTTCACCCCTTCCGTCCAGCACTGGCTCGACCTGATCGGCATCTTCGTCTTCGCCATCTCCGGCGCCCTGCTCGCCGTCCGCAAGAACTTCGACGTCTTCGGCATCGCCGTCCTCGCCGAGGTCACCGCGCTGGGCGGGGGGCTGTTCCGTGACCTGATCATCGGCGCCGTGCCGCCGGCCGCCTTCACGGACCTGGGGTACTTCAGCACGCCCCTGCTCGCGGCCCTCCTGGTCTTCTTCCTGCACCCGCACGTGGAACGCATCCAGGTCGGCGTGAACGTCTTCGACGCGGCGGGCCTCGGCCTGTTCTGCGTCTCCGGCACCACGAAGGCGTACGACTACGGACTCGGCCTCACCGCCTCGGCGGCGCTGGGCCTCGCCACGGCCGTGGGCGGGGGAGTGCTGCGCGACGTGCTCGCCAACGAGGTGCCGTCGCTGCTGCGCTGGGACCGCGACCTGTACGCCGTGCCCGCGATCGTCGGCGCCACCATGGTCGCGTTCTGCATCCGCTACGACGCCCTGACGCCGCTGACCAGCGGTATCGCCGTGACCATCGCCTTCGTCCTGCGGCTGCTCGCGATGCGCTACCACTGGCGCGCGCCCCGGGCCTGGAACCGGCGGTCGGCGGTGGCCGAGGAGTAGCCGGGCAGGGCGGGGGAGGGACCGCAGGGCCGGAGAGGGCGGAGGGTGCGGGGGCGGAGGGGCGGAGGGGGCGAGCGAGGAAAGCTACCGCTTAGTAAGCTGCTGTTGTACCGTTCGTCCATGGCAGAAGCAGCCCCCGTGTCCACAGCCCCCGCCGCGATCGGCGACAGCGAGTTCGACCGCGACACCGCGGTCGTCCGGCGCGAGCCCGGTGTCTACGGCATCGACCTCTCCGCCGGCTGGACGATCCTCGGCGCCGTCAACGGCGGTTACCTGCTGGCCGTGGTGGCCCGCGCCCTCGCGGACGCGCTGCCGCACCCCGACCCCTTCACGGTCTCCGCGCACTACCTGACCGCGTCCCGCCCCGGCCCGGCCGTGGTGCGCACCGAGACCGTCCGCTCCGGCCGCACCCTCTCCACCGGACAGGCATCGCTCTTCCAGTACGACGACGAGGGCCGCGAGGTCGAACGCATCCGGGTGCTCGCCTCCTACGGCGACCTGGACGCCCTGCCGGACGACGTCCGCACCTCCGCGAAGCCGCCCGTGATACCGCCGCCCGACCGCTGCTTCGGTCCCGAGGACGGCCCGGCCGCGGTCCCCGGCGGTTCCGACGGCCCCGGCATCGCCGGACGGCTGTGGCTCCGGCTCGACCCCGCCACCCTCGGCTGGGCCACCGGGGAGCCCTCCGGCAGGGGCGAGGTGCGCTCCTGGTTCGGGCTGTCCGACGGCCGCGACGCCGACCCGCTCTCCCTGCTGCTGGCGGTGGACGCGCTGCCGCCCACCGCGTTCGACCTCGGCCTCTCCGGATGGGTGCCGACCGTCGAACTCACCGTGCACGTAAGGGCCCGGCCCGCCGCCGGCCCGCTGCGGGTGTCGATCACCACGCGCAACCTCGCCGGGGGATTCCTGGAGGAGGACGCCGAGGTCTGGGACAGCGCGGACCGGCTCGTCGCCCAGTCCCGGCAGCTCGCCCGCGTCCGACTGGGCTGATTCCGCGCCCCCTTCGCTTGGGCACGGCTTTGCCGGATCCACAGACCGGGCACAGTGCGACCCCAACCAGGCCCTATACGGGCTTGGTTGAGTGCCGCCCGCGGACCTCACGTCCGTCTCAGGCAGCACTCCCGGGAGTTGTTCACTCATGAAGCGTGCCCGTCTCGTCCCCGTCGTTGCCCTGCTGGCGCCGGCGCTCCTCGCGCTCGCCGCGTGCGGCTCGGACGACTCGTCGTCCTCCTCCGGCAGCGGCAACTCCGGTCAGCAGCAGGGCTGTCGGGCCCCGTCCGGCATGCCGTCCGGGGCGGCGGGCCGTCCGAGCGGGATGCCCACCGGCATGCCGTCCGGGATGCCCTCGGGCAACCCCTCGAACCGGCCGTCCGGGATGCCGTCCGGCGGCCCCTCGGGCATGCCGTCCGGCGGTCTCGGCGGGGGCGGCGGACAGGGCGGCGGCTGCGGGGGCCCGGGGCAGCAGGGCTGACCGCGCGGTCGGGGCAGGGCGGCGGGGCGCGGCCCGGCGGGGCTGACCGCGCGGGCCGCCCGGCGCGGCGGGTTCCGGGGTGGGCGCCCGCCTCCTCAGTCCAGCCAGTGGCGGCGGCCGATGCTGATCAGGCGCAGCCGGCTCGCCGCCACCTCGGCGACGCGTTCGCGTTCTTCGTGCGGGGCGTCCTGCGCCTCCAGGAAAAGGGACGCCGTGATCAGCATCTGGTCCACGTAGAGGGCGGCGAGGGCCTCCAGGTCCGCGTCGCTCCAGCCGGCCGACTCGGGGTCCTTGGCCAGCTCGGTCTTCACCTCCCCGGCGAACCGGGCCAGTTGGCCGCGGATCGCCTCGCGCACCGGCTGCACCCCGCCGTGCCGCTCCCGGGCGAGGAAGCGGACGTGGGCCGGGTGCGCGTCCACGTGACGGGCGATCAACTCGACGGCCCGCTCGATGCGTTGGTCCGCCCGTGCGGCCTGGTCGGCACTGTCGGCCGCCGTGGACACCGTCGTCCTGATCATCGGGTGCAGGCTGCCGAGCGCCTCGTCGACGAGGGCCACGCCGAGGTCCGCGATGGAGCGGAAGTGCCGGTAGAAGGCGGTCGGCGCGACGCCGACCGCGCGGGTGACCTCGCGCAGGCCCAGGCTGCTCAGGCTCTGCTCCTCCAGCAGTCCGAGCGCCGCGCTCAGCAGTGCCTGCCGCGTCTTCTGCTTCTGTGCCTGCCGGACGCCGAGAGTGTGACTCATGCCATGCAGTTAACAACTGTTCTCCGGGCGGGGGAAGTGCTCGTGCGCGCTAGACTCGTCAGTCAGTGAACAGTTGTTCTCGGAATCGGAGGGGGATCCCGCCCGTGCTGTTCCTCGTTGCCGCACTGCTCCTGATGGGCGTCGTCATGGGCGCCGTCGCCCACGCGCCGCTCGCGTTCAGCGCCACCGCGGCCGTCGTCATCGCCGTCTGGCTCGGTGTGTTCGCGCTCCGCGAGCGCCACGGCCGCCGTCGGCACACCGCGGCGGGCTGACCGCCGGGCCCGCGCCCGGTCCGTACGCCCGCACGACCGTCCGTTCGTCCGCCCCGAGACCTCGGGAGTCGATCACCATGCATCTCACCGCTCCGGCGAGCAGCCGCACCGGTGCCCGTGACGCCGACGGCATGGCCGTCGCGTCCTTCGTCCTCGGACTCGTGGGACTTCTCGTCCTCAACGTCTTCCTCGGCCCGATCGCCGTCGCGCTGGCGGCCACCGCGCTGTGGCGCTCCACCGCCCGCCGCGGCAGGGCGTACCTCGGGCTCGCGCTCGGCGTCGCCGACCTGCTGGTGCTGATCGCGTTCATGCACGCCGACAGCACCGTCTCCTGGAGCTTCTGACCGGGGCCCGGCGGGCCGTCCGGCCCGGCGCGGGCCGCGGGGGCACCGCCGACCGAGGACGTGCCGCCGGGGCCCCGTAGAATCGTCGCCACCATGGCATACCTCGACCACGCCGCGACCACCCCGATGCTTCCGGAGGCGGCAGAGGCGCTGACCGCCCGGATCGGCGTCACCGGCAACGCCTCCTCCCTGCACGCGTCCGGCCGCAGGGCCCGCCGCACGGTCGAGGAGGCCCGCGAGACCCTCGCCGAGGCGCTCGGCGCGCGGCCCAGCGAGGTCGTCTTCACCTCCGGCGGCACCGAGGCCGACAACCTCGCCGTGAAGGGCCTGTACTGGGCCCGCCGCGACGCCGACCCGGCCCGCACCCGCGTCCTGTGCAGCCCCGTCGAGCACCACGCCGTCCTCGACGCCGTGCACTGGCTCGCCGAGCACGAGGGCGCCACCGTCGAGTACCTGCCCGTCGACGCGCACGGCCGGGTCCACCCCGGCACCCTGCGCGACGCGATCGCCCGCAACCCCGACGACGTGGCCCTCGCCACCGTCATGTGGGCCAACAACGAGATCGGCACCGTCTCGCCGGTCCGTGAACTCGCGGACGCGGCAGCCGAGTTCGGTGTCCCGCTGCACTCCGACGCGGTCCAGGCGTTCGGCCAGGTACCGGTCGACTTCGGCGCTTCGGGCCTCGCGTCCGCGGCGCTCTCCGGCCACAAGGTCGGCGGCCCGTACGGCATCGGCGCACTGCTGCTGGGCCGCGAGTACACCCCCGTGCCGGTGCTGCACGGCGGCGGCCAGGAGCGGCACGTGCGCTCCGGGACGCTGGACGTGCCGGCCATCGCGTCGTTCGCGGTGGCGGGACGGCTGGCCGCCGAACGGCGCGAGCGGTTCGCCCGGGAGGTCGGGGGGCTGCGCGACGAGCTGATCGCCGCCGTCCGGGCCGCCGTGCCCGACGCGATCCTCGGCGGCGACCCGGTCGAACGGCTGCCCGCCAACGCCCACTTCACCTTCCCCGGCTGCGAGGGCGACTCCCTGCTGCTGCTCCTGGACGCCCAGGGCATCGAGTGCTCCACCGGCTCCGCCTGCACCGCCGGGGTCGCCCAGCCCAGCCACGTCCTGCTCGCCACCGGGACCGACCCGGACCTGGCGCGCGGCACCCTGCGGTTCTCGCTGGGGCACACCTCCACGCGCGACGACGTCGAGGCGGTGGCCAAGGCCATCGGCCCGGCCGTCGAACGGGCCCGCGCGGCCGGTCTCGTCTGACACCCCCGGCGCGGGCGGTGCCCGCGCCGCCGCTCAGCCGGCCGCGGACCGCAGCGCCGCGCGTTCCCGGCGGACCAGGACCAGGTACCTGTCCCAGTCCCAGTACCGGCCGGGGTCGGTGTGGTCGGTGCCCGGCACCTCCACGTGGCCGACGATGTGCTCCCGGTCGACGTCGATGCCGTACCGCTCGCACACCCGGGCCGACAGGCGCGCGGACGCCGCGTACATCGCGTCCGTGAAGGCGTCCGGGTCGTCGACGAAGCCGGCGTGCTCGATGCCGACGCTGCGCTCGTTGTACGAGCGGTTGCCCGCGTGGAAGGCCACGTCCAGTTCGCGGACCATCTGCGTGATCCCGCCGTCCTTCGCGACGATGTAGTGCGCCGCCGCCCGGTGGTCCGGGTCCTGGAAGACCTTCACCGCGCTCGCGAAGCTGCCCTGTGTGACGTGCACGACTATCCGGTCCACCCGGTAGTCCGAAGGGCGGTCCGCGACACGGTAGTTGGCGGGGGAGGCGGCCACCCAGCGCGCGCCGCGGAAGTCCACCGCGCCGGCCTCGCGCGGCTTCTCCACCCCCGGCAGCTGCCACCACAGCCGCCCCAGCTCCTGGCGGGTCACCGCGAACAGGCCGCCGGCCGCCACCGCCGCGCCGCCCGCGATCAGCGCGCGGCGCCCGATCCGCCGCCGGGCGTCGCCGTCCCCGTCAGGGACCGGCCCCGGTCCGTCCGCCCGCCCGGACCCCGCGTCCGCGGGCTTCGCGTCCGCCGGCTCCGTCCCGTCCCGCGGCTGCTTCCCGTTCTCCCGCTCGGTCTCTGCGCTCATGTCCGTCTCCCCCATGTAGATCGAGAACGGATACTCGGGGGCCCCGGTTCCCACCGGCCCCTTACTCTTGAAGAGCTATGACCGCTATGACTGAGACCCCGCAGCGCCCCCTCCGTGTCCTCGCCGCCATGTCGGGCGGCGTCGACTCCGCCGTCGCGGCCGCCCGCGCGGCCGAGGCGGGCCACGACGTGACCGGCGTCCACCTCGCGCTCTCCGCCAACCCGCAGTCGTTCCGCACCGGAGCGCGGGGCTGTTGCACGATCGAGGACTCCCGCGACGCGCGCCGTGCCGCCGACGTCATCGGCATCCCGTTCTACGTGTGGGACCTCGCCGAGCGCTTCCGCGAGGACGTCGTCGAGGACTTCGTCGCGGAGTACGAGGCCGGGCGCACCCCGAACCCCTGTCTGCGCTGCAACGAGAAGATCAAGTTCGCCGCGCTGCTCGACAAGGCACTCGCGCTCGGCTTCGACGCGGTCTGCACCGGCCACTACGCGACCGTCGTGCTGAACACCGACGGCACCCGCGAACTGCACCGCGCCTCGGACATGGCGAAGGACCAGTCGTACGTGCTCGGGGTGCTCGACGAGCGGCAGCTCGCGCACGCCATGTTCCCGCTCGGGGACACGCTGACCACCAAGGACGAGATCCGCGCGGAGGCCGAGCGGCGCGGTCTCGCCGTCGCGAAGAAGCCCGACTCGCACGACATCTGCTTCATCGCCGACGGCGACACCCAGGGCTTCCTCGCCTCGCGCCTGGGCCGCTCCGAGGGCGACATCGTCGACGAGTCCGGCGCGAAGGTCGGCACGCACGAGGGCGCGTTCGGCTACACGGTCGGACAGCGCAAGGGCCTGCGCATCGGCACCCCGGCGCCCGACGGCAAGCCGCGCTACGTCCTGGACATCTCGCCGGTCACCAACACCGTCACCGTCGGCCCGGCCGCCGCCCTCGACGTCACGGCGCTGACCGCCGTCAAGCCCCGCTGGTGCGGCACCGCCCCCGCGGGACCGGGCACGTACACCGCCCAGCTCCGCGCGCACGGCGGCGAGACCGAGGTACGGGCGGAGAACGTCGACGGCACCCTGCACGTCACGTTCGACGAGCCGGTGCGGGGCGTCGCGCCCGGCCAGGCGATCGTGCTGTACGACGGCACGCGCGTGGTCGGCTCCGCGACGATCGCGTCCACCACGCGCGCGAGGACCGCGACCGTCTGAACGACGCCCGCCCCGCGCGCCGCACGCGCGCGGGGCGGCGCGCGTCAGACCTCCTCCACCTCGTAGAAGCACAGGTGGTCCTTGATCTCGGCGACCCCGGGCAGCGGCTCGGGGTAGGACCACACCAGGTCCGGGGCCTCCGGCAGGGACCAGTAGGACGCGTCGCCCTTGAACGGGCAGTGCGTGTGCGTGTCGGAGGGCGTCAGCAGGTCCAGGCGGACGTCCTCGGCGGGCAGGTAGTAGCGCGGCGGGCAGCCCGTCTCGCGCAGGACCAGGGGGCGGTCGCTCTCCGCGAGGACCTGGCCGCCGTGGACGACGCGTACGGGCCGGCTGCCGTGCTCGATCGTGATCGTGTGTCCTTGGGTCATACGGGGAACAGCGCGCGCGGGGCGCCGGTTCTTCCCGCGTACCGTGGGCGCCATGAACATCTGCGTCTTCCTCTCCGCCGCCGACCTCGACGACCGCTACACCCGCCCCGCGCACGAGTTCGGCGCGCTGCTCGGCAGGGCCGGGCACACGCTCGTCTGGGGCGGCTCGGACACGGGTCTCATGAAGGTCGTCGCGGACGGGACGCAGAGCACCGGAGGGCGTCTGGTGGGCGTCTCCGTGGAGTTCCTCGCGGCCAAGGCTCGCCCCGGCGCGGACGAGATGGTGATCGCGGCCGACCTCGCCGAGCGCAAGCGGCTGCTCCTGGAGCGCTCCGACGCCGTGGTGATCATGGTCGGCGGCACCGGGACCCTGGACGAGGCCACCGAGATCCTGGAGCTGAAGAAGCACGGCAGGACCGACAAGCCGGTGGTCCTGCTGAACACCGCGGGCTTCTACGACGGCCTCGCGGAGCAGTTCCGGCGCATGGAGGCCGAGGGCTTCCTGCCGCGCCCGCTGGCCGAGCTGGTGCACGTGGCCGCCGAGCCCGCCGAGGCGCTGGCGTACCTGGAGAAGGCCCTCGCCGACCGCTGAGCGGCCTCCCCGGGACGCCCGCGCGCGCCCGCGGGCGACCTGCGTACGGTGCGCCGGCCCCGGTGGTGCGAGCATGGCGGCATGGCTACACATGTGATCACCGGGGCCGGTTCCGGCATCGGCGCGGCGCTCGCCCGACGTCTGCACGCGCGCGGGGACGACCTCGTGCTGCACGCGCGCGACGCGGGACGCGCGAAGGAGTTCGCCGCCGCGTTCCCCGGCGCCCGGACCCTCGTCGGCGACCTCGCGGACCCCGACCGGCTGTCGTGGGCGTTCTCCCACCAGACCCTGCCCGAACAGGTCGACTCGCTGATCCACGTCGCCGGCGTGGTCGACCTCGGCAAGGTCGGCGAACTGACACCGAAGTCCTGGCACCACCAGCTCGACGTGAACCTCGTCGCGCCCGCCGAACTCACCCGCCACTTCCTGCCCCAACTGCGCACCGCGCGCGGGCACGTGGTGTTCGTGAACTCCGGGGCCGGTCTCGCCGGGCACGCCGAGTGGGCCGCGTACGCGGCCTCCAAGCACGGGCTGAAGGCGCTCGCCGACGCCCTGCGCGAGGAGGAGCACGCGAACGGCGTCCGGGTCACCTCCGTCTACCCGGGCCGCACCGCGAGCCCCATGCAGGCCAAGGTGCACCAGCAGGAGGGCAAGGAGTACGACGCGGCACGGTGGATCGACCCCGAGTCCGTCGCGACGACGATCGTGATGGCCCTCGACCTGCCCGCCGACGCCGAGGTCAACGACCTCACCGTGCGCCCCGGCCGCTGAGCCGGCCGCCCCGGGCCCCGTCCCCGGACCGCCGCCGGTCGGTGGCGTGCCGGCGGTTACGTAGGCTGCCGGGGTGAGCAACGACAGCCAGTTCAGCTTCGCCGGTGCCACCGGGATCGGCTCCCTCCCGGGCGGCGACGCCCGGGAGGCGGCCAGGACCTCCACCGGCAGCTTCGACGACTTCCCCTTCCTGCCCGAACTGCCCGCCCGGGGGCCGGGCGCCGACATGATCGGCCGCACGGCCGGAATGCTCGTCGAGATGTACGCGCGCGTGGAGCCCAGCGGCTGGCGGCTGGGCGACCGGCCGGGCCGGGACACCAAGCGCGCCCGGTCCTGGCTGGGGGAGGACCTCGACGCCCTGGAGGAGTTCACCCAGGGGTACGAGGGCGACCTCAAGGTGCAGGCGGTCGGCCCGTGGACGCTGGCGGCGGCGCTCGAACTGCGCAACGGAGAGGTCGCGCTCTCCGACCCCGGAGCCGTCCGCGACCTGGCGGGCTCCCTCGCCGAGGGCCTGCGCGAGCACCTCGCGGAGGTGCGACGCCGCGTTCCCGGCGCCCGGTTGGTCCTCCAGCTCGACGAACCCTCCCTCGTCGCCGTGCTGCGCGGCCACGTCCGCAGCGCGAGCGGCTACCGCACCCACCGCGCCGTCGACCGGCAGCTCGTGGAGTCCGTACTGCGTGACGTCGTGGGGGTGCACGGGGCGGGGCCCGTCGTGGTCCACTCGTGCGCAGCGGACGTCCCGTTCGCGCTGCTGCGGCGCACCGGGGCGGCGGCGGTCTCCTTCGACCTCTCGCTCCTCACCGAGCGTGACGACGAGGTGATCGGTGAGGCGGTGGAGGGCGGTACGCGGCTGTTCGCCGGTGTCGTGCCCGGCGTGGACGGTCCGTTGTCGGACCCTGCCGGTAGCGTCATGGGTGTCAGGACGCTGTGGCGCAGGCTGGGGCTGCGACCAGGACTGCTCGCCGAGGTGGTGACCCTCACCCCGGCGTGCGGCCTCGCGGGGGCGTCCCCCGCGTACGCGCGCCAAGCGCTCGCCCACTGCGTCCGGGCGGCGAGATCCCTCGCCGACAACCCTGAGTAACGGGAGGACGATTACGGTGGCCGGCGAAGAGCAGGCGGAGACGACGGTGCCCGCCGAGGCACGGGAGCAGCACGCGAGGCTCGCCGAGCAGATCGAGGAGCACCGCTTCCGGTACTACGTGAACGACGCGCCCGTGGTCAGCGACGCGGAGTTCGACAAGCTGCTGCGCACCCTCCAGGCCCTGGAGGAGGAGCACCCCGCGCTGCGCACCCCCGACTCGCCCACGCAGAAGGTCGCGGGCGCGTACGCGACGGAGTTCACGTCCGTCGAGCACCACGAGCGGATGCTGTCCCTGGACAACGCCTTCGACGACGAGGAACTGGCCGCCTGGGCCGACCGGGTCGCCAAGGACGTGGGCGGCGCCCCGTACCACTTCCTGTGCGAGCTGAAGGTCGACGGCCTCGCCGTGAACCTCACCTACGAACACGGCCGCCTCACCCGCGCCGCCACCCGCGGCGACGGCCGCACGGGCGAGGACATCACGCCCAACGTCCGCACCATCGCCGAGATCCCCGACCGGCTGACCGGCGACCGCTTCCCGGACCTCGTGGAGATCCGCGGCGAGGTCTTCTTCCCGATGGAGAAGTTCGAGGAGCTGAACGCCCGCCTGGTGGAGGCCGGTGACAAGCCCTTCGCCAACCCCCGCAACGCGGCGGCCGGTTCGCTGCGCCAGAAGGACCCGCGTGTCACCGCCTCCCGCCCGCTGCACATGGTCGTGCACGGCATCGGCGCCCTGCCCCCCGGCTTCACCGGCATGGCGCGGCTGTCCCAGGCGTACGAACTGCTGCACTCCTGGGGCCTGCCCACCTCCCCGCACAACCGCGTGGTCGAAGGGCTCGACGGCGTACGGGAGTTCATCGCGCACTACGCCGACAACCGGCACTCCGTGGAACACGAGATCGACGGCGTCGTCGTCAAGCTCGACGAGATCCCGCTCCAGGGCCGCCTCGGCTCCACCTCGCGCGCCCCGCGCTGGGCCATCGCGTGGAAGTACGCGCCCGAGGAGGTCAACACCAAGCTCGTCAACATCCGGGTGGGCGTGGGCCGTACGGGCCGGGTCACGCCGTACGCGCAGGTCGAGCCGGTCACCGTGGCCGGTTCCGAGGTCGAGTTCGCCACGCTGCACAACCAGCAGGTCGTCAAGGCCAAGGGCGTGCTGATCGGCGACACCGTGGTGCTGCGCAAGGCCGGCGAGGTGATCCCGGAGATCCTCGGCCCGGTCGCGGACCTGCGGGACGGCAGCGAGCGCGAGTTCGTGATGCCGTCCGAGTGCCCCGAGTGCGGCACCCCGCTCAGGCCGATGAAGGAGGGCGACATCGACCTCCGCTGCCCCAACGCCCGTGCGTGCCCTGCCCAGTTGAGGGAGCGCCTGTTCTACCTCGCGGGCCGCAAGGCGCTGGACATCGAGCACTTCGGGTACGTCGCCGCCGCCGCTCTCACCAGGCCGCTGGAGCCGGCCGACCCGCCGCTCACCGACGAGGGCGGCCTGTTCGACCTGACCGTCGAGCAGTTGCTGCCGATCAGGGCGTACGTCCTGGACCAGGACAGCGGGCTGCCCAAGCGGGACCCGAAGACCGGCGAGGAGAAGACCGCCACCGTCTTCGCCAACCAGCAGGGCGAACCCCGCAAGAACGCCGTGTCGATGCTGGAGAACATCGCGGCGGCGAAGGACCGCCCGCTCGCCCGCGTCCTGACCGGCCTCTCCATCCGGCACGTGGGGCCGGTCGCGGCCGAGGCACTGGCCCGCGCCTTCCGCTCGGTGGACCGCATCGACGCGGCGACGGAGGAGGAGTTGCGCAACACCGACGGCGTCGGCGAGATCGTCGCCCGCTCCGTCAAGGAGTGGTTCGCCGAGGACTGGCACCGCGAGATCCTCCGCAAGTGGCGTGCGGCGGGCGTCCGGATGGAGGACGAGAGCACCGGCGAGGACGAGGGCCCGCGCCCGCTCGAAGGACTCACCGTCGTCGTCACGGGCACCCTGGAGCGCTACACCCGCGACGGCGCCAAGGACGCGCTGCAGAGCCGGGGCGCCAAGGTCACCGGGTCCGTCTCCAAGAAGACGTCGTTCGTCGTGGTGGGTGACAGCCCCGGCTCCAAGCACGACAAGGCGGTGCAGCTCAAGGTGCCGGTCCTCGACGAGGACGGGTTCGACGTCCTGCTGGAGCGGGGACCCGACGCGGCGGCCGAAGTCGCCCTGCCCGCCGAGGAGTAGAGGCCCGCGGGGGCGGCCGGCCCGCCCCCGAAGGCCACCCGATCGGCGCATACCAGACGCATACGGGTGGCCGGGGCGCATTCGGGCAACCGCCGACGACCGCTGCCCGTACTCGCCCCAAGCGGCCTACTGTTGGGATGTGCGCCCGCCGTGCCCTGCGGTCGGGGCATCCCCGACCCCGGCGCGCACGGGGAACGGGTTCCGACGGGGAGCCGTCGCCGGTCGTCGGCGGCGGACCGCGTGGCGTGGGCACCGCCGGCTGTGAGAGGGACGGAATGGAACCGACCGAGAGCGCCGCCCCGGACTCCCGGCTGCGCCGGATCGTGGGCGCGTGGCGGGCGCCGGTGAGTCCCGTGGACCGTACGGGTGTTCCCGGCCTCAGCCCGGCGGGACTGCCCAGCGCCCCGCACGGCCGGCAGATCCAGCGCCCCGCCCTCGAAGCCGCACCCGGACTGCCCGGCACCGCCCAGGAACGCCACGCGTCGTGGCCCGCGCTGCCCGCGGCGGTCGTCGCCGTCGCCGCGTTCGTGCTGGGCGCCGGATTCCTCCGGGCGTTCACCGGTACGCACGCGCTGTTCCCGTCCGGCACGGTCGGCTGGGCGCTCGCCGTGCTGACCGGCATCATCGTCGGCCACCTCGTCATGCTCGGCCGCTCCCGCTGGTGGGGCGGCACCGGTTCGGGCGCGGCCCTCACCCTCGCCGTGCTGCTGCTCTACGGCTGGGTGCCGGCCGGGATGGTCAGCCTCACCGTCGTCGTCCTGGTCGGCGTCGCGCGCAGGCACCGCTGGCGGCAGGGCGTCCTCCAGGGCGCCGTCGACATCCTCGGCATCGGCGCCGGCGCGCTCGTCCTGGCCCTGTTCGGCCCGGTGCCCTCCGTCGAGCACCCGTGGCGGCCTGACACCTGGACACCGGGTGCCGTGCCCGAGGTGGTCCTGGTGGCGGCGGCCTACCTGCTGATCACCCGCACCCTCCTCTGGTACCTCAACGCCCCCCGCACGGGCGGCCTGCCGACCGTCGCGCGCACGGCGCTGGTCCGCCAGGGCCTGGTGGTGGTGGCCCTCCTCGGCATCGCCCCGCTGATCTGCGTGGTGGCCGTCGCGGAACCGATCCTGCTGCCTCTGTTCGCGGTTCCGCTCGTCGCCCTCGACTCCACGCTCTGGATCGCGCGGGCCCGCGCGGAGGAACAACTGCGCGACCCGCTCACCGGTCTGCCCAACCGTCAGTGGCTTCTCGAACGCATCTGGACCACGCTCGACGACGCCGAGCGCGCGGGCAAGCGCGCGGCCCTCATGCTCATCGACCTGGACCGCTTCCGCTCCGTCAACGACACGCTCGGCCACCGCGCGGGCGACCGCCTGCTCCTGCTGATCGCGGAACGCCTGCGCTCGGCACTGCCGCGCGGGGCGGAGGCGGCCCGCCTGGGCGGCGACGAGTTCGCGGTCCTGCTCCCGGTGGCGGACTCGACCACCTCGGCGGCCCGGGTCGCGCGCACCCTCGTGGCGGCGCTGAGCAGCCCCCTGGACGTGCACGGCCTGACCCTCGTCCTGGAGGCCAGCGCGGGAGTGGCCGTCTTCCCGGACCACGCCCTCGACGCCGAGGGGCTGCTGCGCCGGGCGGACATCGCGATGTACCAGGCGAAGCGGGACCGCACGGGCGTGGAGGTCTACGAGTCGAAGCGGGACTCGAACACCCCGGACCGCCTGGGCCTGCTCGGCGACCTGCGCCGCGCGCTGGACGCGCACGAGGTCGAGCTGCACTACCAGCCGAAGGTCCGCTTCGACGGCCAGGTCGCGGGCCTGGAGGCGCTGATGCGCTGGGTGCACCCGGAACGCGGCAAGGTCCCGCCGGACCAGTTCATCGCGATCGCGGAGTCGTCGGGCCTGATGCCCCACCTCACCGAGTACGTCCTGGAGACGGCGCTCGCCCAGGTCGCCGAGTGGCGCAAGCAGGGCCTGTTCGTACCGGTGGCCGTCAACGTCTCGCCGCGCGACGTCCACACCCCGGGCTTCGCGGGCTCGGTGGCGGCCCGCCTGGCCCGGCACGGGGTCCCGCCGGGCTCGCTCCAGCTGGAGATCACCGAGCACGTACTCCTGGAGGACCCGCAGCGCGCGGCGGCGACCCTGGCCGGTCTCACCGGCCACGGCGTCAAGATGTCGCTGGACGACTTCGGCACGGGCTACTCCTCCCTGGTCCACCTGCGCCGCCTCCCCGTCAGCGAACTGAAGATCGACCGCTCGTTCGTGGCCCGCCTGGCGGTGGACACGGAGGACGCGGAGATCGTCCGCTGCACGGTGGACCTCGCCCACTCCCTCGGCCTGGTGGTCGTGGCCGAGGGCGTCGAGGACGACGAGACGTGGGAACGCCTGCGCGACCTGGGCTGCGACGCCGTACAGGGCTGGCTGGTGGCGGCGGCGATGCCCCCGGACGAGACCACCGCCTGGCTCCGGGCCCGAGGCTCCCGGGGCTGGCAGCGCCCGGCGGCGGCCCTCCCGGCGGCACAGGACGACCAGGGCCGCTGAACCGTCCACCGACCCGGGCGCGCGACGAGCAGACGACGCCGGGACCCGGGCGCGCGACGAGCAGGCGACGGCGGGACCCGGGCGCACGGCGAGCAGGCGACGGCGGGAACCCAGGCGCAGGGAGAGCCGGCACGGCGGGACCCGGGCGCGCGGCGGGCAGACGACGGCGGGACCCGGGCGCACGGCGAGCAGGCGACGGCGGGAACCCAGGTGCAGGGAGAGCCGGCACGGCGGGACCCGGGCGCGCGGCGGGCAGGCGACGGCGGGACCCGGGCGCACGGCGAGCAGGCGGCGGCGGGAACCCAGGCGTAGGGAGAGCCGGCACGGCGGGAACTGGGCGCGCGGCGGGCAGGCGACGGCGGGAACCCAGGCGCACGGAGAGCCGGCGACGGCGCGGAGGGGACGTGCCGGGGGTGTGCGCCCGGAGCGACTGGCGCGTCAACGCCGGTCGAAATGCAGGGCATTGCTCCCTCGCGCCGGTCCGAGGACGTACACCCCCGGCGCGGCCCCGCCCCCGACCGCACGCCCCCGCACCCAGCGCACCCCGGCACCCGGCAACGCACCGCTGCCCGAACGCACGTCCCCGCACCCGCCGCACTCCGGCACCCGGCAACGTACCGCTGCCCGACCGCACGCCCCCGCACCCCGCGCACCCCGGCACCCGGCAACGCACCGCTGCCCGACCGCACGCCCCCGCACCCCGCGCACCCCGGCACCCGGCAACGCACCGTTGCCCGAGCGCACGTCCCCGCACCCCGCGCACCCCGGCAACGCCTCCCCACCCCGCCCCGGCCCGGCCCGGCCGCACCACCCCCCGGAACACCCCCGCCCGCCCCGTGCCCCCACCCCCCGGCCAAACCGTTTAACGCCCACAAGGGCCCGCGCCATAGGATTGGCCGCAAAGCCCAACCCCACTCACCCCAGAGGATCGCTGCATGCCTGGCATTACGCGCGAGGAGGTCGCCCACCTCGCACGGCTGGCGCGTCTGGAGCTGAAGCCCGAAGAGCTCGAACACTTCGCCGGCCAGCTGGACGACATCATCGGCGCGGTCGCCCGCGTCAGCGAGGTCGCCGACCAAGACGTGCCGCCGACCTCGCACCCGCTCCCGCTGACGAACGTCATGCGGGCGGACGAGGTCCGTCCGTCGCTCACCCCCGCGCAGGCGCTCTCCGGCGCCCCGGCCCAGGAGCAGCAGCGTTTCAAGGTGCCGCAGATCCTGGGGGAGGACTAACAGCCATGACGGACATCATCAAGCTCACCGCGGCCGAGACGGCCGCGAAGATCGCCGCCGGTGACCTCACCGCCGTGGAGGTCACCGAGGCCCACCTCGCCCGCATCGAGGCGGTGGACGAGAAGGTGCACGCCTTCCTGCACGTCGACCGCGAGGGCGCCCTCGCGCAGGCCCGCGCCGTCGACGCGAAGCGGGAGCGGGGCGAGAAGCTCGGCCCGCTGGCCGGCGTCCCGCTCGCGCTGAAGGACATCTTCACCACCGAGGGCATCCCGACCACGGTCGGCTCCAAGATCCTCGAAGGCTGGATCCCGCCGTACGACGCGACGCTCACCAAGCGGCTGAAGGCCGCCGACGTCGTGATCCTCGGCAAGACCAACATGGACGAGTTCGCGATGGGCTCCTCCACGGAGAACAGCGCGTACGGCCCGACGGGCAACCCGTGGGACCTGACCCGCATCCCCGGCGGCTCGGGCGGCGGCTCCTCGGCCGCGCTCGCCTCGTACCAGGCCCCGCTGGCGATCGGCACGGACACGGGCGGCTCGATCCGCCAGCCGGCCGCCGTCACCGGCACGGTCGGCGTGAAGCCCACGTACGGCGCGGTCTCGCGCTACGGCATGGTCGCGTTCTCGTCGTCGCTCGACCAGGGCGGCCCCTGTGCCCGTACGGTCCTGGACGCGGCGCTGCTGCACGAGGTGATCGCCGGGCACGACCCGATGGACTCCACGTCGATCGACGCCCCGGTCCCGCCGGTGGTGGAGGCGGCCCGCAACGGCAGCGTGGCGGGCATGCGCGTCGGCGTGGTCAAGCAGTTCCGCGGCGAGGGCTACCAGGCCGGTGTGATCCAACGGTTCGACGAGTCGGTGGCGCTGCTCAAGGAGCTGGGCGCCGAGATCGTCGAGCTGGACTGCCCGTCCTTCGACCTCGCGCTCTCCGCGTACTACCTGATCGCGCCCTCGGAGTGCTCGTCGAACCTGGCGCGCTTCGACGGGCTGCGCTACGGCGCGCGCGTGGGCGACGACGGCACGCACTCCGCGGAGGAGGTCACCTCGCTGACCCGCGAGGCCGGCTTCGGCCCCGAGGTCAAGCGCCGCATCATGCTCGGCACGTACGCGCTCAGCTCCGGCTACTACGACGCGTACTACGGCAGCGCGCAGAAGGTCCGCACGCTCATCACGCGGGACTTCGAGAAGGCGTTCGAGCAGGTGGACGTCATCGTGTCACCGACGACGCCGACCACGGCGTTCCCGATCGGCGAGCGGGCCGACGACCCGATGGCGATGTATCTCGCCGACCTCTGCACGATCCCCACGAACCTGGCGGGCAACGCGGCCATGTCGCTGCCGTGCGGTCTGGCCCCCGAGGACAACCTCCCGGTGGGCCTCCAGATCATCGCCCCGGCCCTGAAGGACGACCGGCTGTACAAGGTCGGAGCGGCCGTGGAGGCCGCCTTCGTGGAAAGGTGGGGGCACCCGCTGCTTGAGGAGGCTCCGTCGCTGTGAGCAACGCAATGTCGAAGGCCAAGGGCTTCAAGAAGTCCAAGTCCGGCACGTACCTGTCCATCGCCACCACCGCGTTCGGCGCGCTGAGTGTCGCGAAGCAGGCAAAGAAGGCGCGCGTCGAGAACGACACGCTGCGCCTGATCGACGCGGCCGTGT
Source organism: Streptomyces sp. NPDC008150 (assembly GCF_042956945.1). NCBI lineage: Bacteria > Bacillati > Actinomycetota > Actinomycetes > Kitasatosporales > Streptomycetaceae > Streptomyces > Streptomyces sp. NPDC008150. Next base: position 275,782 of record NZ_JBIBHJ010000008.1, on the reverse strand, counting down.
CCGCCGCGGCCATCGTCACCGGTCTCGCCATTCTCTACCGCGAGCTGAAGCGGCTGGGCGACGACGACGTCCTGCTGGGCTGAGAGGGAAGTTTCACCGTGACCACCACGACCGAACTGGAGTCGTACGAGGACGCGCTGGCGTCGTACGACCCCGTCATGGGCCTTGAGGTCCATGTCGAACTCGGCACCAAGACGAAGATGTTCTGCGGGTGCTCCACGGAGCTGGGCGCGGAGCCCAACTCGCAGACGTGTCCCGTGTGCCTCGGCATGCCCGGCGCGCTGCCCGTCGTCAACGCGATCGGCGTCGAGTCGGCGGCCAAGATCGGCCTCGCGCTGAACTGCGAGATCGCCGAGTGGTGCCGCTTCGCCCGGAAGAACTACTTCTATCCGGACATGCCGAAGAACTTCCAGACCTCCCAGTACGACGAGCCGATCGCCTTCAACGGCTACCTCGACGTGCAGCTGGAGGACGGGGAGACCTTCCGCGTGGAGATCGAGCGCGCGCACATGGAGGAGGACACCGGCAAGTCGCTGCACGTCGGCGGTGCCACCGGCCGCATCCACGGCGCCTCGCACTCGCTGCTCGACTACAACCGGGCCGGCATCCCGCTCATCGAGATCGTCACGAAGCCGATCGAGGGCGCGGGAGAGCGTGCCCCCGAGGTCGCCCGCGCCTACGTGCGGGAGCTGCGCGAGGTCATCCGCGCGCTGGGCGTCTCGGACGCGCGCATGGAGATGGGCCAGATGCGCTGCGACGTGAACCTGTCGCTGCGCCCGCACGGCCGGGAGAAGTTCGGCACGCGGTCCGAGACCAAGAACGTGAACTCGCTGCGTTCCGTGGAGCGGGCGGCCCGGTTCGAGATCCAGCGGCACGCCGCGGTCCTGAACAGCGGCGGCACGATCGTGCAGGAGACGCGCCACTTCCACGAGGACACCGGCTCGACCACCTCGGGCCGGATCAAGGAAGAGGCCGAGGACTACCGCTACTTCCCCGAGCCGGACCTCGTGCCGGTCGCGCCCCCGCGCGCGTGGGTGGAGGAGCTGCGGGCCGCGCTCCCGGAGCTGCCGCTGGTGCGCCGCACCCGCCTGCTCGACGAGTGGGGCATCTCGGCCACCGACATGCAGTCGATCCTGAACGCCGGTGCGCTCGACCTGATCGTCGCGACGATCGACGCCGGGTCGGACGCCGCGTCCGCCCGCAAGTGGTGGATGGGCGAACTGGCGCGCAGCGCCAACGAGTCGGGCACCTCGCTCGAAGACCTGCCGATCACCCCGCAGCAGGTCGCGCGGGTGACCGAGCTGGTCACCAAGGGCGACCTGAACGACAAGCTGGCGCGCCAGGTCATCGAGGGCGTCCTCGCGGGCGAGGGCACGCCGGACGAGGTCGTCGACAAGCGCGGCCTGAAGGTCGTCTCCGACGACGGCGCGCTGACGGTCGCCGTCGACGAGGCCATCGCGGGCAACCCGGGCGTCGCCGACAAGATCCGCGGCGGCAAGGTCGCCGCGGCCGGCGCACTGGTCGGCGCGGTGATGAAGGCCACGCGCGGCCAGGCCGACGCGGCCCGTGTGAAGGAACTGATCCTGGAACGGCTGGGCGTCGAGGGCTGACGTCCGGGCACCGGCATCCCTGCGGGGGGCGCGACGTCCTCGGGACGCGTGCCCCCCGCGGTGCGTCCGGGGGCCGCGTCCGGGGCGGTGGCACGAGCGGCGACAGCGGGGTGACACGTGCGATGCGCGCGATTGTCGACCGGACGTTTGACGAGCGTGGCATGCACCGTGTGGAGTGGTGAGCATCGTCGGCCTGCCCGCGCGCGTGGCGCCAAGCACGCGCGCGCAGCCCCGGAAACGATTATTAAGACCCCTCTCAGAGAGCGTCCGTACCGTGCCAGACATGGGAACCAACACTGTTGACGAGGCCGCGGCCGAGAACGGCGCCGCGGCCAAGGCCGAAGAGGAAAGGACGGGCCCCACCACGGACGTCACCAAGAGCGACGCCGCCGCAGCGACCACGCCCGGCGTGACCGCCCCCGCGACCGACGAGGCCGCGGAGAGCGACGAGATCGCCGACGCCGACGACGAGGCGTTCGGCGTGGACGAGTTCGGCGCGCACGCGCACGAGCAGGACGGCTCGACCGGTGTCGCCATGGGCGCCGCCGCCGTGGTCTCCGCCGCGCTCGGCTTCGTCTCCCTCTCGGGCAGCTGGATCGGCACCGTCGCCGCCGCCCGCCAGCAGCTCGTCGGCCAGCTCCAGACGTCCAGCTCCGCCAGCGTCGCCACCCAGGTCAAGTCGATCTACGGCGACTCCTGGCAGACCAGCGCCCTCTGGGGCGGCGCCTTCGCGCTGATCGCGCTGATCGTCGGCGTCGTCGTGCTCGTCCGGCCCGCGTTCGGCGTGCCCGGGAAGCCGCAGGCCGTGTGGATCAAGTCCGTGTCCTGGGCGGGTGTCGTGCTGGGCGTGATCGGCCTGCTGCTCGCCGTCCTGAAGTACACGGACGTGCTGCTCGGGCTGCCGTCCACGAGCTGACCCGCGAACGCTTCCGAGAGGGCCCCGCATCCCGGGCGCGAGAGCGCCGGACGGGGCCCTTTCGCGTGCCCGCCGCAGGTCCGGGTGCCCGGACCGCGGCCGTCGCCCGTGCGCCCGGAGCGGAATTTCGTGCCCTTTGCACGCGACGGGGTGACCATGGAGGGGTGACCGCGCCCGCGGCCGAAGGGATGGGACACCGTGTTCAACGCCTTCGAGGAACTGTTCTCCCCGGGCCGCAAGCACACCCACGACGAGCAGAACCGGCTGGAGCTCACGCGCGAGGACGTCGGCGACGGCGATCCCGGGCGCGGCCCGATAGACCTCTCGTCCGGCAAGGTGGTGGTCCGCAAGCGGGACCGGGACGCGGCGGAACCGGCAGACCCGGCAGAACCGGCGGATCCGGCTCCTGACGGCGCCGAACCGTCCCGAGGCACCGAACCGTCCCGAGGCACCGAACCGTCCGGCGACGCCGGACCGGCGGCGGACGCCGGTCCGGCGGCGGACGCCGTGCCGCCGGACCCCGCCGCCCCCTGAGCGTCCCGCCCGTGCCCGGCCCGCCTCCCGACGACGGGCCCGGACCCGGGCCCGTCAGGACACCCGCAGCTCCAGGATCCGGTCGTCGCCCGCCTTCGGGTCCCCGCGCCCGTCCGTGTTGCTGGTGACCAGCCACAGCCTGTCGTCCCCGGCCGCGACCACCGTGCGCAGCCGTCCGTACTTGCCGTTCAGGAAGGACTGCGGGTCCGCCGACGCCTTCGTGCCGTCGAGCGGGACGCGCCACAGGCGCTCGCCCTTCAGCCCCGCCATCCAGATCGAGCCGTCGGCGTACGCGATGCCGCTGGGCGAGGCGTCGTCGGTGTGCCACTGGGCGATCGGGTTCGTGTACTTCGCGTTCTTCGACGTGCCCTCGGCGTCCGGCCAGCCGTAGTCGGCGCCCGGCTTGATCGCGTTCAGCTCGTCCCAGGTGTCCTGGCCGAACTCGGACGCGAACAGCCGCTGCTCCGGGTCCCAGGCCAGGCCCTGCACGTTGCGGTGGCCGTAGCTGTAGACCGGCGAGTCCGGGAACGGGTTGCCCGGCGCGGGCTCGCCGTCCGGGGTGAGCCGCAGGATCTTGCCGCCGAGGGACTTGGTGTCCTGGGACAGGCCCTGCTTGCCGCTCTCGCCGGTGCCCGCGTACAGCATCCCGTCCGGGCCGAAGGCGATCCGGCCGCCGTTGTGGATGTAGCCCTTGGGGATGCCCTTGAAGACGGTGCTCGGGGCGCCCAGCTGCTCGCCGGCCGGCTTCTTGTCGTCGTAGAGCATCCGCACGATGCGGTTGTCGGAGGCCGAACTGAAGTACGCGTAGACCATGTGGTCGGAGCCGAAGTCGGGGGAGAGGGCGAGACCGAGCAGGCCGCCCTCGCCTGCCGGGGAGACCCCGGAGACCTCGCCCAGTTCGGTCTTCTTCCCGGTCGCCGTGTCGACGCGCGTGACGGTGCCCTCGTCGCGGGAGGCGACGAGGAGGCCGTCGCCGTCCGGCAGCGGGGCCACGCCCCACGGGCTCTTCAGCCCCGTGGCCACCGTCCGCAGCACCCGCACGGTGCCCTTCGCGGGCGGCGCGGACGCCGTCTCCGGCGACGGGGCCGCGGACGGCGACGTCGCGGCGGTGGCCGGGGCGCCGGGGGTGGCGCCCCCGTCGGCGGACCCGCCGTCCCCGGAGGAGCAGCCCGCCGCCAGCAGCAGCGCGAGCACGGCGGCCGGGGCGGAGGCGGCCTGTGCGGTTCGACGGTGCACGTTCATGGTCCCTCGGGTCCTCTCGGCGCGGCGGTCTCTTCCTGTCTACACCGCCCGCGTCCCCCTGGTTCCCGGTCCGGGGCACCGGTACGCGCGTGGTCCGCGCCCGGCGTCCCCGCGCGAGGGCCGTCCCGTCAGTCCCAGGAGCCCCGCGCGGCGGGCAGGGCGGCCACCTCCGCGAGGTCGCGCGGCGTCAGCGCCAGGGCGGCGGCGCGGGCGTTCTCGGCCGCCCAGCGCGCCCGCTTCGCCCCCGGCACCGGCACGACGTGCGGGCCCTGCGCCAGCACCCACGCGAGGGCCACCTGCGCGGGGGTGACGTCGTCGCCGTGCCGGGCGGCGATGCGGCGCAGGCCGGCCACGACGGGCTGGTTCGCCGCCATCATCTCGGCGGTGAAGCGCGGATGCCGGGCCCGCACGTCGTCCGCCTCGAACCCCTCGCCCGGCACGAGCGTCCCGGTGAGGAAGCCGTTGCCGAGCGGCATCGCCGCCAGGAACCCGACGCCGCGCGCGGAGCACCACGGCAGCAGCCGCTCCAGCGCCTCGGGCGACCACACGGACAGTTCGGCCTGCACGGCGCTCACCGGGAACACCTGCTGCACGCACTCCAGTTGACGCACCGTCGCGTCGAACAGCCCCGCCCCCGGCCGGCGCCGGGCGCGCGCGCCCACCGCGCACAGCCCCAACGCCCGTACCTTTCCCGCCCGTACGAGCTCCGCCATCGCGCCCCAGGTCTCCTCCACGGGCACCTCCGGGTCGGCGCGGTGCAGTTGGTACAGGTCGATGACGTCCGTCTGGAGGCGGCGCAGCGAGGCGTCGCAGGCACGTCTGACGTACCCGGGGCGGCCGTTGGCGACGAGGTGCTGCTCGCCGACCAGCAGGCCGACCTTCGTGGACACGAACGCCTCCCGGCGCCGCTGTCTCAACACCCGCCCCAGCAGCAGTTCGTTGGTGAACGGGCCGTACATGTCGGCGGTGTCCAGGAGCGTGGTCCCCGCGTCGAGCGCGCCGTGCACGGTCCGCAGCGACTCGTCGCCGCGCTGGCGCGAGCCGCTGTAGGCCCAGCTCATCGGCATGCACCCCAGCCCGACGGCGCCCACCGAGAGTCCCGTCGCGCCGATCGTCCTGCGCTCCACCTGGTCGTGCCCCTCCCTCTCCCGCCACCCCCAACCTAACCTCTGCCTGCACGGCCCCTGACATAGCCTCCTGGCATGAGCACCGACGTATGGCTTCCCGTCCGCCCGGAGGAGATCGAGGGACTCCCCGAGGGGCCCCGCTACCTGTTCTGGGACGGGGGTGAGGACGGCGACCAGGAGTTTCCCGGCGATCCGGCGGACTGCGCCGTGTACGTCGTGCCGTACATGAAGCGGCAGCCGGTCAAGACCCGGCCGCTGGCGCGGCTGCGCAACGTGGAGGTGGTGCAGACCCTCACCGCCGGGATCGACGACGTGCTGCCCGCGGTCTCCTCGCTGCCGCCCGGGGTGCGGCTGTGCAACGCCCGCGGCGTCCACGAGGCGAGCACCGCGGAACTGGCGCTCACCCTCACCCTCGCCTCGCTGCGCGGGGTGCCCGGTTTCGTGAGGCAGCAGCAACGGCAGCACTGGCAGGGCGACTTCCACCCGGCGCTCGCCGACCGGCGGGTGCTGATCGTCGGTTACGGCTCGATCGGCGCCGCGATCGAGGACCGGCTCGTGCCGTTCGAGGTCGCCGGGGTGGACCGGGTCGCCCGCTCCGCGCGCACGACGGAGCGCGGCCCGGTCCACCCGGTCGCCCAACTGCCCGCCCTGCTCCCGGAGGCGGACGTCGTGATCCTGTCGACACCGCTGTCCGACGCCACCCGCCACCTGGTGGACGCGGAGTTCCTGGCCCGCATGAAGGACGGCGCCCTGCTGGTCAACGTGGCCCGGGGCGCGGTCGTCGACACCGAAGCGCTGGTGGCCGAGCTGGCAACGGGGCGCATCACGGCGGCGGTTGACGTGACCGACCCCGAACCCCTGCCCGCGGGGCACCCGTTGTGGAGCGCGCCGGGCGTGCTGATCAGCCCGCACGTCGGCGGTCCGACCTCCGCCTTCCTGCCGCGCGCCAAGCGGTTGCTGGCCGACCAGTTGAATCGATACACGCGCGGTGAACCACTGCGTAACGTGATCCTGACGACGGGAGGGGAGGACGCGTGATCCGTTTCGGGCACCGTCCGCGAGCCCCCGGAGGCGGAGCGTGCCCGCAACTCCCCTGGTCGTCACGGAGCGTAGAGGAACTATGTCCCTGAGTGACGAGACTGGTGTATCGTCCCGACAGGGGCTGCGCCGTTGACCGTTCGGCGCCGGGGACACGTTTCAGACTGTGAGGGGGGCGACGGGCGATGCACGGCCAATGGACGAGCGATCCGACGCGGCGGAACCGCCGGCGGCGACCCTGGCGCACGACGGCGGCGCATGTTCGCCGCCCCCGCGCCGAACACCCCGGCAGGCCGGAGAGCCCGCCCGGCCCGCAGGGCCACCCGCCCCGCGGCCGCGGTGGCCGCAGGCGCCAGTCACCGGCGGCGCGGCGGGACCAGGACCCGTCGGCGGCACGGACCGGGAGGCCCCGGTGAGCCCGTCGCCGTCCTCCGCCGGCACTCTCGACGCGGCCCCGCGCCCGCAGGGCCGCCCGGGGCCGCTGCTGCCCCGCCCGCCGGCCGCGGGCGGCGCGGGCAGCCTGGCCCGCCAGTTGCTGCTCGCCCTGGTCTGCGCCGGTTACGCGGTGGGTTCCGCCGTGGGCTGGGGATCGCCCGAAGCCGCCCTGTTCATGGGGGACTTCGGCCTCAGCCTCGCGGCCGGCAGCGCCGCCGTCTCGTGCTTCCTCTACGCGCGCCGACGGCGGGTCCGGTTTCGACCGGCCTGGCTGCTGTTCGGGATCTCCTCGACCATGGCGGCCCTCGGCAACGCGGTGTGGGGCTGGTACGAGGTCGTCCTCGACGAGCCGGTGCCCAGCCCCAGTTGCGCGGACTTCTTCTTCCTCTGCTTCGCCCCGCCCGCCATCGTCGGCCTGCTCGTCCTCGCCAAGAGGCCGGTCAGCAAGGCGGGTTGGATCTGCCTGGGCCTCGACGCCTGGCTGATCGGCGGCTCGCTGCTCACCCTGTCGTGGAGCCTCGCGCTCGCGCAGGCCGCCCGCTTCGACGGGCCGAGCGTGGCGCACGCCGCGCTGTCGCTGGCCTACCCGCTGCTCGACATCGCCCTCGTCAGCATGGTGCTCGCGCTGCACTTCCGGCGCTCCGCGATGAACCGCTCCGCGGTCAACACCGCCATCGGCGCCCTCGCCCTGACCGTGATGTGCGACGCCCTGTTCACCTCGCCCCTGCTGCACTACAACTACCGCTCCGGGCAACTGCTCGACGCCGGCTGGTTCGCCGGTTCGCTGCTCCTCGCGTACGCGCCCTGGGCCGCCCCGCGCACCGACGCGGACGGCGACGGGCACACCCGGGTGGTGCGCGGTCACGTACCGGGGCGGCCGTCCCCGGGGCCCGACACCTCCGCGGTCCCGTCCCCGCTGCCCGGCGAGGCCGGCCGGTACGCGGTGGCCCGCCCCATCTCCGGCTCGCTCGCGGCCCTCGCGCCGTACCTGGCCGCCGCGGTCTGCACGCTCGGCGTGCTCTACAACGTCCTCAGCGGCAACAGCGTCGACCGCGTCGTGCTGGTCACCGCGGGCGCGGTCGTGCTCGCGCTGGTGGTCCGGCAGGGCATCATGCTGCTCGACAACATCACCCTCACGCAGGAACTGGCGCACAAGGAGAACCACTTCCGCTCCCTGGTGCAGGGTTCCAGCGACGTCATCATGATCGCGGCGCCCAACGGCGTCCTGCGGTACGTCTCCCCGGCCGCCGCCGGCGTCTACGGACGGGCCGCCGAGGACCTGGTCGGCACCGAACTGGCGGGCCTCATCCATCCGTCGGACCTCGGCGAGGTGGTGCACGAGGTGCGCCGCTTCCTCACCGCGAGCCCCGTCGAGGAGCCCACCACCCGTATCGAGTGCCGCTTCCGCTCCGGCGCCGGTGGCTGGCTCAACGTCGAGTCCACCGTCAACCGGCACCACGGCGGGCTGATCTTCAACAGCCGCGACGTCACCGAACGCGTGCGCCTCCAGGCCCAGTTGCAGCACAACGCCGAGCACGACCCGCTCACCGACCTGCCCAACCGCGCCCTGTTCACCCGGCGGGTGCAGCAGGCACTGGCCGGCCGCAGGCTCTCCGACCGCGGCACCGCCGTGCTCTTCATCGACCTCGACGGCTTCAAGGCCGTCAACGACAGCATCGGCCACCAGGCCGGTGACGAACTGCTGGTGCAGGCCGCGCGCAGGCTCCAGGACGCCGTCCGGCACGGGGACACCGCCTCGCGGCTCGGCGGCGACGAGTTCGCGGCCCTGATCGTCGGCGACGGCGGCAGCGACCACGCCGCCCGCGAGCAGCACATCCTGGACCTCGCCGACCGGCTGCGGCTGACCCTCTCGCAGCCGTACCTCATCGACGGCAACGACGTCCGCGTCGCCGCGTCCATCGGCGTCGCCTTCGCCGAACCGGCCGTCGGGGCGGGCGAGTTGCTGCGCAACGCCGACCTCGCGATGTACCGCGCCAAGTCCACGGGCAAGGGCCGCGTCGAGCTGTACGCGCCGCAGATGCAGCAGGACGTCGCCCGCAAGGCGGAGCTGGCCACGCGGCTGCGCGCCGCCCTGAGCGACGGCGAGTTCGCCCTGCTGCACCAGCCCGTGGTCAGGCTGGAGGACGGCCGGATCACCTCCGTCGCCGCGCAGCCGCGCTGGCGCGCCCCGCAGGGCGTGCCGTTCACGCCCGCCGAGTTCCTGCGGGTCGCCGAGGACGCCGACCGCACCGCCGAACTGGGCCGCTGGGTCCTCAGGGAGGCCGTCGCGCAGGCCGCCGAGCGTGCCGCGTCGGGCCTGCCCGTGCCGGTGACGATCCGCACCAGCGTCCGCCGCCTGCTCGACCGCTCCCTGCCGCTGGGGTCCGTCGAGGCGCTGCTCACCCGGCACGGTCTGCCGTCGGGCTCCCTCGTCATCGAACTGGCCGACCCCGACCCGCGGGTGGGCCTCGACGAACTGGAGCGCCGCCTCAACGCCCTGCGGCGCGTCGGCGTCCGTATCGCGCTGGACGGCTTCGGCTCCGGCTATGCGGCGATCACCGCCCTCCGGCGGCTCCCGGTCGACGTCCTGAAGCTGGATCGGGGCCTGGTGGAGGGAGTCGTGGAGTCCGCCCGGCTCCACAAGATCACCAGCGGGCTGCTGCGGATCGCCACCGATCTCGGCATGCAGTCCGTCGCGGACGGCGTCGACCTGCCCGAACAGGTCGAGGCGCTGCGGGCGATGGGCTGCACGCACGGCCAGGGCATGGCGTTCTCCGCCGGCCTCGACGAGTACCGGCTGCGCCGCGCGCTGGTGTCCGGCCGCTACCCGGTACCGCACCCCACCAGCCAGATCGCCTTCGCCGCGGGCGCTCCGGCCACCGTGCTGCCCGGCGTTGCAGCGATCCTCGGGGGAGGCTCAAGCCTGCGCTCACATAATGAGACTCCCGTCCCACCCACTTGACACTGAGTGCGTGCCGGGGGGAGGGTCAGTTCCATGCGCACCCGAATTCTCGTACTTGGACAGCGCGTCGGCTGAGCTGGGAACCACCGGATGGGCATCCGGAATCCCCAGCGACCCACACCGGCGCGCTCCCCTCGCTTGCCTCACGGCACGAGGGGTTTTTTGTTGCACGGACACCCTCCGGACAACACCAGAACACCGCACGAAGTACGCAAAACACCCTCAGCTTCGAGAAGAGAATGCCGATGACCGAGCAGGCCACCGGGGACCGTCACCCGCAGCCGCGGCCCCGTTCCGGAGGACAGCCGTCCGCGCCCGAGCACGTCACGGGTGCGCAGTCCCTCATCCGCTCTCTCGAGGAGGTGGGGGTAGACACGGTGTTCGGCATCCCGGGCGGCACGATCCTCCCCGCCTACGACCCGCTCATGGACTCGACCCGGGTGCGCCACGTCCTGGTCCGCCACGAGCAGGGCGCGGGCCACGCCGCCGAGGGATACGCGCTGGCGACCGGCAAGGTCGGCGTCTGCATGGCGACCTCGGGTCCCGGCGCCACCAACCTGGTCACCCCGCTGGCCAACGCGCACATGGACTCGGTGCCGCTGGTCGCGATCACCGGCCAGGTGGTGTCGTCCTCGATCGGCACGGACGCCTTCCAGGAGGCGGACATCGTCGGCATCTCGATGCCGGTCACCAAGCACAGCTTCCTGGTCACCGCGGCCGAGGACATCCCGCGGGTCGTCGCGCAGGCGTTCCACATCGCCTCCACCGGCCGTCCGGGCCCCGTCCTCGTCGACATCCCGAAGGACCTGCTCCAGGCGAAGACCACGTTCTCCTGGCCGCCGGTCATGGACCTGCCGGGCTACCGCCCGGTGACCAAGCCGCACGCCAAGCAGATCCGCGAGGCCGCCAAGCTCGTCACCTCCGCGAAGCGGCCCGTCCTCTACGTCGGCGGCGGTGTCCTGAAGGCCAACGCCACCGCCGAGTTGAAGGTCCTCGCGGAACTGACCGGAGCGCCCGTCACCACCACGCTGATGGCGCTCGGCGCGTTCCCCGACAGCCACCCGCTGCACGTGGGAATGCCGGGCATGCACGGGTCGGTCGCCGCCGTCACCGCGCTGCAGAAGGCCGACCTGATCGTCGCCCTCGGAGCCCGCTTCGACGACCGGGTCACCGGCCGGCTGGACAGCTTCGCGCCGCACGCGAAGATCGTCCACGCCGACATCGACCCGGCCGAGATCGGCAAGAACCGCATCGCCGACGTGCCGATCGTCGGTGACGCCCGCGAGGTCATCGCCGACCTCGTGCAGGCGGTGCAGAAGGAACACGCGGACGGCCACCAGGGCGACTACAGCGCCTGGTGGAAGGACCTCAGCCGCTGGCGCGAGACCTACCCGCTCGGCTACGACCAGCCGGCCGACGGTTCGCTCTCCCCGCAGCAGGTCATCCAGCGCATCGGCCAACTCGCCCCGGACGACACGATCTTCACCGCGGGCGTGGGCCAGCACCAGATGTGGGCCGCGCACTTCATCCAGTACGAGAAGCCCGCGTCGTGGCTCAACTCCGGCGGCGCCGGCACGATGGGCTACGCGGTGCCCGCCGCGATGGGCGCCAAGGCCGGGGCACCCGACCGCACGGTGTGGGCCATCGACGGCGACGGCTGCTTCCAGATGACCAACCAGGAGCTCACCACCTGCTCCCTGAACAACATCCCGGTCAAGGTCGCCATCATCAACAACGGCGCCCTCGGGATGGTCCGCCAGTGGCAGACCCTCTTCTACAACCAGCGCTACTCCAACACCGTGCTGCACTCCGGACCGGGGGCCAGCGGCAAGGAGCCGAGCGCCGGGACGCGGGTTCCCGACTTCGTCAAGCTGGCGGAGGCCATGGGCTGCTACGCGATCCGCTGCGAGTCCGTGGACGACCTGGACAAGTGCATCGAAGAGGCCAACGCGATCAACGACCGGCCCGTGGTCATCGACTTCATCGTCCACCAGGACGCCATGGTGTGGCCGATGGTCGCCGCCGGCACGTCCAACGACGAGATCCTGGCCGCCCGTGACGTCCGCCCGGACTTCGGCGACAACGAAGACGACTGAGAGCCGCAGGAAGAGGTAGGTCCCCCATGTCCAAGCACACGCTCTCCGTCCTGGTGGAGAACACCCCGGGCATCCTCGCCCGGATCGCCGCGCTGTTCTCCCGCCGCGGCTTCAACATCGACTCCCTCGCGGTCGGTGTCACCGAGCACCCCGACATCTCCCGCATCACCATCGTGGTCAACGTCGAGGCGCTCCCGCTCGAACAGGTCACCAAGCAGCTCAACAAGCTGGTCAACGTCCTGAAGATCGTCGAGCTGGACCCGGCCGCCGCCGTGCAGCGCGAACTGGTCCTGGTGAAGGTGCGCGCCGACAACGAGACGCGCTCCCAGATCGTCGAGATCGTCCAGCTCTTCCGCGCCAAGACGGTCGACGTCTCCCCGGAGGCCGTCACCATCGAGGCCACCGGCGGCAGCGACAAGCTGGAGGCCATGCTGAAGATGCTGGAGCCGTTCGGCATCAAGGAACTGGTCCAGTCCGGCACCATCGCCGTGGGCCGCGGCGGCCGTTCGATCACCGACCGGTCGCTGCGCGCCCTCGACCGCTCCGCCTGACCCCCGCGCGGGCGGCCCGGACGACGGCCGCCCGCCCCCGCGGTGCCGCCCGCATCGCGAGACCCCCGAACCTCCCTCGCCCGCCCCGTCATACGGTGGGACGCAACACCTGCACCCCAAGGAGAGAACCCAAAGTGGCCGAGCTGTTTTACGACGCTGACGCCGACCTGTCCATCATCCAGGGCCGCAAGGTCGCGGTCATCGGCTACGGCAGCCAGGGCCACGCCCACGCGCTGTCGCTGCGCGACTCCGGTGTCGACGTCCGCGTCGGTCTGCACGAGGGCTCCAAGTCCAAGGCCAAGGCCGAGGAGCAGGGCCTGCGCGTGGTGACGCCCGCCGAGGCCGCCGCCGAGGCCGACGTCATCATGATCCTGGTCCCGGACCCGATCCAGGCCCAGGTCTACGAGGAGTCCATCAAGGACAACCTCAAGGACGGCGACGCGCTGTTCTTCGGCCACGGCCTGAACATCCGCTTCGACTTCATCAAGCCGCCGGCCAACGTCGACGTCTGCATGGTCGCCCCCAAGGGCCCCGGTCACCTGGTGCGCCGCCAGTACGAGGAGGGCCGCGGCGTTCCGTGCATCGTGGCCGTCGAGCAGGACCCGTCGGGCAACGGCCTGGCGCTGGCCCTCTCGTACGCGAAGGGCATCGGCGGCACCCGCGCCGGCGTCATCAAGACGACCTTCACCGAGGAGACCGAGACCGACCTGTTCGGTGAGCAGGCCGTCCTCTGCGGTGGCACCGCCGCCCTGGTCAAGGCCGGTTTCGAGACGCTGACCGAGGCCGGTTACCAGCCCGAGATCGCGTACTTCGAGTGCCTGCACGAGCTGAAGCTCATCGTCGACCTCATGTACGAGGGCGGCCTGGAGAAGATGCGCTGGTCCGTCTCGGAGACCGCCGAGTGGGGCGACTACATCACCGGCCCGCGGATCATCACGGACGCCACCAAGGCCGAGATGAAGAAGGTCCTCGCCGAGATCCAGGACGGCACCTTCGCCAAGAACTGGATGGACGAGTACCACTCGGGCCTGAAGAAGTACAACGAGTACAAGAGCCAGGACGAGAAGAGCCTCCTGGAGACCACCGGCAAGGAGCTGCGCAAGCTCATGAGCTGGGTGAACGACGAGGAGGCGTAAGCCTTCACGGAGGGGCCGGGGCACAACTCCCCGGCCCCTCCGGGCACATCCGGACCCATTGCGGCGTCCTGGTGTTGTCCATCCCGTCCAGCCACGGACGGGTGATCCTTACGCAGGGGCGCATGACGATGCAGCCGGCGCCACTACACTGCTGGACACATACGCGTCAGGCCCACAGAGTCGTGCGTCTTCCACGCGGCCGGGGGAGTCAACGCCCCGGCACCCCTCCTCCGCCTGCGGCCGTCGGGACGGCCGTCCGCACGCTTTGGACTTGTGAGGACCCACGTGAGCTCGAAACCTGTCGTACTCATCGCCGAAGAGCTGTCGCCCGCCACCGTGGACGCGCTCGGTCCGGACTTCGAGATCCGCCACTGCAACGGCGCGGACCGGGCCGAACTGCTCCCCGCCCTCGCCGACGTGGACGCGATCCTGATCCGCTCCGCGACCAAGGTCGACGCCGAGGCGGTCGCCGCCGCCAAGCGCCTGAAGGTCGTCGCGCGCGCCGGTGTCGGTCTGGACAACGTCGACGTCTCCGCCGCCACCAAGGCCGGCGTGATGGTCGTCAACGCGCCGACCTCCAACATCGTGACCGCCGCGGAGCTGGCCTGCGGCCTGCTGCTCGCCACGGCCCGCAACATCCCGCAGGCCAACGCCGCGCTCAAGAACGGCGAGTGGAAGCGCAGCAAGTACACCGGCGTCGAACTCGCCGAGAAGACCCTCGGCGTGGTCGGCCTCGGCCGCATCGGCGCCCTCGTCGCGCAGCGCATGTCGGCCTTCGGCATGAAGGTCGTCGCGTACGACCCCTACGTCCAGCCTGCACGGGCCGCGCAGATGGGCGTCAAGGTCCTCACGCTGGACGAGCTGCTCGAAGTCTCCGACTTCATCACCGTCCACCTGCCGAAGACCCCCGAGACGGTCGGTCTCATCGGCGACGAGGCGCTGCGCAAGGTGAAGCCGACCGTGCGCATCGTCAACGCCGCGCGCGGCGGGATCGTCGACGAGGAGGCGCTGTACTCGGCGCTCAAGGAGGGCCGCGTCGCCGGCGCCGGCCTCGACGTGTACACCAAGGAACCCTGCACGGACTCCCCGCTGTTCGAGTTCGACCAGGTCGTCGCCACCCCGCACCTGGGCGCCTCCACCGACGAGGCGCAGGAGAAGGCCGGCATCGCCGTCGCCCGCTCCGTGCGGCTCGCGCTGGCCGGTGAACTCGTCCCGGACGCGGTCAACGTCCAGGGCGGCGTCATCGCCGAGGACGTCAAGCCGGGCCTGCCGCTCGCCGAGAAGCTCGGCCGCATCTTCACCGCGCTGGCGGGCGAGGTCGCGGTGCGGCTCGACGTCGAGGTGTACGGCGAGATCACCCAGCACGACGTGAAGGTGCTCGAACTGTCCGCGCTCAAGGGCGTGTTCGAGGACGTCGTCGCCGAGACGGTGTCGTACGTCAACGCCCCGCTGTTCGCGCAGGAGCGCGGCGTCGAGGTGCGGCTGACCACCAGCTCGGAGTCGCCCAACCACCGCAACGTCGTCACCGTCCGCGGCACGCTCGCCGGCGGCGAGGAGGTCGCGGTCTCGGGCACGCTGGCCGGACCCAAGCACCTCCAGAAGATCGTCGCCGTCGGCGAGTACGACGTGGACCTGGCGCTCGCCGACCACATGGTCGTCCTGCGCTACGAGGACCGTCCCGGTGTCGTCGGCACCGTCGGCCGGGTCTTCGGCGAGGCGGGCATCAACATCGCGGGCATGCAGGTCTCCCGGGCCGGTGAGGCGGGCGCCGAGGCGCTCGCCGTGCTGACCGTGGACGACACCGTCCCCGCGCCGGTGCTGGCGGAGATCGCCGCCGAGACCGGCGCCACCTCGGTGCGCTCGGTCAACCTGCAGAACTGACCACGGGCGGGCGCCGGTTGCCCGCCGACGACGAGGGGCCCGGCCCGTTCCGCAGCTGCGGACGGACCGGGCCCCTCGTCGTTCCCGCGCTCAACCCGCCTGTGCCCGAGCGGCGTTGGCGGGTGCCGGCCGGGTGCCGGGTTCGGCCCGCCGACCGGGCAGGTCCGCCGCCCCGGCGCCGCCGGCGTCCTCGCCTCCGCCTTCCGGCCCGCCTGTCGCGCCGCGCAGCATCAGCAGGGCCGCGACTGCCGCCGCCAGCAGCAGGGCGCCCGCGCAGACCGCCGCGACGGTCATGCCGTGGGTGAACGCCGTGCGGGCGGTCGCGGTCAGCTCGGCCCCGGCGCGTGCGGGCAGGGCGCGGGCGACGGCGAGGGCGCCGCCCAGGGTCTCGCGGGCCGGCCCCGGGGCGCCGTCGGGCATCCCGCCGCGGAAGACGGCCGTGCCGACCGATCCCAGCACCGCCATGCCGAGGGCGCCGCCGAACTCCTGGCCCGTCTCCAGCACGGCGGAGGCGGTACCGGCCCGCTCCGGCGGTGCGGTGGACAGCGCCAGGTCGGTGATCTGCGACATCACCACGACGATGCCCGCCGCCAGCACGCCCGCCCCGGCCAGCACCAGCCACAGCGAGTCCGTTCCGGCCGGGACCAGCAGCGCGAACCCGGCCGCCGACACGGTGAACCCGCCGGCCACCACCACCGGGCGCCGCACCCCGCGGGCCACCAGGGAGGCCGCCAGCGGGGCGGCGGCGCCGATGACGACGGACGGCACGAGCGACCATAGGGCCGCCGACAGCGGGGACTTGCCCAGTACCGACTGGAGGTACTGCGTGGTGAAGTACGCCGAGCCCATCATCGCGAACGCGGCGACGAGGTTGAGCCCCGCGGCGGCACCGAAGCCGCGGGCCCGGAACAGCGACGGCGGGATCATCGGCACCGCCGCGGTGCGCTGCCGCCGTACGAACAGGGCGGCGAACAGCAGCCCCACGGTGAGGGAGGCGACGTACCCCGGGTGTGCCCCGTGGGCCGCGATCTCCTTCAGCCCCCAGATCACCGGCAGCACGGCGGCCAGCGACAGCGGGACGCCCAGCAGGTCGAAGCGGCCCGGCGCGGGGTCGCGGGACTCCGGCAGCAGGATCGGTCCGAGCACCAGCAGCATCAGCATGGCGGGCAGGTTGACGAGGAAGACCGAGCCCCACCAGAAGTTCTCGACGAGCACACCGCTGAGCACCGAGCCGAGCGCGACGCCACCGGTCATCACGCCGGACCAGACGGCGACGGCCTTCGCCCGCTGCCGCGCGTCGCGGAACATCTGCCGCACCAGCGCCATGGTGGACGGCATCAGGGTGGCGCCGCCCACCCCCAACACCGCCCGCGCCGCGATGAGTTGGCCCGGGGTCTGCGCGTAGGCCGCAGCGACGGAGGCGAGCCCGAAGGCCGCCGCGCCGGCCAGCAGCAGCCGGCGCCGCCCGATCCGGTCGGCGAGCGAACCCATGGTCAGCAGCAGGCCGGCGAGCACGAAGCCGTACATGTCGAAGATCCAGAGCTGCTGCGTCGAGCTGGGCTCCAGGTCGGCGGTGATCGCGGGGATGGCGAAGTAGAGGACGGAGACGTCCATGGAGACCAGCAGCAGCGGCAGCATCAGCACGCACAGCGCGGTCCATTCCCGGCGCCCGGCAAGGGAGTTGGGGGCGGCGGACGACGGGGTGCTCGGCGGATTGCTCGGCGGGTTCGTCATGACGGTGAATGTACGGGCGTCTTAAACGCTTGTCTAGTACGCACGTATAGAACGCTCGTATGGTACGCCCGTATGGGACGGTTGTCCCAGGCGCGGGTAGGGTGGCGCGCATGGGAAACCGTGAGGATCTGCTCGAAGGTGCCAGGCGCTGCCTGCTGGAGAAGGGGTTCGCGCGCACCACGGCGCGCGACATCGCACGGGCGTCGGGCGCCAACCTGGCGTCCATCGGCTACCACTACGGCTCCAAGGACGCCCTGCTCGCCGAGGCGTACGTGGCGCTGGTGGGGGACCAGTCCGAGAGCTTCGACCCGGCCGCCGACGTGGCGTCCACGGCGCCGGGCTCGCCGGAGCGGTTCCGCGCGGTGTGGTCCAACGTCGTTGCCACGATGGGCAAACCGGACTCGATCTGGCACCTGAGCATCGAGGTCATCGCGATGGGGGACAGCATCCCGGCGGTCCGCGAGCACCTGGCGGTGGCGCAGCGGGAGGGCGGGCGCGGCCTGGTGTCGATGCTCCACGACATCCCGGAGCCGGAGGTCACCGACGAACAGATCGACACGCTCGGCCAGTTGTACATGTGCCTGATGTCGGGCCTGATCGTCCAGCACACCTTCGACCCGGAGTCGGCCCCGAGCGGCGAGCAGCTCACGGAGGGGTTGCTGCGGGTGACGGCGGGGTTCGGGGACGCGGGACCGCGGGGCTGACCTCTGACCGCCCGGCGCCCCTCGTCCGGGGCGCTACAGCCGCGCCCCCTTCAGCGCCATGTGCAGCAGCAGGCGGTCCTCGCCGTCGTCCAGGTCCAGGCCCGTGAGCTGCTCGACGCGGGACAGGCGGTAGTACAACGTCTGCCGGTGGATGCCCAGTTCGGCCGCGGTGCGGCCGGCCTGGCCCGCGCAGTCCAGGTAGACCTCGGCCGTGCGGGCCAGCTCCCGCTGGGCGGGGGAGAGCAGGGCGGCGACCGCCGGGTCGTGGGCCGCGTCCGAGGGCAGCGTCGTGAGCAGCCGGTACGGCCCGATCGCGGACCACTCCGCGACCGGGCCGAACCGCGGTTCCGCCAGCGCGGCCCGCGCCGCGCCCGCCGCCTCCTGCCAGGCCGCGTCCAACTCGCCCAGCCCGCCCCGGGGTTCGCCCACCCCGGCGGCGGCCCGCGCGGTGCGGTCCGTCGCGCTCCAGGTCTCCGCGCGTTCCCGCAGCAGCCGTGCGGCGACCGTCAGGGCGGGGGCCCGTACGTCCGTCGCGCGCAGCCGCACCAGCACCGCCAGGCACTGCGCGCTCGCGCCCCACGGCGCCGTGCACAGCGCGGTGACGTGCGGCACCGCCCGCGCGGAGGGGGCGTCGTCGGGGTCGGCGGAGGGCCACGGCGCGACGCACACCAGGGTGTGCGGGCCCTCGCCGCGCGTGCCGAGCGCCGTGCGCAGCGCGGCCACCGCCATGTCCCGCTGCCAGCCCCGTTCGGCCGTCAGCACCGCGCGCAGCTCGCGCGTCAGGTCGGCGCCGGCCTGCGCCTCGTCCGCGAGCAGCGCGCCGATCCGCCCGGTGACCTCCATCGCGGCGGCGAGCTGCTGATCGGTGGGGCCCGGCTCGCCGTCCAGGAGCCACACGTATCCGAGGACGACACCCCGATGGCGTACCGGCAGGCAGATCCGGCCGCGGGTCACGCCGGCCTCCGGGGTGGGCGGGATGCGGACCGGGCCGGTGGCCCGGGTGATGCCGAACCCCTCGAACCAGGAGCGGACCGCCGCGGTCGAGCGGCGGGTGAGGATCGAGCGGGTGCGCACGGGGTCCAGGGCGGCGGCGTCGAGGTCCTGCTCACTGTCGTACACGCCGAACGAGATCAGCTCGAAGTCGCGGTTCTCCAGCGTCGCCGGAGCGTCCAGCAGCTCCGAGATCTCGTCGACCAGCTCCTGGTAGTCGCCCCTGTATTCCGACGTCACGAGGCCATTGTCCCGCACCCGCCGGAAACCTTCATACATCTGTCTGAGATCCGGGGCACGGATGCGTGACAGGTGTCCGTGGCCGAGGATCGAAAGGGTCCCTAGGTTTCACGGTGGTTCCCCGTGCCGTGCCAGATCGGCCGGGTCACGGCCGTTACGGCCCCGTCAGTGGAGGTGCCCCGTGCTGGGTCCCGTGATTCTCGCCGCCTCGCGCAGCGACAAGATGCGCCGCCTGATCTCGGCCGCCCCGGTCACCAAGCAGGTCGTCGACCGCTTCATCCCCGGCGAGACCGTCGACGGCGTCGTGCCGATCATCACGGACCTCACCGACAAGGGCCTCGAACTCACCATGGACGTCGTCGGTGAGGACATCACCACGCCGGAGCAGGCCGCCGCCGCCCGGGACGCGTACCTGGAGCTGATCGACCACCTCAAGGACCTCGGCCTCGGCACCCGCGCCGAGATGTCCGTGAAGCTCTCGATGTTCGGCCAAGCGCTGGAGAACGGCCATGAGCTGGCCCTCGCCAACGTGCGCCCCGTCGTCGAGGCCGCCGCCGCGATCGGCACCACGGTCACCCTGGACGCCGAGGACCACACCACCCTCGACTCGATGTTCGCCATCCACGAGGAGCTGCGGAAGGACTTCCCGCAGACCGGCTGCGTGATCCAGGCGTACCTGTTCCGCACCGAGGACGACGCCCGCCGCCTGGCCGCCGCCGGTAGCCGCGTCCGCATCGTGAAGGGCGCCTACAAGGAGCCCGCGTCGGTCGCGTACCAGCAGCGCGCGGAGATCGACAAGGCGTACGTGCGGATCCTGAAGATCCTCATGTTCGGCGACGGCTACCCGATGGTCGGCTCGCACGACCCGCGCCTGATCACCATCGCGCAGGAGCTGGCCCGGCAGGCCGGCCGCAAGCTCGACGAGTACGAGTTCCAGATGCTGTACGGCATCCGCGGCGACGAGCACCTGCGCCTGGCCGCCGAGGGGCACCGGATGCGCGTCTACACCGCCTACGGCACCGACTGGTACGGCTACTTCATGCGCCGCCTCGCGGAGAAGCCCGCGAACCTGCGCTTCTTCCTCCGCTCGATGATCAGCAAGGGCTGACACCCGGACCGGCCCCCGCCGCCCCCGCAAGCTCAAGCGCCCCGCTCAGCAAAGGAGTTACGCAACCCATGGACGCCGTGACCCAGGTCCCCACCCCCGTCAACGAGCCGGTGCACGGCTACGCCCCCGGTTCGCCCGAGCGTGCCCGGCTGGAGGCCAGGCTCAAGGAGCTGGCCGAGAACCCGGTCGACCTGCCGATGACCATCGGCGGCGAGAAGCGCCTCGGCGGCGGCGACGCCTTCCAGGTCGTGCAGCCGCACAACCACAAGGCCGTGCTCGGCACCGGCCGCAACGCCACCCGCGAGGACGCCCAGGACGCGATCGACGCCGCCCTGGCCGCCGCCCCCGCGTGGCGCGCGATGTCCTTCGACGACCGCGCGGCGATCATCCTGCGCGCCGCCGAGCTGCTGTCCGGCCCCTGGCGCGAGACGCTGGCCGCCTCCACCATGCTCGGCCAGTCGAAGACCGCCCAGCAGGCCGAGATCGACTGCCCCTGCGAGCTCGTCGACTTCTGGCGCTTCAACGTCCACTACGCCCGCCAGATCCTGGCCGAGCAGCCCCCGGCGAACTCGGCCGGCGTGTGGAACCGCATGGACCACCGCCCGCTGGAGGGCTTCGTCTACGCGATCACGCCGTTCAACTTCTCGGCCATCGCCGCGAACCTCCCCACCGCCCCGGCCCTCATGGGCAACGTCGTGGTGTGGAAGCCGTCCCCGACGCAGACCCACGCCGCCGTCCTGCTCATGCAGGTCCTGGAGGAGGCCGGGCTGCCCAAGGGCGTCATCAACCTGGTGACCGGCGACGGCATCGCCGTCTCCGAGGTGGCCCTGGAGCACCGCGACCTCGCGGGCATCCACTTCACCGGCTCGACGAAGACCTTCCAGCACCTGTGGAAGACCGTCGGCAACAACATCGAGAAGTACCGCGCCTACCCGCGCCTCGTCGGCGAGACCGGCGGCAAGGACTTCCTCGTCGCCCACCCGAGCGCCGACCGCGCCGTGCTGAAGACCGCGCTGACCCGCGGTGCCTTCGAGTACCAGGGCCAGAAGTGCTCGGCCACCTCGCGCGCCTACATCCCCGCCTCCATCTGGAACTCCGGTTTCAAGGAGGAGTTCGCGGCGGAGGTCGACGGCCTGACCATGGGTGACGTCACCGACCTGTCGCACTTCATCGGCGCCGTGATCGACGAGCGTGCCTTCGCGAAGAACAAGGCCGCCATCGACCGCGCCAAGAGCGACCCGACCTGCACGGTCGTCGCGGGCGGCAGCTACGACGACTCGGTCGGCTACTTCGTGCGCCCGACCGTCGTCGAGTGCACCGACCCGGAGAACGAGGTCTTCACGACCGAGTATTTCGGCCCGTTCCTCGGCGTCTACGTCTACGAGGACGACAAGTACGACGAGATGCTGGAGCAGATGGAGTCGGTCTCCGACTACGCCCTGACCGGTTCCGTCATCGCCAACGACCGCGCCGCGGCGGCCCACACGGCCGACAAGCTGCGCTACGCCGCCGGCAACTTCTACATCAACGACAAGTCGACCGGCGCCGTCGTCGGCCAGCAGCCCTTCGGCGGCGGCCGCTCCTCCGGCACCAACGACAAGGCCGGTGCCCCGCAGAACCTGATGCGCTGGACGCTGACCCGCGCCATCAAGGACTCGCTGGTCTCCCCGACCGACTACACCTACCCGCACATGGGCTGATCTCCGGCCCGTTCCCCCCAACGGGCCGGTCACCGGGCCGGGTTCCGCTCCTCGGAGCGGGGCCCGGCCCGTGCGCGTTCCGGACCCGGAAAATCGTCCCGGTGCCCCAACAGCCCCCGCGCGGCCGCTGCTTCGACCACACTGACCTCATGACTCTCCGCCCGCACACCGCCCGCGTCGTCAGCACCGGCGAGCTCGGCCTCGCCGCACTCGGAGAGCTGCACGCGTTCCTCGACGCGGCCTTCGACGGCGGCTTCGGCGACGACGACTGGGCGCACGCCCTCGGCGGCACCCACGTCCTGCTGTCCGACGAACGGGGCCTGGCCGCCCACGGCTGCGTCGTCCCGCGCGAGGTCGAGCACCGCGGCCGGGTCCTGCGCACCGGGTACGTCGAGGCGGTCGCCGTGCGGCCGGGATCGCGGCGCGGCGGCCTCGGCGCCCTGGTCATGGCCGAACTGGAGGCCGTCCTCGACGACCGGTACGAGCTGGGCGCGCTCTCCGCCAGCGACGAGGGCGCGCACCTGTACCGCTCGCGCGGCTGGCAGTTGTGGGCGGGGCAGGTCCACGCCCACGGTCCCGAGGGCCCGGTCCGGCTGTCCGACGAGGAGGACAGCACCTTCGTCCGCCCGACGCCGGGGGCGCCCCTCGACCCGGCGCACCCGCTGGTCTTCGACTGGCGCGAGGGCGACGTGCTCTGAGCCCGTCAACTCTGCTGCCGTGCGGGCGGGTTGGACTCACCGCGTCGCGCGCACCAGGGTCTTGCCCGTGTTGCCGCCCCGCAGCATCGACAGGAACGCCTCCACGATCCGCTCGAAGCCGTCGACGACCGTCTCGTCCGACTCCAGCCGTCCCGCGAGGAGATGGGGCACGGCGAACGCGTACAGCTCCTCCTGGAGATCCAGGTGGTCGCGCACCAGGAACCCCTCGATACGCAGGCTCTTCTCGACGACCCCGGCGTGGTCGAGGACGACGGGCGGGGCGTCCGGGTGGTTGTACTGGCTGATCGTGCCCACCCGCACGACCCTGCCGCGCGGCCGCAACGCGCTGATCGCGGCGCCCAGTTGACCGCCGCCCACGTTGTCGACGAACAGGTCGATCCCGGTGGGCGCGGCCTTGGCGAGGAGGTCGGCCGCGGGTCCCGCCCGGTGGTCGAACGCCGCGTCGTAGCCGACCCGTTCGGTCAGGTACGCCACCTTCGCGGGGCCGCCCGCGCTGCCGACGAGCCGGCCGGCGCCCAGCAGCCGCGCGAACCGTCCCGCGGCGGTGCCGACACCGCCGGCCGCGGCCGACACGAACACGTCGTCGCCCTCGCGCAGCCGGGCGATCCGGGTCAGGGCCGTGTACGCGGTCAGCCCGGTGCCGCCGAGCACGCCCAAGTACGCCGAGAGCGGCACCCCTTGATGGTGCGGCAGGTGCCGGACCTCGTCCGGGCGGACCACGGAGTGGGTGCGCCAGCCGTGCCGGTGGAAGACGATCTCGCCCTCGGGCAGGGCCGGTTCGCGGGACGCGACGACCCGGCCGAGCGCACGCCCCTCCAGCGGGGCGTCCAGTGCGAAGTCGCCGTCCATCATCTCCCGGTGGTACGGGTCCACCGACCAGTAGAGGTTCTCCACCAGGGCGGTGCCGGGCGCGGGCTCCGGCACGGGCGACTCCGCGAAGCGGAAGTGGGCGGCGGTGGGGAAGCCGGTCGGACGGGAGGTCTGCTGCACGGTGAGCGCGGTCTCGGTCATGGCGGCGACGCTAGGGCGGAATTCCGGCGCCGGGCACCGGGTTGGGCTCATGGAACGTCCGGGTCCATGAGACGTCCGCATACGCGCAGGCGGGAGCCCCCACGATGAGCACACCTGGTCCGCGACCGAGCACCCGGGGCGCGCCGGCCTCCGTCCCCGACCTCGCGCCGCAGGAGCTGCGCGTGCTGGTCGCCGTGGCCCGCGAGGGCGGCTTCTCGGCGGCCGGTGCCGCCCTCGGCACCACGCAGTCCGCCGTCTCCCACGCCGTGCGCACCCTCGAACGCAAGCTGGGCGTCGTGCTGTTCGACCGCGGCCGGCACGGCGCCCGCCCCACGGCCGCCGGTGAACGCGCCGTCGCGCACGCCCGGCGGGTGCTGCGGATGCTGGAGGCGCTGGTCGCGGAGGCGCGGGGCGCCGGCGCGGGGCCGGACGGCGGCGACACTGCGGCCGGGCCGCTGCGCGTCGCCGCGTTCCGCAGCGCGGCCCTGCACCTGCTGCCGCCGGCCCTCGAACGGCTGGCCGCACGGCATCCGGGCCTGGAGCCGACCGTGCGCGTGGTGCGGGAGGTCGGCGCCGGGGTGGCCGGGGAGGTCGCCGCCGGGCGGGCCGACATCGGGATCGCGACCCTGGGCACGGCCGTGCCGCTGCCGCCGGGGGTGGTGGGGGAGGTGCTCCTGGAGGAGCCCTACGCCCTGGTCCACCCGGCCGGGCATCCCGACCCGCGCTCGCTGCCGCTGGTCGACTGGACCGAGAACTGCTCGTCGTCCACGCGGCGGTGGTGGGCCGCGCAGGACTGGCTGCCGACGGCGACCGTGCGCGCGGAGGACGACGGGGCGGTGCTCTCGATGGTGGGCATCGGTCTCGGCATGGCGGTGATGCCGGTGCTCTCCCTGAGCGGAGCACCGCTCACCGTCGAGATCACCGCTCTCGGTCCCGGCCGCCCCACCCGTCGCATCGGTCACGTCACCACTCCCGAGTCGGCGCGGACCCTCGCCGTGCGCTCTCTCGTGCGGGAGCTGCGCGCGGTCCGGCACGACGCCGTACGCCACCTGGCCGTCTGACGTTTCCGCAGGTGAAGCACACTCGGCTTGAGTTTCCGTCTCAGATAGTAGGAAGTCCGAGTAATTGTGGAGACAGATGACCTCCGCTCCCTTAGCTTTGTAGGAGCCGAACGTCTCGCCAGATCCGGCGATCGGCGGTCGTGAGCGTGCCCCGCGCAGGCAACCCCTGCGGCACGGCTCCCCGCCCCCCTCGGCGTCTCGCAATCCCTTCCGCACTCCGGAATCTCGAAGGAGTCGATTTCCCATGGCCGAGACGACCGTCCGCCGCCGCGTCCGCCACGCCTCCCGCACGAGCGAGTCCGACCGCAAGAACGCCGCAGCCGCCCTCCAGCGCGCCCTCGACCGCCGCGACAACGGCGGCGAGACGGGCCACGGCCGCTGACGCCACCGCCCTCAACAGCCCGCGCCCGCAAGCGGGTTCACCCGCCGACCGGGAGCCGTGCCGGTGAGGTGCGGTGCGGCACGGGCGTCGCTCACCCGCCGCGCCGCACCTCGAAGTGGTCGACCCGCCGGCCCTCCTGCGACAGCGCCGAGACCTCCAGCACCGGCCGGGGGCCCGGCCGCGCCGCGACCGACAGGAACGAGTGGCCGGTGTACCGCACCCGCGACCACTCGGCGTGCTCCGCCGAGCGGTGCCGCTCCTTCGTCCAGTGGTACGAGGGGACCTCGCGGTGCCCTCGGGTGTGCCCCTCGTAGGTGTCGGCGACCCCGATGGGGAAGGCGTACAGGTCCTTGCCGCCGCCGCCCGCCGTCACGTACACGACGCCGTCCCGCGTCGGGTCGGTGCTCGCGCCGACCGGCACCGTCCGGCCCACCGCGCCGCCGCGCAGCGCGTCGGTGCGTTCGTAGACGTGGTTGTGGCCGTTGATCACCAGGTCCACCCGGTGCTTGTCGAACAGCGGCACCCACGCGGCGCGCACCCCGCCGTCCGAGGCGTGGGTCGACGTCGAGTAGGCGCAGTGGTGGAAGAGGACGACCACGAAGTCCACCGCCGCCGACGCCCGCAGCCCGCCCAGCGTCCGGTCCAGCCAGGCCGTCTGCCGCCCCTGGCTGTGCCCGAGGTTGGCGGGGATCTCGTACGAGACGTCGTTGGCGTCCAGCGCCACCACGCCCACGTTGCCGTACGTGAAGGTGTACGCGCCCGGCGTGCCGCGCGGGTCGAAGCCGCTGTCCGGCAGGGACCAGCGGGCCAGCTGGCCGCCGTAGCCGTCCGGGGAGTACCAGGCCTCCATGTCGTGGTTGCCGGTCGTCACCATCCACGGCACCGACCGGGCCACCGGCTCGCTCTGCGCGAGGAACAGGTCCCACACCCGGGGGTCGTAGATGTCCGACTCCTTGCCCAGCCCCTTGGAGTCGGCGTAGCAGATGTCGCCCGCGTGCAGGTGGAACGCGGGGTCGCGGGCGAGCAGCACCCGGTCGTTGGCGAGCGCGGCCTCGCTGACGCCCTGGTCGCCGAACGCGGTGAACACGAACGCCTCCGGGCGCGCGGGCGCCGTGCGGAACGACCGCACCGTGTGCAGGCGGGCGGCCGACGCCGGGTCGAAGCCGTCGTGCCCGACGCCGTAGTAGTACGTCGTCCCCGGTGTCAGCCCGTCCAGGGCCGCGTGCGCGTAGTACTGCTCGACCGCCGCGCGCACGCCCGGCTGCTCCGGGGTGCGCAGGGCGCGCAGCTCGGCGTCGACGCGGGCGCCGAGCCGGTCGGGTGCCGTGCCGATCCGTACGAACGGCCGCCGCACCGCGAGCGGCACCTGCCAGGAGATCCGCATCCGGGTGCGCGGATCGGCGCCGAACGCCAGATGACGGCCGAACGGGACGACCGCCGAGCCCGCGGCGGCCCCGGTCGCGGACGCCGGCCCCGCCGTCGTCCGCCGGACGGCGGGGGTCGCCCCGTCCGCCGAGCAGCCGGCCGCCAGCAGGCCGCCCGCCACGGCGCCCGCCGTCACCAGCGTGCGGCGCCGGGTCAGCCGGGTGCGCAGGTACTCGTACTGCTCGGCCATGCTCATCGAGCGCGCGAGCCGGGACGGGATGCCGACGGCGGGGACGGGAGGTTCCGGGTGTTCCGGGGGTGTTGTCCCGAAGGATGCGGTCATGGCGGGGATACTTCCCGCCGTGCCCCAACGCCCCTGCCGCGTACGGGTGAACGGTGCCGGGCGCCCCGGTGTCGGTGAGACCCGAGCCGTGCCCGAGCCGCGCCCACCCCGTCCGCATGCCGGACACGAGTGTCATTCCATGGGACGAGGAGTACGCTGCCGCCATGTCTCGCAGCATCGATCTCGCAGTGATTCCCGGTGACGGCATCGGCCAGGAAGTCGTGGCCGAAGGCCTCAAGGTCCTCTCCGCCGTCCTCCCGCAGGATGTGAAGCTGGAGACCAAGGAGTACGACTTCGGCGCCCGTCGCTACCACGCCACCGGCGACACCCTCACCGACGCCGACCTCGCCGACCTCCAGCGGCACGACGCGATCCTGCTCGGCGCCATCGGCGACCCGTCGGTCCCGTCCGGCGTGCTGGAGCGCGGCTTCCTGCTGAAGCTCCGCTTCGCGTTCGACCACCACGTCAACCTGCGCCCGTCGAAGCTCCTGCCCGGCGTCGCCAGCCCGCTGGCCGGCCGGCCCGACATCGACTTCGTGGTGATCCGCGAGGGCACGGAGGGCCCGTACACGGGCAACGGCGGCACCATCCGCAAGGGCACCGAGCACGAGGTCGCGACCGAGGTCTCCGTGAACACGGCCTTCGGTGTCGAGCGGGTCGTGCGCGACGCGTTCGAGCGGGCCCAGGCCCGTCCGCGCAAGAAGATCACGCTGGTCCACAAGAACAACGTACTGACCTTCGCCGGCCACCTGTGGACGAACGTCTTCAACAAGGTCGCCGCCGAGTACCCGGACGTGGCCACCGACTACGTGCACGTCGACGCGGCGACGATCTACCTCGTCACCCAGCCCGAGCGCTTCGACGTCATCGTGACGGACAACCTCTTCGGCGACATCATCACCGACCTCGCCGCGGCCGTCTCCGGCGGCATCGGCGTCGCCGCCTCCGGCAACATCAACCCGACCGGCGCGTTCCCGTCGATGTTCGAGCCGGTGCACGGCTCCGCCCCGGACATCGCGGGCCAGGGCAAGGCCGACCCCACCGCCACGGTGCTGTCCGTCGCCCTGCTGCTGCGCCACCTCGGCTACGACGGCGAGGCCGCCCGCATCGAGGACGCCGTCTCCGCCGACCTCGCCGACCGCCAGGACGAGGCGCCCCGCTCGACCACGGAGATCGGCGACGCGCTCGCCGTACGAGTAGCCGGCTGACGGCCGCGTACTCGAAGCACGGGAACCCCCCTCCGGGGCGGGTTCCCCCTCGAAGCCGCCGGGCCGCATCCGCACCCGGCGGCTTTTCCGTTTCGTCGCCGGGTGTCACCATCGAACCCAGGGTCGCGTCCACCCCGTTTTCCACCACCACCGGCGCCGCGCGATAATCGAACGCGGAGCCGCGGTACGGGGGGATGCTCGGACGTCCTAACACTGGCCACCGGCCGTGCGGGCGTGTGCGCGGCCCGTCACTACAACCGGTGAAGGACGAAACCACTCATGACGACGCCCACGATCGAGCTCAAGCCCTCCGCAAGTCCGCTCTCCGCCGCGGAGCGCGACGCGATCCTGGCCAGCCCCGGCTTCGGCCGCCACTTCACCGACCACATGGTGACGATCCGCTGGACCGAGGGCCGCGGCTGGCACGACGGCCAGCTCGTGCCGTACGCGCCGATCCCGCTCGACCCGGCCACCAACGTCCTGCACTACGCGCAGGAGATCTTCGAGGGCCTGAAGGCCTACCGCCGTCCCGACGGCTCGGTCGCCACCTTCCGCCCGGAGATGAACGCGCGCCGCTTCCAGTCCTCCGCCCGCCGCCTCGCCATGCCGGAACTGCCGGTCGAGACGTTCGTCGAGGCGTGCGACCTGCTCGTCGCGCAGGACAAGGCATGGGTGCCGGCGCACGGCGGCGAGGAGTCCCTCTACCTGCGCCCGTTCATGATCGGGACGGAGGTCGGGCTCGGGGTGAAGCCGGCCAACGAGTACCTGTTCATCGTCATCGCCTCCCCGGCCGGCGCCTACTTCGCGGGCGGCGTCAAGCCGGTCTCCATCTGGGTCGCCGAGGACCGCGTCCGCGCGGTGCCCGGCGGCATGGGCGACGCGAAGACCGGCGGCAACTACGCCGCCTCCCTGCTCTCGCAGGCCGAGGCCGCGGCCCAGGGCTGCGACCAGGTCTGCTACCTCGACGCGGTGGAGCACACCTGGGTCGAGGAGCTGGGCGGCATGAACCTGTACTTCGTGTACGGCAACAAGATCATCACGCCCACCCTCACCGGCTCCATCCTGGAGGGCGTCACCCGCGACTCGCTGCTCACCGTCGCCCGCGACCTCGGCTACGAGGCCGAGGAGGGCCGTGTCTCCATCGAGCAGTGGCAGCACGACGCGGACAACGGCTCGCTCACCGAGGTCTTCGCCTGCGGCACGGCGGCCGTGATCACCCCGGTCGGCACGGTCAAGCGCGCGAACGCCGAGTGGCAGCAGTCGGCGGACGGCGAGCCCGGCGAGGTCACCCTGCGGCTGCGCGGCGCGCTGCTGGACATCCAGCGCGGCATCACCGCGGACAAGCACGGCTGGATGCACGAACTGGGCTGACCGGCAGGGCGGTCGCCCCCCGTCACGGGGGCGCCGCTGCACCGTGTCACCGGCCCCGGACCGCACGCGCGGTCCGGGGCCGGCGCGTTGCGGGCGGGGTTCCGGGAGCGGGGCCGCGGCGCGCGGCCCCGCGCGCCCCGGTCGCCTCGCCGCCCCGGCAACTACCGTTCCCCGCCCACCCGTTCCAGCGGTACGCCCGCCCGCCCGTCCGGCGCGGGAGGGCCCGCCGGGCGGCGCGTGAGCACCAGGTACAGCAGGCCGCCCACCAGCCCGGACAGCAGGAAGCTGCAGTCCACGTCGCCGGTGAGCGACAGCAGCGGCCCCTGGTACGAGGGCAGCGAGACGGCCAGCAGCCCGACCGACGCGCCGAGTGCCCAGGCGACGGTGGCCGGGACGTTCCAGCCGGCCCGGAACCAGTAGGCGCCGCCCCGCGCGCGGCGGTTGAAGACCTGGAGCGCGTCCGCGTCGTACACCCCGCGGCAGCGCGCGAAGCCGATCAGCGTGATGACGGCCCACGGGGTGCCGATCGCGGTGAGCAGCAGCACGAAGGACGTCATCGCCGACTGCGCGTTCCAGGCGTAGTGCCCCACGAACACGCAGGCCGTCGCGACCACGGCGACGGCGCACGTGGCGCGGGCGCGCGAGGCGCGCGGCAGGATCGCGTCCAGGTCGAGACCCATCGAGTAGAGCATCAGGCCCGAGTTGCCCACCGAACCGGCCGACGCCGCGATCAGCAGCGGCACCAGGTACCAGGTGGGGGAGGCGTCGACCAGGGGGCCGGCGTAGTCGAGCGCCGCGTGGGCCGCGTACGCGGTGAAGGTGCCGAAGAGCTGCGGGACCAGCAGCCCCGCGACCAGCCCGGCCCAGGTGGCGTGCAGCACCCGGCGGGAGGTGTGCCGCACGGGGGAGATGTAGCGGGTGTAGTCGCCGAGCAGGGTGATGAAGGCGATCGGCCCGGACAGGCCGGCCGCCACCGTCGCCAGCAGCCAGGTCGGCCAGAAGCCGCCGAGCAGGTAGCCGCCCGCCCCGGGCAGCGCGGCCGTCGTGAAGTGCGGCGCGTACGCGACGACGCCGACGGCGAGCAGCGCGGTCATGCCCACGGCGAGGACGCGGGAGATCGAGAGCAGCACCCGGTAGCCGTAGACGGCGCCGACGACCGTCGCGACCGCGAGCACCGCGTACACCACCGCGTAGGCGGTGCCACCGGTCGGCAGTCCGAACAGGCGGTGCAGCACGCCCACCATCACGTCGCCGCCGATCCACACGGTCAGGGCGGTGTAGCCGAGGGCCAGCAGCAGCCCGACCACCGAGCCCACCAGCCGCCCGCGCACCCCGAACTGGGCGCCCGAGGACGTCGACAGGTTCGTTGCGGTGCGCAGCGACACCAGGGCGAGGGGCGCGGTGAACAGCGTGCCGACGACCGTGCCCGCCACGATCGAGGAGACCGAGGCCCACCAGCCGAGGCCGAACGAGGGCGGCAGCCAGCCGAAGACGATCACGCCGAGGCACAGGTTGGACCCGAGCAGGATCGACACCAGGTCGTGCGGTCCGCTGGTGCGTTCCGCGTCGGGGACGGTGTCGACTCCGCGCTGCTCTATGGGCATGGGGCGCTCTCCCTCGATCGTTTAGAACGACGTTCAATGTGACGTGGTCGATGGTCCGACGTCAATGTTTCGCGCCGATGAATCGCGTGGTTAGAGTGTTGTTCTAAAGTCCGTTCCTCGTACTCCCGCCCCCGGAGGTGCCGCGCCGTGCGTCTGACCCCCACGGAACGAGACCGGCTGCTGCTGTTCGGCGCCGCCGAACTGGCCCGCGCCCGCCGCGCCCGCGGCCTGCGGCTCAACGTCCCGGAGGCCACCGCCCTGATCGCCGACACCGTGTGCGAGGCGGCCCGCGACGGCAGGCGCCTCGCGGAGGCGGTCGCGGCGGCCCGCTCGGTGCTCGGCCCGGCCGACGTGCTGCCCGGCGTCGCCGACGTGGTGACCGAGGTGCACGTCGAGGCGGTCTTCGACGACGGTTCGCGTCTCGCGGTGGTGACGGACCCGATCGGCGGCGGGGCACTCGGCGACGGGGCGCCGGGCGCCCTGCTGCCCGGCCCCGGGCACACCGACCCGGCACCGGTGTCGCGGCTGACCGTCACCAACACCGCGGCCGTCCCGGTCTCCGTGACCTCGCACTTCCACTTCTTCGAGGCCAACCCGCGGCTCGCCTTCGACCGGGCTGCCGGTTACGGCATGCGCCTGGCGGTGCCCGCCGGTTCCTCCGTCCGCCTCGGCCCCGGCGAGAGCGCCGAGGTCGGGCTCGTGCCGATCGGCGGCGACCGCGTCGCGATCGGGTTCGCCGGGCTGGTCGACGGCCCCCTCGACGCACCGGGGGCGAAGGAGGAGGCGCTGCGCCGGGCCGCCGCCTGCGGCTACCTCGGTGTACCGGCGGGCGCGCCGGAACCGGAATCCCCTGACCAGGAGGACGAACGATGAGCCGCCCCGGAGGCCACCCCGCCGAGGCCCGCCGCCTCACCCCGTACGAGTACGCCGCGACGCACGGCCCCCGCGCCGGCGACCGGATCCGGCTCGGCGACTCCGGACTGACGGTCCGCGTGGAGTCCGACTCCCAGCGGTACGGCGACGAGTTCCTGGCCGGGTTCGGCAAGACCGCCCGCGACGGACTGCACCTGAAGGCCGCCGCCGTCCGCGAGACCTGCGACGTCGTGATCAGCAACGTCGTCGTGATCGACGCCGTGCAGGGCATCCGCAAGGTGTCCGTCGGCATCCGGGAGGGCCGCATCCACGCGATCGGCCGGGCCGGCAACCCCGACACCCTCGACGGGGTGGACGTCGTCGTCGGCACCGGGACCTCGATCGTCTCCGGCGAGGGGCTCATCGCCACCGCCGGCGCCGTCGACCCGCACGTGCACCTGCTGTCCCCGCGCATCATGGAGGCGTCGCTCGCCTCCGGGGTGACCACGATCATCGGCCAGGAGTTCGGCCCGGTGTGGGGCGTCGGCGTCAACTCGCCCTGGGCGCTGCGGCACGCGTTCAACTCCTTCGACGCGTGGCCCGTCAACATCGGTTTCCTGGCCCGGGGTTCGTCCTCCGACCCGGCCCCGCTCGTCGAGGCCCTCGCGGAGGGCGGCGCCTGCGGCTTCAAGGTGCACGAGGACATGGGCGCCCACGCCCGCGCGCTGGACACCGCGCTGCGGGTCGCCGAGGAGCACGATGTCCAAGTCGCCCTGCACAGCGACGGGTTGAACGAGTGCCTGTCGGTGGAGGACACCCTCCGCGTCCTTGAGGGCCGCACCATCCACGCCTTCCACATCGAGGGCTGCGGCGGCGGCCACGTCCCCAACGTGCTGAGGATGGCGGGCGTCCCGAACGTCATCGGGTCGTCCACCAACCCCACGCTGCCCTTCGGCCGCGACGCGGTCGCCGAGCACTACGGCATGATCGTCTCCGTCCACGACCTGAAGACGGACCTGCCGGGCGACGCCGCCATGGCCCGCGACCGCATCCGCGCCGGGACGATGGGCGCCGAGGACGTGCTGCACGACCTGGGCGCGATCGGCATCACCTCCTCCGACGCCCAGGGCATGGGCCGCGCCGGGGAGACGGTGCGCCGCACCCTCGCGATGGCCGCGAAGATGAAGGCCGAACGGGGCCCGCTGGAGGGTGACGGCCCCGACGACGACAACGCCCGGGTCCTGCGCTACATCGCCAAGCTGACCGTCAACCCGGCCGTGGCGCACGGGATTTCGCACGAGGTCGGCTCCATCGAGACCGGGAAGCTCGCGGACATCGTGCTGTGGCGGCCGGAGTACTTCGGCGCGAAGCCCCAACTCGTCCTGAAGTCCGGCTTTCCCGCGTACGGCGTCACCGGCGACCCCAACGCCGCCACCGACACCTGCGAACCCCTGGTGCTGGGACCGCTGTTCGGCGCGCACGGTGCCACCGCCGCCGATCTCTCCGTCGCGTTCGTCGCGCGCGCCGCCCTGGAAACCGCCGACGACAGGATGCCGACACGCAGGCGCCGCGTGGCCGTTCGCGGCACGCGCGGCATCGGCCCCGCCGACCTGCTGCTCAACTCCCGTACCGGGTCGGTCGACGTGGACGGACGCACCGGTCTGGTCACCCTCGACGGCGACCCCGTCCGCTCGGAGCCCGCGGAGTCGGTCTCCCTCAACCGCCTGTACTTCCTGTGAGGACCACCGCCACGATGACTGCGCAGCCCCAGAGCCCGAGCACCGCCGCGGAGCCGGCCGCCGTGCGCACCCCCGCCGCCGACGGCTTCCGGATGCCCCCCGAGTGGGCGCCCCACGAGCGCACCTGGATGGCCTGGCCGGGCCCGAACCCGACCTTCGACGACCCCCGGGACCTCGCGGCCTCCCGCGCCGCCTGGGCGGCGGTCGCCCGCGCCGTCGCCCGCTTCGAGCCGGTCACCGTGGTCTGCGGTCCGGGCTCCTCCGCCGCGGCGCGGGACCTGCTGGGCCCCGGCGTCGACGTCGTCGAGCGCGCGCTGGACGACGCGTGGATGCGGGACATCGGCCCCACCTTCCTCACCGACGGCAGGGGCCGACTGGCCGCCGTGGACTGGACGTTCAACGGCTGGGGCGCCCAGAGCTGGGCCCGCTGGGAGCACGACGCGAGGATCGGCGCCGAGGTCGCGGGCCTCGCCGGGGCCCGTACGTACGCCTCGCGGCTGGTCAACGAGGGCGGCGCGATCCACGTGGACGGCGAGGGCACCGTCCTGCTCACGGAGACCGTGCAGCTCGGCCCGGAGCGCAACCCCGGCTGGACCCGCGCCGAGGTCGAGGCCGAGGTGCACGCCCACCTCGGCACCCGCAAGGCGGTCTGGCTGCCGCGCGGCCTCACCGGCGACTACCCGCCGCACGGCTTCGGCACCCTGGGCCACGTCGACATCGTCGCCGCGTTCGCCCGCCCCGGTGTCGTGGTCGCCCACCACCAGCCGGACCCGGCCCACCCCGACCACGAGGTCACCCGGGAGATCCACGGCATCCTGCGGTCGAGCACCGACGCCGCGGGCCGCCCGCTGGAGGTCGTGCCGGTCGCCGCGCCCACCGTCCTGGAGGCGGACGGCCACTGGGCCGACTACTCGTACATCAACCACTACCTCTGCAACGGCGGCGTCGTCCTGTGCGGCTTCGACGACCCCCGCGACCAGGAGGCGGCGGCCGTCTTCCGCCGGCTGTTCCCCGGCCGCACGGTCACCCTCGTGGACGCCCGTACGATCTTCGCGGGCGGTGGCGGCATCCACTGCATCACGCAGCAGCAGCCGAGAGTGGACTGAGGGGAGCGGGAATGGTGGCCGGGCCGCGCAGGAACGCGCCGCCGCGCGACGACGTCCTCGCCGCCGCGATGGGCATGATCGCCGAGCGCGGTCTGGAGAAGCTGACCATGGCGGCGCTGGGCCGCGAGGTGGGCATGAGCAGCGGCCACCTCGCGTACTACTTCCGCTCCAAGGACGAACTGCTGCTGCGGACCCTGGAGTGGAGCGAGCAGCGCCTCGGCGCCCGCCGCGGCCGGCTCCTCACCCGCACGGACACCTCGGCGCGCGAACGCCTCGCGGAATACGTCGAGTTGTACGTCCCCGAGGGGCACGGCGACCCGCACTGGACGCTGTGGCTGGAGGTCTGGAACCGCTCCAAGGACGCCGGCGACGACGCCCGCGACCGCCAGGCCGCCATCGAGGGCGCCTGGCACCGCGACCTGGTGGCACTGGTCGCGGAGGGCGTCTCGCGCGGCGAGTTCCGCGCGGTCGACCCCGACCGGTTCGCCGCCCGGCTGAGGGCCCTGCTCGACGGCTTCTCGATCCACGTGGCGATCGGCCTGCGGGGCGCGGACCGGGCACAAGTACTAGAGCACGTAAGGGAGTTCACGGACGAGACGCTGGGCGCGGCCGACGACCTCAGGCCTTGACCACGCGCACGCGGGGACCGCACAGCGTGTTATTCAGCTACGCCCTCGCGCGGCCGCCGGTTCCACCTCCAGCGTGAACCGGCGCTTGGTGGAGGACCGGGCGCCGAGCCGGTCGTAGAAGCGGACGGCGTCGACGTTCCAGTCCGGGGTGTTCCACTGCACGGCGTCCAGCCCGAGCCGCCGGGCCTCCTCGACCACCGCCGCGACCAGCCGGGGCCCCAGACCGTGGCCCCGGGAGCCGTCGCGCAGGAACAGGCAGTCCATGTGCAGGTACTCGGTGCCGTGCCAGGTGGACATCTCCGGCGCGCACGTCGCGTACCCGAGCAGACGGCCGTCGTCCCCGCCCGGGTCTGCGACGAAGCAGCGCAGCCGCGCGCCGTCCGCGAACAGCAGCCGCTCCAGCCGCGCCGCCAGGTCGGCGGGCGGCGGCGACGCCTTCTCGAACGCCGCGTGCTCGGCGGCCAGTTCGGCCACCTGGGCCATGTCCCCGGGGCGCGCGGCCCGCACCCGGGGGACACCCGCGGAGCCCGTCACCGCACGTCGCCTTCCAGCACGTCCGCGCCCCAGTCCGCCAGCCGGTCCGTGAGCGGCCCGGAGCCGACCAGCACGTGCCGCACGAGGGCGTCCCGTTCGTGCGCGAACACCGCCGCCTCCCACACGCAGGGCGCGAGCCCCTGGCGGCCGGGCCGCAGTTCACCGGGCCGGTCGGCGGGACCGGTCAGGATCAGCAGGTCGGACATGTAGCCCTCGATCCAGGTGTGCACGAGGACGTAGTCGCCGTCGCCGCCCGCGTGCACGATCAGCGTCGCGAGGCCCAGCGAACCGCGCAGCCCGCCCGACGCCAGGTGGTCGGCGGCGGCCAGCAGCGCCGCCCGGGTGCCGGACGCGGACAGCCGGCGTCCCGGCGCCTCGATCGCGTACACCTTCACCAGGTGCCCGGCCGCGTGCTCGACGCCGAGCGCGCGCACCGCACGGGTGTGGTGCTCCCCGGCCAGCGAGAGCAGGGCGTCGGCGTCCACGGCCGCGGGCAGCGCGGCAACGGACGGGGCGTGGGGGACGGGTGGGGACGCGGGTGCGGTCGGCTCGGACATGTGCCCATCCTGCCGTCCCGCCGGGGGAGAGGACCACGGGGGCCGGACCCGGTCCCCGGCGGTCGTCCGGGGACGCCGGGGCCCGCCGGGAAGTGGCCCGTATCACGAGCGAATGCGGACCGTATCGTGAGACACCCGGTGCGGCGCCCCGGGCCTGTGCCAGACTTCCCCCGTGCTCTCATTCGCCATGATTATTGGCAGCAGGCGCGCCGGTCCGCAGTGACCGTCCCGTACGACCACGTACGGACGGACACCCTCGCCCTCGACCCGCGCGCAGACCTCTCGCACCCGCGAGGGGTTTTTTCGTTTTCCGGCCCACCAGCAACCGGCGGCGAAGCGCGAGGGATTATTGGAGGACGGTGGAGCCGGTTATTCCGGTAGACCGAGATCCAACACAGGAGTCTTCAGACCATGACGGAAACCAGCGAGCTCGACGACTCGTTCCACGTCTTCGACACCACCTTGCGCGACGGCGCCCAGCGGGAGGGCATCAACCTCACCGTCGCGGACAAGCTGGCCATCGCACGGCACCTGGACGACTTCGGTGTGGGCTTCATCGAGGGCGGCTGGCCCGGCGCCAACCCCCGGGACACCGAGTTCTTCGCCCGGGTGCAGGCGGAGGTCCCCTTCCAGCACGCCCAGCTCGTCGCGTTCGGCGCGACCCGCAGGGCAGGCGGGAGGGCGAGCGAGGACGCGCAGGTCCAGGCGCTGCTGGACTCCGGCGCCCCCGTGATCACCCTGGTCGCCAAGTCGCACGACCGGCACGTCGAACTCGCCCTGCGCACCACCCTCGACGAGAACCTGGAGATGGTCCGCGACACCGTCTCGCACCTCGTCGCCCAGGGCCGCCGGGTCTTCGTCGACTGCGAGCACTTCTTCGACGGCTACCGCGCCAACCCCGCATACGCGAAGGCCGTCGTCCGCGCGGCGTCCGAGGCGGGCGCGGACGTCGTCATCCTGTGCGACACCAACGGCGGGATGCTCCCGGCGCAGGTACAGGCGGTCGTCACGACCGTCCTCGCCGACACCGGAGCCCGGCTCGGCATCCACGCGCAGGACGACACCGGCTGCGCGGTCGCCAACACGCTGGCCGCCGTCGACGCGGGCGCGACCCACGTGCAGTGCACGGCCAACGGCTACGGCGAGCGCGTCGGCAACGCCAACCTGTTCCCCGTGGTCGCCGCCCTGGAGCTGAAGTACGGCAAGAAGGTGCTGCCCGAGGGCAAGCTGCGCGAGATGACCCGCATCTCGCACGCGCTGGCCGAGGTGGTCAACCTGACCCCCTCCACGCACCAGCCCTACGTGGGCGTCTCGGCGTTCGCCCACAAGGCCGGCCTGCACGCCTCCGCGATCAAGGTCGACCCGGACCTGTACCAGCACATCGACCCCGAGCAGGTCGGCAACACCATGCGGATGCTGGTGTCCGACATGGCGGGCCGCGCGTCGATCGAGCTGAAGGGCAAGGAACTCGGCGTCGACCTCGGCGGGGACCGCGAACTGGTCGGCCGCGTCGTCGCCCGCGTCAAGGAGCGCGAACTCCAGGGCTACACCTACGAGGCGGCCGACGCGAGCTTCGAACTCCTGCTGCGCGCCGAGGCGGAGGGCCGCGCCCGCACGTACTTCAAGGTCGAGTCGTGGCGCGCGATCGTCGAGGACCGCCCCGACGGCACGCACGCCAACGAGGCCACGGTGAAGCTCTGGGCGAAGGGCGAGCGCCACGTCAGCACGGCGGAGGGCAACGGCCCGGTCAACGCCCTGGACCGGGCGCTGCGGGTGGCCCTGGAGAAGATCTATCCGCAGCTCGCGCGCCTGGAACTGGTCGACTACAAGGTCCGCACCCTGGAGGGCAGGCACGGCACGTCCTCGACCACCCGCGTCCTGATCGCCACGTCGGACGGCGAGGGCGAGTGGTCAACGGTGGGCGTGGCGGAGAACGTCATCGCGGCGTCCTGGCAGGCACTGGAGGACGCGTACACGTTCGGCCTGCTGCGCGCGGGCGTCGAGCCGGCGGAGTAGAGCAGGAGCAGCGGCGGCGGTCCGGTTCCCCGGTCCCGTGCCCCGGGGGGAGAGCGGCGGCGGGTCAACCGCCGCCGCGGGGGCGGCAGTTCGGACAGGGCAGTGCAGGGCAGGACAGGCCCCGGTCAGGCAGAGGCCCGACGCCGGACGTGCACGACGAGCTCACCCACAAGCGTCAGCACGACCAGCACCAGGCAGCACACAAGACCGAGCAGACCGGACACGATCACATCGACCGCGCTGTAGTCCATGCACGCGAAGAGCGGTGCGCAACCGGCCGGCGGGTCGGGCATGCGCGCGTTCGCGTCGCGGCCGGCGACGACGAAGAACACGCAGACAACTCCCGCGCCGGCCAACAGAATCCACCGGAGCCGCCGGCTCACCCACCAGACCGGGACCCATCCCACGAGGATCACCGCGGGCAGGATGAACACCCAGTCGGGGACTATTCCCACGTCGAATCGCTCCGTGACAGCGTGGTTCGGCCGGTCTGCCGCTGGGTGATGTGGTTGCCCATGTCGATCAAGCTTACCGTCGGGTATTCGACGGTCGGCAGGTCGCCCTGCAACTCCCGTGTTTTCAAACTCAATTCAAGGTCGAGGCGGTCGCCTGCCTTCAGCTTCGTCCTGGTGGTCCAGCGAGTCTCGAACAACGATGCGGTCCACGTGTCTGCTCGTCGTGTGCAGCCGCCGGTTGCCGGCGGTGGCCACCGCGCTGGGCAGCGCGGAGTAGATCCGGGGGTCGTAGTGGCCTGTCCGGCGGATCAGGGGACCCTCTGACTGGATGCTCGTTGGTCCGGTCATGGGGCGGGGGATCGAACGAATCGCGAGTGGTCGTTGCTGGAACCGCATCTGCCACCTC
Source organism: Streptomyces sp. NPDC008150 (assembly GCF_042956945.1). Classification (NCBI taxonomy): domain Bacteria; kingdom Bacillati; phylum Actinomycetota; class Actinomycetes; order Kitasatosporales; family Streptomycetaceae; genus Streptomyces; species Streptomyces sp. NPDC008150. The sequence goes on along the minus strand of NZ_JBIBHJ010000008.1, from coordinate 236,420 downwards.
TGGCTCGCCGGGGCGGCCGGTGGCGTGATCTGCCAGTCGCTGCGACCCGTGGCCTGGTGCCCGTGGTGCGTGCGAGGCGGCCCGGTGCAGCCGCACTCCGCTGCCGACTGCCGTGGCGCTCCGTCCGACCGTGGCTCCGACGACCGGAGACCCATCGTCGGAGTCACGGTGTTCTGACCTCCTCCAGGCCGTGACGGTCAAGAGATGCGGCGGGCCAGCCGGGCTGTCTGGGGGTCTTGGTCTTTGAGGTGCCACCACTCCATGACGTTTGCCTGGACGGTCGCGACCAGTGCCTGCTCGGGCAAGGATGCGTCGCGGGTGTCCAGCGGGAGATGCAAGGCCCAGGTCTCGGTCCCCCCTTCGGGTTGAGTGACCCTCAATTCGGCGGTCACCGCGCCCTCCGTACGGTCTGAAGGCTCACGGAGCCTGACATGACGCATATGGATGGTGGCTCCCGCCGGGCCGTCGGGTTGCACGGCTGTCTGCAGTCCGTGCAGGACCGCTTCGTGGTCCCATGCCATGGAGACTTCCCTTCGGGCTGGGATGAACGGTCGTTGTCAGATGCTTTCAAGGACGCCGCAGGGCCCTGCGGCTCGTTCTGCACCGGCAGCACCCGAGACGACCCGGTGGTACGCCGTGATGACGCCTTGGGGAGCGACGCCCTTGCCGTTCAGCGCGCCATGGTTCACGACGACGCGGAAGTGCTCTTTGCACTTGCTCCTGTACGTGATGTAGATGGTGTGGCTCGCGTTGGATTCGCCCCGTGACACGGCCAGGGCGATCTCGCGGTCGAAGGCATCGTTCCAGCGATGCTGCACGTGGCGGAAGCCCCACGTTGAGGTGCCGCATCGCAGGGGGACGCTGGTGGCGCCGCGTTTGTAGACCTTGACGGTGGTGTTCTGCGACTTCCCGTCGCAGATGGCACGGCTGACTGACGACGCGCTGTTCCGGGCCGTGGCGGTCTCGGCGTGCCCGGCCACCGCGGGAGCGATGACGCTTGCCACGAGGGCGACCGAACTGAGGACCGTGCCGCGGCGAAGTGAAGTGATCATGCTTCCTGTCGTAGCGCTGATCGGTGCTCAGGATGACGTGGTCACCGGCATCACCACCCAGAAGGGCCAAAAGGTCGCATCTCCGATCGCCCTTTCGCCGTGTCAGAGACGGGACTCATAGGGACCATGCTCCTGGAGAGGCCAGGTGGTGCACACGAGATCCGGCACACCGCCCGGCAGTACGGAGCCAACTGAGACCGGCCCTGTCACGGCCGGAGCCACAACCGGATCGCGGGAACGGTGATCGTCCCGTGAAAGACAGAGGCCCTCTTGTCGAAGCGCATTGCCACGGCCCGGTTGGCCTTCAACTTGTTGATCAGGTGTTCGACTTCGTTCCTGCGGGCGTACCGCGCCATGCCGAAGCCCGCGGGCCGGCCGCCCGCACGTCCACGCCGCCGCCGGTTGGCACGCTGGTTATCCGGCACCTCCTCGCCTTCGTCGGCATCGCCGCAGCCCTCATCGGCTATCGCCGGCTGGTCAGCGTGCGCGGTTTCTGATCTGGTCCTCCTGCACGTCGAAACAGATCAGCCCCATCGAGTCCGCGACGGCTGCCGCGTAGGACGATGCTTCCTCGGCTCGGCTCCAGGCCATCCCGAAGTAGATGACGGGACCGGAGGCATCGGCGATCAACGGCCCGACCGACCAAGGCGATCTCTCCTCCCCATCGGGCCACCGTTCGAGCAGCGCGTCGACATAGGCGGTGATGCGTTCCGATGGAGCTACCTCGATCTCACCTTCGAGGTAGCGCTCGTACAGATCCTCGAAGGTCCGGCGGGCGCTCCTGTCGTCCGCTGGTCGGTCACCTTCCCAGACAGCCAGGTCGTAACTCATGCCAGGAGGCTCCCACCCTGCACTGACAACCAAAGGAAACGACGTTCAAGCCACCCCGCCCCACTTCGACGGGAACGACCAGCGCCCGAGACTGTCACGCGACCCGTCGGACACGCCCTTGCCAAGAGAAGTGACGAAACGAGGCCACTGGTGACATCCGGCCAACGGCGGCAGGGAAACTTGGCAGGAAGACGCGGGCGGCAGCCCTGCTCAGGACGAGGAACCGAGGGCCATGGCCAGCCACTGCTGCGAGACGATGACCAGCCACGCGAACATGCGCTGCGACCTGCACGACGATCCCCACGCCTGTCCGGACGCGCTGATCGTCTTCGACGCCGGCTCCGGGGAGTACGGGCTGATCATCCACGACGGCGGCACGTCGAGCATCACCGTCGACTTCTGCCCCTGGTGCGGGCAGAGCCTGGGGTCCTCAACAGTCAGTCCGCACGGGTGAGTTCGAGGAACGCGGACCAGGCGGTGGGGGTGACGCGGAGGACGGGGGCGGTCCGGGGGGTGACTTTGGAGTCGCGGACGTGGACGGCGGAGGGTGCGGTGGACACCTCGACGCATTCGCCGCCCTCGTTGCTGCTGTAGCTGGACTTGAACCACTGAAGGGTGGTGCTCATCGGTCTCCTAGCAGTCCGCGCAAGAGGCGCACGCTCTCATCCGGCGAGAGAGCCTGTGACCGCAGCATTCCATACTTCAGGTAGTAGTCACTGACCTCGACGGGGTCCTCCACGAGGAAGCTGGCGCGCTGCACCTCCAGGTAGACAAGGTGCTGGCGCTCGGCGGTTTCCAGCAGTGTCATGGGTCCTGCCAGGCCGGCGTGTGGCATGCGGTCCATCGGCATGATCTGGATGCTCATGTGGACCGGGGCAACGTACTCCAGGATTTGGCGGATTTGGTCCCGCATCACCTGGTCGTCGCCCACCCGGCGACGCAGAATGCTCTCCTCCATGATGAAGTGCCCCACGGGCGGCTGTTCGCGCTGCCAGATCAACTGCCTTTCCATGCGGGCGTTCACCCATTGCTCAGCGGTCTCGCTGCCGAGCGCTGGGTAGCGGGCGTCGAAGGTCGCCAAGCAATACTCGCGGGTTTGCAGAAGCCCGTGTACCAACTGCGTCTGGTAGGTCAGCAGGCTGACCGCCTCCTGCTCATGGTCCACCAGCGACTGCGCGAACTGCACGACCTTCTCCCGTACCGGCATCTCCGCCACCAGCACCGCCAACGCCCCGCCCGTGTCGAGCAGTTGGTCGAACTGTTCCGCCCTGTCCGGCTGGAGAGCCAGCCGGCCCTGCTCGATCGACGCCACCGTGTCCACGCTGATGCTGGCCAGTTCCGCCAGCCGCTCCTGCGTGAGCCCGGCCCGTTTGCGGTAGTGGGCGACGAGCGAACCCACCGCTCGCCACGAGCTGACCCTCTTCGGCGATCCCGAACCCGAATTCCCCGTGCGCATGCACCGTCCCTTCCCCCGCGCGCGTGCCGACCGCTCGTAGTGGACTCGTAGGGAATCTCTCTACGACCTCACTCCCTGCCCGAGCGTAGTCACAGCTTGTGACAGTCGTCTCATGAATGTCCCAACGGGCCAGGCCCCCGCCGCTCTCACCCGCACCGTCGACTGTCCGCGCGACCGCAGATCCGTACGCCTGGCGCGGGAGTTCGCCCGAGCCGTGCTGGGGGAGTGGGGCGTGCCCCAGCCGTACGACGAACTGTTGCTGTGCGTAAGCGAGTTGGCGACCAACGCGGTACTGCACGGGGTGCCGGCCGGGCGGCGGTTCCGGCTGGGGCTCGCCCTGCGCGGCGACGGAGTGCTCCGCGTCGAGGTCGCCGACAGCGGGGGCGGCGAGCCCCGGCTGCGGGTGGCGCCGGAGGCGGAGGGCGGGCGCGGGCTGCTGCTCGTCGCCGCCCTCGCGGACACGTGGGGCGTCGAGCCGCGGCACCCCGGCAAAACGGTGTGGTGCGAGTTCCGCGCCGCGGAGCCCGCACGCACCGCACGGGCCGCGGAGATCACGGTCACGTAGATACCGACTTGTCCGAACCGCGAGTGGCAACGGATCATTGCCGGTTGTGAACGACGACGTACCCGCACCGCCGCCGCCCTCCCGCCTGCGCGCCCTGCTCCCCGACCTCGCCCCCTGGCACGCCTCCCAGGACTTCCGGCGGCTGTGGCTGTCCGGGCTCATATCCGGCTTCGGCAGCTTCCTGACCTTCGTGGCCGTGCCCGTCCAGCTGAAGAACCTGACCGACTCGGCGGCAGCCGTCGGCGCGGTCGGGGCCGTCGAGCTGGTGCCGCTCATCGTGTTCGGGCTGTACGGCGGCGCCCTCGCCGACGCCGTCGACAAACGGAAACTGATCGTCTGGACCGAGGCCGGCCTCGGGCTGATGGCGGGACTGCTGCTGCTCAACGCGGTGCTGCCCGACCCCGCCGTGTGGCCGCTCTACGTGATCGCCGCGGTGACGTCCGTCCTGGTGTCGGTGCAGCGCCCCGCGCTGGACTCCCTGTGGCCGCGGATCGTCGCGCACGACCACATGCCCGCCGCGGCCTCCCTGAACTCCCTGCGCTGGACCGTCGGCGGGGTCGCCGGACCCGCCCTGGCCGGTGTCGTCGTGGCGTACGCCGGGCTCGGCTGGGCCTACGCGGCGGACGCGCTGACGTTCGCGGTGTCCCTGGTGCTGATCGTGCGGATCGCGGCCGCCCCGGCGGCGAAGGAGGCGGTGAAGCCGTCGCTGCGGGCCATCGCCGAGGGTGCCCAGTACGCCTGGCGGCGCAAGGAGCTGCTGGGTACGTACGCGGTCGACCTCGCCGCGATGTTCCTGGCGATGCCGCTCGCGGTGCTGCCGTTCCTCGCCGACGAACTGCACGCCGAGTGGTCGCTCGGCCTGATGTACGCGGCGGCCCCGGCCGGTGCCCTGGTCGTCGGGCTGACCGGCGGCTGGACGTCCCGCGTCCACCGGCACGGGCGGGCCGTCGTGCTCGCCGCGTCGGTGTGGGGCGGGGCGATCGCCGTCGCCGGACTGTGCGGGAACGTGTGGCTCGTGCTGCTGTGCCTGGCCGTCGCGGGCGGCGGGGACATGGTGAGCGGCATCTTCCGGTCCGCGATGTGGAACCAGACCATCCCCGACGAACTGCGCGGCAGGCTCGCCGGGATCGAACTGCTGTCGTACTCCGTGGGGCCCCAGCTCGGCCAGGTGCGCTCCGGTTCGATCGCCGCGTGGCGGGGGGTGCGGACGTCGGTGTGGTCCGGCGGCCTGCTGTGCGTCGGCGCGATGGGGCTGCTGGTGCTGTGCCTGCCGGGGCTGATGGCGTACGACGAGCGCACCAACCCGCACGCGGTGCGGATGCGGGAGAAGAAGCGCGCGGCGGCCGAGGAGGCGGCGATCGCCGCCTGACCCCGGCCACCGGCCCGGGGGCGCGGGTGTCCGCTACCCCAGATGCCACTTCTGGTTGGCCGCCCCCGTGCACGACCAGATCTGCGCCCGCGCCCCGTTCGCCGACGAGTTGTCCGTCACGTCGAGGCACTTGTTCGCCGCGGTGTTGACCACGTCACCGGTCGAGGCGTTGTAGGACCACTGCTGCGCGCCCGTGCCGTTGCAGTCGTAGAGCTGGACCTTGGCGCCGTCGGCGGTCGAGGCGGACGTCACGTCGAGGCACTTGCCGAGCGCCCGGACCGAGCCGTCCGCCTGCACCGTCCACTGCTGGGCCGTCGAGCCGTTGCAGTCGTAGAGCTGCACCGCCGTGCCGTTGGCGCTCGAACCGGACGCCACGTCCAGGCACTTGCCCGCGAGCCCGGTGAACGCACCGGTCTGCGCGGAGCCGCCCGAGCCCTGCGTGCCCGACCAGGTGAAGGTCGCCGACGTCTTGCCGGGGAGCGAGTAAGTGGCGTGCTGGCCGCCCCAGTTGATGGTCACCGTCTTGGCGGTGGACGCGTCGTTGTACGCGATCAGCGCCTTCGAGCCGTCCGGGTTGCGCCAGGCCACGTTCGGCACCGCATTGGAGGCCGTGGACGCGATCCGCTGCGCGCCGGGCCGGACGAACTTCGTGAGCTGGCCCATCGTGTAGTACTCGACGGTGTAGTCGACCGTGCCGCTCGCGCCGTCCCCGTTGTGCACGGTGACCAGGCCGGTGCAGGTGCCGCAGCCGCCGTTGTGCGGGCCCATGTTCTGGTCCACGGCCAGCGACCACTTGGTCACCGACTTCGCCCAGTTGCGGGTGTAGTCGATGATGTTGTTCATGTCCTCGCGCTGCTGGTTGGCGATCCAGGTGCCGCCCGAGTGCTCGGTGCCGAACGCGTCCAGCGTCGGGTACAGGTTGTGCACGGTGGTCTGCTCGGCGACGTCGCCGCCGTACCCGTGCCAGGCGATCCCGCCGAAGTTGGGGTGCGAGCGGACCGCCGCGTCGCCCACGGTCTGCGCCGCGTAGCCGTCGTAGGTGTCCCAGTTCCAGTCCAGCGCGAGCACCTTGGTGCTCAGGCCGGCCGCCTGGAGCTTGGGCAGCAGCTCGCTCTTGGTGAAGTAGGCCAGCCCGGACGCGTTCCAGCTCATCGACGGGTAGCCCGAGCAGCACGTCGGCTCGTTCTGCACGGTCACGTACTTCACCGGCACGCCCTGCGCCTGGTACGCCTGGAGATACTTCACGAAGTACGACGCGTAGGCGCCGTAGTCCTCGGCCTTCAGCCAGCCGCCGTTGAGGCTGCCGCTGTCCTTCATCCACGCCGGGGCGGTCCACGGCGACGCCATCACCGTGAGCTGCGGGTCGAGTTGGAGCGCCTGCTTCGTCAGCGGGACGACGTCCGCGAGGTCGTGCGCGATCGAGAACGAGGTGAGGTTCGGGTCGCTCGACCCGGCCGCGACGTCGTCGTACGTGTAGCCGTAGCGGGCCAGGTCGGAGGCGCCCATCGGGTTGCGCAGGAACGACAGGCCGATGCCGTCGGTGGGGGAGAACAGCTTGCGCATGGTGGCGTCCCGCGTCGTCTGCGACAGCGCGCCGCTGCTGTTCATCAGCCAGGCGGCCGTGTCGGTGAACGAGGCGCCGCCGCCGGTGAACGTCTGGTAGCGGGTGTTCTCGTCGACGGTGATGTTCTCGCCGCTGCCGCCGCTGCCGGACTGGAACGCGAACGGCGCCTGCGCCTGGAGCCCGCGCGTCACGTGCCGTCCCGCCGCGTCGTCGGTCGTCGTCAGGTACGCGGTGACCTGCTCGCCGGCCGCCTGCGCGGGCCCGGTGCCGACCGCCGTCAGCGCGGTGGTGCTCAGCAGCCCGGCCAGCAGCAGCCGGGTCAACACGCGCCTGACGCCTCTTCGTTCAGGTCCTCTCATCGTGCGCCGCCCTTCTGGGGGTGGGGGGAAGTGGGGGCGTGCGAGCGGTGAGTTAATGACGGCGGACAGGCGCCGTCAAGGGGTTCGGCGTTCATCTCTCGAACGGACAACACCCTTGAAAACAGCCGCCGTTGGTCTGTACCGGATCCGACGTGCGGTCTTGACGGGTTCGCGACACCCCAGTTAACTCACGCCGTGATCTAAGTCCCCGGCCGCGGTTCGGGAATCCGGAGCGGCGGTCCGGGAGCACGAGACGACGCACGAAGCCAGAGCTGTCGACGAACCTCAGAGTCGAGGGGAACCCATGCGCAGGCTCGACCGCCATTCCGTACGAAGAACCGCCATGCTCGCCGCCGCCGCGCTGCTGACGGGGCTGCTCCCGCTGGCCTCCGCGCACGCGGCCGAGTCCGACGACCCCGCCCCCGTGCCGGTCGACCGGTTCGAGGGCGAGGTGCCGTTCGCGGGCCAGCCCGCGGACGGCATCTTCACGTGGGGCGGTGACAGCGACGACCCGCCCACGCTGCAACTGGCGGCCCGCGACGACGCGCCCGAGGGCGACAAGGTCCTCTCCGGCACCTACGACATCAGCGGCTACGGCGGCTTCACCCACGACTTCGCGGCGGACCTGCCCGCCCACGACTGGTCCGCGCACGGCGGCATCCGGTTCTGGTGGGACGGCCAGAACACCGCCAAGAAGATCGCCTTCGAGATCAAGGACGGCGGCGCGAACGGCGAGGCCTCCGAGCTGTGGACGACGTCGTTCGCCGACGACTTCAGCGGCTGGAAGCAGATCGAGATCCCGTTCTCCGACTTCACCTACCGTACGGACTACCAGCCCGTCGGCGGCATCGACCAGGTGCTGGGCCTCACCCAGATGTGGGGCTACGCGGTCACCCTGCCGGTCGGCGCTCCCGGCCGGTTCGCGATGGACGACGTGGAGCTGTACGGCAAGGCGGACCAGTCGCTGCGCGCGAGCGTGACGACCGGCGCCCCGGTGTACCCGGTGGACGAGGGCGGCACGGCGTCCGTCAAGGTCACCGTCGCCACCACCGGGGCCGCCCCGATCGACGAGCCGGTGACGGTCGCGTACGAGACGGCGGGCGGCACCGCGGGCGCGGGCACCGACTACACGCCGGTCAGCGGCACCCTCACCTTCCCGGCCGGCACCGCCTCCGGCACCTCGCGGACGGTGCAGGTCCGCACGCTCAAGGTCAAGGCCGCCGAGGCCGCCGAGACGATCCCGCTGAAGCTGACCGTGACGGGCGCCAAGGCGCCCACCACCACACCGCAGGTCGTCATCAACGCCCACGGACTGCCGTACCTGGACGCGAAGCTGCCGGTGAAGAAGCGGGTCGCCGACCTGCTGTCCCGGATGACGCTCGCGGAGAAGATCGGGCAGACCACCCAGGCCGAACGGGCCGCGATCACCGACACCGGGGACATCTCCTCGTACGGTCTCGGCTCGCTGCTCTCCGGCGGCGGCTCCACACCGACGCCCAACACGGCCGAGGCGTGGGCCAAGATGGTCGACTCGTTCCAACTGGACGCTCGGGCAAGCCGGTTCCAGATCCCGCTGATCTACGGCGTGGACGCGGTGCACGGCCACAACAACCTGGTCGGCGCGACGATCATGCCGCACAACATCGGCATCGGCGCCACCCGTGATCCCCAACTCGCCGAGAAGACAGGGTCGGTGACCGCGAGCGAGGTGCGCGCGACCGGACCGCAGTGGGACTTCGCGCCCTGCGTCTGCGTCTCCCGCGACGAACGCTGGGGCCGCTCCTACGAGTCGTACGGCGAGGACCCGGCGCTCGTCGAGTCGCTGGAGACCGTGATCCAGGGCCTCCAGGGCGCCGCCGACGGCAGCGACCTCGACCGCAAGGACAAGGTGGTCGCCACCGCAAAGCACTTCGTCGGCGACGGCGGCACGACCTACGGCTCGTCGACGACCGGCACCTACACCCTCGACCAGGGGGTCACCACCGTCACCCGCGAGCAGCTCGACGCGATCCACCTCGCCCCGTACCAGGACGCCGTCGACCGGGGCGTGGGCACGGTCATGCCCTCGTACTCCTCGCTCGACATCGTCGGTGACGGCAAGGGCGCCGTGAAGATGCACGCCCGCGCCGACATGATCACCGGTGTGCTCAAGCAGAAGATGGGCTTCGACGGCTTCGTCATCAGCGACTACAACGCCCTCGACCAGCTGCCCGGCGACCGGGCCGCGCAGACCGAGGCGGCCGTCAACGCGGGCGTCGACATGGTGATGGTCCCGTACGCCTACAAGGACTACATCGCGGCCCTGACCGGCGACGTCGCGGCGGGCGGCGTCAGCACCGCGCGGATCGACGACGCGGTGTCGCGCATCCTGACCCAGAAGTTCAAGCTGGGCCTGTTCGAGCACCCCTACACCGACACGTCCGAGGCGTCGCGGATCGGCTCCGCCGCGCACCGGGCGGTGGCCCGGCAGGCCGCGGCCGAGTCGCAGGTGCTGCTCAAGAACCAGGGCGGCGTGCTGCCGCTGAAGAAGAACCAGAAGGTCTACGTCGCCGGTTCGAACGCCGACGACATCGGCAACCAGACCGGCGGCTGGACCGTCACCTGGCAGGGCTCGTCGGGCGCCATCACCGACGGCACCACCATCCTCCAGGGCATGCGCGACGCCGCCCCGAACGCCACGATCGACTACTCCAAGGACGCCTCGGCCGACACCTCCGGCTACGACGTGGGTGTGGTCGTCGTCGGCGAGACCCCGTACGCCGAGGGCATCGGGGACGTCGGCAACGGCAACGACCTGGTGCTGACCGCGGCCGACAGGGCAGCCGTCGACACGGTGTGCGGCGCGATGAAGTGCGCGGTGCTCGTCGTCTCCGGCCGGCCGCAGCTCGTCGGCGACCAGCTCGGCGGCATCGACGCCCTCGTGGCGTCCTGGCTGCCGGGCACCGAGGGCGACGGCGTGGCCGACGTCCTCTACGGCAGGCGGGCGTTCACCGGCCAGCTCCCGGTCACCTGGCCGAAGTCGGAGGCCCAGATCCCGATCAACGTCGGCGACAGCGCCTACGACCCGCAGTATCCGTACGGCTGGGGCCTGACGACCCTGTCCAGGGCACCCGAGGGCGGCGCGGCCACCCTCGCTGCCCTCGGTGTCGCCGCGAAGGCGGCCGAGCGGCTGAAGGCGGACGCGGCGGGCCGCGCCGCGGTCACCAGGGCCCGGCTGATCGTGCAGCAGAAGGTGGGCCAGCACATCACCGAGGCCGTGTCGAAGCCCTTCGCCGACGCGGACCATCTGCTGCTCACCGGCAAGTACGGGGCGGCGGTGACGAAGCTGATCGCGGCCTACCGCGCGGCCTGAACCGCAGCCGCGTCCGAAGCCCCTGGGAACGGGAGGGGAAGGCCCGCCGCGCACCGTGCGGCGGGCCTTCCGCTGTCCGCGGGCCCGGACACCGTGCATCGTCTGCTATATCCCTATGATCCTGATTCCGGTAGCGTCGAAACATGAAGGTCGTCATACCGGCCCGGGGCCTCGGTGCCCTGCTCGTCGCCCTCGTGGCCGCCCTGCTCTCCGTCCTCGCGGTCGGCGCCCCGCCCGCGAACGCGGCCACCGACGTCTCCACCATCGCGCAGGCCCTGCGCAAGAACCCGGTCTACGTCGCCCCCGAAGCCGCCTCGCAGCTCTCCGCCGGGGACGCGGCGGCGCTGTCCCGGCAGATCGAGAAGGCCGACAAGCCCCTGTTCATCGCCGTGCTGCCGGCCGACCAGCCGACGCAGACGATCTTCCGCGACCTGCGCGCCGCCACGGGCGTGACGGGTCTCTACGCGCTGCGGGTGGGTGACCGCTTCGACGCGCGCGCCGACTCCGTGGTGATGTCGGCGACCTCGCGGGCCAACCTGGTCTCCAGCGTCCAGGGCGAGAGCACCGCCAAGCAACTCGCCGACTTCACCGACCGGGCGCTGGCGAACATGGGCGGCTCCGCCCCCGCGAGCTGGGGCTCCTCCGGAGGCGGCGACGGCGGCGGCGGGCTGTCGGTCGGCACCCTCGTCACCGTCGGCGCCGTACTGGTGGCGGGCGGTGCGGGCGTCTACGCCGTCGGCCGCCGCAACAAGCGCCGCGCCGAGGAGCGGCAGCGGGCCGCGCTGGAGAAGCTGCGGGTGGTGGTCGACGAGGACATCACCGCGTTCGGCGAGGAGCTGGACCGGCTCGACTTCGCCCCCTCCGAACCCGGCGCCGACGACGCGATGCGCGGCGACTACGAGCACGCCCTCGACGCCTACGAACGGGCGAAGTCCGCGATGGCGGCGGCCGTGCGCCCCGAGGACGTGCGCCCCGTCACCGAGGCACTGGAGGACGGCCGCTTCTCCCTCGCGGTGCTGGCCGCCCGGCGCGGGGGCCGCCCGCTGCCCGAACGCCGGCCGCCCTGCTTCTTCGACCCGCGGCACGGTCCGTCCGTCGCCGACGCCGAGTGGACACCGCCCGGCGGGGCGCGGCGCGAGGTCCCGGTGTGCGCGGCGGACCGGGCCCGCCTCGCCGACGGGCTCGACCCGGCGGTGCGCGAGGTGGACACCGACCAGGGGCGCCGCCCGTACTGGGACGCGGGACCGGCGTACGGACCGTGGGCGGGCGGCTACTTCGGCGGCGGCCTGCTGCCGGGCCTGCTCGTCGGCACGATGCTCGGCGGCATGATGTCCGGCCCGGCGTACGGCGCCGAGTACGGCGGCGGCCACGGCGACGGCGGCTTCCAGGGCGGCGACGTCTCCGGCGGGAACTTCGACCCCGGTGACTTCGGGGGCGGCTTCGGCGGGGGAGGGGACTTCGGCGGCGGCGGCGGTGGCGGCGGGGGCGGCGACTTCGGCGGCGGGTTCTGAGTCCGCCGCCCGGCATCGCGCTCCGGTGAACGCCCGAGCGCCCGTTCCCCCGCGAGGTGCGGGCGGGAACGGGCGCTCGGGAAGCCGGGCCGTCCCGGCGGTGGCTGCGCGCGGGGCGGCGGGCGCGGCCGGCCGCGGGGCGTGCGGCGGGGGTCAGGCGTTCTTGATGGCGGAGATGTCGAAGTTCAGCTTGATCTTGTCCGAGACCAGCACGCCACCCGTCTCCAGGGCCGCGTTCCAGGTCAGGCCCCACTCGGAGCGCAGGATCACGGCCGTGCCCTCGAAGCCGACGCGCTCGTTGCCGAACGGGTCCTTGGCGGCGCCGTTGAACTCCAGGTCGATGGTGAGCGGCTTGGTGGTGCCGAGGAGCGTGAGGTCACCGGTGATCCGGTAGTCGTCGCCGACGGCCTCCGCGGAGGTCGAACGGAACGTCATCGTCGGGAACTCCTCGATCTTGAAGAAGTCCGCGCTCTTGAGGTGCCCGTCGCGGTCCGCCGAGCCGGTGTCGATGCTCTCCATCTTCACGTCGAAGGAGGCGGTGGACTTGGACGGGTCGCCACCGTCCAGGTGCAGCGTGCCCTCGAAGTCCTGGAACGAGCCCTTGACGTTGGTGACCATGGCGTGGCGGGCGACGAAACCGAGCGTGGTGTGCGCCGGGTCGACGGTGTAGTCGCCGGTCAGGGCGGTCAGTTCGGGGGCGGCGGCGGTGCTGCCGGCGGCGTCGGTGCTGTCCTTGCGGCCGAAGATACCCATGGCGTGCTCCTCAGGGGACGGGACGCGGCTCCGGTCCGAGCCGCGGCGAGCGGGATGTTGAATGTTCAATAACTCCAACGAGGAAGACCGTAGACCTATTCCATTCAACTTTCAACATCATCCGCAGGGTGTTTCCGAGATTACGGTCCGTCGTCGTCGCGCTGCGCCCGTACGATCCCACGGGGCGCCCCGCGTCACTCCATGGGTGGCATGCGCCGAACGGGAAAGTGATCCGCGTCTCAGGGGTGCTCGTTGTGGAACCCCGACAACGAAAGGACCCCCCGGGCAGTCGAAAGGGCTGCATGCCGTCGACGTTCTGTTCAGGGGTACCAGGAAAACGGCCCGGAGACTGTACGGAGTCGACGGCCCGTTTCCGGGGGTCCTCTTCGTAAGGTCGCTACATGACCGTTTTGGATGAGGCGCCGGGTGAGCCGAGGGACGCTCGCGGACGGGTGGCCGAGCTGCACGAGATCCGTGCGCAGGCCCTCGCCGGACCGAGTGAGAAGGCGACCGAGGCGCAGCACGCCAAGGGCAAGCTGACGTCCCGCGAACGCATCGAGCTGCTGCTGGACCCGGGCTCCTTCCAGGAGGTCGAGCAGTTGCGGCGGCACCGGGCGACGGGCTTCGGCCTGGAGGCCAAGCGGCCGTACACGGACGGTGTCGTCACCGGCTGGGGAACGGTCGAGGGCCGTACGGTCTTCGTCTACGCGCACGACTTCCGGATCTTCGGCGGTGCGCTGGGCGAGGCCCACGCGACGAAGATCCACAAAATCATGGACATGGCCATCGCGGCCGGTGCGCCGCTGGTCTCCCTCAACGACGGCGCCGGCGCCCGTATCCAGGAGGGCGTCTCCGCGCTCGCCGGGTACGGCGGCATCTTCCAGCGCAACACGAAGGCGTCGGGTGTCATCCCGCAGATCAGCGTGATGCTCGGCCCGTGCGCGGGCGGCGCGGCCTACAGCCCCGCCCTCACCGACTTCGTGTTCATGGTCCGCGAGACCTCGCAGATGTTCATCACCGGTCCCGACGTCGTCAAGGCGGTCACCGGCGAGGAGATCACCCAGAACGGCCTCGGCGGCGCGGACGTGCACGCCGAGACGTCGGGCGTGTGCCACTTCGCGTACGACGACGAGGAGACCTGCATCGCGGAGGTCCGCTACCTCCTGTCGCTGCTCCCGCAGAACAACCGCGAGAACCCTCCGCGCGTGGACTGCTCCGACGCGGTCGACCGCCGCTCGGACAACCTGCTCGACCTGGTGCCGGCCGACGGCAACCGCCCGTACGACATGACCAAGGTCATCGAGGAGATCGTCGACGACGGCGAGTACCTGGAGGTCCACGAGCGCTGGGCGCGGAACATCATCTGCGCGCTGGCCCGGCTCGACGGCCAGGTCGTGGGCATCGTCGCCAACCAGCCGCAGGCCCTCGCCGGCGTCCTGGACATCGAGGCCAGCGAGAAGGCCGCGCGCTTCGTCCAGATGTGCGACGCCTTCAACATCCCGATCATCACGTTCCTGGACGTCCCCGGCTTCCTGCCCGGTGTCGACCAGGAGCACGGCGGCATCATCCGGCACGGCGCGAAGCTGCTGTACGCGTACTGCAACGCCACCGTCCCGAGGATCTCGCTGATCCTGCGCAAGGCGTACGGCGGCGCGTACATCGTCATGGACAGCCAGTCCATCGGCGCCGACCTCACCTACGCGTGGCCCACCAACGAGATCGCCGTGATGGGCGCCGAGGGCGCCGCCAACGTCATCTTCCGCCGTCAGATCGCCGACGCCGAGGACCCCGAGGCCATGCGCGCGCGCATGGTCAAGGAGTACAAGTCCGAGCTGATGCACCCGTACTACGCGGCCGAGCGCGGTCTGGTCGACGACGTGATCGACCCGGCCGAGACCCGCGAGGTCCTGGTCAGGTCGCTGGCGATGCTCCAGTCCAAGCACGCCGACCTGCCCTCCCGCAAGCACGGCAACCCCCCGCAGTGACCAACGCGGCGACCCCGCGTGAACCCTCGCTGTGCGGCAACCCGGCGGACATCCGGCGCCGGGACCGCGGACACCTCATCCACGGAGACTGAGACCCATGAGCACTACTGAGATCCGCGTCGAGAAGGGCCACGCCGAGCCCGAGGAGGTCGCCGCCATCACCGCGATCCTGCTCGCCCGTGCCGCGTCCCGCCCGGCCGACGACTCCTCCGCGGCCCACGCCGCCCGCGTCCGGGCCGGCTGGCGCCGCCTGGAGCGCGAGCCCGGCTTCCGCGCCCCGCACAGCTGGCGCTGACCGCTTCGTCGCGCGCACCCGTTCCGTCCGGCCCCGTCCGCCCTCGTGGCGGGCGGGGCCGCGGCGTGTCCGGGGGCGGGCGGCGCGGTGCGCGTACGCGCGCGTACGGGCGTACGGGCGAGCCGGGGCCCCACCGGGTGTTCCCGCCCCGTTACGGCCGTCACGGCGGGCGCACACGGCCTCCGGCGCGGTGCGGGTGCGGGTGCGGCGCGGGCGGTGAACGGCGACGGCCCCCGGCTCCTCCGCGAGGGAGGAACCGGGGGCCGCCGTGTGCCGCGTACGGGCTCCGTCAGCGGAGCCGTGCCATCAACGCGTGTTCGACCAGGGTGATCAGCGCGCTCTTCGCGTCGGCGCGGTGCCGGGCGTCGGTCGTGATGATCGGGGTGTCCGGGCCGATCTGGAGCGCCTCGCGGACCTCGTCCGGCGTGTAGGGCTGGCTGCCGTCGAAGCCGTTGAGGGCGATGACGAACGGCAGCCCGCTGTTCTCGAAGTAGTCGACGGCCGGGAAGCAGTCGGCGAGGCGGCGGGTGTCGACCAGCACGATGGCGCCGATGGCGCCACGGACCAGGTCGTCCCACATGAACCAGAAGCGGTCCTGTCCGGGGGTGCCGAACAGGTACAGGATCAGGTCCTGGTCGAGCGTGATGCGACCGAAGTCCATGGCGACCGTGGTGGTCGTCTTGTCCCCGGTGTGGGTGAGGTCGTCGATGCCCGCCGAGGCGGACGTCATGACGGCCTCGGTACGCAGCGGGTTGATCTCCGACACGGCACCGACGAACGTGGTCTTGCCCACGCCGAAGCCACCCGCCACCACGATCTTCGCGGAGGTGGTGGAACGACTGGGAGAAACCGGCCCTCCGCTAGAGCTTGCGAAGTCCACTGAGCACCCTTTCGAGCAGTGTCACGTCTGGCTGGCCGCCGGCGCTGTCGTCGCCGCCGGGCTGATGGATGGCAACCAGGCCCGCTTCCGCCAGGTCGGCGACGAGGATCCTGGCCACGCCGAGAGGGATCGTCAGGAGGGCCGAGATCTCGGCCACCGACTTGATCTCCCGGCAGAGGTTGCAGATCCGCTGATGCTCGGGCAGTTGGCCCTGCATCTGATGCGGCTGCGCCGTGGTGTGCACCAGTGCCTCGATGGCGAGCTGGTACCGCGGCCTGGTGCGACCGCCCGTCATGGCGTACGGGCGGACAAGGGGGTTGTTCGTCGCCCCTGCGGGCGCCGGCTCAGGGGTGCGTCGCTGCGGCTGCACGGGCTGGATGCGCGGTGCCGACGGCTGGTCGTACGGCGCGGGGCCGGGGCCCTGCGGTGCGTACGGCTGCCGGTGGCTGGGCGTGGAGGGGAAGTTGTACCGGTTCTGCGAACCGTCGCCCTGGCCCTGGACAGGACCGTAAGGCCAGTTGCCCGAAGACGAACCGCCTGGGGGTGTTGCCACTGTTACTCCTCCTCCGACTGCCGGGCACCCGTCCCTGTGGAGCCGCGTCCCGAAACCTTACGGCCCCGGGACGTCAAAACGCACCATCTGTCTGTCAGTTGAGAAGGCTCCCCTGGAGCTCCGCGCGGAGGTCCGGTGTGAGCACTGTGCCCGCACGGTCCACGAGAAGTGCCATTTCGTACCCGATGAGGCCGATGTCCGCCTCCGGGTGTGCGAGAACCGCGAGCGACGAACCGTCGGACACGGACATGATGAAGAGGAAGCCCCGCTCCATCTCCACAACCGTCTGGTTCACGCTGCCGCCCTCGAAGATGCGCGAGGCACCGGCGGTCAGCGATGTCAGACCGGACGCGACGGCTGCCAGCTGGTCGGCACGGTCACGCGGAAAGCCTTCGGACATGGCCAGAAGGAGTCCGTCGGCGGAGACCACCACGGTGTGGGACACCCCGGGGGTGTTGTCCACGAAGTTGGTGATCAACCAGTTCAGGTTCTGTGCCGCCTGGCTCATCGGGCTCACACTAACGCTCCTGGTTGTAGGTGCTGTCAGGACCACGGTGTTCGTTCCTTGTGGCCTGGCCGTTCGTTTCACTGCCTGCGTTGCGTCCCCGCTGGACGCCCCGGCGCAGATTGCTCAACCTGCCCCGTACGTCCTCGGGGGCGCGGGAGACCTGTGGGCCGCCCTGCGGGGTCGATTCCGCGGCGCCCTCGACCAGGTTGGCCCTGGGCACCCGCCTCGGCAGACCGGACGAAGTCACCCCGCCTGCCTTGGGTTTGCGGAGCGCCGAGGCCTGCTGCCAGCGCTCGTCGTTCGCCGAACGCCAGTCGGGCTTGCCCTCGGCGTCCTCCGAGGGAGCCGGCTGCTCCTGCTGCACGGGCGCCGAACCGTTCGTCCCGCCGGCCGGGGTCGTGCCCCGGCGGGGAAGTCCGGCGTCGGTCAGCGCGTGGACGGCGGAGGGTGCCGGTCCCGGACGGTCGAAGCCTACGCGGTCCTGGTCCTGCGCGTCAGCGGGCCGAGCGGATTCCGTTTCCGGAGGGTACTCGGCCGGATAGCCGTTCTGGTAGCCGTCCGTGCGCTGCCACTCGGGCTGGTAGGGCTGTTCCTCGTAGGCCGGGAAGGACTCGGTCGCCGCGGTGCCCGCCGACGCGTGGTCCTGCTGGACCGGCTCCGCATAACCGCCCTGCTGGTAACCGTCGTTGGGGGAGAAACCGTCGCTCTGCGGCAGTTGGCCGTTCTGTGCGAAGTACGAATCCCCGTACGGCGTCTGCTGACCGTTGTCGTACGCGGTCTGCTGGTCGTAGGCCGGCTGCTGCTCCTGGTAGGCCGCCGGGGCGGGAACCTGACCGGGCTGCTGGGGCTGCTGGGGCTGCTGACCCGGCTGCGCGGCCTGGCCGTGCTGCGGCTGCTGCTGCCCGAACTCGTCCTGATAACCGCCGTTGCGGGCACCGGGCACGTCCGGCGACTGGCCCTCCAGCGCCGCCCTGCGGTTCTCCCGCATCAACGAGCGCCCGACCGGGTCGAGTTCGCGGATGTCGTCGGGGACCTCGGCGTAGCGGCTGTCGTCGAAGCCGAGTTCGGCAGCCGTGCGCGACGACTGGGCGCTGAAGTCCTCGCCCGGCAGACCCGCCTCGGGCATGATCTGCGACACCGTGAACTGGTCGGCCTGCGGGCCGTGTTCACCGCCGCCGCTGCCACCGTGGGTGATCCCGTCCGGCAGCATGACCAGCGAGGTGGTGCCGGCCCGCTCGCCCGAGGGGCGGAGCTGGACGCGGATGCCGTGCCGGTCCGCCAGGCGGCCGACCACGAACAGGCCCATGCGCTGCGAGATCGCGGCGTCCACGGTCGGCGGGTTGGCCAGCTTGTGGTTGATGTCCGCGAAGTCCTCGGCGGTCAGGCCGATTCCCTTGTCGTGGATCTCCGTCATGATCCGGCCGTCGGGCAGCCGGGTCGCGGTCACCCTGACCTTGGTCTGCGGGGAGGAGAACGTGGTCGCGTTCTCCAGCAGCTCGGCGAGCAGGTGCACGAGGTCGGTCACGGCGCGGCCGTGGATCTCGGCCTCGGGCACGCCCGACAGCTCGATGCGCTCGTACTGCTCCACCTCGGAGGAGGCGGCCCGCAGCACGTCGACCAGCGGTACGGGCTGGTCCCAGCGGCGGCCGGGCTCCTCACCGGCGAGGACGAGGAGGTTCTCGCCGTTGCGCCGCATGCGGGTCGCGAGGTGGTCGAGCTTGAACAGGTTCTCCAGCTGGTCCGGGTCGGCCTCGTTGTTCTCCAGGCCGGTGATCAGCGTCAACTGGCCTTCGATGAGGGACTGGTTGCGGCGGGAGAGGTTCGTGAAGATCGCGTTGATGTTGCCGCGCAGCAGCGCCTGTTCGGCGGCCAGCCGGACGGCCTCGCGGTGCACCTGGTCGAAGGCGCGGGCCACTTCGCCGATCTCGTCCGTGGTCGTGATCGGGATCGGCGCCACCCGGGTGTCCACCCGGCCGGGGTCGGTGCGCGAGAGCTGGTCGACCAGCATCGGCAGCCGCTGCTCGGCGATGGAGAAGGCGGCACCGCGCAGCCGGCGCATCGCGCGGCTCATCTGCCGTGCGACCAGCGCGGCCAGCACGAACGCGGCGAGCAGCGCGACGACGACGGCGGCACCGGTGATGATGGCCGACCGCTTGGCGTCGTCGGCGATACCGGTGGCCTGGTCCACGGCCTTGGCGGACATGTCCGACTGGATCTTGCGGTACGCCTCGTACTTGAGGGTGTTGACCGCCCACCAGTTGTCCGCGGTGATGCCCTGCGTGGCCAGTGCGGTCCGGGCGCTCTCGTCCGTGCTCGGCAGGGTGGCCAGCGCGGACACCATCTGCGTCGGGTCGGACGGCGGGGCCTTGTAGCCGGGGTCCTTGGCGGCGGCCTCCGCGGCCTGCGCCTTCGCCTGTGCGGTGACCTTCTTCTGCGCCGCGGCCAGCTTCGCCGCGTCGGCGTCGGTGCCACCGCCCAGGTACTCCTCCAGGGCGATGCGCTCCAGGTAGGCGTACGAGGAGAGCGCGACGCGCTGGCTGGCGAGACTGCCCTCGCCGGGACCGGGCTTGATCAACAGGTGCATGCCGATGGAGCGTTCCAGCGACAGGGCGGCCTCGGTCAGCGACATCGCGTAGACGGTCCGGCCGTAGCTGGTGATGTTGCCGGTACCCAGGCCCAGTTCGTTGGCGAACTCCATCAGGGGGTGCGCGACCTCGACGTAACCCTCTTCGGTCTTCACCCCGCTGAGCTTGGAGGTGTACGCGATGGCGCGCAGGGTCTGGAGCTCGGGCTCCGCCTGGCGGAACAGCTTCAGCCGGCGTTCCAGGCCCGAGGTGTGCGGCATGTTCTGGGCCGCCCGGTCGAAGGCGTCCGCCGCCTTGTCGGTGGCCTTGCGGGCGTCCTGGACCGTGGAGTCCTTCTGCCCCTTGCCCTGGAGCAGGGGCGCGGCACTGACGTCACGCTCGTTGTAGAGCGCGTCGGCGTAGCCGAGGGAGGCGCGCACCAGTCGTGCGGTGCTCGCCGCGTCCTCGGCCTGCTGCCAGGTGTCGAACGAACTGCGCACCTGGAAACCGCCCATGACCAGACCGACGGCCACGGGGATGAGCAGGATCGCGTTGAGCCTCGTCCGTACCCGCCAGTTGCGGGGGGCGAACCGGCTGCCGCTCGGAGCGGGCGCCGACGCGGGCTCGCTGCCCGGTACCTGTGCGGTCGCCTCCCCGCGCGGCGGCGGGGTGAAGTTGCCCCGGGCCGACGGCTCGGGACCGTTCGTGCTTCGCCTCACTCGACCAACAACCTCTCGGCGGTCGGCACCTTCGTCGTGCCGCAGTGTCTCAGAGCCCAGTACGCCTTGACCGTTCAGTCACTCATTACGTCCTTGACCTTTGGGCAGTTCAGGCATTCCAGCACGTCAGCATGCGCACTTCCAAACACCGGAAACGGCCGAATCCGTGTGACGCACGGCCCGGATAAAACGGTCATAAAGAGCGAGCCCCGCCAAAAGGCGGGGCCGAGTTGAGCGCAGTGGCACCGGGCGACCGCGACGCGTGGCGACCGCTCGGCATTCCTGTTCCGAAACGTTATGAACACCGCTGGCCGACCGTGTCCCAGGACACAGCCGGCCGATCGGCGCCTACGACAACTACCGTATGGCAGCGTCGACTTGAGTACTACCGCAAACGTGCCATCAACGCGTGCTCGACGAGCGTGATCAGCGCGCTCTTCGCGTCGGCCCGGTGACGCGCGTCGGTGGTGATGATGGGCGCGGCAGGTCCGATCTGGAGTGCCTCGCGGACCTCGTCCGGCGTGTACGGCTGGTGGCCGTCGAAGCCGTTGAGCGCGATGACGAACGGCAGCCCGCTGTTCTCGAAGTAGTCGACCGCGGGGAAGCAGTCGGCGAGACGGCGGGTGTCGACCAGGACGACGGCGCCGATCGCGCCGCGCACCAGGTCGTCCCACATGAACCAGAAGCGGTCCTGTCCGGGGGTGCCGAACAGGTACAGGATCAGGTCCTGGTCGAGCGTGATGCGGCCGAAGTCCATCGCCACCGTGGTGGTGGTCTTGTCCCCGGTGTGCGTGAGGTCGTCGATGCCCGCCGAGGCGGACGTCATGACGGCCTCGGTGCGCAGCGGATTGATCTCCGAGACCGCGCCGACGAACGTGGTTTTCCCCACGCCGAAGCCGCCCGCCACCACGATCTTCGCGGAGGTGGTCGCCCGGCCTCCGTCAGAGCTTGCGAAGTCCACTGAGCACCCTTTCGAGCAAAGTCACGTCCGGCGCGCCGCCGTTGCTTTCGTCGCCGCCCGGCTGGTGGATGGCGACAAGGCCCGCCTCCGCCAGGTCGGCGACCAGGATCCTGGCCACACCGAGCGGCATGGACAGCAGTGCCGACACCTCGGCGACAGACTTCACCTCACGGCACAGGTGGCAGATGCGCTGGTGCTCCGGAAGCAGGCCCATCAGCGCCGCCGGGTCGGCCGTGGTGCTGATCAGGGCCTCGATGGCCAGCTGGTAGCGCGGCCTGGTCCGGCCACCGGTCATCGCGTACGGACGTACCAGAGGCTGGTCGCCCTCGTCTCCGTACGATTCTGCGTACGGATCATGAGAGGCGGGGGGCGGTGTCATGGATCCTCCGGGCGGGACAGCAAGTCGGTCGGTCGTGCCGTCTGACTGGCCGGTGGGGGGATTGTGTCGGCCTGACGGTGATGTGGTGAGGTCGGTAGAACCTGAGCCGGTCAGTGGAGCAGACTGCCTTGGAGCTCGGCACGAAGATCGGGCGTGAGCACCGCTCCGGCACGGTCGACGAGGAGGGCCATCTCGTAGCCGACGAGGCCGATGTCGCACTCGGGGTGTGCGAGCACGGCCAGCGACGAGCCGTCCGAGATGGACATGAGGAAGAGGAAGCCGCGCTCCATCTCCACGACCGTCTGCGCCACGGTGCCGCCCTCGAAGATCCGGGAGGCCCCGGCCGTCAACGAGGTCAGACCGGACGCGACGGCCGCGAGCTGATCGGCGCGGTCCCGCGGAAACCCTTCGGACATGGCCAGAAGGAGACCGTCCGCGGACACCACGACGGTGTGGGACACACCTGGCGTGTTGTCCACGAAGTTGGTGATCAACCAGTTCAGGTTCTGTGCCGCCTGGCTCATCGGACTCAACTAACGCTCCTGCTGGTGAGTGGGGCTGCTGAAGCTGCCCGTCTGGCTGGACGGGCCCGCACTGCGGCCCTGTGCGATACCCCGACGCAGATTGGTCAGCCGTCCGCGCACGTCGTCGGGCGCTCGGGAGACCTGGGGTCCGGTCGGTTGCGGCTGCTGCTGTGCGGCCCCGGGCACGAGGTTGGCCCGGGGGACCCGGCGGGGCAGGCCCGAGGTGGTGACGCCGCCCGCGGCAGGCTGCCGTGCGCGCTCGGCCTGGCGGCCGAGTTCGTCGTTGGGGGAGGTGCGCCACGTGGTGGTGGCCGGCCGCTGGGCCTCGGGTGAGGCCTGCGGCTGCTGGGGGGTGGTGGTGGCCGGGGCCGGCGCCGGAGCACCGGTGGGCCGGCCGTCGCCGCCGCCCGCGCCCGCCACGCCGCGGAACCAGTTGGTCTCCAGCGTGTCGAACAGCGGGGTGCGGCCGTCGCCCGGACCGGCCGGCGGCAGCGCCTCGGGCTCGCGCTGCGCGGGCTGGCGCTGCTGCGGGACCGGGACGCGCGGGCCGTTGTAGCCGCCGCCGTTGGTGCCGCCGTTTCCGTTGCCGACCTGCGGGCGCTCGAACTGCCCGGTGGAGGAGGGGTCCTGACGGTTCGGCAGCGCGTGCTGGCCGGTCGACTGGCTGTCGTAGCCCTGCTGACCGGCGAACTGACCGTTATTCGCCTGGTCGTTGCGCCGTCCGTTGGTGAACTGGCCCTGGTTTCCGGGCTGGTTCGACACCGCCGGGAACTGGCCGGTGGACGACGGGTCGGTGCTCACCGCGGGGAACTGACCGGTGGAGGCCGCGTCCCGCCCGGCGTAGCCGCCGTTCGCGTTGCGGTCCTGGTACTGGCCGCCGCCGAGCGGGTCGGCGTACTGGCCCTGCTGCTGGTACTGGCCCTGGTCGCCGTACTGCTGACCCTGGCCCTGGCCCTGCTGCGGGCCCTGATTGCCGTACTGGTTGGCCGCGGGACCGCGGTCGTTGTTGCGCTGCGGGTTGAACAGGCCCTGCCCCGAGGGGCGTTCGCCCTGTCCGTTGCCGCCGAAGACGTCCTGGCGGACGTAACCGCCGCCCTGCGACTGCGGGTTCTGCGGCGGAGTCGCGCCGGGGCGCGGCCCGTCGAAGTCGGGACGCTGGAACTCGGCCGTCGCGGCCGGGCCCTGGCGGTCGTCGATCCGCGGTATCTCGGAGGTCGACCCCGGACCCTGCCGGTCGTCGATGCGCGGCATGCGGGCCGTCTGCGAGGCGTCCGGCTCCTCGTGACCGCGCGGCACGTCCAGCGCGTCGCGTCCGGCCGGACCCTGACGGCTGTCGACCGCCCAGTCCGCGGCCTGCGGCTGCGGGTTGCCGCCGGGCAGTTCCGCCCGGGGGCCGCCGCGCGGCGGCAACTGCGGCTGGCGTCCGCCCTGTTCGAACATGTCCTGGGCACGCGGCGGACCCGACCGGCGGCCGCCCTGCGGCGCCGCGTCGAAGGCGCCCGCGCCGCCGCCGGCGTTGCCGAAGGCGTCGCGCCGGCCCTGGCCGTCGTCGAAGTTCTGCGGGGCGCCCGGCGCCTGCCCGAACGCGGAGACGTCCGGGGCCTGACCGCCCTGCTGGGGGTTCTGGCCGGGCGGGAAGGAACCGCCGGGAGCACCCGGACGGCCGCCCCCGTCACGGCCGGGCAGCGCGGCCCGGGGACCGGGAGCGGCACCGACCTGGCCGCGCGGCGGGGCACCGGCGCCGAGCAGTCCGGCACCGCCCGGCGCGGAGGCGCCGGCGCCGAGGGCCGCGCCCTGCTGGGCGTTGCGGCGGGCGGCGGCGGCACCGGCGGCGGCCTGCGCCGCGGCGGGGCCGCCGGAGCCGGCGCCCTTGCCGGGAGCCGGCTTGGCGCCGCCCTGGGCGACGTCGACCGGCAGCATGACCAGCGCGGTCGTGCCGCCGGAGTCGGACGGGCGGAGCTGGATGCGGATGCCGTGGCGCTGCGACAGGCGGCCGACCACGAACAGACCCATGCGGCGGGAGACGGAGACGTCCACGGTCGGCGGTGACGCGAGCCGCTCGTTGATCGCGGCGAGGTCCTCGGGGGAGAGGCCGATGCCGGTGTCGTGGATCTCGATCAGCACCCGCCCGTCGGGCAGTGCGTGACCGGTGACCTTGACCTTGGTCTGCGGGGAGGAGAACGACGTGGCGTTCTCCAGCAGCTCGGCGAGCAGGTGGACGAGGTCGTTGACGACGCGGCCGGCGACCTGGGTCGTCGGCACCGCGGCGAGCTCGATGCGCTCGTACTGCTCCACCTCGGACGCGGCGGCGCGCAGCACGTCGACCAGCGGGACCGGGCGGGTCCACCGGCGGCCGGGCTCCTCACCGGCGAGGACCAGCAGGTTCTCACCGTTGCGGCGCATGCGGGTCGCGAGGTGGTCGAGCTTGAACAGCGAGGAGAGCTGGTCCGGGTCGGCCTCGCGGGACTCCAGTTCGGAGATGAGCGAGAGCTGGCGCTGGATCAGACCCTGGGAGCGGCGCGAGAGGTTGGTGAACATCGCGTTGACGTTGCCCCGCAGCAGGGCCTGCTCGGCGGCGAGGCGGACCGCCTCGCGGTGCACGTCGTCGAAGGCCGCGGCCACCTGGCCGATCTCGTCCCGGGAGTGCACACCGACCGACTCGACGGAGGTGTCGACGTCCTGCGGGTCCGACTCGGAGAGCTGGGCGACCAGTTCGGGCAGCCGGTCCTGGGCGACGCGGGTGGCCGTCTCCTGGAGGCGGCGCAGCGAGCGGATCATCGACCGGGCCACGACGAAGGCGCCGACGAGCGAGACGCCGAGCACGAGCAGGACCAGCGCACCGGAGATGATCGCCTCGCGCTCGGAGGCGCTGCGCAGCTCGCGGGCCTTCTGTTCCATCTCCTCGAGCAGCGTGTGCTCGATGTTCTTCATCTGGGTGATCTTGGTGGTGCTGTCGTCCAGCCAGTCGCGGTAGGAGCGCTTGTCCAGCGACTTCAGACCGTTCTGCTGGTCCAGCACGCGCTTGGCGTAGACGTCGGAGGCCTCGATCGTCGGGTTGCCCTCGTCGATCGGCTTGATGAGCTCCTCGGCGCCGTCGCCGTAGATGTTGCGGAAGCTGTTGAGGTCCGAGGTCTGGCTCTCCAGGGCCGACTCGGCGTACAGCCGGTCGTTGTCCGAGAGGTCGCCGAACGTCGTGTTGTTGTCGGGCAGCGCCGCGGCGATGACCGCTCGCTGCACGGACGCGTACTCCTTGGCCGACGAGAACGCCGACAGGGCGCGGGTGCGCTGGATCATCTCGGGGTTGCTGGTCGCCTCGGCCATGTCCTGGGAGAGGCCGAGCAGGTCCGTGATGAGCCGGTGGTAACCCTCGACGGTCTGGGTCGAGTTGCCCTTCGAGCTGTACGCGGCGGTACGGATCTTGTTGAGTCCGTTGAGCTCGCTGGCCAGGCCGACGAGGCTGTCGCGCACGCCCTGGAGGTTGCCGTCCTTGCTGGCGCTGTCGACCTCCTCGGACGCGTTGAGGAAGTTGTCGCGGGCCCGGTCGGTCTTCGTCCGGTACAGCTTGACCGTGTAGTCGGTGGCCGTGGCGCCGTGCGACAGCGGACCGGCCGACTTGTCGCGCTCGTCCTGGAGCGCGGCGGCCAGCTCGGTGGCCTGCTTGGTCATGTCCGTCAGCAGCTTCATGTTGTCGAGCTGCTGGATGTCGTCCATGGAGTCGCTGATGCGCAGCGCGCCCAGCGAGGTGGCCGCGACCACCGGGAGCGCGAGCAGCGACACCAGGCGCGTGGAGATGCGCCAGTTGCGCAGCGCGACCCGGGAGCCGGGGCCCTGCGGGTTCGCCGCGGTCCGCGCGGCCGGCTGGGCGGCGGGCGGCTTGGGGGTCGCCGAGGTGCCGGACCGGCCGGCGCGCTCACCGCCCTCGCCGGACTGCGCCTCTCCCGGTTCCGGGTTCTGGGCGTGCTGGGGCGAGGAACCGCGGTCGGTCCCGCCGTGCGGCTCCGGCTCTGCCGAAGCGCTGCCATCCCTCTTGAAACGTCCCTGCACTAGCGTCGCAACCTCTGGACCAGGCGCCCCTCCGGGTAAACGGAAGGACGGTGTCGGCGTCGTAGGGAGCGCCCTGAATGCGCCCCCCTGTTGGTCGTGAGTGACCGGCGCTGGCTTCCCCTCCCGCCGCCTTGCGGCGCTGTGTCGCGCCCCCAGCGCGCCGGGATCCGTCCTGCGGCGGTCCGTGGAATTCCAGCACAGTGCCGGATCTCCCAACAAGGCCCATGGGCCAGGCTGTGACCTGTGTGACTGCCCGTGATGGACGTGTCACGAGATGTTGAAATCGTTCTGGTGCATACCGGACCTATCCCGACGATCTCGTAACCCTCGCAGCCTGTCCCGGTCGCCATGATCGGGAGCGGAATGGCTGCTTCAGGCGTGCAATGCCCTTTTCGTCACCCCCGGCCGTCGGTCCGGTATGGCGCTTTTGTGACGGCCGTCGTGAGCAAACTCACACGCGGATCAGGATCTCTTCACGTCACACGCGGGAATTGCACGTTTAACCTGGCGCTTTACAGATATGGCAAATCCGACAACCCGCGCCCGGGCGGGAGGCCGCTGCGGACTTCCGACCCTCCCGGCGCCCGGACAGGACAGGGTCAGTACAACCGTGAAGACGACGATGATGTTCCACAACCTCGCCAACCCCCGTCGCACCACGCTGGCGCACCTGGCCGACGCCGGTGAACTCCGGGCGCTGGAACAGCCGGAGCACTCCACCGAACTCCCGGCGCAGACCGCCAACCCCCGCCGCACGATCCTCAACGAGGTCCCGGTCGCCGCCTCCGTCGCCGAGTAGCGACCGCGGGTCCGTAGCGCCGGACCGGCGCCCCGCGTTCCGCTTGCGGCCGCGACCGCAAGCGGAACCCCCGCCGCGCACCTGCCGCGCCACTTGCCGCGGCCCCGACGCGTCGCCGCCGCGCGGGGCGCCCGCCGCTGCCGCGTTAGCCTGGAGCGTCATACTCCAGCCAGCTCAGGTAAGGGGCGCCAGGATCCCGTGCGCATCGCCAGATTCTCCATCGACGGGAACGTCGCCTTCGGCGCGGTCGAGGGCGACAGGCCGGACGAGCTCGTCCTCGACATCATCAGGGGCATCCCCTTCGCGGACTTCGAGCTCTCCGGCACCAAGGTGCCCCTGAGCAAGGTCCGCCTGCTGCCCCCCGTGCTCCCCAACAAGGTCGTGGCCTTCGGCCGCAACTACGCGGAGCACGCGAAGGAACTCGGCAACGAGGTGCCCGAGCAGCCGTTCGCCTTCTTCAAGCCCTCCACCTCGGTGATCGGCCACGGCGACGCGATCCAGTACCCCTCCTTCACCGAGGACCTGCACCACGAGGCCGAACTCGCCGTCGTCATCGGCCGGATGTGCCGCGAGGTGCCCCGCGACCGCGTCAAGGACGTGATCCTCGGCTACACCTGCGCCAACGACGTCACCGCCCGCGACGTGCAGCGCCGCGAGAAGCAGTGGGCGCGCGCCAAGGGCTTCGACACGTCCTGCCCGCTGGGCCCCTGGGTGGAGACGGACCTCGACCCGGCCGACCTCACCGTGCAGTTGACGGTCAACGGTCAGCAGCGCCAGCTCGGCCGCACCAGCGAGATGATCCACCCGATCGAGGATCTGATCGCCAACATCACCGAGGCCATGACGCTGCTCCCCGGCGACGTGATCCTCACGGGCACCCCGGCAGGCGTCGGACCGCTCACCGTCGGCGACGAGGTCGCCGTCACCATCGAAGGCATCGGCACTCTCACCAACAAGGTTGTCAAGCGTGGCTAGCGCATCCCCCGTCCGCGTACGTTTCTGCCCGTCGCCCACCGGCAACCCCCACGTGGGCCTGGTGCGCACCGCCCTGTTCAACTGGGCGTTCGCCCGCCACCACGGCGGCACCCTGGTCTTCCGCATCGAGGACACCGACGCGGCCCGCGACTCGGAGGAGTCGTACAACCAACTCCTCGACTCCATGCGGTGGTTGGGCTTCGACTGGGACGAGGGCCCCGAGGTCGGCGGCCCCCACGCGCCCTACCGGCAGTCGCAGCGCATGGACATCTACCGCGACAGCGCGGCGAAGCTCCTCGACGCCGGCCGCGCCTACCACTGCTACTGCTCCACCGAGGAGCTGGACGCCCGCCGTGACGCCGCCCGCGCCGCCGGCAGGCCGTCCGGCTACGACGGCCACTGCCGCGAGCTGAGCGACGAGCAGAAGGCCGCGTACGAGGCCGAGGGCCGCAGCCCCATCGTCCGTTTCCGCATGCCCGACGAGCCGATCACCTTCACGGACCTGGTCCGCGGCGAGATCACCTACCTCCCCGAGAACGTCCCGGACTACGGCATCGTGCGCGCCAACGGCGCCCCGCTCTACACGCTCGTCAACCCGGTCGACGACGCCCTGATGGAGATCACCCACGTCCTGCGCGGCGAGGACCTGCTCTCCTCCACCCCGCGGCAGATCGCCCTCTACAAGGCGCTCATCGACCTCGGACTCGCCCAGCGGGTACCGGAGTTCGGCCACCTGCCGTACGTGATGGGCGAGGGCAACAAGAAGCTCTCCAAGCGCGACCCGCAGGCCTCGCTCAACCTCTACCGCGAGCGCGGCTTCCTGCCCGAGGGACTGCTCAACTACCTGTCCCTGCTGGGCTGGTCGCTCTCCGCGGACCAGGACATCTTCTCCGTCGAGGAGTTGGTGGCGGCCTTCGACATCGCGGACGTCAACCCCAACCCGGCCCGCTTCGACCTCAAGAAGTGCGAGTCGATCAACGGCGACCACATCCGCCTGCTCGACGTGAAGGACTTCACCGAGCGCTGCGCCCCGTGGCTGAGGGCCCCCTTCGCGCCCTGGGCGCCGGAGGACTTCGACGAGGCCAAGTGGGAGGCCGTCGCCCCGCACGCGCAGACCCGGCTCAAGGTCCTCTCGGAGATCACCGACAACGTCGACTTCCTGTTCCTCGCGGAGCCGGTGTTCGACGAGGCCTCCTGGACCAAGGCCATGAAGGACGGCAGCGACGCCCTGCTGCGCACCGCCCGCGAGAAGCTGGACGCCGCCGACTGGGCCTCCGCCGAGTCGCTCAAGGAGGCCGTCCTGGCCGCCGGCGAGGCGCACGGCCTCAAGCTCGGCAAAGCGCAGGCCCCGGTCCGCGTCGCCGTCACCGGCCGCACGGTCGGCCTGCCGCTCTTCGAGTCGCTGGAGATCCTGGGCAGGGAGAAGACGCTGGCCCGCATCGACGCGGCCCTGGCCCGCCTGGCGGCCTGACCCGCGCGCGACGGCAGTACGAGGGGGCGGCACCGGCGCGGTGCCGCCCCCTCGCCGTGCGCTCCGCGAGCACCCGGTGACAGGCGGCGCACAGCGGGTTACTGTCAGGTCCATGAGCATCCGCGCCGTGGTCTGGGACGTAGACGACACCCTCTTCGACTACGGCACGGCCGACCGGATCGGCCTGCGCGCGCACCTGGAGGCCGAGGGCCTCACGGGTGCCGAGACGCCCGAGGAGTCACTGGCCCGCTGGCGCCGGATCACCGACACGCACTGGCTGCGCCACGCGAACGGTGAGACCGACTTCGAGACCCAACGCCGCGACCGCGTCAAGGAGTTCGTCGGCAGCGGTCTCACCGACGCGCAGGCGGAGGACTGGCACGCCCGCTACCTCGTCCACTACGAGGCCGCCTGGTCCCTGTTCCCGGACGTCCTGCCGGCGCTGGACGCCCTCGCCGTCAGTCACCGGCACGCGGTGCTGTCCAACTCCAGCATCCGGGTCCAGGACCGCAAGCTGCGCGTGCTCGGTGTCCTCGACCGCTTCGAGGCCGTGCTGTGCGCGGCCGAGCTGGGCGTCTCCAAGCCGCAGGCCGCGGCCTTCCTCGCGGCGTGCGAGGCGCTGGACCTGCCGCCCCACGAGGTGGCGTACGTCGGGGACCACCCGGAGATCGACGGGCGGGGCGCGGCGGACGCCGGACTGCTCTCCGTGTGGATCTGCCGTGACGGTGTGTACACCGGAGCCGACGCGCCCCGGGGTCCGCACCGCATCGGCTCGCTCGCCGAACTGCCCGCGATCCTCGGCGCCGATACCCGTTTTGGAGCCCCGTCCACCTTCGGGTAATGTTCTTCCTGCGCCGCCGGAGAAGGGCCCTGGGCCCCGATACCGACAGCGTCAACTAGAACAAGATCCCTCAGCAACATTCCTTGCGGGGCTTGCGTTCCAGTGGCCTATGGTGTAATTGGCAGCACGACTGATTCTGGTTCAGTTAGTCTTGGTTCGAGTCCAGGTAGGCCAGCTCGCAGAGCTTCATCTGCACCGCGGACGACCATCCGCAGGCCCCCGTTGTGTAGCGGCCTAGCACGCCGCCCTCTCAAGGCGGTAGCGCCGGTTCGAATCCGGTCGGGGGTACAGATCCTTCCCGCGAGGACAGTTCGGGTCGCACCCGCTGTCCACGACGCAGGATCGCTAGGGCCCCCGTTGTGTAGCGGCCTAGCACGCCGCCCTCTCAAGGCGGTAGCGCCGGTTCGAATCCGGTCGGGGGTACCAACTGGTCTAAACCACTTTGGTCTATGGTGTAATTGGCAGCACGGCTGATTCTGGTTCAGTTAGTCTTGGTTCGAGTCCAGGTAGACCAGCTCGGATCTGCGGCGATGTACTTCAACCGCCCGCAGGATCCTCGCCCCCGTTGTGTAGCGGCCTAGCACGCCGCCCTCTCAAGGCGGTAGCGCCGGTTCGAATCCGGTCGGGGGTACGCGTACGAACCGAAGGGCCTCCACCACGGTGGAGGCCCTTCGGCGTTGCTGTCGCCGGACCCCAACGAGCGCGCCGCACACGGCGGTTGACGTGTACGGCGGCGGGGGAGCGGGCGGGGCGGCCGCGGCGTCGGGACCGGCCCCGCTCCGGCGGCGGGTGTCAGCCCGTGCGGCGCAGCGCCTCGGACAGGCGGCCGGCGGCGTCGATGACCGCCTGGGCGTGCATCCGGCCCGGGTGGCGGGTCAGGCGCTCGATGGGACCGGAGACCGAGACGGCGGCGACCACGCGGTTGGACGGGCCGCGCACGGGCGCGGACACCGAGGCGACGCCCGGCTCGCGCTCGCCGATCGACTGGGCCCAGCCGCGGCGCCGCACTCCGGACAGCGCCGTCGCCGTGAACCGCGCGCCCTGGAGGCCCCGGTGGAGCCGCTCGGGCTCCTCCCAGGCCATCAGGATCTGCGCGGACGACCCCGCCTTCATCGTCAGCGTCGACCCCACGGGCACGGTGTCCCGCAGGCCCGACAGGCGCTCGGCGGCGGCCACGCAGATGCGCATGTCGCCCTGGCGCCGGTAGAGCTGGGCGCTCTCGCCGGTGAGGTCCCGCAGGTGCGTGAGCACCGGGCCCGCCGTGGCGAGCAGCCGGTCCTCGCCCGCGGCCGCGGCCAGTTCGGACAGCCGCGGTCCGAGAATGAAGCGGCCCTGCATGTCGCGCGCCACCATGCGGTGGTGTTCCAGAGCCACGGCCAGGCGGTGAGCCGTGGGCCGTGCGAGTCCGGTGGCCCCGACCAGACCCGCGAGGGTGGCCGGACCGGACTCCAGAGCGCTCAGGACGAGGGCCGCCTTGTCCAGAACGCCGACGCCGCTACTGTTGTCCATGAAACGATACTCGCGTCTCACTCTGTGAAACGCAAGTTCAATTTCCCGTGGAACGCGCCACTCTTGAAGCCAGCGGTTCGCGGGTCATCGGACCCGCGGCGACGCCTGGACGAGGGGGTGCGGGCGCCGCTTCCGCAGGATCTCTAGTTGGGCCGGCTCTGTTTCGCCGGCCGGAGGGAAAGCGATGGGTAGGACACTCGCGGAGAAGGTCTGGGACGACCATGTCGTCCGGCGCGCCGAGGGCGAGCCCGACCTCCTTTTCATCGATCTGCACCTGCTGCACGAGGTGACCAGCCCGCAGGCCTTCGACGGACTGCGCCAGAACGGCCGCGCCGTGCGGCGCCTGGACCTCACCATCGCCACCGAGGACCACAACACCCCCACCCTCGACATCGACAAGCCGATCGCGGACCCGGTCTCCCGCGCCCAGTTGGAGACGCTGCGCAAGAACTGCGCGGACTTCGGCGTACGGCTGCACCCGCTCGGTGACGTCGAGCAGGGTGTCGTGCACGTGGTGGGCCCGCAGCTCGGTCTGACGCAGCCCGGCACGACGGTGGTGTGCGGCGACTCCCACACCTCGACGCACGGCGCGTTCGGCGCGCTGGCGTTCGGCATCGGCACGTCCCAGGTGGAGCACGTGCTGGCCACCCAGACGCTGCCGATGGCCCGCCCGAAGACCATGGCCATCACCGTCGACGGCGACCTGCCCGACGGCGTCACCGCCAAGGACCTGATCCTCGCGATCATCGCGCGCATCGGCACCGGCGGCGGCCAGGGCTACATCCTGGAGTACCGCGGCAGCGCCATCGAGCAGCTCTCGATGGAGGCCCGGATGACCATCTGCAACATGTCGATCGAGGCCGGCGCCCGCGCGGGCATGATCGCCCCGGACGAGACGACGTTCGCGTACCTCGAAGGCCGCGCGCACGCCCCGCAGGGCGCCGACTGGGACGCGGCCGTCGCGTACTGGAAGACGCTGCGCACGGACGACGACGCGGTGTTCGACGCCGAGGTCGTCATCGACGCCGCCGAGCTCTCGCCGTTCGTCACCTGGGGCACCAACCCCGGTCAGGGCGCGCCGCTTTCGGCCACCGTCCCCGACCCGGCTTCGTACGAAGACGCTTCGGAGCGCGTCGCCGCCGAAAAGGCCCTGGAATACATGGGGTTGAGCGCCGGACAGCCGCTGCGCGAGATCAAGGTCGACACCGTCTTCGTAGGTTCGTGCACCAACGGCCGCATCGAGGACCTGCGGGCGGCGGCCGGCATCCTCAAGGACCGCAAAGTCGCCGACGGCGTACGGATGCTGGTCGTCCCCGGCTCCGCGCGGGTCGGCCTCCAGGCCGTCTCCGAGGGCCTGGACGTGGTCTTCAAGGAGGCCGGTGCCGAATGGCGGTACGCGGGCTGCTCGATGTGTCTGGGCATGAACCCCGACCAGCTCTCGCCCGGTGAGCGCTCGGCGTCCACCTCGAACCGCAACTTCGAGGGACGGCAGGGCAAGGGCGGCCGCACCCACCTGGTCTCGCCGCAGGTAGCGGCCGCGACCGCGGTGACGGGGCGCCTCTCCTCCCCGTCCGACCTGTCCGAAGCCCCCGCGCCCGCTGGAGTCTGAGAAGTCATGGAAGCATTCGTCAAGCACACCGGCCGGGCCGTTCCGCTGCGCCGCAGCAACGTCGACACCGACCAGATCATCCCCGCCCACTGGCTCAAGAAGGTCACGCGGGACGGGTTCGAGGACGGGCTGTTCGAGGCCTGGCGCAAGGACCCGGAGTTCATCCTCAACCGCCC
Organism: Streptomyces sp. NPDC008150; assembly: GCF_042956945.1. NCBI lineage: Bacteria > Bacillati > Actinomycetota > Actinomycetes > Kitasatosporales > Streptomycetaceae > Streptomyces > Streptomyces sp. NPDC008150. The sequence continues at coordinate 202,816 of NZ_JBIBHJ010000008.1, read as the reverse complement.
CGAGCGCGACGGCGCGACGGTGCTGGTCGCCGGTCCCGACTTCGGCACCGGTTCGTCCCGCGAGCACGCGGTGTGGGCGCTGCAGAACTACGGCTTCAAGACCGTGATCTCGCCCCGCTTCGCCGACATCTTCCGCGGCAACTCGCTGAAGAACGGCCTGCTCACGGTGGTGGCGGACCAGTCGGTCGTGGACGCGCTGTGGAAGCTCACGGAGAGCGACCCCACCGCCGAGATCACCGTCGACCTGGAGGCGCGCGAGATCCGTGCCGAGGGAGTCACCGCCGCCTTCGAGCTGGACGAGAACTCCCGCTGGCGGCTGCTGAACGGGCTGGACGACATCTCCATCACCCTGAGCAACGAAGAGGACATCGCGACGTACGAGGCCAAGCGTCCCTCGTACAAGCCGCGGACGCTGCCGGTCTGATCCCGGGCGTCAAGGTCGAGTTCCGGCCACCGCGACACCCCCGCCGTACCCCCGATCGCCCCGATCGGGGGTACGGCTGTTTCTGTACCCGAACGGCCCTGCGGGGTCTGCCGGGTGCTCTCAACTCCCCTCTATGGAAGGCGAGTTGAGGGGAGTGCGCGCTAACACGTGTTCGGCCGCCGCGGCCCCCGAAAGGGCCTTGTACGGCGGCAGTTGCCCCCTGGGCGGGCGACAACTCGCCCCAGATGGCACAATCTGTGCATGGGACACGACGGCCAACTCCAGCTCTATGCGGCGGTCGCGGACCAACTGAAGGAAGCGCATGCAAAGGTGCGCGCACTGCAAGTCCCGGAGGGCGTACGGATGGCGCTGACCCGGAAGCTGCTGGTCATCACGGCCGCGGCCAAACACGATCTCACCGGTGCGGCAAGGCGCCTGGAGCGGTTCACGGCGGACCTCGACGCGGGACGAATCCCCGAAGAGGAACGCTGAAACAACTCCGGGGCGGCCGAGTCCGTTGCGGCACAAGGGTGATTCGCCCGTTTCGTGTTTGATTTGCGGTATGTATCTGCCTAACGTGCGAAAAGGCTTGAACACTTTCGTTCTGGCAATGTCTCCGAAGGGGAAGACGTGAACAAGGCGCAGCTCGTAGAAACGATTGCCGACAAGTTGGGCGGCCGTCAGCAGGCCGGCGAAGCGGTCGACGCGGTACTGGACGCCATCGTCCGTGCGGTCGTCGCGGGCGACCGGGTCTCGGTCACCGGTTTCGGCTCCTTCGAGAAGGTCGACCGCCCGGCGCGCTACGCCCGCAACCCGCAGACGGGCGAGCGGGTCCGGGTCAAGAAGACCTCGGTGCCGCGCTTCCGTGCCGGCCAGGGTTTCAAGGACCTGGTCAGCGGCTCGAAGAAGCTCCCGAAGAACGACGTGGCGGTCAAGAAGGCGCCCAAGGGCAGCCTGACCGGCGGGGCTTCGGCGACGGTGAAGAAGGCCGCGGCCAAGAAGGCCACCGCCAAGTCGGCCGCCGCGAAGAAGACCACGGCCGCCAGGAAGACGACGGCGAAGAAGACCTCCGCCGCCGCCAAGAAGACGACGGCGAAGAAGGCGTCCGCCACCAAGGCCACCCCGGCGGCGGCGAAGTCCACCGTGAAGAAGGCCGCGGCGAAGAAGGCCCCCGCGAAGACGGCCCCGGCGAAGAAGTCGACGGCGCGCAAGACGACCGCCAAGAAGGCCACCGCTCGCAAGAAGTAGTGGCACACGGGCACTCACGCGCCGGGCCGGGCTCCCTCCGGGAGACCGGCCCGCGGCGTGTGCACGGTCCCCCGGGCCCGGCCCGGGGGACCGAAGCGTGTGAACTCGCCTTCCCCGCGCCCGAGTCGGGGTGTCCGGGGCGGGGGCCAGGGGGATCAGAAGGTCTGGAGCGTCACCAGGGTGATGCGGCGGGCGTCGCCCTCGCCGTCCGTCTCGACGCGCACCCGCTGCCCGGGGCGCAGCAGCCGCAGGCCGCCCGCGTCGAACGCCGCCCCGTCGAAGGGCACCGGCGTCCCGTCGTCGAGCAGCACCTGTCCGCTGCGGGTCTCGGGGTCGTACGTGTACGCGGTCGCCTGCATGCGCGCAGCCTACTGTCGGCGCCCCCGCCGCGCCCCCGCGGGCGAGGGGCCCGCGCGGCCGTCCGGCCCGTCCCGCGCCGCCTCAGCGCCGCGGGCCGCCGCCGAGCAGCAGGCGCGCGGCGGCCGCCGCCGTGCGCGGGCCGGTGCCCAGTGCCAGGGCCGCCCGCAGGTCGTCGCCCGTGTCCACGTCCTGGCGCACCGACTCCACCGCGTCCGGCAGCAGTTCCACGGCCCCGGAGGCCGCGTGCCGGACCCGGGAGTCCGTGCCGAACGCCGGGCGCAGTTCGTGACCGGGGGAGGCCGCCAGCAGCGTCGTGCCGACCTCCGCCGCGTCGGGGAGGAACGCGCGCGGGAACTCGGCCGCCGCGTCCAGCACCCGGGCCAGCTCCCTGGGGCGCAGCGCCGGCAGGTCGGCGTTCAGGGCCGCGACGGCCGCACGGGGGCGCAGTGCCCGCACCGCCGCGGCGCCGTGCGCCAGTGCCGGGTTGAGGCCGCCGCCCGGTTCACCGGCGACGATCCGGGCGCCCAGGGCCGCCAGCTCGCGCCCGGCGGGTCCGTCGTCGGTGACGACCGCCACATCCCGGACCCGCGGGCAGGCCAGGGCGGCGGCCACGGTGTCGAGGGCGAAGGCCAGGGCGAGGGAGGGGCGCAGGGCGTCGGAGGCGGTGTCCGCCAGCCTGCTCTTGGCCCGCGACGGCGGTTTCACGGGTACGACCAGGGTCCACTGCACGAGCGTTCCGTTCCCTTCTTGTCGCGCTCATTGTCACCCGGCCCATCTGGCGTCCTCGCGGTCGGGGCGTACGGTGTCCTGGACAGACAGCCGGTCCGGGACGGCGCTTGGCCGGCCCCGGGCCCTAGAGGAAGGTGTCCGCGTGCCCCGCCGGAGAATCGGCTTCTGGTATCGCTTCGCCGCAGTCATCTGCAAGCCCGTCCTGGCGGTTCTCATCAAGCGCGACTGGCGCGGAATGGAGAACATTCCGGCCGAGGGCGGATTTATCACCGCGGTGAATCACAATTCGCACATCGACCCCTTCGCGTACGCCCATTTCCAGTACAACACCGGACGCGTTCCGCGATTCCTGGCGAAGGCGGGTCTTTTCAAGGGCGGATTCGTCGGCGCCATGATGCGTGGCACCGGACAGATCCCCGTCTACCGCGAGAGCACGGACGCGCTCAGCGCCTTCCGTGCCGCCATCGACGCCGTGGACCGCGGTGAGTGCGTGGCCTTCTACCCGGAGGGCACCCTCACCCGCGACCCCGACGGCTGGCCGATGACCGCCAAGACGGGCGCTGCCCGGGTCGCCCTCCAGACCCGGTGCCCGGTCGTCCCGGTCGCCCAGTGGGGCGCCAACGAGGTCCTGCCGCCCTACGCGAAGAAGCCCGACCTGCTGCCCCGCAAGACGCACCACGTGCTGGCCGGGCCGCCGGTCGACCTGGAGCGCTTCTACGGCAAGGAGATGAGCCCGGACGTCCTCAAGGAGGCGACCGAGGTCATCATGGCCGCTGTCACGCGCCTGCTGGAGGAGATCCGCGGCGAGAAGGCCCCGGCGGTGCCCTACGACCCGCGCCGCGAGCGCATCGAGCAGCGCCGCCGCACCGCCGCGCAGGCCAGGGCGCGCGAAGAGGCCGCGGAGAGCGCCGGGTCCGCGCGGGACACGGCGTCGGACGAAGCGCGGGAAGAAGCACGGGAAGAGGGACAGAGCACGTGAGCAAGCCCGTCAAGGCGGCCGTCTTCGGCACTGGTTCGTGGGGCACCGCGTTCGCGGTGGTGCTCGCCGACGCCGGTTGCGACGTGACCCTCTGGGCCCGTCGCGCCGACGTCGTCGAAACGGTCAACTCCACGCGTACGAACCCCGGTTACCTGCCCGGCGTCGAACTCCCGGCGAACGTGCGGGCCACCGCCGACGCTGCCGAGGCGGCCCGGGACGCGGACTTCGCGGTGCTCGCGATCCCGTCGCAGACGATGCGCGAGAACCTCGCCGCCTGGGCGCCGTTGCTCTCTCCCGACACCGTTCTGGTGTCGCTGATGAAGGGCATCGAACTCGGCTCCGCGATGCGGATGAGCGAGGTCGTGACGGACGTCGCCAAGGTGGACCCCGACCGTGTCGCGGTCGTCACCGGACCCAACCTGGCCCGCGAGATCGCCGCGCGGATGCCCGCCGCCGCGGTCGTGGCCTGCACCGACGAGGCGGTCGCCCGGCGGCTCCAGGCCGCCTGCCACACGCCGTACTTCCGCCCGTACACGAACACCGACGTGGTCGGCTGCGAACTGGGCGGCGCCGTCAAGAACGTGATCGGGCTCGCGGTCGGCATCGCCGACGGCATGGGCCTCGGCGACAACGCCAAGGGCTCGCTCATCACGCGCGGCCTCGCCGAGACGACCCGGCTCGGTGTCGCCCTCGGCGCCGACCCGCTGACGTTCTCCGGACTCGCCGGGCTGGGCGACCTGGTGGCGACCTGTTCGTCGCCGCTGTCGCGCAACCACACCTTCGGCACCAACCTCGGCCGCGGCATGACCCTGGCGGAGACCATCGCGGTCACCAGCCAGACCGCCGAGGGCGTCAAGTCCTGTGAGTCCGTACTGGACTTGGCGCGCAGGCACGGCGTCGACATGCCGATCACGGAGACGGTCGTCGGCATCGTGCACGAGGGCAAGCCCCCGGTGGTCGCCCTGAAGGAACTGATGTCGCGCAGCGCGAAGCCGGAACGACGCTGAGCGACCACGTCCCGACGACGCTGTATCACGGCTCTGCCAGCGGGTACTCTCATCGCGATATGAGCAGCGACAACCTCCCCCAGAGCCCTGAGCAGCCGCCCCGCAAGCCGCGCGTGGCCGTCGTGTTCGGCGGCCGCAGCTCGGAACACGGGATCTCCGTGGTCACCGCAGGAGCGGTGCTGCGCGCCATCGACCGGACCAAGTACGACGTCCTGCCGATCGGCATCACCCAGGACGGGCGCTGGGCGCTCACCGCCGACGAGCCCGACCGCATGGCGATCGTCGACCGCAGGCCGCCCAACGTGGCGCAGCTCGCCGAGTCGGCCGAGGGCGGCGTGATCCTCCCCGTCGACCCCGCCAACCGCGAGGTCGTCCACAGCGAGCCCGGCTCGGTGCCCAAGGCGCTGGGCGAGGTCGACGTCGTCTTCCCGGTGCTGCACGGCCCGTACGGCGAGGACGGCACCCTCCAGGGGCTCCTGGAACTGTCCGGCGTCCCGTACGTGGGCGCGGGCGTGCTGGCCTCCGCGGTGGGCCAGGACAAGGAGTACATGAAGCGGGTGTTCACCTCGTTCGGGCTGAAGGTCGGCCCCTACCTGGTGGTCCGGCCCCGCGAGTGGCAGCAGGACGAACCGGGCGCCCGCAAGCGCATCGTGGAGTTCGCCGCCGACCACGGCTGGCCGCTGTTCGTGAAGCCGGCCCGCGCCGGCTCGTCGATCGGCATCACCAAGGTCTCCGACCCCGCCGACCTCGACGAGGCGATCGCCGAGGCCCAGCGGCACGACCCGAAGATCATCGTGGAGTCCCTGCTGCGGGGCCGCGAGATCGAGTGCGGGGTGCTGGAGTTCGAGGACGGACCGCGCGCGAGCCTGCCCGCCGAGATCCCGCCGCCGCAGGACCAGGCGTACTACGACTTCGACGCCAAGTACATCGATTCCACGCCCGGGTTGGTGCCCGCGCCGCTCACCGACGAGGAGACCGCCGAGGTGCGGCGGCTCGCGGTGGAGGCGTTCGACGCGGCGTCCTGCGAGGGGATCGTGCGCGCGGACTTCTTCCTCACCGAGGACGGCGAGTTCGTGATCAACGAGATCAACACGATGCCCGGCTTCACGCCCATCTCCATGTACCCGAAGATGTGGGAGGCGACGGGCATCGGCTACCGGGAGCTCGTGGACCTGCTGATCGAGGCGGCCCTGCGCCGTCCGACCGGGCTGCGCTAGCGCGCCGGGGGCCGTGCGGCCCGCACCGTTGTGTCAGTCGGCGATCCCCTCGGGGATCGCCTTCTTGATGGGCGCCGCCAGGTCGACGAGGGCGGCGGAACCGTCCGCGGCGGCGAGCTTCGCGGGCACCGCGACCTCCACGTACGCCTTGCGCAGCGTCGTGGTGAAGAGGTAACTGCCGTTCCCGCGCTTCTGGATGAGCCAGCCCACCCCGTCGACCTCGGCGCCGTCCGCGTCGGGGTCGTTCATCTCGGTCGGCCGGCTCACACCGCAGCGCAGTATGATCGCCGGGCTCCCCCAGCCCGCCGTCAGCGCGGAGGCGGGCACGGGGTCGCCGCGGTCCTGGCCGTCCACCTTCCGCGGCAGCGCCTTGTCCAGGTTCTGGCACAGCCTGGTCACCGCGGCCCCCGGACCGGGAACCGCGGCGTGGACACCGTCGTCTGCCGAGGAGCAGCCGGCGACGCCGGTCAGCAGGGCGAGCAGTGACAGCCCGAGGGCGCAACGGGGCCGGTGGCGCGAAGAGTTCACCGGCCAAGGGTAGACGGGGCTACAGATGGACCACCGGGCAGGTCAGAGTACGGGTGATGCCGTCCACTTGCTGGACCTTGGCGACCACCATGCGGCCGAGTTCGTCGACCGTCTCGGACTGGGCGCGCACGATCACGTCGTACGGTCCGGTGACGTCCTCGGCCTGGATCACGCCGGGGAGTTTGCTGATCGTCTCGGCGACGGTCGACGCCTTGCCGACCTCCGTCTGGATCAGGATGTACGCCTGTACCACGGAACCTCCAGGGCGGCCACGAGGATCATGTGGGGAAAAGGAACGCCACGGTATCGCGTCGCCGCTCGCCGCGGGGAGACCTGCGCGGGCCGGACCCCCGGAGCCGGGGCGCAGGCGTGAGTGGGGCCGACGGTCCATTCGACCGTAGCGACAAGGGCGGCGGCGCGCGACCGGGCGCGGACAGCAGAGAAGGGGCGCGAGGACGATGAAGGGCACTGTCGGAGAGCTGGGTGAGTTCGGGCTCATCAGGGAGCTGACCTCCCGGCTCACCACCACCCCGGCGGTGCGGATCGGGCCGGGCGACGACGCCGCCGTGGTCGCCGCACCCGACCGCAGGGTGGTCGCGAGCACCGACATCCTGCTGGAGGGCCGGCACTTCCGCCGCGACTGGTCGACCGCGTACGACGTGGGCCGCAAGGCCGCCGCCCAGAACCTCGCCGACATCGCCGCCATGGGAGCCGTGCCGACCGCGCTGCTGCTCGGCCTCGTCGTCCCCGCGGAGCTGCCGGTCGCCTGGCCCACCGAGCTGATGGACGGCCTGCGCGACGAGTGCCAGGTCGCGGGGGCCGCCGTGGTCGGCGGCGACGTCGTCGGCGGCGACACGATCATGGTGTCGATCACCGCGCTCGGCGACCTGCGCAACCAGGAACCCGTCACCCGCGGCGGCGCCCGCCCCGGCGACCTCGTCGCGGTGACCGGCTGGCTGGGCTGGTCGGCGGCCGGGTTCGCCGTGCTCTCCCGCGGTTTCCGCTCCCCGCGCGCCTTCGTCGAGGCCCACCGGCGCCCCGAACCCCCGTACCACGCGGGCCCCGCCGCCGCCGCGCTCGGCGCGACCGCCATGTGCGACGTGAGCGACGGCCTGATCGCCGACCTCGGGCACATCGCGGAGGCCAGCAAGGTGCGCATCGACGTACGGTCCGGCGCCGTGGACATCCCCTCGCAGATGAACGACATCGGGCAGGCCGTCGGCGTGGACCCGATGCAGTGGGTGCTGACCGGGGGAGAGGACCACGCGATCGTCGCGACCTTCCCGCCCGACGTGAAGCTCCCGGCCCGCTGGAAGGTGATCGGCGAGGTGCTCAACCCGTCGGCGCTGCCGCAAGTGACGGTGGACGGCGCCCCCTGGACCAGCAGGGGCGGCTGGGACCACTTCTCCGGCGACGACGCGTGAGCGCCGCGCCGCCCCGGGTGCTGACCGTCGCGGGCTCCGACTCCGGCGGCGGCGCGGGAATCCAGGCCGACCTGAAGACGATGCTGGCGCTCGGCGTGCACGGCATGAGCGTCGTCACCGTCGTGACCGCGCAGAACTCCCTGGGTGTGCACGGCACTTGGGAGCTGCCGCCGGAGGCGGTGCGCGCGCAGTACCGCGCGGTCGTCGACGACGTCGGCGTCGGGGCCGTCAAGACGGGCATGCTCGCCTCGGCCGAACTCGTCGCCGAGGTCGCCGAGTTGATCGCCGGTACCGACGCGCCCGCGGTCGTCGACCCGGTGGGCGTCTCCAAGCACGGCGACCCGCTGCTCGCGGCGACCGCGCTCGACGCCGTCCGCACGCGGCTGCTTCCGGCGGCCACCGTCGCGACGCCCAACCTGGACGAGGTGGCACAGCTCACCGGCTTCCGCGTCCGCTCGGCCGAGCAACTGCCCGGGGCGGCGGCGGCCGTGCTCGCCCACGGGCCGCGCTGGGTCCTGGTCAAGGGCGGGCATCTGCCGGGCGACGCCGTGGACCTGCTCACCGACGGGCACGCGGAGCACTGGCTGCGGGCGCCCCGGCACGACAACCGGCACACCCACGGCACGGGCTGCACCCTCGCCTCGGCGATCGCCGCGTACCTGGCGCTGGGGCAGACGGTGCCCGAGGCGGTGACGGCGGCGAAGCGCTACGTGACCGGGGCGATCGCGGCCGGCTTCGCGCTCGGCGGCGGCATCGGACCGGTCGACCACGGGTGGGAACTGCGGCGCGGACGGTGACGGGATCCGTCGGCCGACCGCCGGCGGGCACTCGTCAGGGGTGTGCGGGCAAGGCGAAAAGCCGGCCCACACAAGGTGGACCGGCTCTCAGCAGCGAACCAGCAGTGGCCGCGCGCGTTTGGCTTCCCCCTGCCCGGCAGAACCGGGCGTACGGGAGGACGTGCGTCAGCGCGTGACCTTGCCGGCCTTGATGCACGAGGTGCAAGCGTTCACGCGCTTCGGCGTCCCGCCGACCACGGTACGCACGCGCTGGATGTTCGGGTTCCAGCGACGGGGCGTACGGCGGTGCGAGTGCGAGATGTTGTTGCCGAAGCCCGGGCCCTTGCCGCAGACGTCGCAGTTGGCAGCCACGGGTCACTCCAAGACTTCAGATGCACTTACGGTGGATCCCGGCATGCCGGGATCCCGATCCGAATGGATCGAAGATCTGATTGGCGGTGCCAGGGGAATGGCCCGATCGGGATCGGGCAACCGGAGCAGCATACAACGGCTGCTCCCGTACAACGAAACTACCATGACAGCGCGGACCTCCGTCCCGGCCCCCGTCGCGAGGACCCTGCTCAGGGGCCCTGCCCGGCCCCGCGCCCACGGCCCGCCCTGGGGCGGACGGCCGCCCGGGGTCTACGCTGCGTCCCACGTTCCAGCAGCTCAAGGAGGCGCAGGTGCCGCAGGTGCCGCAGACATTCTTCGATGCTCTCGCGGTACGTACCTGGTGCGGCCTCGCGCTCCGCGCGCTGGGACGGGCACGCGAGGAGATCGACGCGATCAACGTCTATCCCGTGGCCGACGGGGACACCGGCACCAACATGTACCTGACCGTCGAGTCCGCCGCCGCCGAGGTCGAGGCGCTCTTCGCCGCCCGAGCCGGTTCCGGGAGCGCCCCGACACCGGCGGACGCGGCGCGGGCGATGGCCCACGGGGCGCTGATCGGGGCGCGCGGCAACTCCGGCACGATCCTCGCCCAGCTGCTGCGCGGGATGGCCCAGGTGCTGACCGGCGTCGGCGACGCCCCCCGTGTCGACGCCGAGGGACTGCGGCAGGCCCTGCGGCACGCCGCCGACTCCGCCCGGCGCGCGGTGGCCCACCCCGTCGAGGGCACCGTCCTGTCCGTCGCCACCGCCGCCGCGGACGCCGCCGACGCCGACGCCGACGGGGCGACCGACTGCGGTGCGGTCGCGCGGGCCGCCTACGACGCTGCCCGCGCCGCCCTCGCCGAGACCACCGGGCGGCTCGCGGCGCTGGAGCGCGCCGGGGTCGTCGACGCCGGGGGGCACGGGCTGGTGGTCGTGCTGGCCGCCCTGGTGGAGACCCTCACCGGGGAGGCACCCGAGCCGGCCCCCGCACCCGCCGCTCCCGCCCGCGCCGCCGCCGACGACGACGCGGCCGGTCCGGACGCCTGCGCGACCGGCGAGGGGGCCCCGGAGCGCGACGCGGGGGACGACGGGCCCGCCTACGAGGTGCTCTACCTCCTGGAGGCCGACGACGAGGCCGTGAAGCGGCTGCGCGAACGCCTCGACGAGCTCGGCGACTGCCTGGTGGTGGTCGGCGGCGACGGGCTGTGGAACGTGCACGTGCACGTGGACGACGCCGGCGCCGCCGTGGAGGCCGGCATCGAGGCGGGACGCCCGCACCGGATCCGGATCACGCACTTCGGCGCCGCCGACGCGCACGCCGCCGGGGGCGGCCCCCTGCGCGAGCGGGCCCAGCGGGCGGTGGTCGCCGTGGTGACCGGCGCCGGTCTGGCCGAGCTGTACACCGAGGGCGGCGCCACCGCCGTGCTCGCCCCGCCCGGCGGGCAGCCGGGCCACGAGGAGCTGCTGGACGCCGTGCGCCGGGCCCACGCGCGCGAGGTCGTGCTGCTGCCCAACGACGCCGAGCTGCGCCGGGAGGCCGCCGCCGCGGCCGAGCAGGCCCGCGCCGAGGGCATCCGGGTCGCCCTCATCCCCACCCGCTCCGCGGTCCAGGGCATCGCCGCGCTCGCGGTGCACCAGCCGGAACGCCGCTTCGACGAGGACGTCGTCGCGATGACCTCGGCCGCCGGCGCCACCCGGTACGCCGAGGTCGCCGTCGCCGAGCGGCAGTCGTGGACCACCGCCGGGATCTGCCAGGCCGGTGACGTGCTCGGCCTGGTCGACGGCGACGTGGCGGTGATCGGCGCCGACCTCGCCGACGTCGCGGCCACGGTCCTCGACCGGATGCTCGCGGCGGGCGGCGAACTGGTCACCCTCGTCGTCGCGGACGAGGCGCCCGACGCCCTCGCCGACCACCTCGAAGGCCGGGTACGGGAAAGCCACTTGGCGGTCGACACGGTGGTCTACCGGGGCGGCCGGCAGGGGGCGCTGCTGCTCATCGGGGTGGAGTAGGCGCCGGGCGCGCGGGCGCCCGGCGGGGCCGGCTCGTTCGACCGTGCCCCCGCCGGACGCCCGACTCCCCTACGGAACCCGCGTGTTCGCCTGCGCCGCCGCCTGTTCAGCGAGCTGCGCGAGCAGGTTCTCGGCCTCCGTGCGGCGGGCAGTCGACGCCTCCGACGGGGGCAGGCCCTCGTACCGGGCGAGCACGCCGCGTGCCCGCGCGGTCGCCGCGTCGGGGCGGCCGAGGTCCGACTCCAGCCAGCCTGCCGCCAGTTCGGCACCGGTACGGCTGTGCACCTCGTCCGGTCCCAGCGTGTCGAACAGGGCGATCGACGCCTCGACCTCGGCCAGGGCCTCCGTGAGGGCCGCGTGCAGGGCGTCGTCACCGGCGTCCGCGTCCGCCGAGCGCGCGAGCAGGTCGCCGAACTGCCGGTGCGTGTGGGCGAGATCGGCGAGCGCCCGGTCCCGGCCCGCCGCGTCGGGTGCCGCGTCGGCCGCGTCCGCGCACTCCCGTGCCGCCTGCGCCATCAGCTCGCGCGCGCCCTCCCGGCCCGCCCCCGTGCGCAGCGCGAGCCACGCGCGGGCCCGCAACGCCCGTACCAGACCGGAGGAGTTGCCCAGGGTGTGCCAGAGCCCGGCCGCGCGGTCGTAGGCGCGGTCCGCCTCGGCGGGCAGACCGGCCTGGCCGAGCGACTCGGCGGCGAGGTGGGCGAGCATCGCGTGGTCGTCCTGCTCCGGCCAGTGCCGGGCGATGTCGGCCGCCCGCAGCCGGTGTTCGGCCGCGTCCCGGTGCTCGCCCAGCTCGCTGAGGCAGTCGCCCAGCCACCACCGGGTCTGCACGACCGGGCCGTCGCCGTGCGTCCCGGGTGCGAGGTCGGTCAGCGCCGACTCCAGCACCTCGGCCGCCTCCGCCCAGCGCCCCTGCCGCAGCAGATGGCCGCCCAGCCGGTGCCGTGCCCAGGCGCCCAGGGTGCGGCTCTCGTCGGCCTCGTCCGCCCAGTGGGCCGCCTCCAGGGCCTGGTCCGCCGCCTCCCGCGGGTCGTCGGCACCGCCGAGCAGGTCCGACAGGTGCAGGTGCAGCCGGGCCCGGCCGGCCGCCGTCACGTGCTCACCGCCGTGCTCCAGGGCCGCCCGCAGGGCGCGTTCGGCCTCCGCGAGGTCGCCGAGGTGCTGGGCGAGCTGTGCCAGTCTCGCCTCCAGCTCGACGGCGTACCAGGGCAGTCCGAGGCGCACGTACTCCTCGGCGGCCCGCGCGAAGAGCTCCGCCGCGCCGCGCGCGTCCCCGGCGCCCGCCGCCGTCTCCGCCAGCATGCCGTGTGCCTCGGCGACGCGTGCCCCGAGCCGTACGTCGTCGGGGGACGGCTCGCCGGCCAGGGCCAGCACCTCCCGCGCGGCCTGCTCCGCGGCGGCCAGGTCCTCCGGCGCGGGCTCGTCGCCCTCGTGCACCGGGCGCATCAGGATCCGGGCCCGCGCCATGACCACGGAGACCGTCTGCCGCACGCCCGTCCCGCCCTCCGCGTACAGGGCGAGCACCCGCTCGTAGGGGTCGGCGACGGCGGCCAGCGCCTCGTCGGTCCGGCCGTCCAGGGCGTGCGCGAACGCGGCCCGCGCGCGGGCCGCCAGGGCCTCGCCCGGGTCGCCGGCGCGCGCGTACAGCTCGGCCGCCCGCTCGAACAGGGCGACGGCCGCGCCGGGTTCGGCGCCCATCGCGGCGTGGTCGGCGATCTCCGCGCGGTCCAGGGCGGTCGGCAGCCCGTCCGTCACCCCCTGCGCCTCCGCCTCCTCGGCGGCGCGCGCCGCCGCGGCCCAGGCGGCGACGGCGTTCGGCCGCAGGGTGTCCGACAACCGCCGTGCCTCGGCGAGGAGTTCGGCGAGGCCGGGGCCGGGGCCGGTGGCCCGCGCGGCGGGCGCGGGGGCGGGCGCCGCGGGGGCGGCGGCCGAGCGCGGGGCGCGCACCCCCAGCGGCAGCCGGTCCACCAGGGGTGCCTGGGCCATGCGTTCGCGGGCGCGGTCGCCCACCGCCGTCGTGCCGTTGCGCTCGTCGAAGCGGGCGGCGAGGGCGAGGGCCTCCGCCCGCGCGTGCTCGGCGAGTTCGGCGGCCGTCCAGGTCCTGCCCGCCGGACCGGGCACGGTGAGGCCGCCCCGGCCCAGCGACACGAGCCGGTCCATGAGCAGCGCGACCACCGACTGGAACTGGAGCGCGCTCTGCGGATGCCCCATGTCCGTGAAATAGGAGGGGCGTTGGGTCAGCAGCTCCAGGCCGCGTGCCTCGTTGCCGGTCAGCGCGCAGAACTCCACGTGGTCCGCGTACGCGTCGCGCATGCTCTCCATCGGGCGTACCAGCCGGAAGCCCCGCAGGTGGTTGGCGCGCGCCTCGTCGGTCCTGCCGAGCCGCAGCAGCGGCGCCAGCGAGGAGGCGAGGGTGGTGTGCGGCTCGTGCGCACACGTGAACTCGCCCTCCAGGACCGGCCGCCACAGGACGACCGCCGCCTCGTCGTCCCCCAGCCGCGCCTGCCACCAGCCCTGCGAGTTCAGCTCGCACGCGTGGCAGTCGGCCATCCGGTCCCGGTCCGCGGCCAGCCACGCCGTGTACGCGCGGGCCGCCCGCTCCCGGTCGCCGATGTGCGCGGCGACGCTGAACTCGGAGCTGCGCACGGCCCGTTCGGAGTGCCCGGCGAGCCGGTAGCGGCGGTCCATCTCCGACAGCCACTTCTCGACCGAGGCGAGCGGGACGTGCGGCTGGTCGAGCATGCCCGACGTCATCCACTTGAACACCCAGTACAGCGAGTGCGTCTCGTACTCGTCGAAGTCACCGGGCGTCTCGTCCCACAGGCGCAGCAGCCGCGCGAACGGGACGAACATCTTGGCCTTCTCGGAGCTGTAGTTGTAGACCTTCAGCTGATGCCCGAGCGCCTCGATCACGGCGAGCGGTATGCCGAGCTTCTCCGCCTCCGCCAGCAGGAGTTCGGCGCGCGCGTTGCGGGCCGGGCCCTCCGGCTGCTCCGAGTTCTCCGCCATCGCCCGGCGCAGCGAGTCGAAGTCGGTGACGCCACTCGCGCCGTTCGTGCCGCTCATCGGGGTCCGTCCTCCGTGGGGTCGCTGTGGGTGGCCCACTCCAGCAGGCCGAGGAACGAGCGGTTGAGCAGTGCCGAGTCCGCCGGGCGCAGCGGGCGCTGCGCCATCAACAGGGCCTGCCCGTACAGGGATTCGGCGGCCGTGCCGATCAGCTCCGGGTCGCGCAGGGCGGCCACGCGGCGGATCAGCGGGCTGAGGTGGTTGAGCACCAGACGGGCCCGGGGCGCGCCGCCTCGCAGCGAACCGAGGATGCCCGCCCACAGATCGTCCGCCTGCTCCTCGGCGTCGGCGCGGGCCTGTTCGTGCCGGGCCGCCCGGTCGTCGAGATGCAGCGCGGGCACCGACAGCGGGTGGAAGGCCCGTAGGACGACGTCGCAGCCCAGCGGGTCGAGCGTGGCCCGCGCGGCGGCCAGGAACCCGGACAGCGCCAGCTCCTCCGCCGGGTCGACGGTGTCCAGGTGGGCGGTCACCGTCTCCGCGTCCAGCTCCGCGACGGACGTGCCCGGACGCACCGAGGGCAGCGCCTCGACCAGCTCGCTGTCGTACGTGTAGCCGCCGTTGACGACGCCGACGCCCTGCGCGGACGCGATCGGCGCGACCTGCCGGTACTCCTCCACCGTCCGCGTGAAGTGCACCACCGGGTGGCGCTGCGCGAACTCCTCCAGGGAGATCCGCCCGTCCGTCGTCTCGAACGGCAGCCACGGCAGCATGGTGCGCAGCATCTCCGGGTCGTGCCGCGCCAGCGACTTCACGCCCAGGTGGTGCACGGACAGGAACGCCGCCAGCCGCTCCGGGTCGCCGGCCGCGAGCCCCGTCAGCCAGGACCGGATGCGCTCGCCGAGCGCCTCCCGCACCGCCGCCAGCGTCTCGTCCTCGTACAGGGACTCCCGCGACGCGGTCGGCCGCAGGCTGTCGGTGTCCAGCACGCACCGGACGAAGAACGCCCAGTCGGGCAGCAGCTGTTCGGCCCGCTCGGTGAGCAGCATGCCCTTCAGGTGCACCCGGTGCGCGGCCCGCTGCGCGGGGCTCACCGCGGTCGGCAGCACGTACGCCACCCCGCGCACCCCTGCCAGCGGCACGTCGAGGGAGATCGAGTCGAGCGGCGTGAATCCGAACAGGTCGTGGCAGTGCCGCGCCAGCGCCACCCGGCGCCCGGCGGGGGAGGCGTACCCGCGGTCCCACGGGGCCGGCAGTTCCGCCACCGGCTCGTCGCCCACGCGCACGTCGTACGGGAGCAGCGCGCCGAAGTCCCGGGCCAGCGCCAGCACCCGGTCCGAGGCCAGCCACTCGCCGGCCCCGGCGCGCGCCACCAGGTGCACGGTGGTGCCCGGTTCGGGCCGCTCGGCGTCCGCGACCGTGCGCACGGTGTACGAACCGTCGTCGCGCGCCGTCCACTCCACCGGCTTCGCGTCCGGCGTACGGGCGCTGCGGCTGACGACGCGGATCCGGTCGGCGACGACGAAGCAGGCCAGCAGCCCGATGCCGAACTGCCCGAGGAAGTCGGAGCGCGCCGACTCCAGGGCGTCCGCCCGCTTGGAACTGCGGCCGATGGTCGCCAGCAGGTCGTGCACGTCGGCCTCGGTCAGCCCCACGCCGGAGTCCTCCACGCGCAGGGTGTCCCCCTCCGCGTACAGGCGCACCCGGGCGGGCGCGTCCGGCTGTTCGGCGCGGCGCGCGGTGATGGCGTCCACGGCGTTCTGGAGCAGCTCCCGCAGATAGACCTTGGGGCTGGAGTAGAGATGGTGGGAGAGCAGGTCGACGAGACCGCGCAGGTCCACCTGGAAGGTGTGCGGCGACGCGGCGGCCGGCGACGGCTCTGAGGACGGGAACGGCTGGGACGGCTGCGAGATCTGGGAGTCCATCGTCACAGCGCCGGTGGGGGGACGGGCGACGGCGCGGGGTCGGGCGGCCCCGGTGGGGAGGCGGCCGCGGGGGTGTCCGGGGCGCGCCATCCTACGACCGGAACGAACCGGCTGACCAGGGGTTTCCCGGCACCTGTACGACGATGTCGGCACCGTGGTGTGCAATGGATCTCGTGCCCGGACTGGAAGAACCCCTGCAAGAACCGCTGAAGAACGTGCTCGGCGCGGCCACCGCGAAGGTGATGACCGAGCACCTCGGCCTGCGCACGGTCGGCGACCTGCTGCACCACTACCCGCGCAGGTACGAGGAGCGCGGCCAGCTCACCGACCTCGCCGACCTGCCGATGGACGAGCACGTCACCGTGGTCGCCCAGGTCGCCGACGCGCGCCTGCACACCTTCGCCTCCGCGAGGGCTCCGCGCGGCAAGGGCCAGCGGCTCGAAGTGACCATCACCGACGGCAACGGCCGGCTCCAGCTCGTCTTCTTCGGCAACGGCGTGCACAAACCCCACAAGGACCTGCTGCCGGGCACCCGCGCGATGTTCTCCGGCAAGGTCTCCGTCTTCAACCGCCGCCTCCAACTCGCCCACCCGGCATACGAGTTGCTGACGGGCGACACCGAGGAGCCCGTGGAGACCTGGGCGGGCGCCCTCATCCCGCTCTACCCGGCCACCGCGAAGCTGGAGTCCTGGAAGATCGCCAAGGCGGTCCAGACCGTACTGCCCGCCGCGCAGCAGGCAGTCGACCCGCTGCCCGACTCCCTGCGTGCGGGCCGCGGCCTGGTGGCCCTGCCCGAGGCCCTGCTGAAGATCCACCGCCCGCACACCCGGGCCGACATCGAGGACGCCCGCGCCCGGCTCAAGTGGGACGAGGCGTTCGTCCTCCAGGTGGCACTCGCCCGCCGCCGGCACGCCGACGCCCAACTCCCCGCCGTACCAAGGGTTCCGCTGCCCGACGGACTGCTCACCGCCTTCGACGCGCGGCTCCCGTTCACCCTCACCGACGGCCAGCGCAAGGTGTCCGCCGAGATCTTCGACGGCCTCGCCGCCACCCACCCCATGCACCGGCTGCTCCAGGGCGAGGTGGGCAGCGGCAAGACGATGGTCGCCCTGCGCGCCATGCTCGCCACCGTCGACGCGGGCGGGCAGGCCGCGATGCTCGCGCCCACCGAGGTGCTCGCCCAGCAGCACCACCGTTCGATCACCGAGATGATGGGCGAGCTGGCGCAGGGCGGCATGCTCGGCGGCGCCGAACACGCCACCAAGGTCGTCCTGCTCACCGGCTCCATGGGGACGGCCGCCCGCCGCCAGGCACTGCTCGACCTCGTCACCGGCGAGGCCGGCATCGTCATCGGCACGCACGCGCTGATCGAGGACAAGGTGCAGTTCCACGACCTCGGCCTCGTCGTCGTCGACGAGCAGCACCGCTTCGGCGTCGAGCAGCGCGACGCCCTGCGCGGCAAGGGCAAGCAGCCGCCGCACCTGCTCGTCATGACCGCCACCCCCATCCCGCGCACGGTCGCCATGACCGTCTTCGGCGACCTGGAGACGTCCGTCCTGGACCAGCTCCCGGCGGGCCGCTCGCCGATCGCCAGCCATGTCGTCCCGGCCGCCGACAAGCCGCACTTCCTGGCCCGCGCCTGGGACCGCGTGCGGGAGGAGGCCGAGAACGGCCACCAGGCGTACGTGGTCTGCCCGCGCATCGGCGACGAGGACGACGACCCGAAGAAGGCGGCGAAGAAGAAGGCCGCCGAACTCGACGCGGAGAAGCGCCCGCCGCTCGCCGTCCTGGAGGTCGCCGACGGGCTCGCGAAGGGCCCCCTCGCCGGTCTGTCCGTCGAGGTGCTGCACGGCCGCATGCAGCCCGACGACAAGGACGCCGTGATGCGCCGCTTCGCCGCGGGGGACACCGACGTCCTGGTCGCCACCACCGTCATCGAGGTCGGCGTCAACGTCCCCAACGCCACGGCCATGGTGATCATGGACGCCGACCGCTTCGGCGTCTCCCAGCTCCACCAGCTCCGCGGCCGCGTCGGCCGCGGCTCCGCGCCCGGCCTGTGCCTGCTGGTCACCGAGATGCCCGAGGCGAGCCCGGCCCGGCAGCGGCTCGGCGCGGTCGCGTCCACCCTCGACGGTTTCGAACTGTCCCGCCTCGACCTCGAACAGCGGCGCGAGGGCGACGTCCTGGGCCAGGCCCAGTCGGGGGCCCGCTCCTCGCTGCGGATGCTCGCGGTCATCGAGGACGAGGAGGTCATCGCCGAGGCCCGCCAGGAGGCGACGTCCCTGGTCGCCGCGGACCCGGACCTCGCCCACCTGCCCGGCCTGCGCACGGCGCTCCAGGCACTCCTGGACGAGGAGAGGGAGCAGTTCCTCGACAAGGGGTGAGGGGCCCTGCCGGGACGGGACCTGAGCACGACCCATGGCGGCACGGCCTGCGCCGGGGTACGTCACGCGGCCCGCGTTGGCCGCCCCGGGCCCCGGGCCCGATCCGCCTCGTCCGTCCGCGATGTCGGGGTGCGGTCGGCGCGGGCCCCGGCCCCGGCGCGGACCGTGCGCCGGGTGCACGCACCCCCGTCCCGCCTCCGGCGGCGGCCGCGCCCGCGTCGACCCCGTCGCGCGCTCCCGCGCGGCCCCGGCTGAGACACTGGACCCGCAAGCGGAGCGACACCGCACCCGCCCCGCCCCCGTAAGGGCGCGCGGGCGACCCGTACCACCGACAAGGACCGACGAAATGACCCGCGTGATCGCCGGCCGGGCCGGCGGACGCCGTCTGGCCGTCCCGCCGGGCAACGGCACCCGCCCCACCTCCGACCGCGCGCGCGAGGGGCTCTTCTCCAGCTGGGAGTCCCTGCTCGGCGGCCCCCTCTCCGGCGAACGCGTCCTCGACCTGTACGCGGGCTCCGGCGCCGTCGGCCTGGAGGCCCTGTCCCGCGGCGCCGGCCACACCCTGCTCGTCGAGGCCGACGCCCGCGCCGCCCGCACGATCCGCGACAACGTCCGCGCGGTCGGCCTGCCCGGCGCGGAGGTCCGCACCGCGAAGGCCGAGCAGGCCGCCCGCGGCGAAGCCCCCGCCGAGCCCTACGACCTGGTCTTCCTCGACCCCCCGTACGCCGTCCCGGACGACGATCTTCGGGAGATCCTGCTCACACTCCGCACCGGGGGCTGGCTCGCCGACGACGCGCTCGTCACCGTGGAGCGCAGCACCAGAGGCGGCGAATTCCGCTGGCCGACGGGCTTCGGCGCGATCAGGTCCCGTCGTTACGGCGAGGGGACCTTTTGGTACGGTCGCGCCGCCTCTACGTGCGAAGACGCACGATGACCGGACCGGAGAGCGAGGGAACTCTAGTGCGCCGCGCCGTCTGTCCCGGGTCGTTCGACCCGATCACCAACGGACACCTCGACATCATCGCCCGTGCCTCCCGCCTGTACGACCAGGTCCATGTCGCGGTGATGGTCAACCAGTCGAAGAAGGGCCTGTTCGACGTCGACGAGCGGATGGACCTGATCCGCCAGGTGACCTCCGAGTACGAGAACGTCCTCGTCGAGTCGCACCACGGCCTGCTCGTCGACTTCTGCAAGCAGCGCGACATCCCCGCCATCGTCAAGGGCCTGCGCGCCGTCAGCGACTTCGACTACGAGCTGCAGATGGCCCAGATGAACAACGGGCTCTCCGGCGTGGAAACCCTGTTCGTGCCCACGAACCCCACCTACAGCTTCCTGTCGTCCTCCCTGGTCAAGGAGGTCGCGACCTGGGGCGGCGACGTCTCCCACCTGGTGCCGGCCCCCGTTCTGGAAGCCCTGACCGAGCGTCTGCGCGCCTCCTGAACCACCCGGCGCGCGCCCGTCCGCAGGCCGTGCGGGCGGGCCGTACGGCCTGACGGGCAGTCACCCGCTGTCCGCGGGGCACCCGGTGGCCTTACAGTCGGACCGTCCGTCTCCAACCAGCTGTAGAGAGTGGCGAGTCCCCGGTGGACGTACAGACGAAGCTCGACGAGATCGTGGCCACGGTCTCCAGCGCCCGCGCCATGCCCATGTCCGCTTCGTGCGTGGTCAACCGGGCAGACCTGCTCGCCCTGCTGGAAGAGGTCCGCCAGGCGCTGCCCGACTCCCTCGCCGAGGCCCAGGAGGTCATCGGCGACCAGCGGCACATGGTCGAGCAGGCCCGCCAGGAGGCCGAGCGGATCATCGAGGGCGCCCACGCCCAGCGCGGCTCGCTGATCTCCGACACCGAGGTCGCCCGGCGCTCCCAGGCCGAGGGCGACCGCATCCTCGCCGAGGCCCGCCGCGAGGCCGAGGAGATCCGCGCGGAGGCCGACGACTACGTCGACTCCAAGCTCGCCAACTTCGAAGTCGTCCTCACCAAGACGCTCGGCTCGGTCGGCCGCGGCCGCGAGAAACTGCTCGGCACCGGTCCCGGCACCGACGAGCAGGGCTACGAGGACGAGGACGCCCCCGAGCGCAGCCACGACCCGGAGACCCTGCGGCGCACCGCCGACGACTACGTCGACGTGAAGCTCGGCGCCTTCGAGGCGGTCCTCGCCAAGACGCTGGAGGCCGTGGGCCGCGGCCGGCAGAAGCTGCACGGCCGCATCGCCTCCGACGACCTGAGCAGCCTCGCCGACGACACGTCGACCATGCACAACTCCAGCGACGCCGACTACCTCGCCGACCTCGCCGCCCTCTCGGACACCCCGGCCGCGGCGGCCCGGACCACCGAGCCCGAGCCGTCCACCGTGGCGGCCCAGCAGGCGGAGTACGCACAGCAGCAGGAGTACGTCCAGCAGCAGATGGACGCCTACGGCTACCCGCAGCAGCAGGACGCCGACCCGTACGGCTACCAGCAGCAGTACGCGCAGCAGGCGGACCCGTACGGCTACCAGCAGCCGGCCGACCCGTACGCGTACCAGGGCTACGACGGCCAGCAGGCGGCGTACATCCCCGACCAGGCCCAGCAGGCCCAGCAGGGATACTCGGAGCAGCAGGCGCACGCGCTCGACGAGACCAGCCTCTTCGACACCGGCATGATCAGTGCCGAGCAGCTCCGGGCCTACGAACAGGGCCGCGGCCTCTGACGGACGGGCCGCCGGACCCCGCCCGAGCGGGGGCCGGCGACCGGATTGGGACGAGAGCGAAAGGTCCAGTATCCTGGCTCTTCGGTCGCGTGTACGTCCGCGATCACCGCTGCCCGCACATCCTTCGCGCGGCAGTGCCCGGAGCTTCGGAGAACGAAAGCAGGAATGGCCCTGAACGCCCGCCTCGACCACCGCAACCCCCTCGTGTTCGACACACACGAGCTGGGTCGGCGTCCTGGCGCGCTCCAGCGCCTGAACCGCACGATCGACGCCCCCAAGGATCTCGGCATCCGGGGAGTCATCGGGGTGCCGGAAGGCGCACCGGTGGAGCTCGAACTCCGTCTGGAGTCCGTCATGGAAGGGGTGCTTGTCACAGGCACCGCCCGTGCACGGGCCGAGGGGGAGTGCGTAAGGTGTCTGGAGCCGCTGGAGCAGGAGCTCAGGGCGGACTTCCAGGAGATGTTCTCGTACCCTGACGCCGACGACCGGGGCCGCGTGAAAGCGGAACCGGCCGACGACGCCGAGGACGACGAGGACAGGCTCTACATCGAGGACGGTCTTTTCGACCTCGAACCCGTGCTGCGTGATGCGGTGGTGCTCGCACTGCCGATGCAGCCGGTGTGCCAGGACGACTGTCCCGGTCTGTGCTCCGAGTGTGGAGCGCGGCTGGCGGACGACCCGGACCACCACCACGACGCCGTCGACATCCGTTGGGCGGCATTGCAGGGACTCGCCGGTTCGCACAGGGACGGCGAGAAGGACGAGATGAGCGGCGAAGAGCCTGGATCTGCAGGCGCCGCCGAGAAGCAGGAGAAGTAGCCGTGGCTGTTCCGAAGCGGAAGATGTCGCGCAGCAACACGCGCCACCGCCGGTCGCAGTGGAAGGCTGCGGTCCCCACCCTGGTTGCGTGCGAGCGCTGCCACGAGCCCAAGCTGCAGCACATCGCGTGCCCGTCTTGCGGCACTTACAACAAGCGCCAGGTCCTCGAGGTCTGAGCGGCCGGTGAGAGGTCTGATGTCTGACGCCAAGGCGAACGGCCCCCGTCAACGCGGGGGCGGTCCGGCGGAGAACAAGGCCTCGTCCCACACGCTTCTGGAAGGGCGGCTCGGCTACAAGGTCGAGTCCGCCCTTCTGGTGCGCGCCCTGACCCATCGCTCGTACGCGTACGAGAACGGCGGTCTGCCCACCAACGAGCGCCTGGAGTTCCTCGGTGACTCCGTGCTCGGCCTGGTGGTCACGGACACGCTGTACCGCACCCACCCCGACCTGCCCGAGGGCCAACTGGCCAAGCTGCGGGCCGCGGTGGTCAACTCACGCGCACTGGCGGAAGTGGGCCGCGGGCTCGAACTGGGCGCCTTCATCCGGCTCGGCCGTGGTGAAGAGGGCACAGGCGGCCGGGACAAGGCCTCCATCCTCGCCGACACCCTCGAAGCGGTGATCGGCGCTGTCTACATCGACCAGGGACTCGACTCGGCGGCGGAGCTCGTGCACCGTCTGTTCGACCCCCTGATCGAGAAGTCCTCGAACCTCGGTGCCGGCCTGGACTGGAAGACCAGCCTCCAGGAGCTCACCGCGACCGAGACGCTCGGTGTTCCCGAGTACCTCGTCACGGAGACCGGCCCCGACCACGAGAAGACCTTCACTGCTGCCGCCCGCGTCGGAGGCGTCTCGTACGGCACCGGCACCGGCCGCAGCAAGAAGGAAGCGGAACAGCAGGCCGCGGAATCCGCGTGGCGGTCCATCAGGGCCGCGGCGGACGAACGCGCCGAACAGGAGAAGCACGCCGAGGCGGCCGAGACCGCCGACGACAGTGCCGATCCGTCGTCCGCGTCCGCCTGAGGTCGAACGATCGAGCCGAGCGCCCGTCCCCGTCAACGGGGCCGGGCGCTCGGTCCGTTGACCGGCCGGCGGCCCGTCGCGCACGGGCCCCGGGCGGCGAACGTCAGTGAACGGGGAAGTGCGATGCCCGAGTTGCCCGAGGTCGAGGTCGTCCGGCGGGGCCTTGAGCGGTGGGTCGCCCACCGCACCGTCGCCGACGCCGAGGTGCTGCACCCGCGCGCGGTACGCCGTCACCTGGCCGGCGGCGACGACTTCGTCCACCGCCTCAAGGGACACCGCCTCGGCACGCCCGCCCGGCGCGGCAAGTACCTGTGGGTGCCGCTGGAGGACACCGGCCAGTCCGTCCTCGCGCACCTCGGCATGAGCGGTCAACTCCTGGTGCAGCCGCGGGAAGCCGCCGACGAGAAGCACCTGCGCGTGCGCGTCCGGTTCGACGACGACCTCGGCACCGAACTGCGCTTCGTCGACCAGCGCACCTTCGGCGGGCTCTCCCTGCACGAGAACACCCCCGACGGGCTGCCCGACGTCATCGCGCACATCGCCCGCGACCCCCTGGACCCGCTCTTCGACGACGAGGCGTTCCACCAGGCGCTGCGACGGCGCCGTACCACCGTCAAACGGGCCCTGCTGGACCAGTCGTTGATCAGCGGCGTCGGCAACATCTACGCGGACGAGGCCCTTTGGCGCTCCCGCACCCACTACGAGCGCCCCACCGCGAACTTCACCCGCCCGGTCACCACCCAACTCCTGGGCCACGTACGGGACGTGATGAACGCGGCGCTCTCGGTGGGCGGCACCAGTTTCGACAGCCTCTACGTCAACGTCAACGGGGAGTCGGGCTACTTCGACCGCTCGCTCGACGCGTACGGCCGCGAGGGCCTGCCGTGCCGCCGGTGCGGAACGCCGATGCGCCGGCGCGCGTGGATGAACCGGTCGAGCTACTTCTGCCCGAACTGCCAACGGCCGCCGCGCGGCGCCTAGTCGGTGCCGCGGGGGGTCTCGTCGTAACGGCGGCGGGCGGCGAGCACCTCGTCGGTGCGCCCTTCGACGAACTGGATCAGGGCCAGCAGCCGTGCCGCCACCTCCCGCCCCAGGGGCGTCAGTTCGTAGTCGACGCGGGGCGGGACGGCCGATCGGACCTCTCGGTGCACCAGTCCGTCGCGCTCCAGGGACTGCAACGTCTGGGAGAGCATCTTCTCGCTCACCCCGTCCACCCGGCGCCGCACTTCCCCGAACCGCAGGGAGCCGTCGGCGAGGGCGCCCAGGGTCAGCGCGCCCCAGCGCCCGGTGACGTGCTCCAGGGTGCGACGCGAGGGACACTCGCGGGAGAACACGTCGAACGCGAGGTCGCCGTCCTCCGTGTGCTCCGTGCCGATGGTCATGCTCCGAGCGTACGGGACCGCCCGCCGCGGGAGGAGCCGCCGGCCTCCGGGGCTCTCAGTAGCCGAAGTCCTGGGTCCACCAGGGACCGCCGGTGCCGAAGTGGACTCCCACGCCCAGGGTCTTGAAGTCGCAGTTCAGGATGTTGGCGCGGTGGCCCTCGCTGTTCATCCAGGCGTCCATGACGGCCGCGGCGTCGGCCTGGCCCCTGGCTATGTTCTCGCCGCCGAGGTTGGTGATGCCCGCCGCGTCGGCCCGGTCCCAGGGCGTCGCCCCGCTCGGGTCGGTGTGGTCGAAGAAGCCCTGTGCGGCCATGGCGTCGCTGAAGTTCTCGGCCAGCGAGGTCAGCGAGCTGTTCGCCGCGACCGCGCTGCAACCGACCTTCTCCCGCTCCACGTTGACCAGCCGCAGCACCTCGGCCTCGGCCGCGGTCTCCGCCGAGACGGTCACCGGGGTGGTCTTCGCCGCCGGCGCCTGCTCGGACTCGGTCGCGGTGGGCGACGGTGCGACGGACTTGCTCGGCGTGGGCGACGCCTTCTTCGCCGGCTTCTTGGCGGGCGCTGCCGTCGACGCCGACGCCGACGGGGTCGGTGCGGCGGGGGAGGTCGCGCGGTCGGTGTCGCGGCTGGTCGAACCGGAGTCGTCGTGCCCGTCGACACTGCCCGACGCGCCGCCCTGCTGCGTCTCGGAGTTGGTGGGGGAGTCGGCGGCCTGCACGTTGTCGCCGCTGCTGCCGCCGAGCTTGTAGTTGTCGCTGCCGGGCAGCACGCCGGTCGCCACCGCGACCGCGCCGATCGCCACGGCGGCCGACACTCCCAGCAGGCCGGTGCGCACGGGCCGCATGCCCTTGCGCTTGCGGCGGTGGGAACGGTCGTCGCGGCCGAGGTCGCCGCCGGAGCCGGAGCCGGAGCCGGAGCCGGAGCCGGAGCCGTCGCCGGAACCCGGGCCGGGACCGACGACCGGCAGCGAGCCGGTGCCGGTGGCACGCGCGTAGTCGTCGTCGGTCGCGAAGAGGTACTCCTCGCTGCGGCCGACGGGGCTCTGCCGGGCGTAGGGGTCCGAGGCCCGGTGCGCCTCCGGGTTCAGGTACGGGGCGATCCCGGTGGTGGCGCGGTTGCCCGCGTAGGGGCGGTCGCCGGCGGGCGGACGGGGGGCGGCGTAGGGACGGGCCCCGCCGTCGGGGCGCCGGCCCGGTGCGGGGCGTTCCCCGGTGGAGGGCCGCTCACCCATGTACGGGCCGCCGGTGCGCTCGCCCGGGAAGGGGGCACGCGGCTGCTGGGCGTACGGGGCCCGGGGGGAGGCGTCCCGCTGACGCGGTACCTCGGTGCCCGGGTCCCACGGGTCACGGTCGCTCGCGGACGAGCCGTGCGGCTCAGTGCCCCCCGTGGCACGGCTGGTGGCGGCGCGTCCGGCGTCGGAGCGTCGGTGGCGTCCCATTCCCTGGCCTTCCTCGTCTGCGTGACCCAGCTCACTCGTTCGAGTGAGTTTCATATGAGATTCATTGGTCCCGGACGGTACCGCATGGCGGGTGGGGATGAAGTGTCCCGAGAGACATTGCCCGGTTAGGTTGCAGCCATGAGCGAGGATGTGCGACTGGTCGCCTGGGTGCGCGGACATGTGCAGGGCGTGGGATTCCGCTGGTTCACCCGGGCGAAGGCCCTGGAGACCGGTGGGCTGAGTGGTTTTGCTCTCAATCTGGGGGACGGACGCGTCCAGGTGGTCGCGGAGGGCCCGCGCGAGAGCGCGCAGAAACTCCTGGACTGGCTCCGGGGTGCCGACACGCCCGGCCGCGTCGACGGCGTCACCGAGATCTGGGACACACCGCGTGGCGGCTACAACGGGTTCGCCATCCGCTGACGCGTGTCGCCGGCCGGCCCGCCGAGGGGCGCCGCGTGACCTCCCGGAAACATGCCGTCAACAGCGCTCCGGGGGAGAAACCGCCTGGTGGTTGCCAAGAATCCCCTTGCCGTGGCAGGCTCACGCGGAGAAGGATCACCCTGACGCCCCCGGGCCCGCAGGAGCAGTCGCGCCGCCGTTCTCAGGCCGCGCGCCCCCGGGACGCCCGTGAATACGGGGCGTGATCGTGTTGACCGTCAAACTTTTTGGTGAGACTCTGGAAGTCCCCGCGCACCCGGCTGTTTGGCATGGATGCAGGCACGACGACACCAGCTGCCGAGCGCCGCGGACACTCATCCCTCACGACCCACACCGCTTCGGTCGGTCACTCATTGTGGAGGACCATCCATCATGGCAAAGGCGCTTCTCGGTTACGTCGGCGGCTCCGACCCGCGACTCCTCGCCGAGATGCGACGGCTCCAGCAGCGTGTCCAGGACCTGGAATCCGAGCTCGGACGAATCCAGGCTGAGAACGACGCGCTGGCGGCTGCCGCTTCTCACGACAGGATCATGGAGAGCATCGACGCACACCAGGCGGAGCCCGCGCTCACCTGATCACTGCATCACGGCGCGCGATTCAGCGGCCCGCTGACCCGAACGAACCGCTCGGGCAACGGAGTTGCACCAGATTTGCAAGGGACGCTCCGGCGTCCCTTCTTTCTTTCCCCCGCTCGGAGCCCCGTTCTCCCACCGTCTGGTGTGCCCTGCGCGTTCATGGGCGAAACCGCACGTTCATGGAGTGGGACAGCGGCGTTGGGTAGAGTCCGACGGCGTGCACCTCAAGGCCCTGACCCTTCGCGGGTTCAAGTCGTTCGCCTCGGCCACCACCCTCCGGTTCGAGCCGGGCATCACGTGCGTGGTCGGTCCCAACGGCTCGGGCAAGTCCAACGTCGTCGACGCCCTGAGCTGGGTGATGGGCGAGCAGGGCGCCAAGTCGCTGCGCGGCGGGAAGATGGAGGACGTCATCTTCGCCGGCACCACCGGCCGCCCGCCCCTGGGCCGCGCCGAGGTGTCCCTGACCATCGACAACTCCGACGGGGCGCTGCCCATCGAGTACGCCGAGGTCACCATCACGCGGATCATGTTCCGCAACGGCGGCAGCGAGTACCGGCTCAACGGCGACACCTGCCGCCTCCTGGACATCCAGGAACTCCTCTCCGACTCCGGCATCGGCCGCGAGATGCATGTCATCGTCGGCCAGGGCCAGCTCGACGGGGTCCTGCACGCCGACCCCACCGGGCGCCGCGCGTTCATCGAGGAGGCCGCGGGCGTCCTCAAGCACCGCAAGCGCAAGGAGAAGGCGCTGCGCAAGCTGGACGCGATGCAGGCCAACCTCGCCCGCGTCCAGGACCTCACCGACGAACTGCGCCGCCAGCTCAAGCCCCTCGGCCGGCAGGCCGCCGTCGCCCGCCGCGCCGCCGTCATCCAGGCCGACCTGCGCGACGCCCGGCTGCGGCTGCTCGCCGACGACCTCGTCCGGATGCGGCGGGCGCTCAGCGAGGAGATCGCCGACGAGGCCGCCCTCAAGGAGCGCAAGGACGCCGCCGAGACCGCGCTGCGCGGCGCCCAGCAGCGCGAAGGGCTCCTGGAGGACGAGGTGCGCCGCCTCGCACCGCGCCTGCAGCGCGCGCAGCAGACCTTCTACGAGTTGTCCCAGCTCGCCGAACGGGTCCGCGGCACCGTCTCCCTCGCCGACGCGCGCGTCAACAGCGCCACCTCCGCGCCCGCCGAGGACCGCCGCGGCCGCGACCCCGAGGACCTGGAGCGCGAGGCCGCACGTGTCCGCGAACAGGAGGCCGAACTCGAAGCGGCCCTGGAGGCGGCGCAGCACGCACTGGAGGACACCGTCGCGCACCGCGCCGAGCTGGAGCGCGAACTCGCCGCGGAGGAACGGCGGTTGAAGGACGCGGCCCGTGCCATCGCCGACCGCCGCGAGGGTCTCGCCCGGCTCAGCGGCCAGGTCGGCGCGGCCCGTTCGCGCGCGGCCTCCGCGCAGGCCGAGATCGACCGCCTCGCCCTGGCCCGCGACGAGGCGGCCGAACGCGCCACCCACGCCCAGGAGGAGTACGAGACGCTCCAGGCCGAGGTGGACACCCTCGACGCGGGCGACGAGGAACTCGGCGCCCGGCACGACACCGCCAGGGAGGCGCTCGCCGCCGCCGAGGCCGCCCTCGCCGCCGCCCGCGAGGCCGTCACCGACGTCGACCGCCGCCGCGCCGCGACCCAGGCGCGGCACGACGCGCTCGCCACCGGTCTGCGCCGCAAGGACGGCACCGGCGCCCTGCTCGGCGCGCGGGACCGGCTCACCGGGCTGCTCGGCCCGGCCGCCGCCCTGCTGAACGTGGTCCCGGGGCACGAGACCGCCGTCGCCGCCGCCTTCGGCGCCGCCGCCGACGCCGTGGCCGTGGCCGCGCCCTCCGCCGCCGCCGACGCCCTGCGCCTGCTGCGCAAGCAGGACGCGGGCCGCGCCGCCCTGCTCGTCGGCGGCGCCCCCGACGACGTACCGGCGCCCGCCGCCGGGGACGGCCCGCCGTACGCGGCCGACCTGGTGCGCGGCCCCGCCGAGCTGATGCCGGCCGTGCGGCGGCTGCTGCGGGCGGTCGTCGTCGTCGGCACCCTGGAGGACGCCGAACGGCTGGTCTACGCGCGGCCCGACCTCACCGCCGTCACCGCCGAGGGCGACCTGCTCGGCGCGCACTACGCGCAGGGCGGGTCCGCCGGGGCGCCGAGCCTGCTGGAGGTGCAGGCCTCCGTGGACGAGGCCGCCGCCGAGCTGACCGCCCTCGCGGAGCGCTCCGGGGAACTGGCGTCGGCGCAGCGCGAGGCCGCCGAACGGCGCGCCGGGTGCGCCGCGCTCGTCGAGGAGCTGGGGGAGCGCCGCCGCGCCGCCGACCGGGAGAAGTCCGCCGTCGCCCAGCAGCTCGGGCGGCTCGCCGGCCAGGCCCGGGGCGCCGCCGGGGAGGCCGAGCGGTCCGCCGCGGCGGCCACGCGGGCGCAGGACGCGCTGGAGCGGGCGCTCACGGAGGTCGAGGAGCTCGCCGAGCGGCTCGCCGTCGCCGAGGAGATGCCGGCCGACGAGGAACCCGACGCCTCGGTGCGCGACCGCCTCGCCGCCGACGGCGCCAACGCCCGCCAGACGGAGATGGAGGCCCGCCTCCAGGTCCGTACGCACGAGGAGCGGGTCAAGGGGCTCGCCGGTCGCGCCGACTCCCTCGACCGGGCCGCCCGCGCCGAACGAGAGGCACGCGCGCGTGCCGAGCAGCGCCGCGCCCGGCTGCGCCACGAGGCGGCCGTCGCCGGGGCCGTCGCGGCGGGCGCCCGGCAACTGCTCGCCCACGTCGAGGTCTCGCTGGGCCGGGCCGAGCGCGAACGCGCCGACGCGGAGAACGCGAAGGCGCAGCGGGAGCGCGAGCTGGCCTTCGCCCGTACCCAGGGCCGGGACCTCAAGGCGGAGCTGGACAAGCTCACCGACTCCGTCCACCGCGGCGAGGTGCTGGGCGCCGAGAAGCGGCTGCGCATCGAACAGCTGGAGTCCCGGGCGCTGGAGGAACTCGGCGTCGAGCCGGAGGGCCTGGTCACCGAGTACGGCCCGCACCTGCCGGTGCCGCCGTCGCCGCCCGCCGAGGGGGAGGAGCTGCCCGAGGACCCGGAGCATCCCCGCAACCGGCCGCGGCCCTTCGCGCGCGGCGAGCAGGAGAAGCGGCTGCGGTCCGCCGAACGGGCGTACCAGCAACTCGGGAAGGTGAATCCGCTCGCTCTTGAGGAGTTCTCCGCGCTGGAGGAACGCCACAAGTTCCTCAGCGAGCAGCTGGAGGACCTGAAGAAGACCCGCGCCGACCTGCTCCAGGTCGTCAAGGAGGTCGACATCCGGGTCGAGCAGGTGTTCACCGAGGCGTACCGGGACACCGCCCGTGAGTTCGAGGGGGTCTTCAGCAGGCTCTTCCCGGGCGGTGACGGGCGGCTGGTGCTGACCGACCCCGACAACATGCTGACCACCGGTGTCGACGTGGAGGCACGGCCGCCGGGCAAGAAGGTCAAGCGCCTCAGCCTGCTCTCCGGCGGCGAACGCTCGCTGACCGCGGTGGCGCTGCTGGTGTCGATCTTCAAGGCGCGGCCCAGCCCGTTCTACGTCATGGACGAGGTCGAGGCGGCCCTGGACGACACGAACCTGCAACGGCTGATCCGGATCATGCAGGAGCTCCAGGAGGCGTCGCAGCTCATCGTGATCACCCATCAGAAGCGCACGATGGAGGTCGCCGACGCGCTGTACGGCGTCTCCATGCAGGGCGACGGCGTCTCGAAGGTCATCAGCCAGCGGCTGCACTGAGCGGCGCCCCGATCCCGCCCGCCTGCCCACCACGCCTGCCACCAGCGCTTTTCCCCGGCCCACGGTCGCCGTCCCGGACGGACACCGTGGGCCGCGGCGTGTGCGGCGATCCGCGGGGTACCAGGATCGTGACGATGAGTTGAGTTCAACACTTGAATCTAGCGAGGCGCCGCTGTGGGGGTCGATTCGCGATCATGCAGGAATTGACTTCGAGTCTTGAAGGCATATTCTCTGCAATGTTGTTTTTATCTTCAGGTGTGAGCGGTTCGTTGGTGTGCGCCACTGGTACCACCCGAACCTCCCGCCTGGAACGGCTGAACCCCACCCCCGGCAGCGACGCCGGTGGCCCGAGGAGCACACGTGACCAGCACAGCGAAAGCCCCCGTGGCGGGATCCCCCTCGGGGGGATCCGACCACCTCGGGCATGTCATCTTCATCACCGCGGCAGCCGCCATGGGCGGCTTCCTGTTCGGTTACGACAGCTCCGTCATCAACGGTGCCGTCGAGGCAATCCGTGACAAGTACGACATCGGCTCGGCGGCCCTGGCCCAGGTCATCGCGATCGCGCTGATCGGTGCGGCCATCGGCGCCGCCACCGCCGGCCGGATCGCCGACCGCATCGGCCGCATCCGCGTCATGCAGATCTCGGCGATCCTGTTCACGATCTCCGCCGTCGGCTCCGCGCTGCCGTTCGCCCTGTGGGACCTGACCTTCTGGCGCATCATCGGCGGCTTCGCCATCGGCATGGCCTCCGTCATCGGCCCGGCCTACATCGCCGAGGTCGCCCCGCCCGCCTACCGCGGCCGCCTGGGCTCCTTCCAGCAGGGCGCGATCGTCGTCGGCATCGCCATCTCGCAGCTCGTCAACTGGGGCATCCTCAACGCCGCCGGCGGCGACCAGCGCGGCAAGATCATCGGTCTTGAGGCCTGGCAGGTCATGCTCGGCGTCATGGTGATCCCGGCCGTCATCTACGGCCTGCTCTCCTTCGTCATCCCCGAGTCGCCGCGCTTCCTCATCTCGGTCGGCCGCCACGACAAGGCCAAGGCCGTCCTCGCCGACGTCGAGGCCCCGGGCACCGACATCGACGCCCGCGTCGCCGAGATCGAGCACTTCATGCACACCGAGGAGAAGGCCTCCTTCAAGGACCTCCTCGGCGGCAGCTTCTTCTTCAAGAAGATCGTCTGGATCGGCATCGGCGCCTCGGTGTTCCAGCAGTTCGTGGGCATCAACGTCGCGTTCTACTACTCCTCGACGCTGTGGCAGTCCGTCGGCATCGACCCGAGCGACTCGTTCCTGTACTCGTTCACGACGTCGATCATCAACATCATCGGTACCGTCGTCGCGATGCTCCTGATCGACCGCGTGGGCCGCAAGCCGCTGGCGCTCATCGGTTCCTTCGGCATGGTCATCGGCCTCGCGCTGGAGGCCTGGGCGTTCTCCTACCACCTGGTCGACGGCAAGCTGCCCTCCACGCAGGGCTGGGTCGCCCTCGTCGCCGCCCACTGGTTCGTGTTCTTCTTCGCCATGAGCTGGGGCGTCGTGGTCTGGGTGCTGCTCGGCGAGATGTTCCCGAACAAGATCCGCGCCGCCGCCCTCGGTGTCGCCGCGGCCGCCCAGTGGATCGCCAACTGGGCGATCACCGCGAGCTTCCCGTCCCTGTCGGACTGGAACCTCTCCGCGACGTACTGCATCTACGCGATCTTCGCCGCGCTCTCCATCCCGTTCGTCCTGAAGTTCCTCAAGGAGACGAAGGGCAAGCGGCTGGAGGAGATGGGCTGACCGCCCACCCCGCACTCGGGGAGACGGGCCACATCCCCGCTGCCCCTCTCCTCGTTCCGTGAAAGCGCCGCCCCGGCTCCCCCTGGAGCCGGGGCGGCGCTTCGCGTACGCGGCGCGCCACCGGTTCCGTACGCACGCGCGTGCCGCTCAGCCCCGGTCCGCGGCCGCCGCCACCACCGCCGGCTTCGGCAGCGCCAGGTACAGCAGCCCCGACACCGCGATCGTCACGATCCAGCCCAGGCCGTACTCGCCCACGAACGTGTCCCGCGCCAGCGGCCCGTCGAACCACACCGACCGCAGGAACAGCAGCCCCGTGCCCAGCCCCGCCGCCCACGCCGTCACCGCCGCCGGGCAGAACCCGTGCCGGTACCAGTACGCGCTGCCGGGCCCGGTGTCCGACAGCGCCGCCCCGTCGTAACCCGGCCGGCGCAGCATGTCCGCGCCGAACACCCCGCCCCACGCCGAGAACGTCACCGCGAGCAGCGACAGGAACGCCGTGAACTCGGCGACGAAGGCACGCGCCGTCAGCATCAGCACCGTTCCCAGCACCAGCGAGATCACCGCGTTCACCAGCACCGCCGACAGCCGCGACACGCGGAACCCCAGCGTCTGCGCGGTGAAGCCCGCCGAGTACATCGACAGGGCGTTGATCAGCAGCGAGCCGGTCAGCGCGATCAGCAGGTACGGCACCGCGATCCAGGTCGGCAGCGACTCGCCGAGGAAGGACACCGGGTCGTGCGCCGCCGCCAGGTCCGGCGTGCCCACCGCCAGCACCGCGCCCAGCAGGATCAGCGGCGCCGCCACCACGCACGCCCCCGCGACCGTCACCGCCACGATCGCGCCCCCGGACGCCGCGCCCGGCAGATACCGCGTGAAGTCCGGCGCGGACGGCAGCCAGCTGATGCCGCCCGCCGCGATCACCCCGAACCCGGTCAGCATCGCCGCCGCCGGCCCGGCCGGCCGGCCCAGCACCGGGGACCAGTCCGTGGTGGGCAGCAGGTAGGCCAGCACCAGCACCGAGAACAGCCCGAACAGCACGGCCGCGTACGCCGTGCACGCGCGCACCGCGCGGATGCCGAGCCCCGAGATCGCGAACGTCGCCGCGACGAAGCACGTCAGCGCCACCACCCGCAGCGCGGTGCCGTCCCGCACCCCGAGACCGATGTCCAGCACCGTCAGCAGCGCGTACGCGCCCGTCACCGCGTTGATCGTCTCCCACCCCCAGCGGGCGGTCCAGATCAGCGCCCCCGGCAGCAGATTGCCCCGCTGCCCGAACACCGCCCGCGACAGCGCCATGCCCGGCGCCCCGCCGCGCCGCCCCGCGATGCCCGCCACCCCCACCAGCGCGAACGACGCCGCCGGGGCGGCCACGGCCACCACCAGCACCTGCCAGAACGCCAGCCGGTGCGCCACCAGCACCGCGCCCATGGTGAGCAGCAGCACGGTGATGTTGGCGCCCGCCCAGGTGGGGAACAGCCCCCGGACCCGCGCGGTGCGCTCCCGCTCGGGCACCTGCTCGATGCCGCGGGTCTCCAGGGTGCCCGTCGGACGGGTGCGCTCGCTCATGGCGGTTTCTCTCCGTGCCTCTGCCTCCGGGACGGCCGCTCGGGGGGCGGGGTTTCCCGGCGCCCATGACTGATACTGGACGGGTTATGGAAACCGTCATCCTTGCTGTAGTCATCGCCGTGGTCGTGCTCGGCGCGCTGGGCACGCTCGTCGTCGGCAGCCGGCGCAGGAAGCCGCTGCCCCCGCCGCCGCCCAGCACGCCCGACCTCACCGCCCCTCCGGCCGAGCCGCACGTCGGCGACGAGGCCGAGGCCCCGAACGACGAATCGCGCCGGACGATCGAGGAGGTGGACCTTCCGGACGGCTCCGCCCCCGTCGTCGTCGAGGAACCGCCGCTGGCCGGGGCGCCCCCGGTCGAGATCCCCGAGCCCACCGCCGGCCGCCTGGTGCGGCTGCGCACCCGGCTCTCCCGCTCGCAGAACGCGCTGGGCAAGGGCCTGCTCACCCTGCTGTCGCGCGAGCACCTCGACGAGGACACCTGGGAGGAGATCGAGGACACGCTGCTGACCGCCGACGTCGGCGTGCAGCCCACCCAGGAACTCGTCGACCGGCTGCGCGAGCGCGTGCGCGTGCTCGGCACCCGCACCCCCGAGGAACTGCGCAACCTGCTGCGCGAGGAACTGCTCACCCTGGTCGGCCCCGACCTCGACCGCGCCGTGCGGACCGAGCCGGAGACCGGCGGCCCCGGCGTCGTGATGGTCGTCGGCGTCAACGGCACCGGCAAGACCACCACCACCGGCAAGCTCGCCCGCGTCCTCGTCGCCGACGGCCGTACCGTCGTCCTCGGCGCCGCCGACACCTTCCGTGCCGCCGCCGCCGACCAGTTGCAGACCTGGGGCGAGCGCGTCGGCGCCCGCACGGTGCGCGGCCCGGAGGCCGGGGACCCCGCGTCCGTCGCCTTCGACGCCGTCAAGGAGGGCAAGGACACCGGCGCCGACGTCGTCCTCATCGACACCGCCGGCCGCCTGCACACCAAGACCGGCCTCATGGACGAGCTGGGCAAGGTCAAGCGCGTCGTCGAGAAGCAGGCCCCGCTGGACGAGGTGCTGCTCGTCCTGGACGCCACCACCGGCCAGAACGGCCTGGTCCAGGCGCGCGTGTTCGCCGAGGTCGTCGACATCACCGGCATCGTGCTGACGAAGCTGGACGGCACCGCCAAGGGCGGCATCGTCGTCGCCGTGCAGCGCGAACTGGGTGTGCCGGTCAAGCTGATCGGTCTCGGCGAGGGCGCCGACGACCTGGCGCCTTTC
This sequence comes from Streptomyces sp. NPDC008150, assembly GCF_042956945.1. Classification (NCBI taxonomy): domain Bacteria; kingdom Bacillati; phylum Actinomycetota; class Actinomycetes; order Kitasatosporales; family Streptomycetaceae; genus Streptomyces; species Streptomyces sp. NPDC008150. The sequence continues at coordinate 167,707 of NZ_JBIBHJ010000008.1, read as the reverse complement.
GAACCGCAAGCCTTCGTGGACGCGTTGATCGGTGACTGAGCGGCCGGGGCCGCCCGCCCCGGCAGGAGCCCCGCCACCGGGCCCGGCGACCGCCGGCCCGCCCGTCGCAGGAACACCGCCCGGCACGACCGGACGCCGAAGCGCCCGTACCCCCGGACACCGGGGGACGGGCGCTTCGCCGTGTGCGGGCAGGGCGGGCCGGGGCCCGCGGGCTCAGGAGGCCCGCGACCGGTGCGCCAGGTAGGCCAGGGTGCCGAGCAGCAGGCGCGCGGCGGGCGGTTCGGACCCCGAGCCGGGCACGGGGGAGCGCAGCCAGTGCACCGGGCCCCGGCCGCCCCGGTCGGACGGCGGCGCGGTGATGTGCGTGCCGGGGCCGAGGCCGTGCAGGTCGAGGTACCAGGGGTCGTCCCAGCCCAACCGGTAGAGCAGGTCCGGCAGTTCGGCCGCGGCCCCGGGGGCGACGAAGAACTGGGCGCGGCCCTCGGGCGTCACCGCGACCGGGCCCACCGGCAGTCCCATCCGCTCCAGGCGGGCGAGCGCCCGGCGGCCGGCGGCCTCGGCCACCTCGATGACGTCGAAGGTGCGGCCCACCGGGAGCATCGCCGAGGCACCGGGACACGCGGCCCACGCCTCGGACACCTCGCTCAGGGTGGCGCCGGCCGGTACCTCGCGGGCGAAGGGGAGGGGGTGCGCACCGGGGACGCGGCAGTCGGACCGGCCGCAGGAGCAGGTGCCCGCGCAGGCTCTGGCGCCGGGGACGACGTCCCACCCCCACAGCCCGGTGAACTCGGCCACCGCCGTGCACTCCGGCGCGCGTCCGCGGCGACGGGTGCCGGACCGGATGTCGCGGATGCCGCGGCTGCTGATGCCGATCGTGAAGCCCATGCCCCCTCCAACGGGTCAACGCGCCAGTGGTTACGTGACGGAGGTGTTCGGTCACCCTCCGTGTCCACCCTGGTGTCCAGCTACCCCGCCCCGGTCGGGTGGCCCACCCGCGGCACACGGCGCCCGGAAGCACGGAAGGTGGTGCGGCGGACCGCTCGCGCCCCGGCGTGCATCGCTTCTTCCGTCACGCGTCGTTGAATGTCAAGTGAATCGTGCGCAGCCGAAACTGAGTTCATTCGAAGGGGTGGCGAATGGTGGCGATTCCGCGATCGCCATGGCTGGACGGGTGATCGTAGGATTACTTTGAGTGCACAAGCCCGTGGGGCACATGCACTGACGGGTATGCCGCAGGCAACTCGACCCCCTGTTCGAAGGGTGACAAGCGGCGTACGGACGGCCCCGAGTAGCGGCATCCTGATAGGGCTTGGCGCACTCGGTGACAAGTGGCAGCAGGGATGGGGGCGTTCCAGTGGGCGGCAACGGCGAAGGCGGTACGAACGCTGAGAAGCGCCCCAACGAGCTGCTCGGCTCGTGGTTCGTGCGCAGCGGCTGGTCGAAGGGCGAGCTGGCCCGTCAAGTCAACCGCAGGGCACGGCAGTTGGGCGCCAATCACATCTCCACGGACACCTCCCGCGTCCGCCGCTGGCTGGACGGGGAGAATCCGCGCGAGCCGATCCCGCGCATCCTCTCGGAGCTGTTCTCCGAGCGCTTCGGATGCGTCGTCTCCGTCGAGGACCTCGGCCTGCGCACCGGCCGTCAGTCACCCTCGGTCACCGGGATCGACCTGCCCTGGACGGGCCCGCAGACGGTGGCAATGCTCAGCGAGTTCTCGCGCAGCGACCTCATGCTGGCGCGGCGCGGCTTCCTCGGGACGTCGCTGGCGCTGTCCGCGGGCCCGTCCCTCGTCGAACCCCTCCAGCGCTGGCTGGTCCCCGGGCCCGCCGCGTTCCAGGAGGACGAGCCGGAGGCGTCGGCCGTCGCCCGGCGCGGCGGACGGCTCTCGCGGCCGGAGCTGGAGCTGCTCCAGTCCACCACCGCGATGTTCCGCCAGTGGGACGCGCAGTGCGGCGGCGGCCTGCGCCGCAAGGCCGTCGTCGGCCAGCTCCACGAAGTGACCGACCTCCTCCAGGAGCCCCAACCGGGCGCCATCACAAGGAAGTTGTTCAGGGTCGCCGCCGAACTGGCCGAGCTGGCGGGCTGGATGAGCTACGACGTCGGGCTCCAGCCCACCGCCCAGAAGTACTTCGTGCTCGCCCTGCACGCGGCGAAGGAGGCCGGCGACCGGCCCCTCGGCTCGTACGTCCTGTCCAGCATGAGCCGCCAGATGATCCACCTCGGCCGGCCCGACGACGCCCTCGAACTGATCCACCTCGCGCAGTACGGCAGCCGGGACTGCGCGAGCCCCAAGGTGCAGTCGATGCTGTATGCGATGGAGGCCCGCGCGTACGCCAACATGGGCCAGCCCGGCAAGTGCAAGCGGGCGGTCCGGATGGCCGAGGACACCTTCGGCGACATCGACCCCGGCGACGATCCCGATCCCGACTGGATCCGGTTCTTCTCCGAGGCCGAGCTCTACGGCGAGAACTCGCACTCCTTCCGCGACCTCGCCTACGTGGCCGGCCGCAGCCCCACCTACGCCTCCGAGGCCGAACCCCTGATGCGGCGCGCCGTCGAGCTGTTCGCCGACGACGCCGAGCACCAGCGCTCGTACGCGCTCAACCTCGTGGGCCTCGCCACCGTGCACCTGCTGCGCCGCGAGCCCGAGCAGAGCACGGAACTCGCCACGCGGGCGCTCGCCGTGGCGAAGAAGGTCCGCTCCGAGCGCGTCAACACTCGTATCCGAAAGACCGTCGACACGGCCGTACGCGATTTCGGTGACGTCTCCGAGGTCGTGGACCTGACCGCGCGGCTCTCCCAGGAGCTTCCGGAGACCGCCGAAGCCGTCTGACGCCCCGTGAACCCCGGCCGCGGCCGGCCCTCCCGAACTGCCCGACTCGGCTCCCCCGTGCCAGGTCGTCGGAGGGCCCGCCGCGGCCGGTTCTTTTCCTTCGGGGAAGGTTGCGTCACGATAACGATCGACCTGCCCGAGATCAGGCAGTTCATCGACGCGTAACACCCGGGACGCCTTCGTCACTGCGGCGAAACAACGAGTGGCAATGACCGAAACGGCGCTGCGTCAATCTCATGGCGCATAACCGGCCCACCCCTCATTCCGCTCAGGCATCGCCCGCACGGGCCGCACCCAACGACGAGGAGACGCAGATGGCCCCAGCCATCACGCTTGCGGCGGACGCACCCACGCTGTCGTCCGCGAACACAGGCTTCATGCTCATCTGTTCCGCCCTGGTGATGCTCATGACACCGGGTCTCGCCTTCTTCTACGGAGGCATGGTCCGGGTCAAGAGCACGCTGAACATGCTGATGATGAGCTTCATCAGCCTGGGCATCGTCACCATCCTGTGGGTGCTCTACGGCTTCTCCATGGCCTTCGGCACCGACAAGGGATCGATCGTCGGCTGGACCTCCGACTACGTCGGATTCAGCAACATCGGCAAGATGGACCTCTGGCCCGGATACACCATCCCGGTCTTCGTCTTCGCCGTCTTCCAGTTGATGTTCGCCATCATCACCCCCGCACTGATAAGCGGCGCCCTGGCCGACCGCGTCAAGTTCACGGCCTGGTCGCTGTTCCTCGTCCTGTGGGTCACGATCGTGTACTTCCCGGTGGCCCACTGGGTCTGGGGCACGGGCGGCTGGGCGTTCGACCTCGGCGTGATCGACTTCGCCGGCGGTACCGCGGTCCACATCAACGCGGGTGCCGCGGCACTCGGTGTGATCCTCGTCATCGGCAAGCGCAAGGGCTTCAAGCGTGACCCCATGCGCCCGCACAACCTGCCGCTGGTCATGCTCGGCTCCGGTCTCCTGTGGTTCGGGTGGTTCGGGTTCAACGCCGGCTCGTGGCTCGGCAACGACGACGGCGTCGGCCCGCTGATGTTCGTCAACACGCAGGTCGCCACCGCCGCCGCGATGCTCGCCTGGCTGATCTACGAGAAGATCCGGCACGGCGCGTTCACCACGCTCGGCGCGGCCTCCGGCGCGGTCGCGGGCCTCGTCGCGATCACCCCGTCCGGCGGCGCGGTCTCCCCGCTCGGCGCGATCGCGGTCGGCGCCATCGCCGGTGTGCTCTGCGCCATGGCGGTCGGCCTGAAGTACAAGTTCGGCTACGACGACTCCCTCGACGTGGTCGGCGTGCACATGGTCGGCGGTGTCATCGGCTCCCTGCTGATCGGCTTCTTCGCCAGCGGCAAGGGCCAGTCCGACGTCGAGGGCCTCTTCTACGGCGGCGGCCTCGACCAGTTCTGGAAGCAGTGCGCCGGTGTCTTCGCGGTCCTCGGCTACTCGCTGGTGGTCTCCGCGATCCTCGCCTTCCTGATCGACAAGACCATGGGGATGCGCGTCCCCGAGGACGTCGAGATCGCCGGCATCGACCAGGCCGAGCACGCCGAGACGGCGTACGACTACAGCGGGGCCGGCGGCGGCTCCTCCCTGAGCGCGACGGTCGACCCCACGGTCGCGACGAGCAAGAAGGTGGACGCATGAAGCTCATCACCGCCGTCGTCAAGCCCCACCGTCTCGACGAGATCAAGGAAGCCCTCCAGGCCTTCGGCGTGCACGGTCTGACGGTCACCGAGGCCAGCGGCTACGGTCGGCAGCGCGGACACACCGAGGTCTACCGCGGTGCCGAGTACACCGTCGACCTGGTGCCGAAGATCCGTATCGAGGTACTGGTCGAGGACGACGACGCCGAGCAGTTGATCGACGTCGTCGTCAAGGCCGCCCGCACCGGCAAGATCGGCGACGGAAAGGTCTGGGCCCTCCCGGTCGAGACCGCCGTCCGGGTCCGGACCGGCGAACGCGGTCCGGACGCCCTCTAGGCGGAACACGAACAGGAGTCGCTGGGTGACGAGTACGGACGTGCGCAACCAGGCAGATGACTCGGGACCCAGCGGCTACGCGGCGGCCCGGCTGCACCTCCTCACCGAGGGGGCGCGGTCCGGGCCGCCGCGCCGTTCCGCCCTCGCCTCACTGACCGACGACTGGCTCACCGGTCTGTTCACCGCGGCGGCCGCCGCCGCGGGCGCCCGCGGCGAGGACGGCACCGGCCGCCCCGCGGCACCGCGCGGCATCTCCCTCGTCGCCGTCGGCGGCTACGGCCGCGGCGAGCTGTCCCCGCGCAGCGACCTCGACCTGCTCCTGCTGCACGAGGGCGCCGACAGCAAGGTCGTCGCGACCCTCGCCGACCGCCTCTGGTACCCGGTGTGGGACCTCGGCCTCGCCCTCGACCACTCCGTGCGCACCCCCGGCGAGGCACGCAGAACCGCGGGCGACGACCTCAAGGTCCAGCTCGGCCTGCTCGACGCCCGCCACATCGCCGGCGACCAGAGCCTCACCGCCGGCCTGCGCACCGCCGTCCTCGCCGACTGGCGCAACCAGGCCCCCAAGCGGCTGCCCGAACTCCAGGAACTGTGCGCCGAACGCGCCGAACGCCAGGGCGAGCTCCAGTACCTCCTGGAACCCGACCTCAAGGAGGCCCGCGGCGGTCTGCGCGACGCCACCGCCCTGCGCGCGGTCGCCGCGTCCTGGCTCGCCGACGCGCCCCGCGAGGGCCTCGACGACGCCCGCCGCACCCTCCTCGACGTGCGCGACGCGCTGCACCTGGCCACCGGCCGCGCCACCGACCGCCTCGCCCTCCAGGAACAGGACCAGGTCGCCGCCGAACTCGGCCTCCTCGACGCCGACACCCTGCTGCGCCAGGTCTACGAGGCCGCCCGCGTCGTCTCGTACGCCAGCGACGTCACCTGGCGCGAGGTGGACCGCGTGCTGCGCTCCCGGGCCGTGCGTCCGCGCCTGCGCGCCATGCTCGGCGCCGGCAAGCCCGCCACCGAGCGCTCCCCGCTCGCCGAGGGCGTCGTCGAGGCCGACGGCGAGGTCGTGCTCGCCCGCGCCGCCCGCCCCGAGCGCGACCCCGTCCTGCCGCTGCGCGCCGCGGCCGCGGCCGCGCAGGCCGGGCTGCCGCTGTCCCTGCACGCCGTGCGCCGCATGGCCGCCACCACCCGCCCGCTGCCCACCCCGTGGCCCGCCGAGGCCCGCGAACAACTGGTGACGCTGCTCGGCGCGGGCCGCCCCACCGTCGAGGTGTGGGAGGCGCTGGAGGCCGACCGCCTGATCACCCGCATGATCCCCGACTGGGAACGCGTCCGCTGCCGGCCGCAGCGCAACGCCGTCCATGTGTGGACCGTCGACCGGCACCTCATCGAGACCGCCGTGCGCGCGGCCGAGTTCACCCGCCGCGTCAGCCGCCCCGACCTGCTCCTCGTCGCCGCCCTGCTGCACGACCTCGGCAAGGGCTGGCCCGGCGACCACTCGCTGGCCGGCGAGATCATCGTTCGCGACGTGGCCGCGCGCATCGGCTTCGACAACGCCGACGTCGCCGTCCTCGCCACCCTCGTCCGGCACCACCTGCTGCTCGTCGACACGGCCACCCGCCGCGACCTGGAGGACCCCGAGACGGTCCGTTCCGTCGCCGAGGCCGTCGGCTCGCAGGGCACCCTCGAACTGCTGCACGCCCTCACCGAGGCCGACGCCCTCGCCACCGGCCCCGCCGCCTGGTCGTCCTGGCGCGCCTCGCTCGTCGCCGACCTGGTGCGCCGTGTCTCCGCCGTGCTCGCCGGGGAGGCACCGGCCGAACCCGAACCGGGCGCGCCCACCGCGGAGCAGGAACGCCTCGCCGTCGAGGCGTTCCGCACCGGCAGCCCCGTCCTCGCCCTGCGCGCCCAGACGGAACCGCCCGCCGAGGAGGAGGGCGCGCCGCCCGCCGCCCCCGAGCCGCTGGGCGTCGAGCTGATCATCGCGGTCCCCGACCAGGCGGGCGTGCTGCCCGCCGTGGCCGGCGTCCTCGCGGTGCACCGGCTCACCGTGCGCACCGCGGAACTGCGCGCCCTGCGACTGCCCGACGGCGTCGACGAGGGCTCCGTCCTGCTGCTGAACTGGCGCGTCGCCGCCGAGTACGGCTCCCTGCCGCAGGCCGCCCGGCTCCGCGCCGACCTGGTGCGCGCCCTCGACGGCAGCCTCGACATCGCCGGCCGCCTCGCCGAGCGCGACGCCGCCTACCCGAGGCGCCGCGGCCGTGTCGCGCCCGCCGCCCGCGTGACGGTGGCCCCGGCCGCCTCGCGGCACGCCACGGTCATCGAGGTCCGCGCCGAGGACGCCCCCGGCCTGCTGTTCCGCATCGGGCGGGCCCTGGAGAAGGCGGGCGTACGCGTGCGCAGCGCCCACGCCGGCACGCTCGGCGCGAACGCGGTCGACGCCTTCTACGTGACGACCGGCGTGGGCGCGCCGCTGCCGGAGCAGGAGGCGGCGTCGGTGGCCCGCTCGCTGGAGGAGACGCTGCGGGAGTAGCGGGCGGGAGCGGCGGGGCGGGAGCGGCGGGGCGGCCGGGTACGCGCGTGCGTCCCCGCCGTTCCGGCGCCCGGCGGCCGTGCCCGCGTGCCGCCGGAGGCCCTCCCGCGCACCGTGCGACCCGCTTCGGACGGATATTCGCACCGGCGGGATCCGCCAACCGCCGACGGGCAGATACCCTGGAGGGCGACCCAGACCACTCCGACCCCGAGGACCGACGCCGCCGTGTTCGACACCCTCTCAGACCGCCTCAGCGCGACGTTCAAAAATCTCCGCGGGAAAGGCAGGCTCTCCGAGGCGGACATCGACGCCACGGCCCGCGAGATCCGCATCGCGCTCCTCGAAGCGGACGTGGCACTGCCCGTCGTCCGCGCGTTCATCAAGAGCGTCAAGGAACGCTGCATGGGGGCCGAGGTCTCCAAGGCGCTCAACCCCGCCCAGCAGGTCCTCAAGATCGTCAACGAGGAACTGGTCACCATCCTCGGCGGTGAGACCCGCCGGCTGCGCTTCGCCAAGAACCCGCCGACCGTGATCATGCTCGCCGGCCTCCAGGGCGCGGGCAAGACCACCCTCGCGGGCAAGCTCGGCAAGTGGCTCAAGGACCAGGGGCACTCCCCGCTGCTCGTCGCCGCCGACCTCCAGCGGCCCAACGCCGTCAACCAGCTCAGCGTCGTCGCCGACCGCGCCGGCGTCGCCGTGTACGCGCCGCAGCCGGGCAACGGCGTCGGCGACCCGGTCCAGGTGGCCCGGGACTCCATCGAGTTCGCGAAGTCGAAGGTCCACGACATCGTCGTCGTCGACACCGCGGGCCGCCTCGGCATCGACGCCGAGCTGATGCAGCAGGCCGCGGACATCCGCGACGCGGTCAGCCCCGACGAGATCCTCTTCGTCGTCGACGCGATGATCGGCCAGGACGCCGTCAACACCGCGGAGTCCTTCCGCGACGGTGTCGGCTTCGACGGCGTGGTGCTCTCCAAGCTCGACGGCGACGCCCGCGGCGGTGCCGCCCTGTCGATCGCGTCGGTCACCGGCAAGCCGATCATGTTCGCCTCCAGCGGTGAGAAGCTGGAGGACTTCGACGCCTTCCACCCGGACCGGATGGCCTCCCGCATCCTCGACATGGGTGACCTGCTCACCCTGATCGAGCAGGCGGAGAAGACGTTCGACCAGGCCGAGGCCGAGAAGATGGCCTCGAAGCTGGCCTCCAAGAAGGGCCAGGACTTCACCCTCGACGACTTCCTGTCCCAGATGGAACAGGTCCGGAAGATGGGGTCCATCTCCAAGCTGCTCGGCATGCTCCCGGGCATGGGGCAGATCAAGGACCAGATCGCCAACCTGGACGAGAAGGACGTCGACCGGACGGCCGCGATCATCAAGTCGATGACCCCGGGCGAGCGCCAGGAACCGACGATCATCAACGGCTCCCGCCGCGCCCGTATCGCCAAGGGCTCCGGCGTCGAGGTCAGCGCCGTGAAGAACCTGGTCGAGCGGTTCTTCGAGGCCCGCAAGATGATGTCGCGCATGGCCCAGGGCGGCGGCATGCCGGGCATGCCGGGGATGCCGGGCATGGGCGGCGGCCCCGGCCGCCAGAAGAAGCAGCAGAAGTCGGCCAAGGGCAAGCAGCGCTCCGGCAACCCGATGAAGCGCAAGCAGCAGGAGGAGGAGGCCGCCGCGCGCCGGGCCGCGGCCCAGCAGGGCGGCGAGGGCGGCGCGGGCGGCAACGCCTTCGGCCTGCCGCAGCAGGGCGGCAAGGACTTCGAACTGCCCGACGAGTTCAAGAAGTTCATGGGCTGACGCCCCCGGCCGCCCCTCACCGGGGCGGCCCGCCCCGCGCACGTACGCGCGCACACGCCCCGGGCGCCCCTCCAGCAGGGGCGCCCGCGGCGTTCGCGGGGGAGGGACGGCGGCCCGTACGCGCGGGTGCCGGTGTGCCCTTCCTGTCGTAACGTCCCGATATGACCACTCCCGTGCCGCCGCGCAAGGACGCCGAACCCCCGTGGCGTACCGAGGGCACCCCGGACGACGAGCCGCCGAAGCCGCCTCCCGGCGGCCGGAGGATGCGCGGCGGCTGGTGGCGGCTGGTCCTCACCGCGCTGATCGTGTACCTGATCGCCAACCTCGTCCTGTCGTTCTTCGACCAGGGCGACGAGCCGACGATCTCCTACACCGAGTTCAGCAAGCAGGTCGACGCGGGCAACGTCAGCAAGATCTACGCCAAGGGCGACGCCATCCAGGGCGAACTGCGGAAGTCCCGCGACAACCCCGACGGCGGCGACTCGTACAAGAAGTTCAACACCCAGCGCCCCTCCTTCGCCGACGACCAGCTCTGGGCGGACCTCACCAAGCACGACGTCACCGTCACCGCGGAACCCGTCGTCCAGCACCGCAGCTTCCTCGCCAACCTGCTGATCTCGCTCGCCCCGATGCTGCTGCTCGTCGTCATCTGGCTGTTCGTCGCCCGCCGGATGAGCCAGGGCATGGGCGGCGGCGGCATGCTCGGCCGCAAGGCCCCGCCCAAGCCGGTCGAACTCCGGCCCGGTGCGCAGCGCACCACGTTCGCCGACGTCGCCGGCATCGACGAGGTCGAGGGCGAGCTCAACGACGTCGTCGACTTCCTCAAGAACCCCGACGCCTACCGCCGCATGGGCGCGAAGATGCCCCGCGGCGTCCTCCTCGCGGGCCCGCCCGGCACCGGCAAGACCCTCCTCGCACGGGCCGTCGCCGGCGAGGCGGGCGTGCCGTTCTTCTCCGCTTCCGCCTCCGAGTTCATCGAGATGATCGTCGGCGTCGGCGCCTCACGGGTACGGGAACTGTTCGCGGAGGCCCGCAAGGTCGCCCCGTCGATCATCTTCATCGACGAGATCGACACCATCGGCCGCGCCCGCAGCGGCGGCTCCGGCGTCGGCGGCCACGACGAACGCGAACAGACGCTGAACCAGATCCTCACCGAGATGGACGGCTTCTCCGGCGCCGAGGGCGTCATCGTCCTCGCCGCCACCAACCGCGCCGACATCCTCGACCCCGCGCTCACCCGCCCCGGCCGCTTCGACCGCGTCGTCAGCGTCTCCCCGCCCGACCGCGGCGGCCGCGAGGCCATCCTGGAGATCCACACCCGCGAGATCCCCCTCGCCGGGGACGTCGACCTCGCCCAGGTCGCCCGCACCACCCCCGGCATGACCGGCGCGGACCTCGCCAACCTCGCCAACGAGGCCGCCCTCCTCGCCGTCAAGCACCAGCAGGACGAGGTCACGCAGACCAACCTGTCGCAGGCACTGGAGAAGGTCCAGCTCGGCGCCGAACGCCCCCTCGTCATGCCCGAGGAGGAGCGCCGCCGCACCGCCTACCACGAGAGCGGCCACGCCCTGCTCGGCATGCTCCGCCCCGGCGCCGACCCCGTCCGCAAGATCACCATCGTGCCGCGCGGCCGCGCCCTCGGCGTCACCCTGTCGACCCCGGACGCCGACAAGTACGCCTACACCGAGGAGTACCTGCGCGGCCGCATCATCGGCGCCCTCGGCGGCATGGCCGCCGAACAGGTCGTCTTCGGCGTCGTCACCACCGGCTCCGAGAACGACCTCGAACAGGTCACGAACCTCGCCCGCGGCATGGTCGCCCGCTGGGGCATGAGCGAACGCGTCGGACGGCTGTCCGCCCTGCCCGGCGACGCCCAGCAGGCCTACGGACTCGCCGCCGCGCCCCGCACCCTCGACGTCATCGACATCGAGATGCGCCGCATCGTCGACGACTGCTACGACGAGGCCTGCCGCAAACTCCGCGAGCACCGCGGCCAACTCGACGCGCTCTCCTCGGCGTTGCTGGAGAACGAGACGCTGGACGAGGCCGACGCCTACCGCATCGCCGGCATCACCCGGCTCACCAAGGAGGACTGACCGCGGGCCCGGGGGCCGCCGTCACGGCGTGCGCGCCACCAGGTACCGGAACACGTTCGGCATCCACACCGTGCCGTCGTCCCGCACGTACGGATGCAGCGCCTCCGTCAGCTCCTTGTCGACCTGCGCCCGGTCCGAGGCGGCCGTCGCCGCGTCGTACGCGCCCGTCGACAGCAGACCGCGCACCGCGCTGTCCAGGTCCGCGTACCCGAACGGGCAGGCCACCCGGCCCGAACCGTCCGGCCGCAGCCCGGCCCGCTCCGCGACCTGCTCCAGATCGTCGCGCCGTGCCGGACGCCACCCGGCGCCCCCGCGCAGCGGATCGGCGAGCTTCGTCGCCACCCGCAGCACCGACGACGTGGCACACCGCTCCGGCGGCCCCCAGCCGGCCAGCACCACGGCCGCCCCGCGCCGCGCCAGCGGCACCGCCTCCGCGAGCCGCCCCGCCTGGTCCGCCGGATCGTCGGCCGGCCACCCGAACGGGTCGAACGCCGTCACCACCGTGTACGGGCCGCCCCGGGCACCGCCCGCGTCACGGACCGCGCCCTCCACGAGCCGGACCCCGCCCCGCGCGCGCGAAGCCGCGGGGCGCGGCAGTAACCGCTCCCGCGCCAGGTCCAGCAGTTCGGGACTCGCGTCGACGCCGGTGACCGCGGCCCCGCGGTTCGCCGCGAGCAGCAGTGCCAGACCCGAGCCGCAGCCCAGCCCCAACAGCCTTGTGCCGGCGCCCACTTCGAGACGGTCGTGAACGGCCTCGTAGAGCGGGACCAGCATCCGTTCCTGGATCTCCGACCAGTCGCGCGCACGGGCCCACGGGTCGACCCGGGGCATCCGCCCCGGCCGCGTCGCGTGATGTCGGACGAGCGTAGGTGTCATCAAAAGCGCCCCAATTCGCCGAGAGTTGTCGTCGCGTCCGATTCCATCGCCCCCGTGCGGTGCGGCCGCCCTTCCCCCGTATGCCAGGTAACTCCGCACCCGACCCGGCGTCCAGGGTTTTGTGCGTCCCGCTTGCCCGCACGCCGCCACCGGGACGAGATTTCACCTCCCGGCAACGTGCGCCCTACGATCGCGGCATGGCCAAGGCACCCGTTCTCACGCCCCGCGCGGACGACTTCCCCCGCTGGTACCAGGATCTGATCGGCAAGGCCGAACTGGCCGACAACGGACCGGTGCGCGGCACCATGGTGATCCGCCCGTACGGGTACGGCCTGTGGGAGCGGATGCAGCAGGAGATGGACGCCCGCATCAAGGCCGCCGGCGCCGCCAACGCCTACTTCCCCCTGTTCATCCCGCAGTCCTACCTGACCCGCGAGGCCGAGCACGTCGAGGGCTTCGCCCCCGAACTCGCCGTCGTCACCCACGCCGGCGGCAAGGAACTCGAAGAACCCGTCGTGGTGCGCCCCACCTCCGAGACGATCGTCAACGACTACTTCGCCAAGTGGGTCCAGAGCTACCGGGACCTGCCCCTGCTGATCAACCAGTGGGCGAACGTGGTGCGTTGGGAGATGCGCCCGCGGGTGTTCCTGCGTACGACGGAGTTCCTGTGGCAGGAGGGCCACACGGCCCACGCCACCTACGAGGAGGCCCGCGACTACGCCGCCCGCATCCACCGCGACGTCTACGCCGACTTCATGTCCGAGGTCCTGGCCGTCGACGTCGTCCTCGGCCGCAAGACCGCCGCCGAACGCTTCGCGGGAGCCGTCAACACCCTCACCCTGGAAGGGATGATGGGCGACGGCAAGGCCCTCCAGATGGGCACCAGCCACGAACTCGGCCAGAACTTCGCCAAGGCCTTCCACACCCGCTACCTGTCCAGGGAGGGCAAGCAGGAGTACGTCTGGCAGACCTCCTGGGGCTCCTCCACCCGCATGGTCGGTGGCCTGATCATGTCGCACGGCGACGACGCGGGCCTCCGCGTCCCGCCCCGCCTCGCCCCCGTCCAAGCCGTCGTCCTCGCGATCAAGGACGACGAGGCGGTTCTGGCCAAGGTCCGCGAGATCGGCGACCGCCTCACCGCGGCCGGCGTCCGCACCCACGTCGACGACCGCACCGACACCCCCTTCGGCCGCCGCGCGGTCGACTGGGAACTCAAGGGCGTCCCCGTCCGCGTCGAGATCGGACCGCGCGACCTGGAGAACGGCACCGCGATGCTCGCCCGCCGCATCCCCGGGGGCAAGGAACCCGTCGCCCTCGACGCCCTCGCCGCGCTGCTGCCCGGCCTGCTGGAGGAGGACCAGGCGCTGCTGCTGCGCCAGTCCCGCGAACGCCGCGAGTCCCGCACCGCCGACGTCACCACCGCCGAGGAGGCCGTCGAGGCCGCCGCGGCGGGCGGCTGGGCCCGCATCGACTGGGCCCGTCTCGGCCCCGAGGGGGAGGCCGCGCTCGCCGAACACGCCGTCACCGTACGGTGCCTCGTCGCCGGGGACGGGTCGGTGCCGGACGCCGACGACGCACCCGGTAACGTCGCGGTCGTCGCACGCGCCTACTGACCCCGCGCACCGGCACCGGACGTACGGGCGGCCCCGCCGCCGGCCCGGACCGGTGCGCCGCGGACCCGGACCGGCCGTCCGCGAGGACGGCCGAAACGGCCCTTGCGCCGTCGCGCACGCCGGGAGTCCCGGCCCCGGACGGCCTCTCGGCGCCGCCGCGCACCGCCGACTACGCACCACCTTGGTACGAGCTGTGAGGCTTCTCCGCAGATCAGCGCACCCGCCCTCGTCACGACGCATCAGCGGCAACTGACGGGTACGTGCAAATTATTTGGGATGCCCCGGAATAGGAACACAGGGGCACCCCGGTTCGTTGTCATTACGTGAGCACGACACCACCTGTTCTCGCCGCAGAGCTGGCGCAGGCGTGGGCCGACATTCAGCGGTACCACCCCGAGCTGCCCGATCTTGCCGCGCCCGAGTCCCTGATCGGAGAGTCGTCGTCCGCCTGCGGCCACGAACTCTCCTTCGAACGACTGCTTCACGAGGCAGTCCACGGCATCGCCGCCGCCCGAGGAGTCCGCGACACCTCCCGCGCCGGCCGCTACCACAACCGCCGATTCCTCGCGATCGCCGAGGAGTTGGGCCTCGACCATCCCGACGAGCCGCATCCCAGCAGCGGCTTCTCCCTGGTCACGCTCAACCCCGAGGCGAAGCGCCGCTACCGGCCGACCATGGAACGCCTCCAGCGGGCCCTCAAGGCCCACACGGCGGCGACCACGGCCGACACCGCCCGCAGCTTCCGCGGCCCGGCCGCCCGCCACGGCTCGTCCGGCGGCGGCGTACGCGTCAAGGCGGTCTGCGACTGCGGCCGCAACGTCCGCGTCGTCCCCTCCGTCCTGGCCCAGGCACCGATCGTGTGCGGCGGCTGCGGCAAGCCGTTCCGGATCCCGGAGGTCGTCGGCGCCGCGGCGGGCTGAACCGGCCCGCCTCCGTCCTGTCCGCGTCCCGTCCGTCCCCACGACCGGGCCTCAACCGTCAACGTCCACGTCAACGGGCACGTCCACCGCACGCCCTCCCCGGCGCACCGCGTCACCGAACCCGGCATCTCGTGGGTGCCGGCCAGTGGCCGCGGGGCCCGCGGGAGGCGGCGTGACCAGCACCCGCGGCGCCGGGTGCGCCCGCGGAGCGCGTCCACAGCGCCGGTCGGGCCGACTCGCCGCGTATGGCACAATGGACAGCTGTACTCGACAGTCGAACAGGACCCCTCTCTCCTCCGGCTGACGCGTCCATCGGGCGATTCGGGTACCGCAACCCCACGCGGCATCCCGTTGTGCCCAACCACGTCAATCCAGGAGAGTCAACTCCCGTGGCAGTCAAGATCAAGCTGAAGCGTCTGGGCAAGATCCGTGCGCCTCACTACCGCATCGTCGTCGCCGACTCCCGTACCCGCCGTGACGGCCGGGCCATCGAGGAGATCGGTCTGTACCACCCGGTGCAGAACCCCTCGCGCATCGAGGTCGACGCCGAGCGCGCGGCCTACTGGCTGAGCGTCGGCGCCCAGCCGACCGAGCCCGTGCTCGCCATCCTCAAGAAGACCGGCGACTGGCAGAAGTTCAAGGGCGAGCCCGCCCCCGCGCCGCTGCTCCAGCCCGCCGAGAAGACGGCCCGCCCGTCCTTCGAGGCCCTCGGTGGCGACGACGACAGCAAGGGTGAGGCCATCACCCAGAAGAAGAAGGCCGAAAAGAAGGACGAGGCCGCTGCTGAGTCCTCCTCGGCTGCGTCGACCGAGGCCTGAAATGCTCGAGGAGGCTCTCGAGCACCTCGTGAAGGGCATCGTCGACAACCCTGACGACGTGCAGGTCGCCTCGCGCGACCTGCGTCGCGGGCGAGTGCTGGAGGTCCGGGTGCACCCCGACGACCTCGGCAAGGTGATCGGCCGCAACGGCCGCACCGCACGCGCCCTGCGCACCGTCGTGGGTGCCATCGGCGGCCGCGGAGTCCGCGTCGACCTCGTCGACGTGGACCACGTCCGCTGACGCGTTCGCAGCACCGGCTCGGGCCGGGGAGGGCCACTGGCCCTCCCCGGCCCGAGGCATGTCCGCCCCCGCGCGGACCCCTCAAGCCGCAGCAGTCGTACACAGGAGAACAAGCACCGTGCAGCTGGTAGTCGCGCGCATCGGCCGCGCCCACGGCATCAAGGGCGAGGTCACCGTCGAGGTCCGCACCGACGAGCCCGAGCTGCGGCTCGGCCCCGGCGCCGTCCTCACCACCGACCCCGCCGCCACCGGCCCGCTCACCATCGCCGCCGGCCGTGTCCACAGCGGACGCCTGCTGCTGCGCTTCGAGGGCGTCAGCGACCGCACCGGCGCCGAGGCCCTGCGCAACACCCTCCTCATCGCCGACGTCGACCCTGACGAACTGCCCGAGGACGAGGACGAGTTCTACGACCACCAGCTCATGGACCTCGACGTCGTCACCGTCGACGGCACCGAGGTCGGCCGCATCACCGAGATCTCCCACCTGCCCTCGCAGGACCTGTTCGTCGTGGAACGCCCCGACGGCACCGAGGTCCTGATCCCCTTCGTCGAGGAGATCGTCACCGAGATCGACCTCGCCGGGCAGCGCGCGGTCATCGACCCCCCGCCCGGCCTGATCGACGACCGCGCCGAGATCGCCTCCGCCCGGGACGCCGAGAGCGACGGCGACACCGACAGCGACGGCGACACCGACGGGACGGACGGGTCGGACGGCGCGGACGCGAAGCCCGAGAACCGCGAGAAGGACGAGCAGCGCGGGGACGAGGCGTAATGCGGCTCGACGTCGTCACGATCTTCCCCGAGTACCTCGACCCCCTCAACGTCTCCCTCGTCGGCAAGGCACGCGCCCGCGGGCAGCTCGACGTCCACGTCCACGACCTGCGCGAGTGGACCTACGACCGCCACAACACCGTCGACGACACCCCCTACGGCGGCGGCCCCGGCATGGTCATGAAGACGCAGCCCTGGGCCGACGCCCTCGACAGCGCGCTCGCCGACGGCTACGAGAACGGCGGCCGCTCCCCGGCGCTCGTCGTCCCCACTCCCAGCGGCCGGCCCTTCACCCAGCAACTCGCCGTCGAGCTCTCCGAGAGCCCCTGGCTGATCTTCACCCCGGCCCGCTACGAGGGCATCGACCGCCGCGTCGTCGACGAGTACGCGACCCGCATGCCCGTCCACGAGGTGTCCATCGGCGACTACGTCCTGGCCGGCGGCGAGGCGGCCGTCCTCGTGATCACCGAGGCCGTCGCCCGCCTGCTGCCCGGCGTGCTCGGCAACGCCGAGTCCCACCGCGACGACTCCTTCGCCCCCGGCGCCATGGCCAACCTGCTCGAAGGGCCCGTCTACACCAAGCCGCCCGAGTGGCGCGGCCGTGAGATCCCCGACATCCTGCTCAGCGGCCACCACGGGAAGATCGCCCGCTGGCGCCGCGACGAGGCCCTGCGGCGCACCAGCGAGAACCGGCCCGACCTCATCGAGCGCTGCGCCCCCGCCGCGTTCGACAAGAAGGACCGCGAGATGCTCTCCATCCTCGGCTGGTCCCCGGACCCCGCGGGCGAGCCCCACGGCCGATTTTGGCGCAGGGCCCACGACGTGGAACAATAGGCCGCTGTTGTGCGCCGTCCGGAAGGCGTCCCTGCCACAGGGGGACACGACGCCCGTCCCGATCCGCACGACCCTCCTACAGAACACCTAGCTTCCGCCGATGACCTGTGGCATGGGCGAAGAAAGCAGACGAAATGGCACACCTGCTCGACACCGTCGACAACGCGTCGCTGCGCAGCGACATCCCGGCCTTCCGCCCGGGTGACACCGTCAACGTCCACGTGCGCGTCATCGAGGGCAACCGCTCCCGTGTGCAGCAGTTCAAGGGCGTCGTGATCCGCCGCCAGGGCGCGGGCGTCCGCGAGACCTTCACGGTCCGCAAGGTCTCCTTCTCCGTCGGCGTCGAGCGCACCTTCCCGGTGCACACGCCGATCGTCGAGAAGATCGAGCTCGTCACCCGCGGCGACGTGCGTCGCGCCAAGCTCTACTACCTCCGTGAGCTGCGCGGCAAGGCCGCGAAGATCAAGGAGAAGCGCGACAACTGAGTCCCCTCGGGACTCGGCTCGGGACTCCACAGCGGGGCCGGATAACATCTGGGCCCGATGGACACCGAGACACAGCACACGGAGCGCGACCGCTCCTCCCGCCCTTCCGAAACCGGGGACACCCGGCCGGCGAAGGACCCGGGGGAGCGGTCGCGTTTCGCGTTGGCCTCCCGCGCCGCCGACGCGGTCCCCGGCGGCCGGATCACCCTCACCGTCCTGTTCTGCCTGGTGTCCGTCCTCCTGCTCAACCTCTTCGTGGCCCAGCCCTTCGCGATCCCCAGCGGATCGATGGAACCCGGATTGAGGGCCGGGGACCGCGTTCTCGTAAACAAGTTGGCGTACCGTTTCGGTGCCGATCCGCAGCGGGGCGACGTCGTCGTCTTCGACGGCACCGGCTACTTCGGGAACGCCGACTACGTCAAGCGCGTTGTCGGCGTGGGAGGCGACCACGTGGTCTGCTGCGACGAGAAGGGCAGGATCCAGGTGAACGGCCGGCCGGTCGACGAGTCGACCTTCCTGTACCCCGGTGACAGCCCCTCCGAGGACTCCTTCGACGTCGTCGTGCCCGACGGCACCCTCTTCCTCCTCGGCGACCACCGCGCCGACTCCAGCGACTCCCGCGCCCACCTCGGCTCCCCGGGCGGCGGCATGGTCCCCGTCGGCCAGGTGATCGGCCGCGCCGACTGGATCGCCTGGCCCGCCGGCCGCTGGACCCGGCTGACCCGCCCCGCCGCCTACGCGCGCGTACCGGCCGCGAACGGCGGCCGTGGGTAACCGCGGCCGGCAGCGCGGCGACCAGCCCCACGCCGCCGACGAACTGCTGCCCACCGGCTACCGGCGCGCCCCCGTGTCCTCCGGCGGCCGCACCCGCGCCGAACGGCGCAAGCTCCAGCGCAAGGTCAAACGACGCCGGCGGCGCTCCGCCGTCAAGGAGATACCCCTCCTGATCCTCGTCGCGGTCCTCATCGCGCTGGTCCTCAAGACGTTCCTCGTCCAGGCGTTCGTGATCCCCTCGGGGTCCATGGAGCAGACCCTCCGCATCGGCGACCGGGTCCTGGTCGACAAGTTCACGCCCTGGTTCGGGGACGAGCCCAAGCGCGGCGACGTCGTCGTCTTCCACGACCCCGGCGGCTGGCTCCAGGACGAGGCGACCACCGCCAAGAACGACCCGCCCGTCGTCAAGCAGGTCAAGGAGGGGCTCACCTTCATCGGTCTGCTGCCCTCCAGCAACGAGAAGGACCTCATCAAGCGGGTCGTCGGCGTGGGCGGCGACCACGTCAAGTGCTGCGACGAGAAAGGGCGGATGACCGTCAACGGCGTCCCCCTGACCGAGAATTACCTCTACCCCGGCGACAAGCCCTCCATCGACGCGTTCGACATCACCGTGCCCCGGGGGCGGTTGTGGGTGATGGGCGACCACCGCAGCAACTCCGCGGACTCCCGCTTCCACCAGAACACCGCCTACGGCGGCACGGTGTCCCTGAAGCAGGTGGTGGGCAGGGCCGTCGTCGTCGCCTGGCCCATGGGTCACTGGAGTACCTTGAAGGAGCCGGGAACCTACGGTTCCGTGACCGACGCGGCGTCGGAGTCGTCCGCGGCCCCCCGCGGGTCCCCTATGGTTGCTCCCGGCAATCAGAACGTACTGATCCAGCTCCCGACCCCTGCGGAACTCCCGCTCGTTATGGGAGTGGTGGGCCTGCGTCGAACATGGGGCAGGCGGCGGCACAGAGTGAGGAGTTGGCGTGGGGGATGTGGCGGTTGGCGCACGGTCCGGACACGACGGCGAGGAGCACCGCGGGCGCCCCGCGGACGGTCCCGCCCCGGACGGCGCCGTGACCCCCGGCGGTGACGGCACGGCGGACGGCGGCGGTACCCCGGGGACCGGGCACCGGCCGGCCGGACCGGACGCCCCGGACACCCCGGACGAGACGGATCCCCCGCAGCGGACGCAGCGTTCCTTCTGGAAGGAACTGCCCATCCTGATCGTCATCGCGCTGGTGCTCGCGCTGCTGATCAAGACGTTCCTGGTGCAGGCGTTCTCGATCCCCTCCGACTCGATGCAGAACACCCTCCAGGAGGGCGACCGCGTCCTGGTCGACAAGCTCACCCCCTGGTTCGGCGCCGAGCCGAACCGCGGCGAGGTCGTCGTCTTCCACGACCCGGCGGACTGGCTGGCCGGAGAGCCGACGGCCAACCCCAACGCCCTCCAGAAGGTGCTCAGCTGGATCGGCCTGATGCCGTCCGCGCAGGAGAAGGACCTCATCAAGCGGGTCATCGGCGTCGGCGGCGACACCGTCGAGTGCAACGGCACCGGCCCGCTGAAGGTCAACGGCAAGGCGCTCAACGAGCCCTACGTCTACCCGGGCAACACCCCGTGCAGCGACGACGACCAGGGCGGCCAGTTCAAGGTCAAGGTCCCCAAGGGCGACATCTGGGTCATGGGCGACCACCGGCAGAACTCGCGCGACTCGCGCTACAACCAGTCCGACGTGAACCACGGCATGGTCCCCGTGAAGGACGTCGTGGGCCGCGCCATCGTCAAGGCCTGGCCGATCAACCGCTGGGGCACCCTGCCGGTCCCCGACACCTTCGACCAGGTCGGCATCAACGACCAGTCCTCCGCCGCCGCCGGCCTGACGGCCGCCCCCTCGGGCGCCGCCCTCGTGGCCGTCGTGCCGCTGGCCATGTGGCGCCGCCGCAAGGTCACCCGCGGCGACCGGGCGGCGCGCCGCGAGCGCACGGAGACCTCGGGACGCTGAGCACGGGCGCACGCCTGCGGGCCGGCCACGGGGGAGACCCCAAGTCGGGCCCGGCGCAAGGGCGTTGAGCAGGCAGAAGTCGGAACGGGCCCCGTTCCGCGCGGCAACCGGCCGCGCGGGGCGGGGCCCTCGCCGCGCGCGCCCCGGAGCACCCGCCAGACGGGCACCGGCGACTGGCACCGGTGGCGGGCGGTGGCGGGCGGTGGCGGCTGCCACGGGCAGGCGCGACGGCGGCGGTGTCCGGACCCGGCGGCCGGGCGCCGGGCACCGGCACGCACCCGTGAAGTGTTGGTGGAGCTTGCCCGTCCGGGCCCGGGACAAGGGCTGACCCGCCCGCGTACCGCCGGGTAGGGTGCGGGTCCATGGGTGGTGGCGAGAGCGCGACGAGAACGGTCCCGCGCAGCGGGAGCACGAACGGCAGGGCGGCCGGCGGCCGGGCGGGGCAGGTGCTGTCCGGACTGGCCGTGGGCCTCGGACTGGTGCTCTTCCTCGGCGGATTCGCCTGGGGGGCCGTCGTCTACCGGCCCTACACCGTCCCCACCAGCTCGATGACCCCGACCATCGACATCGGCGACCGGGTCCTCGCGCAGCGCGTCGACGGCAGCGAGGTGCGCCGCGGCGACGTCGTCGTCTTCAAGGACACGACCTGGGTCACCAACGCCCCCGTCGTCAAGCGCGTGGTCGCCGTCGGCGGCGACACCGTCTCCTGCTGCACCGACGGCCACCTCACGGTCAACGGCAGGCAAATATCCGAACCGTATCTGGCCAAGGGCACAGCCGCCGAGATCACCGACTTCCCGACGGTGAAGGTCCCCGCCGGACGCCTCTTCCTCCTCGGTGACGAACGCCAGGGCTCCCTCGACTCCACCGCCCACCTCAGCGACGCCGCCAGCGGCACCGTGCCCCGCAGCGCCGTCTCCGGGCGCGTGGACGCGGTCGTCTGGCCGATGAAGGGCATGCTCGCGCAGCCCACCGGCTTCAAGCCCCTCGGCGCCCTCTCGCAGCCCGGCCCGCTGTTCGCCATCGGGCTGGCCGTCGTCGTCGGCGCCGTCCTCGTCCTGGCGGGCGCCGCCTACGGCCCCCTCGCCAAACGCCGGGCCGCCCGGCGCGCACGGCCCCGGACGGAGCCCGGCCGTGTCCGCTGAGACGACGCAGGGAGCCGACGGCACCGGGCCCGCGCCGGACACCTACGAGGGCGGGCTGCGCCGGGTGGCGCGCGTCGTCCTCCTCGACCCCGACGACCGCATCCTGCTGCTGCACGGCCACGAGCCCGACAACCCGGCCGACGACTGGTGGTTCACCCCCGGCGGCGGCCTCGAAGGCACCGAGACCCACGCCGAGGCCGCCCTGCGGGAACTCGTCGAGGAGACCGGCGTCACCGACGTCGAACTCGGGCCGGTGCTGTGGACCCGTCGCTGCGCCTTCCCGTTCGCCGGCCGCCGCTGGGAACAGGACGAGTGGTACTTCCTGGCCCGCACCACGCAGACCGAGACCCGGGCGACGGCCCTCACCGAGCTGGAGCGCCGCAGCGTCGCCGGAGCACGCTGGTGGACGTGCCGGGAACTGGGCCTGGCGCATGAGACGGTGTATCCGACCAGACTCGCCGAGCTGCTGCGCAGGCTGCTCGACGAAGGTCCCCCGGCCAGTCCCGAGGTCCTCGACACCGAAATCGTCTAGGGGCGTACGCGAGTGGCGCACAATGGTGGGATCGCACGGCTGAAGGGGAACATGCCATGAGCGCCGAGGACCTCGAGAAGTACGAGACCGAGATGGAGCTGAAGCTCTACCGGGAGTACCGCGATGTCGTCGGTCTGTTCAAGTACGTGATTGAGACCGAACGGCGCTTCTACCTCACCAACGACTACGAGATGCAGGTCCACTCGGTCCAGGGTGAGGTGTTTTTCGAGGTGTCGATGGCTGACGCCTGGGTGTGGGACATGTACCGGCCGGCCCGGTTCGTGAAGCAGGTCAGAGTGCTCACGTTCAAGGACGTGAACATCGAGGAGCTGAACAAGAGCGACCTGGAACTGCCCGGCGGGTAAGGCGGGCGCCGTGGGCGGCGGCCGGCCGCCGCCCGCCGCACCAGAGGTACCGGGCGCCGGTCACCGGCGGCACAGAACGAAGGGCCCCGGTCACCGGCAGCACGAACACAGCTCCGTCACTCGCACGAGTGGCGGAGTTTTCCACATCCCGAGGACCGTCCACCAAGATCCACACGCCCGCGCCGCCTCCCCCATCGTGAGTGCCGGAGGTGGTGCCGACATGAGCACGCACACGGCGAAAGAGACAGCCAACGCCCGA
The DNA here is from genome assembly GCF_042956945.1 of Streptomyces sp. NPDC008150. Taxonomy (NCBI): domain Bacteria; kingdom Bacillati; phylum Actinomycetota; class Actinomycetes; order Kitasatosporales; family Streptomycetaceae; genus Streptomyces; species Streptomyces sp. NPDC008150. The sequence continues at coordinate 144,855 of NZ_JBIBHJ010000008.1, read as the reverse complement.
CGGGCACCCGGCGGCCGAGGCCCGCACACGACCAGGGACACCAGGACCGCCAGGGAACCGCGCACCGCACGGACCGCGGACCGCGACACCGGCGCCCGCACCGCACGCGGCGCCATCGGCAGACACGGCGAGAACGTCGCCGCCCGACGCCTCACCGAAGCCGGCATGACCGTCCTCGCCCGCAACTGGCGCAGCGGCCGAGCCGGAGAGATCGACATCGTCGCCCGCGACGGCGACATCCTCGTCATCTGCGAGGTCAAGACCCGCAGAGGCGGCCGCTACCAGCACCCGATGGCCTCCGTCACCCCGCGCAAGGCCCACCGCCTGCGCGACCTCGCCGAACGCTGGATCCAGACCCACGGCGGAGCACCACCCGGCGGAGTGCGCATCGACCTCGTCGGCGTCGTCCTCCCCGCACGCGGCGCCGCCCGCGTCGAACACGCGCGAGGGGTGGCCTGACATGGGATTCGCCCGCACCTGCTCGGTCGCCCTGGTGGGCGTCGAGGGCGTCGTCGTCGAGGTCCAGGCCGACCTGGAACCCGGCGTCGCCGCGTTCACCCTCGTCGGCCTGCCCGACAAGAGCCTCAGCGAGAGCCGCGACCGGGTACGCGCCGCCGTCGTCAACTCCGGTGCCGAATGGCCCCAGAAAAAACTCACCGTCGGACTCAGCCCCGCGTCCGTCCCCAAGGGCGGCAGCGGCTTCGACATCGCGGTCGCCGCAGCGGTCCTCGGCGCCGCCGGACGCGTCGCCCCCCGCGTCCTCGCCGACATCGTCATGATCGGCGAACTCGGCCTCGACGGCCGGGTGCGCCCCGTCCGCGGCATCCTGCCCGCCGTCCTCGCCGCCGCCGACGCCGGGTACGAACAAGTCATCGTCCCCGAATCCGCGGCGGCCGAGGCATCCCTCGTCCCCGGAGTCTCCGTCCTCGGCGTCCGCACCCTGCGCCAGGTCATCGCCGTCCTCGCCGACGAACCCGTCCCCGACGAGGAACCCGACGACGACAACCGCCCCCGGCCACGCACCACCGGCCTGCACGTCCCCGGCACCGACCCGGCCACCGGCCTGCACGCCGACACCGCCACCGACCACTACCGGGAACACGATCTCGCCGACGTGGCAGGACAGTTCGCCGCCCGCGCCGCCGTGGAAGTGTCCGCCGCCGGCGGCCACCACCTCTTCCTCGAAGGACCACCCGGCGCAGGCAAGACCATGCTCGCCGAACGCCTCCCCGGACTCCTGCCGCCCCTCGGCCGCCAGGAGTCCCTGGAAGTCACCGCCGTGCACTCGGTCGCCGGCCTGCTGCCCCCGGGCAAACCCCTCATCTCCACCGCCCCCTACTGCGCCCCGCACCACTCCGCCACCATGCAGTCCCTCGTCGGCGGCGGCAGCGGCGTCGCCCGGCCCGGCGCCGTCTCCCTCTCGCACCGAGGCGTACTTTTTCTCGACGAATGTCCCGAATTCAGCGGCAAGGCCCTCGACGCGCTGCGCCAGCCCCTGGAAGCCGGACACGTCGTCGTCGCCCGCTCCACCGGCGTCGTACGCTTCCCGGCCCGGTTCCTGATGGTGCTCGCCGCCAACCCCTGCCCCTGCGGGCGCTACTCCCGCAACGGCGACCTCTGCGAATGCGCGCCCTCTGCCGTCCGCCGCTACCAGGCCCGGCTCTCCGGCCCCCTGCTCGACCGCGTCGACCTCCGGGTCGAGGTCGAACGCGTCAGCCGCAGCGAACTCGCCGGTGACAACGGCCCGGGGGAGTCCACCGCCCGCGTCGCGGACCGCGTCCTCGACGCCAGGAGCCGCGCCGCCACCCGGCTCGACGGCACCCCCTGGCGTACCAACAGCGAAGTACCCGGACGGGAACTGCGCGGCCGCTGGCGGGCGGCCCCCGGCGCGATGGACGAGGCCGAACGCTGCCTGGAACGCGGCGTCCTCACCGCCCGCGGCCTCGACCGCGTCCTGCGCGTCGCCTGGACCGTCGCCGACCTGGCCGGCCACGACCGCCCCGACGCGGGCGACGTCGCCCAGGCACTGCAACTGCGCACGGGCGTGCCGCGCGGAGTGCCGATGGTGACGGGAGCGGCGCGGTGAGGGACACGCGGGGTGCGGGGGAGCGGGACGAAAGGGAGGCGCGTGGCCCCGGGGACGCGGAAGGCACGGAGGGCGTCACCGGCGAGACCGGCGACCACCGCGCGGCGACGGGCACGGCACCACGGGCTCCCGCCCCCCGATGGAGAAGCGACCGCCACGACACCCGTGAGCGGAACGGCCGGGACGGCCCGAGCGCAGGGCACGACCCGGGCGCCGGGCACGGCCCGGGCGCCGGGCACGACCCTGGCGCCGGAGGCGCCCGGACCGGCCCCTGCGACCGAACCGACGGGCGACGCTGCCCCGTTGACGAGGGCACCGACGATGCCGACACCGACCTCCACGCCCGGGTCCTGCTCAACCGGGTCGTCGAACCCGGCGACGAGGCCGGCGGACGATGGGTGCACCGGACCGGAGCCGTCGCGGCCGTGCGCCGGCTCGGCGAACACGGGCCGCCGCCCCCCGGACTCACCGCCCGGCGCTGGGCCGGCTACCGTGCCCGCGCCGAACGGGCCGACCCCGCCCGGGACCTGACGGCCGCACACGAGGCGGGCGTACGGTTCGTACGGCCGGGCACCGCCGAATGGCCCGCCCAACTCGACGACCTGGGCGACGGACGGCCCATCGGCCTGTGGGTACGCGGTCGGCCCGGCCTGCGGACATGGGCACTTCGCTCCGTCGCGGTCGTCGGCGCCCGCGCCTGCACCGGCTACGGGGCACACATGGCCACCGCCCTCGCCGCCGGACTCGCCGAACGGGGCTGGGTCGTCGTGTCCGGCGGGGCCTACGGCATCGACGGCGCCGCCCACCGCGGTGCCCTCGCCGCGGGCGGCGCCACCATCGCCGTCCTCGCTTGCGGCGTCGACCGCCCCTACCCGCGCGGTCACACCCAGCTGATCAACAGGATCGCCGAACAGGGCCTCGTCATCGCCGAGTTGGGGCCGGGCGAACATCCGACCCCCAGCCGGTTCCTGGTACGCAACCGCGTCATCGCCGCCCTCACCCGAGGCACCGTCGTCGTCGAGGCCGCCCACCGCAGCGGCTCCCTCGTCACCGCCCGCGCGGCACAACGCCTCGGCCGCTTCACCATGGGCGTCCCCGGCCCCGCCACCAGCCCACTTTCCGCCGGAGTCCACGAACTCCTGCGCGCGGAGGCCGAACTGGTCACCGACGCGGCCGAAGTCGTCGAACTGGTCGGCGCCATCGGCGAACTGGCCCCCGAACGACACGGCCCCGTTGTGCCCCGCGACCTCCTCGACCCCGACACCCTCCGCGTCCTCGACGCGCTGCCCGCACGCACCGCGCTCCCGGCGGACGCCGTCGCCCGCGCGGCCGGGACCACCCAGGACGACGCCGTCGCGAGACTGTACGAACTCCGCTCCCTCGGCCACGTCGAACGGCTGGGCGACGGCTGGCAGTTGACACGCCAGGCGACAACATCCGGCCAGGAACGCCGAAACCGGCCCTGACCACGCCCGTTCAGCCATCCGAGGTAATCCCGACGCCCTTGCGCCACAGCGGAGTTGACACCGACCACGGGTCACCCGGACCTGTCCGGGTGACCCGCAGGAGCGCCGAGCGGAACGTATCTGCGCATGATTGCGGGCCCGCCTTCGCTCACCGCGACACATCAGTCACGCTACGCTCACAAGGATTTCCGAGCAGGCGGCCAACTCGACACCAGACCGACAGGTCCGGCGGACAGCCGGCAGACACCCCCCACATCACGGCAGAACGGCACAAGGCGACGAATGCCCCAGCACACCTCCGGGTCCGACCGGGCGGCGCTCCCCCCAGCCGCTCGCGACGGTGGCAGCGTGCGGCCCCCCGCTCCCTCGACGCTCGACGAGCTGTGGCGGTCGTACAAGGCGACGGGGGACGAGCGACTGCGCGAGCAACTGATCCTGCACTACTCGCCCCTCGTGAAATACGTCGCGGGCCGGGTCAGCGTCGGACTGCCGCCCAACGTCGAACAGGCCGACTTCGTCTCCTCCGGGGTGTTCGGACTCATCGACGCCATCGAGAAGTTCGACATCAACCGCGAGATCAAGTTCGAGACCTACGCGATCACCCGGATCCGCGGCGCGATGATCGACGAACTCCGCGCACTGGACTGGATCCCCCGCTCGGTCCGCCAGAAGGCACGCAACGTCGAACGCGCCTACGCCACCCTCGAAGCCCGGATGCGGCGCACCCCCTCCGAGACGGAGGTCGCCGCCGAGATGGGCATCGGCGTCGAGGACCTGCACGCCGTCTTCAGCCAGCTCTCCCTGGCCAACGTGGTCGCCCTGGAGGAACTGCTGCACGTCGGAGGCGAGGGCGGCGGCCGGCTCAGCCTCATGGACACCCTGGAGGACACCGCCGCCGACAACCCGGTCGAGGTCGCCGAGGACCGCGAACTCCGCCGCTTCCTGGCCCGCGCCATCAACACCCTCCCCGACCGGGAGAAGACCGTGGTCACGCTCTACTACTACGAGGGACTCACCCTCGCCGAGATCGGCAACGTGCTCGGCGTGACCGAGAGCCGGGTGAGCCAGATCCACACCAAGTCCGTCCTCCAGCTTCGAGCCAAGCTGGCGTCCTTCGGCCGATGACCCGGCGGGAGCGATTCCCTCCGCGGGGGACCCCTCCGTACAGTGGGCGACGTGCCAAGGATTCGAGCGGCCTCCGTGGCCGAGCACCGGTCGATGCAGCGAGCCGCCCTGCTGGACGCGGCTCGGTCCCTGCTGTCCGAAGGCGGGACGGAAGCACTCACCTTCCCCGCCCTGGCCGAGCGGACGGGACTCGCACGCTCCTCCGTGTACGAGTACTTCCGCTCCCGTGCCGCCGTCGTCGAAGAACTCTGCGAGGTCGACTTCCCCGTCTGGGCGGCCGAGGTCTCCGAGGCCATGCGCCGGGCGGACACCCCCGACGGCAAGGTCGAGGCCTACGTACGCAGCCAGCTCGCCCTCGTCGGTGACCGCCGGCACCGCGCCGTGGTCGCGATCTCCGCGGGCGAACTGGACGCCGGCGCCCGCGAGAAGATCCGCGCCGCCCACGGCGGACTCGTCGCGATGATCGTCGAGGCGCTGCGCGACATGGGGCACGCCGAACCCAGGCTGGCCGCGATGCTGCTGCAAGGCGTCGTCGACGCCGCCGTGCGACGCATCGAACTGGGCGCCGCGGAGAAACCGACGGTGATCACGGAAGCGGCGGTCGCGATGGCCCTGCGGGGCGTTGGGGGCTGACTCCGGCCTGCCGCGCCGGCCCGGAGCGAGGTCCGGTGGACGTGGACGCCGCGCCTTCGCGTGACCGGGGCCGGCCTCGTCAGCTCGCCGGACGTCCCGGCAGCGGCACCCCGAGCACCGGAAGCAGCCGCGACGGACTCCCGCGCAGCAGCCACGGCGGAAGCAGCGCGAGCGGATTGAGGTAGGCGTCCCCGCGCCGCAGCCCCCAGTGCAGGCACGACACCGGGCAGTGCGCGGGAGCGGGCGGGACCTCCATCGTCCCCAGCACCGCGCCTGCGGCGACCACCGTGCCCTTCTTCACCGAGGCCGGCGCCGACACCGGTTCGTACGTCGTGCGCAGCGGGGGACTACCCGTGCCCGCGAGGTCGACGGACACGACGCCCCGCCCCGCGACCCGGCCGGCGAAGGCGACCCGGCCCGCCGCGACCGCCCGCACCGGCGACCCCGGCGGGGCGCCGAGATCGACCCCGCGGTGCCCGGCCCCGTACGGCGTCGCGGGCGGAGCCCAGCCGCGCAGCACGGGAGGGCGCGGGGCGACGGGCCAGGCCCGGGCGAGCCGGGGCGGGGGGTCGTCGGGGGCGGGGGCGGGCGGTTCTGTCGCCCCTCCCGGGGGCCCCACCCCCACCCCCCTCCCCCTCCCCACCCCCTCACCCACCCCGCCCCAAGCTCTGCCCGCACCCGCACCCGCACCCCTCCCCGGAACGGCACCCTCCGCCCCGTCCCCGGAGGCGCGCACCACCACGCCCGCCGGTCCCAGCCCGGCCGTGCGCGTTCCCGGCGGTGTCTCGTGCGCCCGGCTTCCCGTCGCGAGGGGGAGGGCCGCGGTGGCTGCCAGGAGCAGTCGGAGGGCGGTACGTGTGTTTCGTCCTGCTCGTCGCATGTGGGTAGGTTCTCGCAGGTGGGGTGATCATGGCTGGGACCTGTGGACCGGTGCTCGGTTGTGGACAACGGCGTCACCCGTCGCTCCGCGGGTCCCGTACACTTCTCATGGCGACCCGGGTGTCCGGGTCGACTTCGCACGCCCCGACAGCGGCCTCCCAGAAGCCTTCGCACGCTTCTCGAAGTCGTTGGTCACGCCCCTCGGTCCCTTGTGGCACGGCGTATCGGGTGCGTCAGGCGCGGGAGCCGTCCGGTCCCCGCGGCACAACCGAGCAAATCAAGGAGAACGGCCATGGCCGTCGTCACGATGCGGGAGCTGCTGGAAAGCGGCGTCCACTTCGGTCACCAGACCCGTCGTTGGAACCCGAAGATGAAGCGCTTCATCTTCACGGAGCGCAACGGCATCTACATCATCGACCTGCTCCAGTCGCTGTCGTACATCGACCGCGCCTACGAGTTCGTCAAGGAGACCGTCGCCCACGGCGGCACGGTCATGTTCGTCGGCACGAAGAAGCAGGCGCAGGAGGCCATCGCGGAGCAGGCCACCCGCGTCGGCATGCCGTATGTCAACCAGCGCTGGCTGGGCGGCATGCTCACCAACTTCTCGACCGTCTACAAGCGTCTGCAGCGCCTCAAGGAGCTTGAGCAGATCGACTTCGAGGACGTCGCCGCGTCCGGTCTGACCAAGAAGGAGCTTCTCGTGCTGTCGCGCGAGAAGGCCAAGCTGGAGAAGACCCTCGGTGGTATCCGCGAGATGCAGAAGGTGCCCAGCGCCGTCTGGATCGTGGACACCAAGAAGGAGCACATCGCGGTCGGTGAGGCCCGGAAGCTCAACATCCCGGTCGTCGCGATCCTCGACACCAACTGCGACCCCGACGAGGTCGACTACAAGATCCCCGGCAACGACGACGCGATCCGCTCCGTCACGCTGCTGACCCGCGTGATCGCCGACGCCGTCGCCGAGGGCCTCATCGCCCGTTCCGGCGCCGGCAAGGCCGCCGAGGGTGACAAGGCCGCGGGCGAGCCGCTGGCCGCGTGGGAGCGCGACCTGCTCGAGGGTGAGAAGAAGGCCGACGACGCCGAGGTGCAGACCTCCGCCGAGACGGAGAAGGTCGCCGACGCCGAGCAGGCCGACGAGGCCCCCGCCGCCGAGGCCGAGAAGCCCGCCGACGAGGCTGCCGCCACCGAGGCCCCGGCCGCCGAGGCCGAGCAGGCCTGACCCCCGGGCCGCAGGGCCTGACGTGATGTGACGGTGGGCGGCGCCGAGCGCGCCGCCCGCCGTCCACGCGCAGGGTCCCGCGATCTTCGCGGCCCGAGCTCTTGGGCGGTCGCCCGCCCGAGGGCGTGGTGCCGCCGCCGACTTCGAGACTTCGAACTCCGAGAAGAGATTTACAGATCATGGCGAACTACACCGCCGCCGACGTCAAGAAGCTCCGTGAGCTCACGGGCGCCGGCATGATGGACTGCAAGAAGGCTCTCGACGAGGCCGACGGCAACGTCGACAAGGCCGTCGAGGAGCTGCGCATCAAGGGCCAGAAGGGCGTCGCCAAGCGCGAGGGCCGCTCCGCCGAGAACGGCGCCGTGGTCTCCATCATCGCCGACGACAACTCCTCCGGCGTCCTCGTCGAGCTGAAGTGCGAGACGGACTTCGTCGCCAAGGGCGACAAGTTCCAGGCCGTGGCCAACACCATCGCCGAGCACGTCGCGAAGACCGTTCCGGCCGACCTGGAGGCGCTGCTCGCCTCCGAGATCGAGCCCGGCAAGACGGTTCAGGCGTTCGTCGACGAGGCCAACGCGAACCTGGGCGAGAAGATCGTCCTGGACCGCTTCGCCCAGTTCGCGGACGGCTACGTCACCGCGTACATGCACCGCACGATGCCCGACCTGCCGCCGCAGATCGGTGTCCTCGTCGAGCTGGACAAGCCGAACGCCGAGATCGCCAAGGGCGTCGCCCAGCACATCGCCGCGTTCGCGCCGAAGTACCTGTCCCGCGAGGACGTGCCGGCCGAGGTCGTCGAGTCCGAGCGTCGTATCGCCGAGGAGACCACCCGCGCCGAGGGCAAGCCCGAGGCCGCGCTCCCGAAGATCGTCGAGGGTCGCGTCAACGGGTTCTTCAAGGACGCGACGCTCCTGGGCCAGCCCTACGCGCTGGACAACAAGAAGTCGGTCCAGAAGGTTCTGGACGAGGCGGGTGTCACCCTGAAGCGCTTCTCGCGCATCAAGGTCGGCATCTGAGTCCGTACCGCGAAGGACGCACGGCCCGGATAGGGTCGGCAGCAGTCGTCCGCGTACGCCGGCACGCACGCACGTGTGCCGGGCGACAGCAGATCTGACGAGGAGGCCATTGCCGCATGGGATGCGAACGACACCCCACCGGCAGTGGCCTCCTTCGCATGTGCACCACGAGGAGAACTCCATGACCACCAAGGCCGAGAAGAGCGACGGCGGCAAAGTGCGCCGCCGGTTCCTGCTGAAGCTGTCCGGAGAGGCGTTCGCCGGCGGCGGCGGCCTGGGCGTGGACCCCGACGTGGTGCACGCCATCGCCCGTGAGATCGCCGCCGTCGTCCGTGACGGCGCGGAGATCGCCGTCGTCATCGGCGGCGGGAACTTCTTCCGCGGCGCGGAGCTCCAGCAGCGCGGCATGGACCGGGCGCGCTCCGACTACATGGGCATGCTCGGCACCGTCATGAACTGCCTGGCCCTCCAGGACTTCCTGGAGAAGGAGGGCATCGACAGCCGGGTGCAGACCGCCATCACGATGGGGCAGGTCGCCGAGCCGTACATTCCGCTGCGCGCCGTCCGTCACCTGGAGAAGGGCCGCGTGGTCATCTTCGGTGCCGGGATGGGCATGCCGTACTTCTCCACCGACACCACCGCGGCGCAGCGCGCCCTGGAGATCGACGCGGAGGCGCTGCTGATGGGCAAGAACGGCGTCGACGGTGTGTACGACTCCGACCCCAAGAAGAACCCGGACGCGGTCAAGTTCGACTCGCTCGGCTACGGCGAGGTCATCACCCGGGACCTGAAGGTCGCGGACGCGACGGCCGTCACGCTGTGCCGTGACAACCAGCTCCCGATCGTGGTCTTCGAACTGCTCGCCGAGGGCAATATCGCGCGGGCCGTCAAGGGTGAGAAGATCGGCACACTCGTGGGGGACCGGGCCGCACGCGCCTGAGCGCAGAACCAGCCGTCCGCGGGGCCGTCTGTCCGAGGACGCCGGGGACGGGACCCCGGCCGGGGGATGGACAATGTCCTGCCGGTCGGGAACCGTGCAGGAAGAAGACGCGACGCAGCCGGCCGACGGCGCCGACGAGGTGCCGCGGCCGGGCCTACTCAAGACACGCAGGAGCAAGTGGTGATCGAAGAGACCCTCCTCGAGGCCGAGGAGAAGATGGAGAAGGCCGTCGTGGTCGCCAAGGAGGACTTCGCCGCGATCCGCACCGGCCGTGCGCACCCGGCGATGTTCAACAAGATCGTGGCGGACTACTACGGGGCGCCGACGCCGATCAACCAGCTCGCCTCGTTCTCCGTGCCGGAGCCGCGCATGGCGGTGGTGACCCCGTTCGACAAGACCGCGCTGCGCAACATCGAGCAGGCGATCCGGGACTCCGACCTGGGCGTCAACCCGAGCAACGACGGCAACATCATCCGGGTGACGTTCCCGGAGCTGACCGAGGAGCGCCGCCGCGACTACATCAAGGTCGCGCGGACCAAGGGCGAGGATGCCAAGGTCTCGATCCGTTCCGTGCGCCGCAAGGCCAAGGACGCCATCGACAAGCTCGTCAAGGACGGCGAGGTCGGCGAGGACGAGGGCCGCCGTGCGGAGAAGGAGCTCGACGACACCACGGCGAAGTACGTCGCCCAGGTGGACGAGCTTCTGAAGCACAAGGAATCGGAGCTGCTCGAAGTCTGATGAACGACTCTTCCTGGGGTGCTGCGCCACAGGCCGGGTACTGGGGGCCGTCCGACGGGGGACCTGTCCAGGGGGTAGCCCCGGCGGGTCCCGCGTACGATGCGCATGACGCCCAGCAGACTCGCCCCATGCCCATCGTGCCCGACGTACCCGCACACGGCGGAGACCAGGATGACGACCCGGGGGCCGCTCGGCCGAGCGGCCCCCTGTTCCGCGACGAGACGCCGACGGCGCCGCCCCACGGGACGGTGCCGCAGAATCCGGAGCCCATGCCCGACGCCCCGCAGCCGGCGCCCGCGCCGCAGAGGAAGAGCGCGGGGCGGGACCTGGGTGCGGCCATAGGCGTCGGCGTCGGTCTCGGCGTGGTGATCATCGCGTCGTTGTTCGTGGTGAAGGCCGTGTTCGTGGGCGTCATCGCGGTCGCGGTCGTCGTCGGCCTGTGGGAGCTGACCAGCCGGCTGCGGGAGCGCAAGGACATCAAGGCGCCGCTCGTGCCGCTGGCGGTCGGCGGTGCCGCGATGGTGGTCGCCGGTTATGTCCGGGGGCCCGAGGGCGCCTGGGTGGCGATGGCGCTGACCGCGCTCGCGGTCCTGGTGTGGCGGATGACGGAACCGCCGGACGGCTATCTCAAGGACGTCACGGCGGGCGTGTTCGCCGCGTTCTACGTGCCGTTCCTCGCGACGTTCGTCGCGCTGCTGCTCACCGCGCACGACGGGCCGTGGCGGGTGCTGATGTTCCTGGTGCTGACGGTGGTCAGCGACACGGGCGCGTACGCGGTCGGCTGGCGCTTCGGCAGCCACAAGCTGGCGCCGCGCATCAGCCCCGGCAAGACCCGTGAGGGTCTGGCGGGTGCTGTCGCGTTCGCGATGGTCGCGGGCGCGCTGTGCATGCAGTTCATGATCGACGACGGCGAGTGGTGGCAGGGCCTGCTGCTGGGTCTCGCGGTCGCGGCGAGTGCCACGCTCGGCGACCTGGGCGAGTCCATGATCAAGCGGGACCTCGGCATCAAGGACATGGGCACGCTGCTGCCGGGCCACGGCGGCATCATGGACCGCCTGGACTCGCTGCTGCCGACGGCGCCGGTGGTGTGGCTGCTGCTGGTGCTGTTCGTGGGTTCGGGCTGAGCGTCCGGTTCACGCGACGGTCCTCGTGCGGGCCGCCACCCCTCGGGGCGGCGGCCCGCACGCGTACCACCGCGCGTACGCCCGCGGCGGGCGGTGCCGGGCGCCGTGCGGGTCCGCGCGGGGCGGCGTCGCGGCCTCCGGAATCCGGCCGGTCGGGTCACCCGATCGGATCTGCGACACTGGTAGAGCCATGCCTACAAAGCCCGGAGAACTCACGTTCGTCGCCCCGCGCGGAGCCAAGAAGCCGCCGCGGCACCTCGCCGACCTCACGCCCGCCGAGCGCAAGGAAGCGGTGGCCGCGACCGGCGAGAAGCCGTTCCGCGCCAAGCAGCTCTCGCAGCACTACTTCGCGCGGTACGCGCACGACCCGGAGCAGTGGACCGACATCCCCGCCGGTTCGCGCACCGCGCTGCGGGACGCCCTGCTGCCCGAGCTGATGACGGTCGTGCGGCATCTGTCGACCGACCAGGAGACCACCCGCAAGACGCTGTGGCGGCTGTTCGACGGGACGCTCGTCGAGTCGGTGCTGATGCGGTACCCGGACCGGGTCACCATGTGCATCAGTTCACAGGCGGGCTGCGGCATGAACTGCCCGTTCTGCGCGACCGGGCAGGCCGGTCTCGACCGGAACCTGTCGACCGCGGAGATCGTGCACCAGATCGTCGACGGCATGCGCGCCCTGCGTGACGGCGAGATCCCCGGCGGCCCGGCACGGCTGTCGAACATCGTGTTCATGGGCATGGGCGAGCCGCTCGCCAACTACAACCGCGTCGTCGGCGCGATCCGCCGCCTCACCGACCCGGAGCCCGACGGGCTGGGCCTGTCGCAGCGGGGCATCACGGTGTCGACGGTCGGCCTCGTGCCCGCCATCAACCGGTTCGCCGACGAGGGCTTCAAGTGCCGTCTCGCGATCTCCCTGCACGCACCCGACGACGAGCTGCGCGACACCCTCGTGCCCGTCAACACGCGGTGGAAGGTGCGGGAGGTGCTCGACGCGGGTCTGGAGTACGCGGCCCGGTCCGGGCGCCGGCTGTCCATCGAGTACGCGCTGATCCGGGACATCAACGACCAGGCGTGGCGCGGTGACCGGCTCGGCCGGCTGCTGCGGGGCAAGCCCGTGCACGTCAACCTCATCCCGTTGAACCCGACGCCCGGCTCGAAGTGGACGGCGTCGCGGCCCGAGGACGAGAAGGCGTTCGTGGAGGCCATCGCCTCCCACGGGGTGCCGGTGACCGTCCGGGACACCCGTGGCCAGGAGATCGACGGGGCGTGCGGCCAGCTCGCCGCGACCGAGCGGTAGTCTGACCGGCGGACGTACCGTGTTGTTGTCGGTACGTCGGAATGTCGGTACGTCGGCCGATCCGGATGTCGGACAGTCCGAACGTCGGTTCAGCCGCATGTACGGGTAGCTGTAGGTACGGCAATCCGCATGTACGGCAATCCGTACGTACGGTGATCCGCAGAAACGGTCGGCCGTGCATCGGTACAACTGAAGATCTTCATATCCGACAGGGGAGCGCCACAGCGCTGAGAGTGCGGGCAACCGCAGACCCTCTGAACCTCGCCCAGGTCATTCTGGGTAGGAAGTTCGGTCACCACTCAAGCTGTTGCGCCCTGCCCGCGGCCCCCTTCGGGGTTCCCGGGCGGGGCCGCGTCTCTTCCTGGTCCCTCCAGGAGGATTTCCGTGAGCATCACCAGGGGCATCAGCCGCCGCCGGTTCGCCGCCGCGACCGTGGGTCTCGGCATGGCCGGCGTCGCCGCGCTGTCCGGCTGCGGTTCGTCCGGCGGGCAGGCGTCCGGCGGCTCCAAGACCGTGACGCTGGTCAGTCACGACTCGTGGGCCGTCTCCAAGAGCGTCCTCGCCGCCTTCGAGAAGCAGTCCGGCTACAAGGTCAAGGTCCTCAAGGACGGTGACGCCGGGCAGGCCGTCAACAAGGCGATCCTGACGAAGGACAACCCGCAGGGCGACGTCTTCTTCGGCGTCGACAACACGCTGCTGTCGCGTGCCCTCGACAACGGGCTGTTCCAGTCGTACACCGCGAAGGGCCTCGACACGGTCGGCTCGCAGTTCCGGCTCGACCCGGACAAGAACCGCGTCACGCCCGTCGACTACGGCGACATCTGCGTCAACTACGACAAGGCGTACTTCACCGAGCACCACCTGGCGCCGCCCGCCTCGTTCGCCGACCTCGCCAAGCCCGCGTACAAGAACCTGCTGGTCACCGAGAACGCGTCCACGTCCTCGCCCGGCCTCGGGTTCCTGCTCGGCAGTGCCGCCGCCTACGGCGACTCCGGCTGGCAGGGCTACTGGAAGAAGCTGAAGGCCAACGGCGTCAAGGTCGTCGACGGCTGGGAGCAGGCGTACGACGAGGAGTTCTCCGGGTCGGCGGGCGGCAGGAAGGCGGGCGGCGACCGGCCGCTCGTCGTGTCGTACGCGTCGTCGCCGCCCGCCGAGGTCGTCTACGCCGACCCGAAGCCGTCGACGGCGCCGACCGGTGTCGCCGCGGGGACCTGCTTCCGGCAGGTCGAGTTCGCCGGGCTGCTGAGCAACGCGTCGAACACCGCGGGCGGCAAGGCGCTCATCGACTTCCTGCTGACGAAGAAGTTCCAGGAGGACATGCCGCTGAACATGTTCGTGTACCCGGTGGTCGACGGTGCGACGGTGCCCGCGGAGTTCTCGAAGTACGGGCCCCCCGCCAAGGACCCGGAGACCGTGGCGCCGCAGAAGATCGCCGACAACCGCGACCGGTGGGTCAAGACGTGGACCTCGCTCGTAGTGAAGTGACCGGGCGGGAGCCGGGCGGCGGGGCGGCGGGTCCCGCGGACCGGCGCCCGGCCCCGGGGCGCGCGCGCCGTGCCCCGCTGGTGCAGGGCGCCCTGATGGCGGTGCCCGTGGTGTTCTTCGCGGTGTTCTTCGCCTACCCCGTCGTCGCGATCGTCCTGCGCGGTTTCCACGCCGACGGGCACTGGCACTTCGGCCGGGTCGCCGACGTGCTCGGCGACCCGGACGTCGGGCACGTGCTGTGGTTCACGCTGTGGCAGGCGCTCGCCTCGACCGGGCTGACGCTCCTGGTCGCGCTGCCCGCCGCCTACGTCTTCGCCCGCCTCCACTTCCCCGGCAAACAGGCGCTGCGGGCGGTCGTCACCGTGCCGTTCGTGCTGCCGACGGTCGTCGTCGGCACGGCGTTCCTCGCCCTCGTGGGGCGCGGCGGACTGCTCGACGACCTGTGGGGCGTGCGGCTGGACACCACGGTGTGGGCGATCCTGCTGGCGCACGTCTTCTTCAACTACGCGGTGGTGGTCCGCACGGTCGGCGGGCTGTGGGCGCAGCTCGACCCGCGGCAGGAGGAGGCCGCCCGGATGCTGGGCGCCTCCCGGTTCGCGGCGTGGCGGCGGGTGACGCTGCCGGCGCTCGCGCCCGCCGTGGCCGCCGCGTCGCTCATGGTGTTCCTGTTCACGTTCACGTCGTTCGGCGTCGTGCAGATCCTGGGCGGCCCGGCGTTCTCGACGCTGGAGGTGGAGATCTACCGGCAGACCGCCGAGATCTTCGACCTGTCCACGGCCGCCGTGCTGACGGTCGTGCAGTTCGCCGCGGTCGCGCTGATCCTGTTCGTGCACGCCCGTACCGTGCGCCGCCGCGAGGGCGCGCTGCGGCTGGTGGACGCGTCGGTCACCGCGCGGCGCCCGCGCGGTGCCGGGCAGTGGGCGCTGCTGGCGGGGGTGCTGGCCACGGTCGCCGTGCTGGTGGTGCTGCCGCTCGCGGTGCTGGTGCAGCGGTCCCTGGACGCCCCCGGCTTCCGCTACTACCGGGCGCTGACCCGGGACGACGGGGGCACGTTCCTGGTGCCGCCCATCAACGCGATCGGCAACTCCCTTCTGTACGCGGTCGTCGCGACGGTCTTCGCCGTGCTGGTCGGCGGGCTCGCCGCGGCGGCGCTGACGCGGCGCGACGCGGGACGGCTCGTGCGCGGCTTCGACGCGCTGCTGATGCTGCCGCTGGGCGTGTCCGCGGTCACCGTCGGCTTCGGGTTCCTGATCGCGCTGGACAGGCCGCCCCTGGATCTGCGCGCCTCCTGGATCATCGTGCCGCTCGCGCAGGCGCTGGTGGGCGTGCCGTTCGTTGTACGGACGATGCTGCCCGTGCTGCGCGGTGTGGACGAGCGGCTGCGGGAGGCCGCGGCCGTGCTCGGGGCGTCGCCGTGGCGGGTGTGGCGGGAGGTGGACCTGCCGATGGTGCGCAGGGCGCTGCTGGTGGCCGCGGGCTTCGCGTTCGCCGTCTCCCTCGGCGAGTTCGGGGCGACCGTGTTCATCGCGCGCCCGGACAACCCGACGCTGCCGGTCGCCGTGGCCCGGCTGCTGAGCCGCCCCGGTGACCTCAACTACGGCCAGGCGATGGCCCTTTCGACGATTCTGATGGTGGTGTGCGCGGTGTCCCTGCTGGTCCTGGAGCGGCTGCGGACCGACCGGACGGGAGAGTTCTGATGCTGCTCGGTCTTGAGCGGGCCACCGTGCGGTTCGGCGGGCGCGCCGTCCTGGACGCCGTGGACCTCGCGGTCGCGGAGCACGAGATCGTGTGTGTGCTCGGCCCCAGCGGCAGCGGCAAGTCGACGCTGCTGCGTGCCGTCGCGGGGCTGCAACCCCTCGACGGGGGGCGGGTGCTGCTCGACGGCGGCGACCAGGCGCGGGTGGCCGCCCACCGGCGCGAGGTGGGCCTGATGTTCCAGGACCACCAGCTGTTCCCGCAGCGCGACGTCGGCGGCAACGTGGCGTTCGGGCTGCGCATGCGCGGTGCGGGCAGGGCCGAACAGGCTTCGCGGGTCGGGGAGTTGCTGGAACTGGTCGGGCTGCCCGGCGCGGACCGGCGGGCCGTCGCCTCGCTCTCCGGCGGCGAGCAGCAGCGTGTCGCGCTCGCCCGCGCCCTCGCCCCGAGACCCCGCCTGCTGATGCTGGACGAGCCCCTCGGGCAGCTCGACCGGTCGCTGCGCGAGCGCCTCGTCGTCGAACTGCGGGAACTGTTCCGCACGTTGGGCACCACCGTGCTCGCGGTCACGCACGACCAGGGCGAGGCGTTCGCGCTCGCCGACCGTGTCGTGGTGATGCGGGAGGGCCGGATCGCCCAGTCCGGCACGCCACTTGAGGTGTGGCAGCGGCCGGCCGATCCGTTCGTCGCGCGCTTTCTCGGTTTCGACAACGTGGTCGCCGCGAGTGTCCAGGGCCGTGTCGCGCTCACCCCGTGGGGCAAGGTGCCCGTCCCCGAGGACGCCTCGCAGGGCGAACACCCCCTGCTGGTACGGCCGGCCGGGGTGCTGCTCGGCCCCGTCGGCCAGGGCCTGCGCTGCGGGGTCGTCGCCCGCACCTTCAAGGGCACCCACGTGTCGGTGCGCCTGCGCCCGCTGGACGCGCCCGACGCGGGCACCCCGGCCGTCGGCGCGACGCCCGGCATCGAGGCGGCGTGCGCGCTGCGGCAGGCACCGGCGGTGGGCGACGAGGTGGGCGTGGAGTTCGACGCGGCGGAGACGGTGGTACTGGGCGGCGCGCCGCCCGAGAGCTGAGCCGCACCGGCGAGCGGTGCAACGGGCGGCGGTGCAACGGGCAGCGGTGCAACGGGGCTGCGCGGGAAGGCAGTTGAGGCGCACGTTCGGCTCTCGACGCCCGGCTCCCGACCCCGGCGCCCCGACGCCCGGCGGAGGGCGGGGCGCGCGCCCGACGCGATCCCCGACGTCGGCCCGCGTGCGGGAGGCGAGGGGTGAGGGGCCGGTCGGAGGCTGCGGCGCCTGTAGGGGGCGCTGCGGTGCCTATGAGGGTGCGGTGCCGGGGCGGTGCCGGGTCTTGGTGGGCCGTTGGGGGCGGCGGCGGGCCCGCGGTGCCGCCGAGGCGTGCGCGGCTGGTCTCCAGCCCGTGGCGGAGGCTGGTGTGCGGGATCAAGTGCCCTTGGCTGGCGGGCCGTTGGCGGCGGCGACACCACCGACGGGACTGAAGCGCGCCGCGACCGTCGGACCGACCCTGCGGGCGCCCACGCGGGTGGACGGGGAAATCCCGACGCCCCGACGCCCCGCAGGCAACGGGGCACCCGCGCCGGGCGCCCCGGGGGCCCCAAATCGGCGGGGCCCCGGCTGGAAGCCGCCCCCCGGTGCGCGCAGCCCCCGCGACAGCCGCCCCCACGCCGACGGCCCGCCCCCCGTGAGGGGCGGGCCGCCGTGCAACGCAGTTGTGCGGAGCGTCAGTTGCTCGCTCCGCGGCGGCGCATGCCGAAGAAGACGGCTCCGCCGCCCACGACGACGAGCGCGATCGCGATGCCCGCGATCAGCGGGGTGTTGGAACTGGCGCCGGTCTCGGCGAGGTTGGACTCACCGGCGGCCGGGGACGGCGCGTTGCTCGCGGCGGCGGCCGGGGCGGTGGTGCCCTCCGACGCCGGAGCGGTCGGGGTGTCCGAGGCGGCCGGGGTCGACGCGGTGTCGCTCGGCGTGCCGGTGTCGGTCGGCGTCGGCGTCGAGGACTCCGGCGCGCACGACGTGGACGGGGCGGTCACGTTGCCCTTGATGTCCTCGTCGACGATCTTGCCGGCCACCACGTGGACGCGGTAGACGGCGCCGGGCTTCCAGTCCTCGTCGAAGACGATGGTGGTGCCGGTCTTGGAGCCGGTGACCTGCTGGCTGCCGATCTGCTTCGCGTCCGCGCCGTTCTCCTCCAGGTACACGGAGACGGTCGCCGCGGTGCGGGAGGAGTCGATGTCGGTGACGCTGATGACACCCTTGGTGCCGTCGCACTTGGCTTCGGCCTTGAAGTCGCTGATGTTGCAGGCGAGAGCCTGGCCCGCGACGCCGACCGCCAGTGCGGCGGACGCCGAGGCGACACCGAGCGCGCGCAGGGTCCGTCCGGTTCTGCGGGATATGGAGATGGCCACGTTTGCCCTTCACGGGATGCACAACTGAGGGGGGTTGAGGGGGAGATGACCCGGCGCCGGGAGTGGGACCCCCCTGCCCCGTTTCACCGCCCCCAAGAGACACACAGGTCTATAAGCGTTTCGTAAGGTGTGTCAATCCGTGGGCCCCGCAAGGGCGTTGGCTTTGCCGGGTTATTAATCCCCGAGACGTTTCAGGGCGTCCGAAGCGTCATCGATCCGGTCGACCAGGGCGATACGGGACTCCATCGCCCGATCCCGGGCGAGAGCCCGCAGCAGCGGCCAGGCCGGCAGGTCCTCGGTCCAGTGGGCGCGGTCCACGAGCACCATGGGGGTGGGCTCTCCCCGCGAACCGTAGTAATTGGGCGTGGCGTTGTCGAAGATCTCCTGCACGGTGCCGGCCGCGCCCGGCAGGAACACGACGCCCGCCGTGGACCGGGCCAGCAGTCCGTCCTCGCGGGTCGCGTTGGCGAAGTACTTCGCGACGTGCGAGGCGAAGGCGTTCGGCGGCTCGTGCCCGTAGAACCAGGTGGGGATGCCCACCGAGGGCCCGCCGCCCGGCCAGGCGGCCCGCACCGCGAACGCGGCGTCCGCCCAGTCGGTGACGGACGGTGCGAACGACGGTGTGCCGCCCAGGAGTTGGAGCGCCTCGTCGAGCATGCCGTCGGGGAACGGGGCGGCGTACGCGCCCAGGTTCGCCGCCTCCATCGCGCCCGGCCCGCCGCCCGTCGCGACGGTCAGCCCGGCCCGCGCCAGCGAGCGCCCCAGGCGTGCCGCGCCCGCGTAGGCGTCCGTGCCGCGCGCCATCGCGTGACCGCCCATGACCCCCACCACCCGTTGCCCGGCGAGGAGTTCGTCGAGCGCGTCCGACACGGCGTCGTCGTGGACGGCGCGCAGCATCGACGAGAAGATGTCCCCGTCGGCCTTCGTGCGCTGGAACCACGCGTACGCGCGGGCGTCGGGCGTGCTGTCGTAGCCGCCGGCCAGCCCGGCGAACAGTTCGTCGGGCGTGTAGACCGCGCCCCGGTACGGGTCGAAGGGCAGCCCCGGCACGGGAGGGAAGACCAGGGCGCCGCGGGCGCGCACCCGGGCCGCGGCCTCCGGGGTCATCGGGCAGCCGAGGAAGACGGCGCCCTCGGTCTCGGCGGCCAGCAGCACCTGCGTACGGCCGGTCAGGTCGACGGCCTGGAAGCGGTGGTGGGCCAGGGTGCCCCCGCGCGCGACGAGCGCGTCGAACTCGGCGAGGGTCTCTATCTCCCGGTCGTCCGGCGCGGCGGGGGTGTCCGGGAGGGCGCCGGGCGCGGACGGTCCGGGGGCGGGGGCGGCGGGTGTCTGATGCATCCGCCCATGCTAGGGAGTGGCCCCGCCCGCCCGTGCGGGGCGGCGGGGATTCCCGTCCGGCTCGCCGACTCCCGTGCGCGGAGCGGCGGTTGGGGCCCGATGGGGCCCGGTGGGGGCCGGTTCAGCCCTGCACGACCGCCGGGTCCATCCACATGACCTCGAAGGTGTGCCCGTCGAGGTCGTCGAAGGCGCGGCCGTACATCTGGCCGTGGTCCTGGGCCTCGCGGGGCTCGGTGCCGCCCGCCGCGAGTGCCCTCCCGACGAGTTCGTCGACCTTGTCGCGGCTCTCCGCGCTCAGGCACAGCAGCACCTCGCTGGTGCTGACGGAGTCGGCGATGTCCTTGGTGGTGAAGTCGGCGTAGCGCTTCTTGGCGAGCAGCATCACGACGATCGTGTCGCTGATGACGACGCTCGCGGTGTCGTCGTTGCTGAACTGCTCGTTGATCGGGTACCCGAGCGCGGTGAAGAAGGCGCGCGAGGCGGCCACGTCGTCCACCGCGAGGTTCACGAAGATCATCTGCTGGTACGTGGACATGGGGTCCTCCTCGGTCGCCGCGTCACCCTGTGGTGCCGTCGGACAATGAGACCGGGGCCCGGCGCCGAACTCATCGGTGCCGGGCCCCTCGGTTGCCGGTCTCGCGGTCGCGCCGTCCGGGGAGGCCGTCAGCGGGCCAGGGGGGTGGCCGCGAGGGCGGAGATCACCAGGGTCAGCGGACCGAACACGGCGATCAGCACCCCGGCGCGCAGCGCCGCCGCCCACCGCAGAACGGTCGCCGGCGCCCCGAGCCGGACCAGCGCGGCCGTGGTGTCCGCCCGGTCCTGGCGGGCCTCGACGGCCGCCGTCAGCAGCGTGGCGACCGTGCAGCCGGTCACCAGGATCCCGCCGAGGGTCACCAGGGGGCCGAGCGAGGGCCGGCCCGCCCCCGCGAGCGCGGCCGTCGCGTAGCCGCCCGCGATCACCGCGCACACCACGCCCAGCGGGCGCCCGATGCGGTTCGCCTCCGTCATCAGCACCCGGCCGGCCAGCAGCCGCAGGGCGCCCGGCCGCACCGCCTGGAGCAGGCGGCCGCACAGGTGCACGAGGCCGGGCCCCGCCAGCGCCAGGCCGAACGCGGTCATCAGCCAGCCGCCGAGCACGCCCACCGGGCCGCTCGACAGACCGCCGGGCACGACGAGCCCGGACCCGGCGGCGGTGCGGCTCGCGTACGTCTCGACGGCGAGGCCGGCCGCCAGTACGGCCACGCCCCACGGCAGGGTGCCGGGCGCGGGGCGCGGCACCGGGGCGGTGAGCGCGTCGGCGTCGGCGAGGGCGTCGGCGACGGCCGGTCCGTCCGCCACGGCGACGGCGGACGCGTCGGGCACCGGCCGGGGGACGGCGAACGTCTCCACGCCGACGGCGTTCGCGGAGGCGGCCGTCGGGGCCGCCGTCACGGCCGCCGTCGTGGGCGCGTCCGCGCTCACCGCGTCCGGGGCGTCGGCCGCCCCCTTCGCGCCCCTGCCGCCGGTGCGGCGGTCGCCGCGGCGCAGGCGCGCGCCGAAGCGTCCGTACGCGCCGAACGTCTCACGGGTCCCCGCGCGCCCGTACGCGCCGAACCTGCCGTACGTGTGCGCCTCGTCCCGGCGGGCCGGGCGCACCGCCGCGCGGGGCCGCAGCACCAGGGCCGCCGCCAGTGACGAGGCGGCCGGGACCATGGCGAGGAGGGTCAGCGTGGCGGGCAGCGGCAGGGGTTCACCGGTGGCGAGGAACTCGGGCCCGCCGGCGGACGGCGCGCCGGTCACGCCGCCGCGCAGATCGACGAAGAGCAGCAGCGCGAGGGCCGACCCGGCCAGGCAGGACAGGGCGGTGGTCGCCGCGGAGACCGCCATCAGACGGCCGGGGCCCAGGCCCACCGCGGACAGCCCGGGGCGGGGGCGGGTCGCCGGGTCGGTGCGGGCCACCGCGACCGCGAAGTGGACGGTGGCGGCGAGCGGCACCGCGCACCAGGCGAGCCGCAGCGCCGCGCCCGCGGGGGCCTCCGGGTGGATCAGGGCGTGACCGAGGACGCAGAGCAGCAGGAACCCGGTGCCCGCGGACGCCAGCGCCACCAGGGTCCGGCGCAGCAGCACGGCGGGGCGGGCGCCGCGGGTCAGACGGAGAGCGAGCACGCGGCCCGGCCTTCCGACTCGGCGACCGGCGGCAGGTGCACGGTGTGCACCCGGCGCCCGTCGAGCAGCGCCACCGTGCGGTCGGCGAGCGCCGCGGTCTCGGCCTCGTGGGTCGCGAGCACGACCGTGATGCCGTGCGAGCGGGCCGCGGTGGTGAGGGTGCGCAGGACGTGCAGCCGGTCGGCGCGGTGCAGCGGCGCGGTCGGCTCGTCGGCGAACAGCACGGTCGGCGCGGGGGCGAGCGCGCGGGCGATGGAGACGCGCTGCCGGTCGGCCTGGCGCAGTTCGTGCGGGCGGCGGCGGGCCAGGTCCCCGATGTCGAGGCGTTCCAGCCATTCCAGGGCCGCGGCCTTGGCGCGCCGGCGGCCGGTGCCGCGCAGCATGAGGGGCAGGGCGGCGTTCTCCCAGGCGTTCAGTTCGGGGACGAGCACGGGGGCCGGGTCGATCCAGCCGAACCGGTCGCGGCGCAGCCGCTCCCGGGTCAGCGTGCCCATGGTGTGCACGGGCACGCTGTTGAACCAGACCTCGCCGCGCTGTGCGGGCAGCAGCCCGGACAGGCAGCTCAGCAGGGTCGTCTTGCCGCTGCCGCGCGGGCCGGTCACGGCGAGGATCTCGCCCTCCCCGACGCCCAGCGAGACGCCGCCGAGCGCGGGGGAGCCGTCCTTGTGCTGGAAGTGCAGGGCGCGTGCCCAGAGCACGTCGTTGTCCGGCGGGGCCACCATGGGCGTAACACCTCGGTTCAGATCACAGCCGCGCGGAATGCCGGATGGAATCCGCGAGTCCCCCGTGCGGGGGAACGAAGGCAGGGCCGATCGGTCACTGGGCACGCTAGGTATTCGGTGGCGCGGGGCCGGACAGCACGCGGCCCCGGGCCGCCCATTCTCACTCGAACGGGCGGCACCGGGGCCGGTGTTGATCATCCAGAAGGAAGATCGGAGCGTCTGGCGCCCCTGGGGGCTACAGCTTCGTCCACGCCTCGGTGAGGGTGGCGCGCAGGATCTGCTCGATCTCGTCGAAGGTCTCCTGGTTGGAGATCAGCGGCGGGGCGAGCTGGACGACCGGGTCGCCGCGGTCGTCGGCACGGCAGTACAGGCCGTTGTCGTAGAGCGCCTTGGAGAGGAAGCCGTACAGGACGCGCTCGGTCTCCTCGTCGGTGAACGTCTCCTTGGTGGCCTTGTCCTTCACCAGCTCGATGCCGTAGAAGAAGCCGTTGCCGCGGACGTCGCCGACGATCGGCAGGTCGTGCAGCTTCTGGAGGGTCGACAGGAACGCGCCCTCGTTGTCGAGCACGTGCTGGTTGAGGCCCTCGCGCTCGAACAGGTCCAGGTTGGCGATGCCGACCGCGGCGGAGACCGGGTGGCCGCCGAAGGTGTAGCCGTGCAGGAAGGTGTTGTCGCCCTTGTAGAACGGCTCGGCGATGCGGTCGGAGATCACGCACGCGCCGATCGGGGAGTAGCCCGAGGTCATGCCCTTGGCGCAGGTGATCATGTCCGGGACGTAGCCGAACTTGTCGCAGGCGAACATCGTGCCGAGGCGGCCGAACGCGCAGATCGTCTCGTCGGAGACGAGCAGCACGTCGTACTGGTCGCAGATCTCGCGCACGCGCTGGAAGTACCCGGGCGGCGGCGGGAAGCAGCCGCCCGCGTTCTGCACCGGCTCCAGGAACACGGCGGCGACGGTCTCGGGGCCCTCGAACAGGATCTGCTGCTCGATCTGGTCGGCGGCCCAGCGGCCGAACTTCTCCGGGTCGTCGCCGAACAGCGGCGCGCGGTAGATGTTGGTGTTCGGGACCTTGTGCGCGCCCGGCACCAGCGGCTCGAAGGGGGCCTTCAGCGCGGGCAGGCCGGTGATGGACAGGGCGCCCTGCGGGGTGCCGTGGTAGGCCACCGCGCGGGAGATGACCTTGTACTTCTCGGGCTTGCCGGTCAGCTTGAAGTACTGCTTGGCGAGCTTCCACGCGGTCTCGACGGCCTCGCCGCCGCCGGTGGTGAAGAACACCTTGTTGAGGTCGCCGGGCGCGTAGTCGGCGAGCCGCTCGGCCAGTTCGACGGCCTTCGGGTGGGCGTACGACCACACCGGGAAGAAGGCCAGTTCCTGGGCCTGCTTGAACGCGGTCTCGGCGAGCTCCGTGCGGCCGTGGCCGGCCTGGACCACGAACAGACCCGCGAGACCGTCGAGGTAGCGCTTGCCCTTGTCGTCGTAGATGTAGGTGCCCTCACCCCGGACGATGGTCGGGACGGGGGCGTTCTCGTACGAGGACATGCGGGTGAAGTGCATCCACAGGTGGTCGTACGCGGTTCGGCTGAGGTCCTTGGTGCTCACGGCTATCGGGTTCCCCACATGTAGGTCTGCTTCTTGAGCTTGAGGTAGACGAAGCTCTCGGTGGAGCGCACACCGGGCAGCGCCCGGATGCGTTTGTTGATGACGTCCAGCAGGTGGTCGTCGTCCTCGCAGACGACCTCCGCGAGGATGTCGAACGAGCCCGCGGTCATCACCACGTACTCGACCTCCGACATCGCGGCCAGCGCACCGGCCACCGGATCGAGGTCGCCGTCGACGTTGACGCCGACCATCGCCTGGCGGCGGAAGCCCACGGTGAGCGGGTCCGTCACGGCGACGATCTGCATCACGCCCTGGTCGAGCAGCTTCTGCACGCGCTGGCGCACCGCCGCCTCGGACAGGCCGACGGCCTTGCCTATCGCGGCGTACGGTCTGCGGCCGTCCTCCTGGAGCTGCTCGATGATGGCGAGGGAGACGGAGTCCAGGTGAGGACCGCCGTTCCTCGACTCGCGGAGGTCCCGGGAGTCCCTGAGGTCTGCGCTGCGACTGGCCACGCCTCACTGTGCACGACGATCCGGCACTTTCGCAAGGCGCTGGCGATGAAATCCGTCGTTTACGGCATCGAGTCTTGCGGATTTCGCAGGAATGACGCGATCCGGGGTGTTGAAAACGTGGAGCGGCGGACTAGGGTGGATGTCCCATCCGTGGGACCGAGATCCTGACGTCAGAACCCGACTGGAGGCCGCAGTGAGCACCGAGCTGCGTGGGCTGCGCACACTACGGAACTACATCGACGGGGAGTTCCGGGACGCCGCCGACGGACGGACCACCGAGGTGGTCAACCCCGTGACGGGCGAGGCGTACGCGACCGCACCCCTGTCCGGACCCGCCGACGTGGACGCCGCGATGGCGGCCGCCGCGGCGGCGTTCCCCGCCTGGCGCGACCTCACGCCCGCCGAGCGGCAGCGCGCGCTGCTGAAGATCGCTGACGCGTTCGAGGAGCGCGCCGAGGACCTCATCGCGGCGGAGGTGGAGAACACGGGCAAGCCCGTCGGGCTCACCCGCTCCGAGGAGATCCCGCCGATGGTCGACCAGATCCGCTTCTTCGCGGGCGCGGCCCGGATGCTGGAGGGCCGCTCCGCCGGCGAGTACATGGAGGGCCTGACCTCCATCGTGCGCCGCGAGCCGATCGGCGTCTGCGCGCAGGTCGCCCCCTGGAACTACCCGATGATGATGGCCGTGTGGAAGTTCGCCCCGGCGCTCGCCGCGGGCAACACCGTCGTCCTCAAGCCGTCCGACACCACCCCCGCCTCGACCGTGCTGATCGCCGAGATCATCGGCTCGGTCCTGCCCAAGGGCGTCTTCAACGTCATCTGCGGCGACCGCGACACCGGCCGCGCGATGGTCGAGCACCCCACCCCGGCGATGGCGTCCATCACCGGCTCCGTGCGCGCCGGCATGTCGGTCGCCGAGTCGGCCTCCAAGGACCTCAAGCGCGTCCACCTGGAGCTCGGCGGCAAGGCGCCCGTCGTCGTCTTCGAGGACACCGACATCGCCAAGGCCGTCGAGGACATCTCGGTCGCGGGCTTCTTCAACGCCGGCCAGGACTGTACGGCCGCCACCCGCGTCCTGGTCCACGAGTCGATCCACGACGAGTTCACCGCCGCCCTCGCCAAGGCCGCCGCCGAGGCGAAGACCGGGCAGCCGGACGACGAGGACGTGCTCTTCGGCCCCCTCAACAACGCCAACCAGCTCAAGCAGGTCGCCGGCTTCGTCGAGCGGCTGCCCGCCCACGCCAAGGTCGAGGCCGGCGGCCACCGGGTCGGCGACAAGGGCTACTTCTACGCCGCGACCGTCGTCTCGGGCCTCAAGCAGGACGACGAGATCATCCAGCAGGAGGTCTTCGGCCCGGTCATCACCGTGCAGTCCTTCACGGACGAGGACCAGGCCGTCGAGTGGGCCAACGGCGTCGAGTACGCGCTGGCCTCCTCGGTGTGGACCAAGGACCACTCCCGCGCCATGCGGATGTCCAAGAAGCTCGACTTCGGCTGCGTGTGGATCAACACCCACATCCCGCTGGTCGCCGAGATGCCGCACGGCGGCTTCAAGAAGTCCGGCTACGGCAAGGACCTCTCCGCGTACGGCTTCGAGGACTACACCCGCATCAAGCACGTCATGACGTCGCTGGACGCGTGAGCCGCGCGGGCGGGCGCCGAGCCCGCCCGCCGTGCCGTCGCCGCGGCCCCGGACGGGACATCTCCCGTCCGGGGCCGCGGTGTTGGGCGCCCGCGTCCCGCCCGCCCGCGCTGATTAACACGACGGGAACCTCCGAGGTCGACAAGGTGTGCGGGTCCCCTCCGGTCCGCTCGACGCAGCGTCCATTGCCCGCCCCGCGGACGGCGCGACATGCTGCCCGCATGCCCCAGACGTCGCAGAGGTCCCCCGTGTCTCCTGTCTCCCGCCGGTCCCTGCTGCGCGCCCTCGGCGGCACCGCGGCCCTCGGCACCCTCGCCGGCTGCGGCGTGCCCGCCGCGTACGTCAAGCCCGGCGACCGGGCCGCCGCCGACGTGTCCGCCAGCGACCACAAGCTGGTGTTCGCCAACTGGCCCCTCTACATCGACACGGACGACGACGACACGTCCAAGCGCCCCACCCTCGACTCCTTCGAGAAGCACAGCGGCGTCACCGTGGACTACACGGAGGAGATCAACGACAACGACGAGTTCTTCGGCAAGATCAGCCCGGCGCTGATGAACCACCAGCAGACCGGCCGCGACCTCATCGTCATCAGCGACTGGATGTGCGCCCGCTTCGTGCGGCTCGGCTGGGTCCAGGAGATGGACCGCGCGAAGCAGCCCCACATCACCAAGTACCTTGACCCGCAACTGCTTTCGCCCGCCTTCGACCGGGGCCGCAAGTACACGGTGCCGTGGCAGTCGGGCATCACCGGCATCGCGTACGACCGCAGGCGGCTGGGCCGCGAGGTGCGCAGCGTCTCCGACCTGTGGGCCGCGGACCTCAAGGGGCGCGTCACGCTGCTGTCCGGCATGGACGAGGCGTTCGCGCTGCTGATGCAGGGCAACGGCGTCGACATCACGAAGTGGACGGCCGACGACTTCCACCGGGTGTGCGACCAGGTGGAGAAGCTCGTCCGCGCGGGCCAGATACGCCGGTTCACCGGCAACGACTACACCAAGGACCTGGTCAGCGGCGACGTCCTGGCCTGCCAGGCCTACTCGGGCGACGTCATCCAGCTCCAGGCCGACAACCCCGACATCCACTTCGTGGTCCCCGAGGAGGGCGCGGAGCTGTGGTCGGACTCCCTGATGATCCCCAACCTGGCCCGGCACAAGAAGAACGCGGAAGAACTCGTCGACTACTACTACCGCCCCGACATCGCCGCGGAGCTCGCCGCCTGGGTCAACTACGTGTGTCCCGTCCCCGCCGCCCAGGACGTCCTCGCCGACTCCAAGGACAAGGACACGGCGGCCCTCGCGGCGAACCCCCTGATCTTCCCGGACGCCACGATGCGCAAGCACCTGGCGATCGCCCGCGACGTCACGTCGAAGGAGCGCTCCGCGTTCGCGAAGCGGTGGAACGCGATCGTGGGGCTGTGAAACGACGAGCGCTCCGGTCGGTGCGGTGCACCGACCGGAGCGCTCGTCGAGGGGCCCCGGAAAGGGAGCCGGCCGTGTCAGGCCTGGTACGGGTTCGGGTAGCCCTGCTGCGGGCCGGCGACGGCCTTGGGGCTGGGGCCGTACTGGTTCGGGGCCGGCTGGCTGTCGAGCAGGGTGAGCACGAACAGCCAGATGCCGCCGACGAACGGCACGAGCACGATGAAGATCCAGCCGCCCGAGCGGCCGGTGTCGTGCAGGCGTCGCACCGTGAGGGCGATCACCGGCAGCAGGGTCGCCAGGAAGTACAGGCCGTAGAGGATCGCGAAGATCTTGGCGCCCGTCACACCGGCCAGGACGGCCAGGACGGCGATGACGATGAAGTGGAAGAGCGCGAACATCCAGTACTCGGACCGTCTCGCGCGGCCCTCGAACGTCGCGTACTTCTTCAGGACGTCGGTGTAGTAATGCATGGTTCCCCCCAGGGACGGTGCGAAGTGGGTTGTACGGTCGGCGTGTTGCGACCAGAGCGCTTGAACGTAAGTGGCCGGGACGTCCAAGGTCAAGAACGTTTCGGTTACGGGTGCCCGGGGTCCTGACCGGCGATCCGTGCCAGGTGTTCGCCCAACGCCCGCAGGTCCGCGAGGCGTTCGGCGTCGTAGAGGAGCGGGTGCCGTCGCCCGCCCCGGGTGACGATGGTGAACCGGCGGAAACGGCGGCCTTCGCCGATCTCGATGCGGGGCCGTTCCCAGACGTGGAAGCGGGAGGCGTCGGTGAAGCCGAACACCTCCAGGACCCGCCCGTCGAAGCACAGCATCACGGTGTCGCTCACGGGGGTGTCGGGCCACGGGGCCGGTGCGGTCACGCCGGGACGCTAGCCGGTGTCCGCCTACCGGAGCGGACGGCAGGGTGAACGGCGGGCGAAGACAGGGGACTTCGGGCAGCGCCGCCCGTCTCGGACCGCGGCGGGCGGGGGGTCCCACGGAGACGCGGACCGCCGGCCACCGAGGCGCACGAGCGCCGGGTGAGCGGCGGTCCAGCCGAGCGGTCGGCGGATCCGCGACGGCGCCGTGCGCGGGCTTTCGTGTGCGCAACGGCACCACCGCACAAGGGAGTTGTGAGCCCGGCCGGGACGGTTCGCCCCCGCGCGCGTCCTACCGGGCGAGAGCAGCCATGACGATGCGTTCGGACACCGGGTTCATACCCTCGCCCTTCGCGTCCGTCGCGTTGACCGACTGGACCAGCGTGCGGCTCAGGTCGCGGGTGCCGCCGAGGACCACGCTGTAGCCGTACCGGGAGCCCGACTTGATCCAGTAGACGGTGCCCCCGTACTCGAAGCGCTGGAGACCCGCGCTGTACGTGGCGCCCTCGATGCCCGGCGGGACGGTGAACATCTCCTCCAGTGCCGCGCCCCGCACGATCCGTCCCCGGAACAGGGCGGTGAGCAGGCGCTCCAGGTCGGCGGTCGTGGAGATCATGTCGCCCGCCGCCCACCGGTCCGCCTGGTTCCATTCCGTGACGTCCACGAACCTCGTCGTGCCGTCGGCCTGTCGGACCGCCTGGTAGCCATGGTTGTGCGGGCCTCGGATGCGCGGGTCGGTGCCCGGGAAGTACGTGTCCCGCATCCCGGCCGGCCGCAGCACCCGACGGGTCGCCTCGTCGGCGTAGGAGTTGCCGGTCACCTTCTCGATCAGCAGCCCGAGAACCGTGTAGTTGACGTTCAGGTAGTCCTGCTCGGTGCCCGGCGCGAACTCCGGGCCCCTGGCCACCGCCGACGCCACCACGGCTCGCGGAGTGATCGTGTCGAAGCGGTGGGCGTACTGGCTCGCGAAGTCGTCCCCGAAGCCGTCACCCGCCTGGATGCCGCTGGTGTGGTCGAGCAACTGCCGTACGGTCACGGCCCGGAACGCCGGGCCGAGCAGACCGGGCAGATAGCGCCGCACGGGTGCGTCGAGCCTCACCCGTCCCTGGGAGGCCAGTTGGAGGACGACCGCCGCCGTCACCACCTTCGTCGTGGAACCGGCACGGAAGCGCGCGTCGGGATCGGCCGCCCGACCGCTCGCCAGGTCGTGCACACCCGAACTGCCCTGCCAGGAGGTGCTTCCGGAGCGCACGCGGACCAGCGCGGCCGTCGCGTCGGCGTCCGGGAGGCCGGCGAGGGCCTCCCGCAGGGCCGCCGTGTCGATGCCGGTCCCGGCCGGGGCGACGGAGGGGCGCGAGGGCGCCGCCTGCGACGCGGCGAGGGCGGGGGCCGCCGCGGCCCCCGTGGTCAGGGCCAGGACGAGGGAGGCCGCGAGGACGGTCGCGCGACGGGTGTGGCGGGGCACGGGAGCTCCTGTGGGTCGCCGGCTGCCGGTCCGCTGTTCGGCCGGTCCGCCGGTGTGTCCGCGGCGAGGTGCCGCCGGACCATCCTGGGCGCGTGATCGGCCGCCGGGGATCGTCACCGGGGAGGGCACCCCACCCGGACGCCTCCCTCATCAACTCGCCTGGTCGGAAAGGCGAGTTGTAGGGAATTCCCCTTACTGGTCGCGGGCTCCGCCCGCTGTGCCGTCCGTGCGCCCCGCCCCCGGGCTCGGCCCTCCCGCCCCCGTGCGGCTACCGCAGCGACCGCAGTGTGTCCACGCGGTTCGTTGTGATCGAGTCGACGCCCAGGGCGATCAGACGGCGCATCGAGCGGCGGGTGTCCGGGGTCCACACGGACAGCAGGTGGCCCGAGTCGTGGACGCGGGTCGCGAGGTCCCGGTCGACCAGGCCGAAGCGGTAGTTGAGCCAGCGCGGGCGTACCGCCTCCAGCAGCGCGGACCGGACCGGGGCGAGGGTCTTGCGGGTCAGGGCGATCTCCGCGCCGGGGTCGGCCGCGCGGACGCCGAGCATGGTGTCGGCGTCGCCGCAGTAGTACGCGCGCTCCCCGGCACCGTTCTCCCGCACCACGTCCACCACGCGCCGCACGGCCCGCGCGCTCGGTGCGCCCGGCAGGTCCACCATCACGCGGCCCTCGCCCGACGCGGCCAGCGCCTCCGCGAGCGTCGGGACGCCGCCCGCCGTCAGGTCCCGCACCTCGGCCGCCGTCAGGGAGCGCACGGGGCGTTCCTCGCCCCACAGCCGTTCCAGCGTCTCGTCGTGCAGCAGGACGGGGACGCCGTCGCGGGTGAGCCGTACGTCGATCTCGACCGCGTCGGCGCCCAGGGCGAGCGCCGCGCGGATCGAGTCGGTCGTGTTTTCCCGGACGCGGTAGGGGTCGCCGCGGTGGGCCACTGCTGTAACGGTGCGCATGCGCACCATTGTGCTGGGCTCAGGGGGCGAGCCACGCGGCGGTGTACGTGTCGATCTCCGCCGCCAGCCGCGCCTTGCCCGCCTCGTCGAGGAAGGACGCGCGGACCGCGTTCTTCGCCAGGTCGGCCAGGCCCCGCTCGTCGAGGTCCAGCAGCCGTGCGGCCACCGCGTACTCGTTGTTGAGGTCGGTGCCGAACATCGGCGGGTCGTCGGAGTTGACGGTCACGGTGACCCCGGCCCGCACGAACTCCCGGATCGGGTGCTCGTCGAGGCGGGCCACCGCGCGTGTCGCGATGTTGGACGTCGGGCACACCTCCAGCGCGACGCCGTGCTCGGCGAGGTGGGCCAGCAGCTTCGGGTCCTGGGCGGAACTCGTGCCGTGGCCGATGCGCTCGGCGCGCAGGTCGGTCAGCGCGTCCCACACCGTCTGCGGTCCCGTCGTCTCGCCGGCGTGCGGCACGGAGTGCAGGCCTGCGGCGATCGCCCGGTCGAAGTACGGCTTGAACTGCGGCCGGGGGACGCCGATCTCGGGGCCGCCGAGCCCGAACGACACGAGCCCCTCGGGCCGCACCCGGTCGTCGGTGGCCAGCCGCACGGTCTCCTCGGCGGCGTCGAGGCCGGCCTCGCCCGGGATGTCGAAGCACCAGCGCAGCACGGTCCCGAAGTCGGCCTCCGCGGCCTTGCGGGCGTCCTCGATCGCGTCCATGAAGGCACGGTCGTCTATGCCGCGCCGGACGGAGGAGAACGGCGTGACGGTCAGCTCCGCGTACCGCACGTGCTGGCGTGCCATGTCGCGCGCCACCTCGTACGTCAGCAGCCGGACGTCCTCGGGGGTGCGGATCAGGTCGACGACGGACAGGTACACCTGGATGAAGTGCGCGAAGTCCGTGAAGCTGAAGTAGTCGGCCAGCGCCTCCGGGTCGGTCGGCACCGCCGAGTCCGGGTGCCGGGCGGCGAGTTCCGAGACGATGCGGGGAGAGGCCGAACCGACGTGGTGCACGTGGAGTTCGGCCTTGGGCAGCGAGGCGATGAACGCGTGCAGGTCGCGCCCGCCGGTGGTGTCGGGTGCGGTGCGGTGGTCGGGCAAGGGTCCTCCCCGGGACGGCGTCCCGGACGGAAGCGGTGGGACGCGGGTGATCGGCTGATCGGCGGGCTCGTGGCCCGGGGATCATCGTAGGCCGGGCCTCGGCGGGCGGGGCACGTGGTCGTAGCATGACCCGCACGCGTGATCGAGTTGATCGAGCAGAGGGGGAGCCCGCGCATGTCCGACGACACGCACAGGCCGGGGACGGGGCAGCACGCAGAGGGGTCCGGGGAGGGCGGCGAAGCCGCGGGGACGGCGCACGGGGACCGGGGTCCCGCCGACCCGCGCGCCGCCCGCCCCGACGACGCCCGGGACGCCGGGGACGCCCGCGGCCCGTGGGCGCCGCCGGCCGCGCCCGCCGACGCCGTGCCCCCGGCCGCCGCACCGGTCGCGTGGCCCGCGCCCGCGGGGGAGGACGACGAGGACACGCCGCCGTGGGCGCTGCCCCCGACGGTCGTGCCGCCCACGAAGGTCGATCTCCCGCCCGCCGACGCGGCGGCCCCGGAGGACGGGACCGCCGCCCTCTCCCTCGGCAAGCAGCCGGCGCCCGACGGCGCCACCCGCCCCGACATCGTTGCCAACCCCGCGCGGACCGAGCCCGGGTATCCCGGCTCCGTGCCGGAGGCGACGCCGACTCCCGCGCCGGAGACGCCTGTTGAGGGGCGCGACCCGTGGGCCGCGCCGGCCGGGGACGGCGGCGCGTCGAACGCCGATGCCGCCGCCCGCGCCAACTGGGCGGCGCCCGCGCCGGGTTCGGGGTCCGCCGCCCCGGCGGCCGGTCCCGGCAACCCCTTCGCGTCGCCCGCCGCCGGTGCCGTGCCCCCGCCGCCGACCGGCCCCGAGGGTCCGGGCCAGGTGCCGTACGGCTACGGCTACCCGGGGGCGCCCCAGCCGCTTCCCGGCCACCCGGGACAACAGGGCCCCGCCCTCGGCCAGTACCCGTACCCGGGCCAGTACCCGCAGCAGGGCCCCGCCGGTTACGGCTACCCGCAGCCCGGGATGATGCCCGGTCCGCTGGGGCAGCCGGTCTGGTACGCCCCCGGGACCGGGCCCAGCAACGGCATGGGCGTCACCGCGATGGTCCTCGGCATCGTCGGGATCGTCCTCTTCTGCCTCTGGCCCGTCACGCCGTTCATCGGGGCCGCCGCGGTCGTCCTCGGCATCCTCGGGCGCCGCAAGGCCCGGCGCGGTCAGGCCACCAACGGCGGCCAGGCGCTCGCCGGGATCATCTGCGGGTCCGTGGCCTTCGTCATCGGGGCCGCGATCGTCACGCTCGTGGTGATCGGGGCCAGCCAGGGCTCGTGGTGACCGGGGAAAAGGGCCCTGACCGGAGGTTCTGGTCGGGGACGACGGCGACGTGCCAGTCCGCCTCCGACCAGACGCGGACCAGCGTCGGCCCGTCCACCCGGAACTCACCCTCGCACGTGCCCCTGCCGTCGAGCAGCCGCCGTTCCGAGTCCAGCGTCTCGGGGAGCGCGTCGAACCGCAGTGCCCCGCCGCCGCGCTGTCCCGCCCGCACGGTGACCGGGCCGCCCGCGTACCGGAACAGGTACGGCCCCCGGGACCGCAGCCTCGCCGATCCGCCGCCCGCCCCGCCGTCCGATCCGCTGTCCGTCCCGTCGGTCAGCACCGGCACGTGGTCGCCGGGCCCGAGCGGCTGGAGCCACATGTGCCACCCCCCGTCCGTCTCGACCCTGACCCGGACCGAGTCGACCTCGCTCGGCGGCAGCGGCACGACCGCCCGCCGCGGCGAGCCGCCGCGCCCGAGCACCTGTGCCCCGTACCGCTCCGGGAGCGTGGCGGAACCGGCGCCCGACAGTCTGACCACCAGGATCACCGCGCGCTCCGGCTCCGGCCGCGCGAGACGTACGTCCTTGTCCCCGCGCCCCTCGGCCCGCTGTCCGGCGTCGGTCCCGGGCGGCCAGGTGCGGTAGGGCCGCCACCCGGCCCCCTGTCCCGCCGGTACGGGAGCCGTCCGCGTCGGCCGCGGCTCCGCGCGCCGGGCCCGGACCCCCGCCCCGGCGGCGGGGGTCGGGGCGGGGGAGACCCGTCCGGTGAGCAGTGGCCCCCGCCCCTCCGCGAGCCGTACGGCGTCGGCTGCGCACACGGCGACGAGCCGTGGCGTCCCCTCGGGCGGCGCCCAGTGGACATCGGTGACGGAGGGGCCGTGGCGCGCGTCGAAGAAGCACGGGGGCCGCGGTGCCGGCAGCGGTTCACCGGCGGCCCGCGCCCGCGCGAGGGCAAGCGCGTGGCGTCCGTCGGCCAGGGCGCGCTCCACGTCGGCGGCGGCGTCCGCCCGGTCCCGGCCGCCCGCGACGAGCCGCTTCGCCGCCTCGTACGCCTCCAGGGCGCGCTCGTAGTCGGCCAGCGCGAGGCGGTCGGAGTCCTGTCCGGTCAGCACGAACTCGTACCGGGCCAGTTCCTCGCCGAAGGCGGTGATGTCCTCGTCGAACAGGGCAGGTCCACCGTCCCGCCGCCACCGGAACCACCCACGTCCGCCCATGCCGCCGCCCCCTGCCCCTGCCGCCTCCGCCGTCCCGCTGCGGAGATCGTAGGTGACGCCCCGCCGGGGCCCGTCGTACGGCGGGCCGAGCCGTGTTCCGTTCAACTCGCCCGCGGCACAGGGGTGGTGGCCCTGGCGTGAGCCGTGCGCGGCGGCCGCGCGGGCGGGCCGCGGCCGTCGCCCGGAACGGAGCAGACCTCGTCCCCGCCGCGCGGGATCCTCATCCCTCCGCCAGCCGCTCCCGTGCCGTCATCAGCGCGAAGCCCAGCAGGTTCTCGCCGCGCCAGCGTTCGGGGTCGGCCGCGGCCTCGTCCGTCGCGGCCAGGCCGATGCCCCACACCCGGTCCAGCGGGCTCGCCTCCACCAGGACCCGCTCGCCCGTGCCCAGCAGGAACGCGCGCAGCTCCGGGTCGGCGGCGAACTTGTGCACGCTGCCCTCCGCGACGATCCGGGACCGCTCCCGCCGCCACACCGTCTCGTCGAAGCCGCGCACCAGCCGCCCCGCCTTCTTCGCCACGGACGGGTGGCCCGCCGCCAGGACCCGCCGCTCCGCCTCCGCGTCGCCGAACAGCCGCGCCTTGCCGGCCATCATCCAGTGCTCGGCCGTCGCGTACGTGACGCCGTCGACCGTGAACGGCGAGGGCCACCACTGACTCAGGCAGCTCGCGCCGACGGTCCCGTCCGGTCGCGGGCGGTGTCCCCAGAACATCAGGTACTTCACCTTCGTGCCCGCGCGGACCTCGCTGACCAGGGACTCCCGGGAGTCGATCTTCGCCATGCACGCGAGTCTGGCAGGAACCACGGACAGACCGTCCGTCCTTTTACCGGACGACTCGACACCTGGTCGACAGATTCCGTCGCGTAACCAAAAGGCAACAACGGAATCACTTGTTGGCGACCCATGGCTCTGTCAGGATCGGCACTCAAATCGAGCTGGAGCTACGCCGACCCCGCGCCGACGTGCGCAAGGACGGCGGAGGAGAGCGACATGCACAACCCGGGCAGTTCCACCCCGGACGAGCCGGAGACCGTATCCGGTCGTCCCCCCGCGAAGGACCGTTCTGCCGGGGAGGGGCGATACCTCGTGAGGGACCGTTTCGCCGGGGGCGTGCAGTACATCGCGGGCCGGACGGCGCAGGGCACGTCGGGACAGACGCACTCCGTGGTCGACCCGGCCACCGGCGAGGACGTCCTCACCTACGAACTGGCCGGCACCGACGACGTGGACGCGGCGGTCGCCGCCGCCCGCGCGGCGTTCCCCGGCTGGGGCGGAGCCACGCCCGGCGAGCGTTCCGACGCGCTGCACGCGTTCGCCGCGCGTCTCGCCGAGGTCGCGGAGGACCTGGCGCAGGCCGAGTCGCTCCAGTGCGGCAAGCCGCTCAAGCTGAGCCGCGGGTTCGACGTGCCCGGCACGATCGACAACACCGCGTTCTTCGCGGGCGCGGCCCGGCACCTGGCGGGGCAGTCCGCGGGCGAGTACTCCGGCGACCACACCTCGTACGTGCGGCGCGAGCCGATCGGGGTGGTCGGCTCGATCGCGCCCTGGAACTACCCGTTGCAGATGGCCGCCTGGAAGATCCTCCCGGCGATCGCCGCGGGCAACACGATCGTCCTGAAGCCGGCCGAGCTGACCCCGCTGACCTCCGTCCTGTTCGCCGAGGCGGCGACGGCGGCCGGGCTGCCCGACGGCGTGATCAACATCGTCACGGGAACCGGCCGCGTCGCCGGCGAGCATCTGGTGGGGCACCCGGACGTGGCGATGACGTCGTTCACCGGGTCCACCGCGGTGGGCCGCCGGGTCGCCGAGATCGCGACCGCCACCGTCAAGCGGCTCCACCTCGAACTCGGCGGCAAGGCCCCGTTCGTGGTGTTCGACGACGCGGACCTGGAGGCCGCCGCCAACGGCGCGGTCGCGGGCGCGCTCATCAACACCGGCCAGGACTGCACGGCCGCCACGCGCGCGTACGTGCAGCGTCCGCTCTACGACGAGTTCGTCGCCCGTACCGCCGAACTCATGGCGGGCGTACGGCTGGGCGACCCGTTCGGCCCGGACACCGACCTCGGGCCGCTGATCTCGCACGCGCAGCGCGACCGGGTCGCCGGCTTCGTCGAGCGGGCGCGCGGCTACGCGCGCGTCGTGACCGGCGGCGAGATCCCCGGCGGCGCGCTCAGGGACGGCGCGTACTATCGCCCCACCCTCATCGCGGACGCCGCGCAGGACAGCGAGATCGTCCAGTCCGAGATCTTCGGACCCGTGCTCGTGGTGCTGCCCTTCGACAGTGACGACGAAGGCATCCGGCTCGCGAACGACACCCCCTACGGGCTCGCCGCGTCGGCGTGGAGCCGGGACGTCTACCGGGCGAACCGGGCCACCCGCGAGATCAAGGCGGGCTGCGTGTGGGTCAACGACCACATTCCGATCATCAGCGAGATGCCCCACGGCGGCTACAAGGCGTCCGGCTTCGGCAAGGACATGTCCACGTACTCGTTCGAGGAGTACACGCAGGTCAAGCACGTCATGTTCGACAACACCGCGGTTGCCCGGAAGGACTGGCACCGCACGATCTTCGGGGACCGATAGCGACGAGGCCCGTGACCGGGGCCAACCCTTCCGAAAGGGCACCACGCGCATGGAGAGTTACGAACCAGACCGCCTGAGTCCGGTCCAACTGGCGGCGATCCGCCGCAGTTTCCGAAGCGGCAGGGCCTCCCTCACCCGGCGCTCGCTGCTGCGCGCCTCGGCGGGCGGCGCGCTCGCGCTGGGCGGCGTCGCGGGCCTGAGCGCCTGCGGCATCCCCGCGGCCGGCAAGACCCAGGGCGGTGTCTCCGCGGAGGACCACTCGGCCAAGGAGAAGGAGATCGACTTCTCCAACTGGACCGAGTACATCGACGTCGACGACAGCGGCAAGAAGCACCCGACGCTGGACGCGTTCACCAGGCGGACCGGCATCAAGGTCACGTACACCGAGGACATCAACGACAACAACGAGTTCTTCGGCAAGATCAAGCCGCAGCTCGCCGCGGGCCAGGACACCGGCCGCGACATCATCGTGCTGACCGACTGGCTGGCCGCGCGGCTGATCCGCCTCGGCTGGGTGCAGAAGCTCGACCCGGCGAACCTGCCGCACGCGTACACCAACCTGTCCGCCCAGTTCCGCAACCCCGACTGGGACCCCGGCCGCGCCTACTCCTATCCGTGGCAGGGCATCTCGACCGTCATCGCCTACAACAAGAAGGCACTGGACGGCGTCGAGGTGAAGTCGATCTCCGACCTGCTCGACAACCCCAAGCTCAAGGGGCGCGTCGGTTTCCTCTCCGAGATGCGCGACAGCATCGGCATGACGATGCTCGACATGGGCCTGGACCCGGCGAAGTTCACCGACGACGACTACGACAAGGTGATCGCCCGGATCCAGAAGGGCGTCGACAGCGGCCAGATACGCCGCTTCACCGGCAACGACTACACGTCCGACCTCACCAAGGGCGACTTCGCGGCCTGTATCGCGTGGGCCGGTGACGTGGTGCAGCTCAAGAACGACAGCCCGGACGTCGACTTCGTCATCCCCGACAGCGGATACATGACGTCGACCGACAACATGCTGGTGCCCAACAAGGCGCGTCACAAGACGAACGCCGAACGGCTCATGGACTACTACTACGAGCCCGAGCCGGCCGCGGAACTCGCCGCGTACATCAACTACGTGTGTCCCGTCGACGGGGTGAAGCCCTACCTCGCGAAGATCGACAAGGACGCGGCGAACAACCCGCTGATCATTCCCGACAAGGCCATGGCCGCGAAGTCGCACGCCTTCCGCTCGCTGAGCGAGAAGGAAGAGACGGCGTACGAGGCGAAGTTCGCAAAGCTCACAGGGGCGTGACCACGATGACGACAGACTCCAGCGGCGACGTCCGCCTCTCCGGGATATCCAAGACGTACGGCTCCTTCACCGCCGTGCGACCCCTCGAACTGACCGTCCCCCAGGGCTCGTTCTTCGCCCTGCTCGGCGCGTCCGGCTGCGGCAAGACCACCACCCTGCGCATGATCGCCGGCCTGGAGGAACCCTCCTCCGGCACCGTGCACCTCGGCGACCAGGACGTGACCCGGCTGCCCCCGTACAAGCGGCCGGTGAACACCGTCTTCCAGTCGTACGCGCTCTTCCCGCACCTCGACATCTTCGAGAACGTCGCCTTCGGTCTGCGCCGGCGCGGCATCAAGTCGGTGAAGAAGCAGGTCGAGGACATGCTCGACCTGGTGCAGCTCGGCGAGCAGGCCCGCAAGCGCCCGCACCAGCTCTCCGGCGGACAGCAGCAGCGCGTCGCGGTGGCCCGCGCGCTCATCAACACCCCGAAGGTGCTGCTGCTCGACGAACCCCTGGGCGCCCTCGACCTCAAGCTGCGCCGCCAGATGCAGCTCGAACTCAAGCGCATCCAGACCGAGGTGGGCATCACCTTCGTCCACGTCACGCACGACCAGGAGGAGGCCATGACCATGGCCGACACCGTCGCCGTGATGAACGCGGGCCGCGTCGAGCAGCTCGGCTCGCCCGCCGACCTCTACGAGAACCCGCAGTCCACCTTCGTCGCCAACTTCCTCGGCACCTCCAACCTCATCGAGGCGGAGGTCGACTCGGTGAGCGGTGACGAGATCGTGGTCAAGGCCGGTGACGGCAAGCTCGGCCTGCCCGCGGCCCGTTGCTCCGCGCCCGCCACGGCCGGCGGCAAGGTGCTGGTGGGCGTGCGCCCCGAGAAGGTGTCCCTCACGCACACCGACGAGGAGGGCTCGATCCCGGCCGGCCGCAACCGCATCACCGGCCGCATCGCCGAAACCAGCTTCATCGGCGTCTCGACCCAGTACCTCGTGGACAGCGGCGTCTGTCCGGAGTTCGAGGTGTACGTGCAGAACGTCGACCGCGACTCCCGGCTGGTGCCCGGCGCCGAGGTCGTCCTGCACTGGAACCCGGCCCACACCTTCGGCCTCGACGCCTCGCAGGACATCGACGCGGGCGTCGGATCGGTCGAGGAGGAGGCCGCCTGATGGCCGCCGTCACCGAGGCGCCGGCGCCGCTCGCGCCGCCCGCCCCCGACAAGAAGCCCCCGCGCCGCCGGGGCAGGCTGGTCCCGTACTGGCTGCTGCTGCCCGGCATCCTGTGGCTGGTCGTCTTCTTCGCGCTGCCCCTGGTGTACCAGGCGTCGACCTCCGTGCAGACGGGGTCGCTGGAGGACGGCTACAAGGTCACCTGGCACTTCGCCACCTACTGGGACGCGCTGACCTCGTACTGGCCGCAGTTCACCCGGTCCGTCTGCTACGCCGCCGCCGCGACCGTGCTGTGCCTCCTGCTCGGCTACCCGCTGGCCTACCTCATCGCGTTCCGCGCGGGCCGCTGGCGCAACCTGATCATGATCCTGGTGATCGCCCCGTTCTTCACCAGCTTCCTGATCCGCACCCTCGCCTGGAAGACGATCCTCGCGGACGGCGGACCCGTCGTCGGCGCCCTCAACTCCCTGCACGTCCTGGACGTGACGAGCTGGCTCGGGGTGACGAGCGGGGACCGGGTCCTCGCGACACCGCTCGCGGTGGTGTGCGGTCTGACGTACAACTTCCTGCCGTTCATGGTGCTGCCGCTCTACACCTCCCTGGAACGCATCGACGGCCGGCTCCACGAGGCCGCGGGCGACCTCTACGCCCGGCCCGTCACCACCTTCCGCCGGGTGACCTTCCCGCTGTCGATGCCGGGCGTCGTCTCCGGCACGCTGCTCACCTTCATCCCGGCGGCGGGCGACTACGTCAACGCCGACCTGCTGGGCTCGACGGACACCCTCATGGTCGGCAACGTCATCCAGACGCAGTTCCTCCGGGTCCTCGACTACCCGACGGCCGCCGCCCTCTCCTTCATCCTGATGGCCGCGATCCTGGCCATGGTCACGATTTACATCCGCAAGTCCGGCACGGAGGATCTGGTTTAAATGACCTTCGTCAACTGGCTCAAGCGCCGCCTCGTCGTCATCGCGGGGCTTGTCACCCTCGGCTATCTGCTGCTGCCCAACGTCGTCGTCACCGTGTTCTCCTTCAACAAGCCGAAGGGGCGCTTCAATTACGAGTGGCAGCAGTTCTCCCTGGACGCCTGGGAACACCCGTGCAGCGTCTCCGGAATGTGCGGATCGCTGTCGATCAGCCTCCAGATCGCGGTGTGGGCGACCATCGGCGCCACCGTGCTCGGCACGATGATCGCCTTCGCGCTGGTCCGCTACCGCTTCCGGGCGCGCGGCGCGATCAACTCGCTGATCTTCCTGCCGATGGCGATGCCCGAGGTCGTCATGGCCGCCTCGCTGCTCACCCTGTTCCTCAACATGGGTGCCAAGCTGGGCTTCTGGACCATCCTCATCGCCCACATCATGTTCTGCCTCAGCTTCGTCGTGACCGCCGTCAAGGCACGCGTCATGTCGATGGACCCGCGGCTCGAACAGGCCGCCCAGGACCTCTACGCCGGTCCGGCGCAGACGTTCCTGCGGGTCACCCTGCCCATCGCGGCACCCGGAATCGCCGCGGGCGCGCTGCTCGCCTTCGCGCTCTCCTTCGACGATTTCATCATCACCAATTTCAACGCGGGTTCGACCGTCACCTTCCCCATGTACGTCTGGGGCTCGGCACAGCGCGGAACACCCGTTCAGATCAACGTCATCGGCACGGCCATGTTCATCGTCGCCGTACTGTTCGTCCTGGCCTCCATGGCCCTCGGAAACCGCCGCAACCGCCACAAGGCGTGAACGGCCACCGCGCGACGCGAGGGAAAGGCGGCCTCCCGTCTTCCCCGGGGCTCCCGATTTCCCTCGCGTCCGCAAAGCACGGTAATTCGTAGGGAGTTGACAATCATGGCCCCGAGCGCCATGAACCGCTGGACCCGTTCCCTTTCCGACGCCCGCCCCGTCTCCTACTGGCTCGACGACCCCGGCCGGCCCGCCCCCGAACCCGCCCTCACCGGCGCCGCGACCTGCGACCTGCTCGTGGTCGGCGGCGGCTACAGCGGCCTGTGGACCGCGCTGCTCGCCAAGGAGCGCGACCCCGGCCGGGACGTCGTGCTCGTCGAGGGCCGCGAGGTGGGCTGGGCCGCCTCCGGCCGCAACGGCGGCTTCTGCGCCGCCTCCCTGACCCACGGGCTCGCCAACGGCCTCGCCCGCTGGCCCGACGAGATCCACCGCCTGGAGGAGCTGGGCGCGCGCAACCTCGACGAGATCGAGGCCGCCGTCGCCCGCCACGGGCTCGACTGCGACTTCGAGCGCAGCGGCGAGATCGACGTCGCCACCCAGCCCCACCAGGTCGCCGAACTCCGGGAGTTCCACGAGGAGTCACGGCGCCACGGCCTCGACGGCGGCACCGAGTTCCTCGACGCGGACGCGGTGCGCGAGCACGTCGACTCGCCGACGTTCCTCGGCGGGCTGTGGGACCGCAGGGGCGTCGCGATGCTGCACCCGGCCAAGCTGGTGTGGGGTCTCAAGCGGGCCTGCCTGCGCCTCGGCGTCCGCATCCACGAGCACACCCCCGCCCTCGAACTGCGGCCGCACGGCGGCGGGATGGCGGTCCGCACCCCGTACGGCTCGGTCCGCGCGCGCCGCGTCGCGCTCGGCACCAACGTCTTCCCGAACCTGGTGCGCCGGGTGCGCGCGTACACCGTCCCCGTCTACGACTACGCGCTGATGACGGAACCGCTGACGGACGGCCAACTGGCCTCCGTGGGCTGGAAGAACCGCCAGGGTCTCGGCGACTCGGCCAACCAGTTCCACTACTTCCGGCTCTCCGCCGACAACCGCATCCTGTGGGGCGGTTACGACGCGGTGTACCCGTACGGCGGCCGGGTGCGCGCCGAGCACGACGACCGGCCCGAGA
This sequence comes from Streptomyces sp. NPDC008150, assembly GCF_042956945.1. Classification (NCBI taxonomy): domain Bacteria; kingdom Bacillati; phylum Actinomycetota; class Actinomycetes; order Kitasatosporales; family Streptomycetaceae; genus Streptomyces; species Streptomyces sp. NPDC008150. Next base: position 102,606 of record NZ_JBIBHJ010000008.1, on the reverse strand, counting down.
CGTACGCCCGGCTCGCCGAGCACTTCTTCACCTGCTTCCCGCAGTTGGAGGGCCTGCGGTTCACGCACGCCTGGGGCGGCGCCATCGACACCTGCTCGCGCTTCTCCGCGTTCTTCGGCACCGCGCACGCGGGGAGGGTCGCGTACGCGGCCGGCTACACCGGACTCGGCGTCGGCGCCACCCGGTTCGGCGCGGACGTGATGCTCGACCTGCTCGCGGGGGAGCGCACCGAGCGCACCGAACTGGAGATGGTGCGCAGGAAGCCGCTGCCGTTCCCTCCCGAGCCCTTCGCCTGGACCGGTATCGCACTCACCAAGTGGTCCCTGGCGAGGGCCGACGAGCGGGGCGGGCGGCGCAACCTGTGGCTGCGCTCGATGGACCGGGTGGGACTCGGCTTCGACAGCTGACCCCCGGCGCCGGGCTGCCGGGCCGCCGGGCGGCGCGTCGGCGCGGTTCCCGCACGGCGGCGTACGCCCGGCGGTCGCGGTGCGCGGGGGCGCGATCCGGCCTGCCGCCAATTCGTCGCCCCGAGTCGCGTAATGCTCCCCGGGGTTCCTCCCTCTCCCTCGTGACGCCCACGGCGTCCACGTGAACTCGGCGAAGAGGGAGGACCCCGTCATGACTGGGGCGAAGACGGCGGTGGAGTGGCTCGCGTCGGCCGCTCCCGATCCCGACGCGTGCCGGTGGGAGTGGGAGCGCAACCCGCAGGGGATCGCGCTGCTGCCCGCCGGCAAGGCGTGGGACGTACTGATCCTGCCGGGGGAGCTCGGCTATCCCACGCTCGACGTGCTCACCCGCGTCGTCGACCGGCCGGGCCCGGTGCTCGTCGACTTCGGCGACGCGCGGATGGGGTTCCTCGTGCCGCCGGGCACCGCGGCCCGCTGGATCGGCACCGGCATCCGTACCGCGGGGCCCGGCACCTGGATCGTCGTGCCGTACCCGGGGCGGTCCACCGGCGGGGTGCGCTGGCTCGTCGTACCGGACGGCTCCGGCACGCTCACCGACCCCGCGCTGCTGGAACTGGCGATGCACGAGGCGGCGGCGGGGCTTGCCCTGGAGGGGTCCGGCCCGGAGGGGGCCCGGCCGGACGCGGACGGCGACGGCACGGGGGAGGACGGCTCCGGGCGGGACGGATAGCGGGCGGGGAGGCGCGGGGGCACGCGCGCCTCGGCCGACGGTCAGCCGGGCGTGGCCGGTCCGCGCAGGGTCAGCCACAGGCCGCTCAGCAGCACCGTGCACAGGCACCAACTCGCCACGACGTCCAGCGGCCAGTGGTAGCCGCGCCGCACCAGTCCGTAGCTGACCGCCAGGACCAGCACGGCACCCGCCGCCACGAGCGCGCGCCGGGCGGCGGCGGTGCGCAGCCACGGCAGCAGGAGCAGCACCGCCGCGCCGTACGCGACGGCGGCGGTGGCCGTGTGCCCGGAGGGGAAGTAGCCGATGCCCGGCGGCACGGCGGGGGTGCCGTGCCGGGCGGTGAGGTCCTTCAGCGGCACGATCACCAGCGGCACCAGGATCATCACGACCGCCCCCGCCGCCGGCGGCAGCCACCACCGGGGGACTCCCGCCCGGCGGCCCCGCCACGCCACGTACCCGAGGGCGACGGCGAGGACGGGCACGGCGACCTGCATGTTGCCGAGGTCGGACAGGAGTTCGCCGGCCCGGTCGGGGCGGACCAGGGCGCGGCTGAGGCGCGCGTCGGTGCGGAGCAGCGGTCCGCGCGCGGCGACCTGCCAGGTGATCAGCGCGAAGAGCACGGCCGGCAGGACGACGAGCAGCGCGAGCGGGAGCAGCGGCGGCCGCCGGGCCGGGACCCGGCCGGGGCGCGGTCCGCGCGACGCGTCGCGACCGGTGGCCGGGCGGCCCCGGCCGCCCGGGGCGCGTTCGTCGCGGGAACGCTGGACTGGGGAGGTCGACACGTCCACCAGCTTCGCAGGCCGCGGGCGGCGGCGAGGAATCCCGCTTCGGGTGCCGGCGTCCCGTCCGCCGCGCGTGCCCGGTTCGGTCCCTTGTGCCCCACGTGTGTCACCGCCGGGTGTGCGAGGACCGAACAGCCGCTCGCCGCGCGCGTGTCCCGCGCCGGTTCCGGGCACAGCGAAGGGCCGGCGCAAGGGGGGGTTGTGCGCCGGCCCTTCGGGGGACCGCCCGCGGGCCGGCCGTCGGTACCGCTCGCGCGGTCCCGCGGAACGACGCCGGGCGGCCGTCCGGATCGGAACGTCGCGCGCCCCGGGGGGTCTGGGGCGGCGACCGTCCGATCGGTGAGGAGATCCGGAGCACAAGGCTCCGGTGGTGTGCGCGAGGGCACGACCGGGCCGAGGCTGGGGAGGCGCCGACCCGGAACCGTCCGCGGTGCCCCGTGGACGGCGTGTTTCTCTCAACCACCAAGAAGCTACGGCAGGGTTGGCGCGTTGGGCAGCGGGAACCCCATCCCGCCATCCACCCCCCACACGTTCTTCACACCGTCCGACGCGCGGGCGCCGGGCGCGCGCCGGCGCGGCCGGCCGGGCTGTGCCTCAGACGCCCGCGAAGGCCTGCTCGATGATGTCGAGGCCCTCGTTCAGCAGGTCCTCGCCGATCACCAGCGGCGGCAGGAACCGCAGCACGTTGCCGTAGGTGCCGCAGGTCAGGACCAGCAGGCCCTCCGCGTGGCAGGCCTTGGCGAGCGCGGCGGTGGCCTCCGGCGCGGGCTCCTTCGTCGTACGGTCCTTGACCAGCTCGACGGCGACCATGGCGCCCCGGCCGCGGATGTCGCCGATGAGGTCGAACTTCTCCGCCATCGCGGTCAGCCGGGCCTTCATCACGGTCTCGATCCGCCGCGCACGCGCGTTGAGGTCGAGCTCCTTCATCGTCTCGATCGCGCCGAGCGCGCCGGCGCAGGCGACCGGGTTGCCGCCGTAGGTGCCGCCGAGGCCGCCCGCGTGCGCGGCGTCCATGATCTCGGCGCGGCCGGTGACGGCGGCGAGCGGCAGACCGCCCGCGATGCCCTTGGCGGTGGTGATCAGGTCGGGCACGATGCCCTCGTCCTCGCACGCGAACCACTGGCCGGTGCGGCAGAAGCCGGACTGGATCTCGTCGGCGACGAACACGATGCCGTTGTCGGCGGCGAACTGGCGGATCGCGGGCAGGAAGCCCTTGGCCGGCTCGATGAAGCCGCCCTCGCCGAGCACCGGCTCGATGATGATCGCGGCCACGTTGTCCGCGCCGACCTGCTTGGTGATCTGGTCGACGGCCTGCTTCGCGGCCTCGGGACCGGCGTTCTCCGCACCGGTCGGCCAGCGGTAGCCGTAGGCGACCGGGACGCGGTAGACCTCGGGCGCGAACGGACCGAAGCCGTTCTTGTACGGCATGTTCTTCGAGGTCAGCGCCATCGTCAGGTTGGTGCGGCCGTGGTAGCCGTGGTCGAAGACGACGACCGCGGGGCGCTTGGTGTAGGCGCGCGCGATCTTGACGGCGTTCTCGACGGCCTCGGCGCCCGAGTTGAACAGGGCGCTCTTCTTGGCGTGGTCGCCCGGCGTCAGCTCCGCGAGCGCCTCGGCGACGGCGACGTAGCCCTCGTACGGGGTGACCATGAAACAGGTGTGGGTGAAGTCGGCGAGCTGCGCGGTGGCGCGGCGCACGACGGCCTCGGCGGAGGCGCCGACCGAGGTCACCGCGATGCCGGAGCCGAAGTCGATGAAGCGGTTGCCGTCGACGTCCTCGATGACGCCGCCGCCCGCGCGCGCGGCGAACACGGGCAGCGTGGAGCCGACGCCCTGCGCGACCGCGGCGGAACGGCGGGCCTGAAGCTCCTGCGACTTCGGACCGGGGATGGCGGTGACGACGCGGCGCTCCTGCGGCAGTGCGGTCATGCGGGGCTCCTGGGGTGGTGCGGATTTTTCCTCTTTTCTCGCAGGCTAGAGGCGGCGGTGAGGGGTGGGCATGCTCCATGTGGGCGGTTTCTGCGGCCCGGGTTGTCCGCGATGGACATGGCGGCCGTGCCCGCGGCGCCGTCGGCCCGGCCGTGTGAGCGGTGAACTCCCCTTGCGGGCGCGTTAGATTGACTCGCCGGCGGTGTGCGCGGCGGCATGCGGGACAAGGTGCGGAACGGCTGCTCAGGGGGCAGGGCGATGGACAGCGACGGGACACAGGACGCGCGGGGCACGCATGCGAACCCCGTGCCGCGTCCGGCGGGCCCCGCGGACGGCTCCGCGCGCCCGTACGGCGGGCAGCAGGTGCCGGCGCGGCCCGCGGCGGCACCGAAGGTGCCGCCCGCCCCCCAGCGGCCGCCGCGGACGGCCGCGTCGCCCGCGCCCCCCGCCTCCCCGGTGGCCGACTGGCTGAACGAGCCCCGCCCCGCCGCCGGGCCCGGCGTCTGGCGCTTCGGGCACCGCCCGCCGAAGGCCGCGCAGAGCGGCGAGCGCCTCTCCATGGTCACGATCGTCGGCGTCCTGGTCCCGCTCGTCGTGGGCCTGGTCCTCTGGTCGCTGTGGCGCGACGGCCGCATCCCGTACCAGTGGGCGCTGCTCCGGCTGTTCACGCCGGACGACTGGTGGTGGGGCGGCACGACGACCCCGAAGGGCATGGGCGTCGAGGCCGTGGTGGTCGGCGACGGCGTGTTCTTCGGCGTCCTCGTCTACGCCATGGGGCGGCTCGGCAGCTGGTCCGAGATCGTGCGGCACGTCATCACCCGGCGCGACCAGCCCGCGCGGGCCCTGATCTCCGCGCTGTGCGCGCTCGCCGCGCTGAGCCTCGTCTTCCCGGGGGCCTTCCCGCTCGTCGGCTGGGACCCGCTGCCCGTCGTCGACCCGGTGCTGTCCCTCGTGGTGCTGGTGACCGGCGGGTACGGCGTCTTCAGCTCGCGGCTGACCACCGACGCGATCTACACCGTCATCACGCTCCTGGTCCTGTGGCCCTTCGCGCGCACCGGCGGCTGGTGGGCGCTCGTCCGGGAGCGCCTCGCCGCGCGCGAACGCGCCGCCGCGGCGGGCGCCGCGCAGGTGTCGCCGAGGCTCCCGCGCGCGTACTGGCCCGAACTGCGCGACGCCGGGCAGGTCCGGGCCGCCGAGACGCTCACCGCGGAGGTGCTGGGCGGCCGGATGAACGACGTGGACTGCGCCCGCGTCGACCGCGCGTGGGACGCCGCCCGCGCCGGTGCCCGGCTCGCCGACTTCACCGGCACCGTCCTGCGCGACGGCGCCGCCGCCTGGACCCACCCGTCCGGCGACCGCGACCTGCCGGCCCGCGCCGCCCGCCACGACCTGCTCGAACGCCAGGTCCGCATCGGCCGGTGGACCACCGGCGAGCGGACGCCCGCCGCCTACCGGGGAGCGGGCACGGCCCTCGCGCCGGAGGCCCTCGGCACCTCGCTGCTGCTGGTCGGGCCGCCCGGTTCCGGCAAGACCCGGCACGTGGTCGCGCCGGTCGTCGAGTCCCTCGCGCTCCAGGCGCTCACCGGCGGCGCCGCGGTCGTGGCGGTCTGCGCGGCGGGCACGGCACTGGCGCCCGACCGGGCGTTCGACGTGGTGATCCGCGTCGGGGACCGCGACGGCGTGTACGACCTCGACCCGTACGCCGGTTCCGAGGATCCCGACGAGGCCGCGGGCTTCCTCGCCGAGGCGCTCGCCGGGGACCTCGACTCCGTCGGCGCGCAGCGCGCCGCGACCGCCGTCGCCCAGCTGCTCGGCCCCTACCGCGCGGTGTACGGGGTGTTCCCGACCCTGCCCGTGCTGCGCGAACTGCTGGAGGGCGACCCCGCCCCGCTCGCCGAACTGCGTGCCGCGCTCGCGGGTCCGGAGCACGCGGTGATGCGCCGCGAACTCGACGCGCGCGCCCGGCAGGCGGGCGGCCCGGCCGACCCGGGCCCGGCGCTCGCGGACCGGCTGGCGCTGCTCGACCGGCCGGCGTTCGCCGGGTTCCTCGGCGCGGGCGGCGCCGCCACCCGCCCGTTCTCGCTGCACAACCTCGCCCACCACCCGCTGCGGGTGCGCGTCGACCTGCCCGCGCACGGCCACGAGGAGGCGTGCCGGCTGATCACCCGGCTCGTCCTCGCGCAGTTCGGCGCCGTCACGCACGGCACCGGCCGCCGCCACTTCGCGTGCCTCGTCCTCGACGACGCGACGGGGACGGTCACCGCCGAATCGGTACGCCGCGTGCAGCGGCTGCGCTCGCAGAACGCGGGCGTCCTGCTCTCGCTGCGCACGCTCGGCGACGTCCCCGAGGCGCTGCACGGGCCGCTGCTCGGGGCGGTCGGCTGCCGCATGGCCCTCGCGGGCGTCACCACGTGGGACGGCAGCAAGTTCGCGCACGCCTGGGGCACCGAGTGGGTGGAGACCCGGGACGTGGCCCAGCACACCGTCTTCGCCGACCAGCCCATGACCCGCGCCATCCACGCCCTGCGCAAGCTGATCACCGGCCGCGCGGTGACCACGGAGGCGGTGACCGTGCGGCAGGTCGAGCGCGAGCGGTGGTCCGCCTCCGAGCTGGCGCACGCGGTGCCGCCGGGCCACGCGGTGCTGTCGCTGACCACGGTGGACGGGGAGCACGCGCCCCCCTCGCTGGTGGACCTCCGCGCGACACGCGACGGCGGCGACGGCGACGGCGAGCGGCGGGACGGGCGCCCGGCCGGCACGCGCTGAGGCGGGCGCCGCGCGGAGGGGGAACCCGGAACCGTACGGTGAGGCAGAATTGGCGGAGGCCGTTCGTACGCGACGGCCAAAAGATCGACTCCCCGCACACCCGCACCACCCGGAACACCTGAAGGCGCCATGCCACCCACGCTCGCCTCGCTCGTCCACCACTCCGCGCTCAAGCTGACCGTGCGCGCGGGGGAGGACCGGCTGGACGTGCCCGTCCGCTGGGCGCACGTCAGCGAACTCGCCGACCCCGTCCCGTACATGGAGGGCGGCGAGCTGCTGCTGGTCACCGCCCTGAAGCTGGACGCGGAGGACCCCGAGGCCATGAGCCGCTACGTGAAGCGGCTCGCCGGCGCGGGCGTCGTCGGGATCGGCTTCGCCGTGGGGGTCAACTACGCGGACATCCCCGAGGCCCTGCTCGACGCGGCCCGCGAAGAGGGTCTGCCGCTCCTCGAAGTGCCGCGCCGCACACCGTTCCTCGCCATCAGCAAGGCGGTCTCCGCCGCGATCGCCGCCGACCAGTACCGGTCGGTGACCGCGGGGTTCGCCGCCCAGCGCGAGCTGACCCGGCAGGCCCTGAACGACGGCCCCGAAGGGCTGCTCGGCGCGCTCGCCGCGCAGGTCGACGGCTGGGCCGCGCTGTACGACGCGTCGGGCGCGGTCGTCGCGGCGGCGCCCGAGTGGGCCGGCCGCCGGGCCGCCCGGCTCACCGCCGACGTGGAACGGCTGCGGGAGCGGCCCGCCCCGGCCAGTTCGGTCGTCGGCGGCCCGGACCACGAGGACCGCGTCGAGCTGCACACCCTGGGCACGGGCCGCCGCCCGCGCGCCGCCCTTGCGGTCGGTACCGGGGCGCCCCTGGGCACCGCCGAGCGGTACGCCCTGCACTCGGCGATCGCCCTGCTCACGCTCACCACGGAACGCTCGCGCTCGCTGCACGCGGCCGAGCAGCGGATCGGCGCCGCCGTGCTGCGCATGCTGCTCGCGGGGGAACCGGACCACGCCCGCGCCGCCGCCGGCGACCTCTACGGCGACCTGCTGGACGCCCCGTTCCGCGTCCTCGTCGCCGAGCAGGCGGGCGCCCCGGCCGCGCTGGGCGAGGTCGTCGAGGCCGCCGCGGCCCGTTCCGGGGAGGCGGTCCTCGTGGTGGCGGGCCCGGAACGCCTCGTGGTGCTGGCCCCGGACGACGGCGCGGTGGTCGCCGCGTGCACGCGGTACGCGAACGCCAGGGAGGACGGTCCCGACGGCGCCACCGGATCCGCCGGGGGCACCGACGACCTGGCCGTCGGCCTCTCCGCCCCGTCCGGCCCGACCGCCGCGGGCGGCGCGTACAAGCAGGCCGAGCAGGCCCTGTCGGTGGCCCGCCGGCGCGGCCGCGTCCTGGTCGAGCACGAACAGCTCGCCGCCGGGTCCGTCCTCCCGCTGCTCGCCGACGACGCGGTGCGGGCCTTCGCGGACGGCCTGCTGCGCTCCCTGCGCGAACACGACGAGACGGGCCGCGGCGACCTGGTGGCCTCCCTGCGCGCCTGGCTCTCGCGCCACGGCCAGTGGGACGCGGCGGCGGCCGACCTGGGAGTCCACCGCCACACCCTGCGCTACCGCATGCGCCGGGTGGAGGAGATCCTCGGCCGCTCCCTCGACGACCCGGACGTCCGCATGGAACTGTGGCTGGCGCTGAAGGCCACGGCGGGGGAGTGACGGCCCGCGCGGGCGGCGTCGCGGACACGGCGGCTGAACTGCGGAGACGGCCCGCCCGGGTTGCCCTTGCGGAGTGCATGCCCGAGGCAGCGATTGCTGGATAGAGTCGGCTCGTCACAACTGGTTGTGGGGACAACCACGTTGTTCTCGGCTGCCGACGTCCTGGGGAGGGCCTGGAGCAGATGAGTCGTCGTTCCACCGGTTTTGTCGGTGTCTGGGCCGAGGCGCAACGGCAGCGGCAGCGCCAGGCGGAGGCCGAGGCCAGAAGGCGCAGACAGCAGGAGCAGCAGGCCCGCGCCTACCAGCGGCGGGCCGCCCAGAGCCACCGCGAGTACCGGCAGGCCGAGGCGCAGCGCCGTACGGACGAACTGGACGCGCAGGTGGCCTCGTTGCAGGATCTGCTCGCCTCGGGTTGCCGGGTGCCGGCCTTCACGGCGTCCTCCCTGCTGCGGCCGGAGGAGGTGCAGCCCTTCTCGCCGGGGCAGTTGGCCCAGCCGGTGCCCATGCCGGACTTCAACCGGTACAGGGCGCAGGGTGGTTGGACCGTGAACCGCAGGGCGCAGGCGGCGGCGGAGGCGCAGGCCGCCTTCGAGCGGGACCTGCGGGCCGCCCAGGCCGCGGAGACCCGGCGGCAGCAGCAACTGGCCGCGTACCAGCGTGATCACCAGCGTCGGACGGAAGCCCACCTCGCCGAGGTGCGGCGGCACAACGCGTCCGTGGCCGCGCTGACGGACGGGGTGCGCGGCCGGGACCCCGACGCCGTGGTCGAGTACTTCACCGCCGCCCTCTACGCCTCCGCGGCGTGGCCGGACGACTTCCCGCGCAGGCTCGCGGCGGCCTACGACCCGGCGGCCCAACAGCTGGTACTGGACTGGGAGTTGCCCGCCTTCGGGGTGGTACCCGAGGCCAAGGCCGTTCGCTACATGTTCGGCACCGACCAGGACAAGGAGACGCCCCGCCCCGCGGGACAGCGCCGTGCCCTGTACCGGGAGGTGCTCGCGCAGTGCGTGCTCCTCGTCCTGCGCGAGCTGTTCGCCGCCGACGAGTCGGGGGCGCTGGAGTCCGTCGCCCTGAACGGATTCGTCGACGGCCACGACCCGGTGACGGGACGGCCCGGCCACATCGTCCTCGCGACGGTCATGGCCCCCCGCGCGGCGTTCCGCGGTCTGCACCTGGCGCAGGTCGACGCGGGCAGCTGCCTGGCCGACGCCCTGCGCGGCCGGCTCTCGCCGAGGCCGGACCAGCTCGTTCCGGTGCGGCCGGGCAGGCAGCCGCAGGAGGTCGGCAACCGCGTCGTGGCTCACGGCGGCGACGAGGAGCCGGACCTGTACGCCATGGACCCGATCGCCTTCGAGAACCTCGTCGCCGATCTCTTCCGCGCCATGGGCATGCAGGCGGTGACCACCCAGCGTTCCCACGACGGCGGCGTGGACGTCGACGCACTGGACCCGGCACCGATCCGGGGCGGCAAGATCGTCGTCCAGGTCAAGCGCTACCGCAACACGGTGCCGCCCACCGCCGTGCGCGATCTCTACGGAACCGTGCAGGACACGGGGGCGAACAAGGGCGTCCTCGTCACGACGTCGGGGTTCGGGCCCGGTTCGCACACCTTCGCCAACGGCAAGCCGCTGGAACTGGTCTCCGGCCCCGAGCTGGTCGACCTGCTGCACCGGCACGGGCTGGGCGGACGGCTCGGCGCCCCGGCCGGCGGCGCCCCGGCCCGCCCCGCGCCGCCGGCACCGGATCCCCGGCTGCCCGCCGACTACAACGTCCTGGGCATGTCGTGGACCGGCGGCACCGCCCTCGACGTGTGCGCCCTCGTCTGCCGCGGCAACCGTGTCCTCAGCGACGATCACTTCGTCTTCTTCAACAACCTCCGCACCCCGGACGGCTCGGTGCGGGCCCTTCCCGCGACGGCCCCGGACAAGGCCGCGCTCTGTGTCGCCTTCGACGGGCTGCCGGAAGAGGCCGACCGCCTCGTGCTCGCGGCGGCCGTCGACCCGGAGGCCGATCCGCACGGCGATCTCTCCGGCTTCACGGACGCCCGCATCCGGCTGCTCGACCCGGCGATGACCGAGCTGGGCCGCCTGGAGGTCTCCGACGGCCGGCCGCACGAGACCGCCCTGGTGCTCGGCTCCTTCCGCCGCAGGCCGAACGGGGACTGGGACTTCGTCCTCGGCGGCAGGGGCTACCCGGGCGGCCTGGAGGAACTCGTCCAGGACTACGGCATGGACGTGGAGTAGTTCCGCGGGTCCATACGTGCCATTCCGGCGCACCCGCCCCCGCGAGTGGTACGGCCCGGACAAACGTCCCCGCGCGGGGGCGGCCCTACCGTGGTGCCGGAGACATCGCACATCCCCTCGCGGAAGGGCCGGGACTCGTCCATGGCAAACGAAAATGTGGCCGTCCATGCCTTCTGGCTCGCCGGCCGCCGGGTCACCGGCGACGACACCTTCGACGTCACCTCGCCGTGGGACGGCCGCCTCGTCGGCCGGGTCGGCGTGCCGACCGACGCCCAGGTCGAGGAGGCCGTGGCCGCCGCGCACGCCGTGCGGGACGAGTTCGCCGCGACCCCGGCGCACGTCCGGGCCGCCGCCCTCGACCACGTCGGCAGGCGCCTGGCCGAGCGCACCGAGGAGATCGCGCAGCTGATCTCCGCCGAGAACGGCAAGCCGATCAAGTGGGCCCGCGGCGAGGTCGGCCGCGCCGTGTCCGTGTTCCGGTTCGCCGCCGAGGAGGCCCGGCGCTTCAACGGCGGCGAGGCCCAGCGCCTCGACACCGACGCGGGCGGCCAGGGCCGGCTGGCGCTGGTGCGCCGCTTCCCCAAGGGCGTCGTCCTCGGCATCGCGCCGTTCAACTTCCCGCTCAACCTGTGCGCCCACAAGATCGCCCCGGCCGTCGCCGCCGGCGCGCCGATCATCCTGAAGCCGGCGCCCGCCACCCCGCTGTCCGGGCTGATCCTCGGCGAGCTGCTCGCCGAGACCGACCTGCCCGCCGGTTCGTTCAGCGTCCTGCCGGTCGCCAACGACAGAATGCCGGCCCTCGTCCAGGACGAGCGGCTGCCCGTCATCTCGTTCACCGGCTCCGAGAAGGTCGGCTACGAGATCATGGACCAGGTGCCGCGCAAGCACTGCACCCTGGAACTCGGCGGCAACGGCGCGGCCGTCGTCCTCGCCGACTGGGCGAGCGACGCCGACCTCGACCGCGCGGCGAACCGCATCGCCACGTTCTCCAACTACCAGGGCGGCCAGTCCTGCATCTCCGTGCAGCGCGTCGTCGCGGACGCGGCGGTCTACGACCGGCTGCTGCCGCGCCTCGTCGCCGCCGTCGAGGCGCAGGTCACCGGTGACCCGTCCGACGACAAGACGGACGTGGGCCCGCTGGTCAGCGAGGCGGCCGCGCGGCGCGTCGAGAGCTGGGTGCGCGAGGCCGTCGAGGCCGGCGCCACCCTGCTGACCGGCGGCGAGCGCGACGGCGCCACCTACGCGCCGACCGTGCTCGCCGACGTCCCGGCCGACACGACGATCGCCTGCGAGGAGGTCTTCGGCCCGGTGCTCACCGTGCGCAGGGTCGATGGCGAGGCCGCGGCGTTCGCGGCGGTCAACGACTCCAAGTACGGCCTTCAGGCAGGGGTGTTCACGCACGACATCCAGGCGGCGTTCCGCGCGCACCGCGCCCTGGAGGTGGGCGGCGTCGTCGTCGGCGACGTCCCGTCCTACCGGGCGGACCAGATGCCGTACGGCGGCGTGAAGCAGTCCGGCGTCGGCCGCGAGGGCGTGCGCTCGGCGATGGACGACTACACCTACGAGCGGGTGCTGGTCCTCACGGACCTCGCCCTCTGACCCTCCGCGTCCCGCGGCCCCACCGGTCCGAGCCCGCTGTGCGGGGGCTCGGGCCGGTGGGGTTTCCGGCCGGTTCGCGGCCGGTCAGTCCGTGAAGTCCAGCCGCGCCAGGCGCAGTCCGCCCCGCACCGTCACCCGCAGGTCGTGCACGCCGGTCACCGCGAGCGGCGCCTCCAGCGTCACGTAGTCGTACGGGCCCGCCGTCGGGGTGTCCAGGGTGAGGACCGTGCGCACGCCGTCGCCGTCCAGGGCCAGTTCGACGGATCCCGGCCCGGTGCCCGCGACGCGGGTGCGGACGCGTCCGGTCCGCGGGCCGAAGTCGCAGGCCCGGTAGAGGAGTTCGCCCGCCCCGGCGCCCGCCGACACCCGCACCGCGTCACCGTTCGCGCGGGTCAGGTCGACGATGTCGATGCCCGCCTGCTCGTCGAAGTCGGCCGCCTCCAGGCCGCGCCGCGGGACCGGGCGGGGGATCGCCGCCCCACCGGCCAGGACCACCGTCGTGCGCAGCCGGACGTCCTCGCTGGACGCCCCCACCAGCACGTCGTACGGGCCGGGCTCGCGCCGCCACCCGCCGTGCGCCACGTCCCAGAACTCGAAGGCCGAGGAAGGCAGTTCGAAGTCCAGCGCGGTCCGCTCGCCCGGCGCGAGCCGCACCCTGCGGTGGGCCGCCAGTTCGCGGCGCGGGCGCGGCACCGAGGGGTCGGCCGCGCGCACGTAGACCTGGACCACCTCGTCGGCGGTGACGTCGCCCGTGTTCGTGACCGCGCAGGAGACCCGCACCGTGCGCCCGTCCGCCCGCACCGCGAGTTCCGCGTAGGAGAACGCCGCGTAGGAGAGGCCGTGGCCGAACGGGAACAGCGGGGTGCCCTCGAAGTAGAGGTAGGTCTGGCGGCTGCCGATCACGTCGTAGTCGAGCAGGTCCGGCAGGTCGCCGTCGGACGCGTACCAGGTCTGCGGGAGGCGGCCGGACGGTGAGACGTCGCCGGCCAGCACCCGGGCCAGCGCCGTGCCGGCCGCCTGGCCGCCGTGGGCGGTCCACAGCACCGCCCGCAGCGGCGCCGGGTCGACCGCGTACGGGTAGGAGGACACCAGCACCAGCGCCGTGTCGGGGTTCACCGCACGGGCCGCGCGCAGCAGCCGGGTCTGGTGGCCGGGCAGGAGCAGGGTCGAACGGTCCTCGGTCTCCCGGCCGTTGATGTGCGGGTCGTTGCCCGCGACGACGAGGACGACGTCCGCCTCGGCCGCCGCCCGCGCCACCGCGTCCTCGCCCCGCTCGACCATCACCACCTCGAAGACCTCGCCGGGGGAGGGGAGTTCGCCGGGGGACGGCGCCGAATTCCCGTCGGCCGCGGCAACCTTCACGCCGTCGGCGGCGACCTGGACATGTCGTCCCGTGCCCAGGTGCTTCAGGAGGTGGCCGTGTCCGTGGGGTTCCAGCCGGAACGTCTCCTGCACCACCCAGCCGCCCGGCTGGTCCGCGGCGGCGCGCACGCGGCCGTCGTCGGCGACTGCCAGGTAGCGGCCGTCCGGTGCGCGCAGCGTCAGGACGCCGTCCCCCCAGTCCACGAGGGCGAGTTCGGTGCCCTCGGCGTCGCAGGTCAGCGGCGGCAGGTCGGTGCGGCCCGACAACAGGGCGGGATCCAGGGCCCCTTCGGCACCGCGCGCCGCCCGGTCCGCCGCATCGTCGGCCGGCGGCACGCGCAGGAAGGTCCCCGCGCCGGTGCGCAGCCGTATCCGGTCGACCCCCTCCGCGAACACGACCCGTTCCGCGCCGAACCGCTCGTACAGCCCCTCCAGCGGAGTGGAGCGGTGCAGCAACGTGCCGCTGTACCAATCGAGTTTGCACTCGTCGGCCAGCAGTCCGACCACCGCGACGCGGGTGTCGGGCGCCAGCGGCAGCAGGCCGTCGTTGCGGAGCAGGACGACCGACTGCTCGGCGGCCTCCTGGGCGAGCGCCCGGTGCGCCGGTGTGTCGAACGCGCCCGCCCCGGCCGCGGTTCCGGCGGAGCCGTCCCGGTCCTCCGGCGGATCGAACTCGCCCAGCCGGAAGCGCACCGAGAGCTGCCGACGCACCGCCGTGTCGATGTCGGCCTCCGTCAACAGGCCCTGTTTCAGCGCCCCTTGGATGCGCGCCACCATCGTCGAGCTGTCCGTGCCGTGGTCGGTGAAGCTGTCGACGCCCGCCCGCACCGCGGCCGCCGTCGCCTCCTCGTGGGTGGCGAAGTAGTGCTCGGAGTCGACCAGGTTGGTGGGCGCGCCCGCGTCGGAACAGACCAGCAGGTCCTCGCCCGTCCACGTGCGCAGGTGCTCGCGCAGGTACGGGGAGACGTGGTTGGGGCGGCCGTTGACCAGGTTGTACGCGGGCATCACTCCCGCGACCGCGCCCGCGCGCACCGTGTCGCGGAAGGCCCGCAGGTCGTACTCGCGCAGCACCCGGGGGCGGACGGAAGACGACGTGACCGCCCGGTCGCGTTCGTTGTTGTGGGCCAGCCAGTGCTTGAGCACGGGCGCGGTGTGCCACCGCTCCGGCAGATCGCCGCGCAGGCCCGCGGTGTACGCGGTGGCGATCGCCGAGGTGAGCGCCGGGTCCTCGGAGTAGCCCTCCTCGTTGCGTCCCCACAGCGGGTGGCGCAGCAGATTCACCGTCGGCGCCCACACGTTGAGGCCCACCCGGTCGTCGCGGGACCGCATCGCGCGGACCTCGGCGGCCACCGCCGCGCCCACCCGCCGCACCAGGTCCGGGTTCCAGCTGGCGCCGAGCCCGACGGCCTGCGGGAACACGGTCGCCGGCCCCATCCACGCCACCCCGTGCAGCGCCTCCTGCCCGGTGCGGAACGCGGCGACGCCCAGGCGTGGCACCGCGGGCGCGTACTGGTGCAGGAACGCGGCCTTCTCATCGAGGGTGAGCCGCGACAGCAGATCGTCGACGCGCTTCGCGCGGGCAAGGCGCGGATCGCGGAACGGCGGCGCGGGAGGGAGGTCTGCGGTCACGTGGGGATCCCCTTGCGATGGAGCGGCGGGACGCGTTCGAAGCGCTTCGATGCTCATTCGACAGCCCTGCCAGTGTCAAGACACCGTGCGGAACGGGTGTGCATGCGGCCGAAACAGTCAAGGGGCCCATGGATAGGTTGAGTTGAGGCCCCGTTCGAGAATCTTGGAACCGAGTCTTGCGCCCTCTGGGAGGTGCACTTAACCTCGCAGCAACATCGAAGCGCTTCGACTACGACCGCCGCCCCCGGGGTGTGCAGGCCCCCGCAAGCCGC
Source organism: Streptomyces sp. NPDC008150 (assembly GCF_042956945.1). Lineage (NCBI taxonomy): Bacteria > Bacillati > Actinomycetota > Actinomycetes > Kitasatosporales > Streptomycetaceae > Streptomyces > Streptomyces sp. NPDC008150. The sequence goes on along the minus strand of NZ_JBIBHJ010000008.1, from coordinate 87,195 downwards.
TTCCGCTCAGCCAGTTCCACCGATGACACCGCAGCCGACGGCCCCTCCGCCGGGTGTCCTGGTGCGCCACGAAGGGTTGACGCAATGACGCCGAACGCCGCCTCCGCTCCCAGCCGGAGAAACTTCCTCGCCTCCACCGCGGTCGTCACCGCGGCGCTGGCCGGCGGGATGCCCCTGCTCGCCGCCTGCGGCAGCGGGCAGGAGAGCCGGAAGGAGGGCACGACCTCCGGGAAGGCGGCGCGGAAGATCCTTCCGGCCTTCACGGCGTCGAACGTCGTCACCCCGGACATCCCCGCGAAGAACGGTTCGGCGGCCGGGTTCACCCGGCCGATCGACACCGCCACCCTGAAGACGTCCGTACCGAAGGCGCTCGGCAGCGGCGGGAAGCTCACCGTCATGTCGCCCCTGTGGGGCACCCCGCCCGCCAACGACAACGCGTACTACACGGCGATGAACAAGGGCATCGGCGTCCGGATCACCTGGCAGAACCAGGACGGCAACGTCTACGACGAGAAGCTCGGCGCGGTGCTCGCCTCCAGCGACATCCCCGACGTCGTGGTGGTCCCGGGCTGGAACCTCACCGGCCGGATACCCGGCGCCGTCACCGCCAAGTTCGCCGACCTCGGCCCCTACCTGTCCGGCGACAAGGTCAAGGACTACCCCAACCTCGCGGCCGTCCCCTCCGACGCCTGGCAGCGCGCCATCTTCGGCGGCAAGCTGCGCGCGGTCCCCATGCCCGCCTCGTACGTCACGAACATCGCGCCCTTCTACCGCAAGGACCTCTTCGCCCAGAAGGGCTACCAACTCCCCACCTCGGCCGACGAGTTCCTCTCCTGGGCGAAGGAGGCGACGGACGCGAAGAACAAGGTCTGGGCCTGTGACGACCTGAAGTGGACCGCGTTCAACATGTTCGGCGTGCTCAGCGGCAGCGACAAGGCGCTCGCCTGGAACCTCGACGGCGGAAAGCTGGTGTACCGGGCCGAGACCGACGCCTACCTGGAGGCGCTGGAGTGGACCCGCAAGCTGTACGCCGCCGGCGTGGTCCACCCCGACGCCAAGGCCGTCAAGGGCGACGCCTCCAACCGGTTCACCGCCGGCCAGGTCCTCGTCTTCAACGGCGACCTCTCCTACTGGTACGGCTCGACCGCCGAACAGCGCACCCAGAAGACCGACTTCGAGATGGCGGCGTTCGACATCTTCGGCGCGGACGGCGGCGACCCCACCCTGTGGGCGGTACAGCCGGCGAACATCTTCACCTTCGTCAGCAAGAAGGCGACCCCGACCAAGGTCAAGGACTTCCTCGCCCTCGCCGACTACTGCGCCGCGCCCTACGGCACCAAGGAACGCATGCTCGCCGACTACGGGGTCGAGGGCACCGACTACACCGTCAAGGACGGGCTGCCCACCAAGACCACCCAGGGCACCAACGAGGTCAACGGCGCCTACAACTACCCCGGTTACCCGGCCCCGTTCCTCGCCCACCCGGACCTCCCCGAGATCGCGAAGCTCCAGGTCGAGTGGCAGCAGCGGATGGGCGCCTTCACCAAGAAGTCCTCCTTCTACGGGCTGACCGTCACCGAACCCACCCGCTGGACCAACCTCTCCGACGACTTCGAGCAGCTGGAGGACGACATCGTCCGCGGCCGCAAGAAGATCGCCGACATGCAGTCCGCGGTCACCGCCTGGCGCGGCAAGGGCGGGGACGGCCTGCGCGCCTGGTACCAGAAGCTGCTCGACGACAACGGCAGTGCCGGCTGACCCGGCCCGAGGCAAGGAGAACGGCCGTGTCGAGCACGGTGCCCCGTGACGGGGCCGACGCCACAGCGTCACCCAAGGTTTCCCGGACTCCGGCGGTGTCCGGCGGCGCCGCCGGACACCCTCCGCCCGGCGACGCCGGCCGGGCGGAGCGAAGGCCCGAACGCCGGGCCGGACGGCTCGCGTTCCGGATCAGACTCCGGCGCGACCGCACCCTGATCCTGATGACGGTGCCCGCCGTCCTGCTCCTGCTCGTCTTCAACTACATCCCGATCCTCGGCAACATCGTCGCCTTCGAGGACTACGACCCCTACCTCAGCGACAACGGCTTCGTCGCCATGCTCCAGAGCCCGTGGGTGGGGCTGGAACAGTTCGACCGGATCTTCCAGGACCCCGCGTTCTGGCACGCCGTGCAGAACACCTTCGTGCTGTTCCTGCTCCAGCTCGTGCTGTTCTTCCCGATTCCCGTGGCGCTGGCGCTGCTCATCAACAGCGTCGTCAGGCCCCGGGTGCGGGCCGTCGCGCAGGCCGTCATGTACCTCCCGCACTTCTTCTCCTGGGTGCTCGTCGTCACCGTCTTCCAGCAGATCTTCGGCGGCGCCGGCATCATCGCGCAGACCCTGCGTCAGCACGGCCACGGCGGCTTCGACCTGATGACCGACCCGGGCGTCTTCAAGTTCCTGGTGACCGCCGAGGGGGTCTGGAAGGACGCGGGCTGGGGGATCATCGTCTTCCTCGCCGCCCTCGCCTCCGTCTCCCCGGACCTCTACGAGGCGGCCGCGATGGACGGCGCCGGACGCTGGCGCCGCATGTGGCACATCACGCTGCCCGCGCTGCGCCCCGTGATCGCGCTGCTGCTCGTCCTGCGCGTCGGGGACGCCCTCACCGTCGGCTTCGAGCAACTCCTGCTCCAGCGCGACTCGGTGGGTCCCGGCGCCTCCGAGGTGCTGGACACCTACGTGTGGTGGAACGGCATCCGCAACCAGGACTTCAGCTACGCGGCGGCGGCCGGCCTGATCAAGGGCGTCGTCGGTCTCGGCCTCGTCCTGACCGCGAACAAGACCGCCCATCTCATGGGCGAGCAGGGGGTGTACAAGAAATGACCGCCGTCGTCGGCCCGCCCGCCGAGACCGAGACCGAGACCGAGTCCCGCGCCCCGCGCGACGCGACCCGCCCGGGTTTCCGCTGGGCGGCACCACCCCGGCCCGCGTGGGAGGAGGAGCCCGCGCGGGCCGGGCTCGCGGGCAAGGGGCTCGCCCTGACCCTGGCCTGCCTCGCCGTCCTGTTCCCGCTGTGGATCGTCGTCGTCACCAGCCTGTCGTCGAAGAGGACCATCGACGCGGCCGGCGGACTCGTCGTCGTCCCGCGCGACATCACCTTCCTCGCCTACCGCGAACTCCTCGGCGGCGGACAGGTGCAGCGCGCCGCCCTGGTCAGCCTCGGCGTCACCGTCGTCGGCACGCTGTTCAGCATGGCGGTGTCGGTGCTGTGCGCGTACGGCCTCTCCCGCAGCGGCTCGCTGGGGCACCGCTGGATCCTCATGCTGTTGCTCGCGACCATGTTCTTCGGCGCCGGCCTGATCCCGACCTACCTGCTGGTGCAGGCGCTCGGACTCACCGACACCTACCTCGCGCTGATCCTGCCGAGCGCGGTGAGCGTCTTCAACATCCTGGTGCTGCGCTCGTTCTTCATGGGCATCTCGCCCGAACTGATCGACAGCGCCCGCATCGACGGCGCGGGGGACTGGCGCATCCTCCTGCGCATCGTCATGCCGCTGTCCCGGGCCGTCCTCGCGGTGATCGCCCTGTTCTACGCCGTCGGCTACTGGAGCGCCTGGTTCAACGCGTCGATCTACCTCAGCGACCAGAACATGATGCCGCTGCAGAACGTGATGATCCAGCTCGTGCAGAAGCAGCAGCGGCCCATCGGGCTGTCCACGCAGATCAACACCGGACAACTCTCGCCGCTGGCCGTGCAGATGGCCGTCATGGTGCTGGCGCTGCTGCCGGTCGCCTTCCTCTCGCCGTTCGTCCAGCGCCACTTCAGGAAGGGCATGCTCACCGGCGCGGTCAAGGGCTGACCCCACCGCATCCCCCCGTCCCCCTGGAACCCGCCGCGGCCGGCGGCACCTGGCAACCGCCGGCCGCGGTGGCTCGCCCCCGAGGAGATCCCGTGCCCGCACTGAGCGACGCGACCCGCGGCCGCATCCTGTTCGGCGGCGACCACAACCCCGAGCAGTGGCCGGAGGAGACCTGGCACGAGGACGTCCGGCTGATGAAGGACGCCGGCGTCACCTCCGTCACGGTCGGCGTCTTCTCCTGGTCCCGCCTCGAACCACGTCCGGGAGCACGGGAGTTCGGCTGGCTGGACCGGCTCCTGGACCTGCTGCACGACAACGGCGTCGCCGTGGTCCTGGCCACCCCCACGGCCGCACCGCCCCCGTGGCTGGGCCGGCTGCACCCCGAGACGCTGCCCCGCGACGAGGACGGCCACGTCGAACGGTGGGGCGGGCGCCAGCACTTCGCCCCCTCCAGCGCCGTCTACCGCCGCCACGCCGCGGCCATCACCGAGGACCTCGCCGCCCGGTACGCGGCGCACCCCGCCCTCGTCATGTGGCACATCAACAACGAGTACTGCACCTACGACTGGGGCGACGAGGCCGCGGCCGGGTTCCGCCGCTGGCTGCGCGACCGGTACGGCACCCTCGACGGGCTCAACACCGCCTGGGGAACGGCCTTCTGGGGCCAGGAGCACGACAGCTGGGAGGGAGTGCTGCCCCCGCGCCGCGTGCACTACCTGAAGAACCCCGCCCAGGTGCTGGACTTCCGCCGCTTCAGCTCCGACGCGCTGCTCGCGTGCTTCACCGCCGAGCGCGACATCGTCCGCCGCCACACCCCGCACCTGCCGGTCACCACCAACTTCATGCCCCTGTGGTCGGGCCAGGACGGCTGGCGCTGGGCGGCCGAGGAGGACGTCGTCTCCGTCGACCTCTACCCCGACCCGCGCGACCCGGACGGGCCGCGGCACGGCGCCCTCGTGCAGGACCTCGCCCGGTCGCAGGCGGGCGGCCCCTGGATGCTGATGGAGCAGGCGGCGGGCGCGGTCGACTGGCGGCCGGTCAACCATCCCAAGCCCCGCGGCCTCAACCGGCTCTGGACGCTCCAGGCCGTGGCGCGCGGTGCCGACGCCGTCCACTACTTCCAGTGGCGCCAGTCCCGCCAGGGCGCCGAGAAGTTCCACTCCGCGATGCTCGGCCACGCGGGCGAGGAGGGCCGCGGCTTCGGCGAGGTCCGCCGTATCGGCGCCGAACTCGCCCTGCTGGGGCCGGAGGTGAGCGGCAGCGGCGTGCGGGCGGACATCGCCGTCCTGCACGACTGGGACGCCTGGTGGGCGGGCGACCAGGACGGCCGGCCCACCAACGGCACCGGTCACGCGGAGCTGTTGAGCGCCTGGCACGGCGCCCTGTGGGAGGCCGGTCTCACCACCGACCTCGCCCACCCGGAGAGCGACCTGTCCGCGTACCGCGTGCTGGTGGTGCCCCGCCTGCACCTGCTCACCGACACCGCGGCCGACAACCTCCTGGCCCGCGTCGCCGCCGGAGCCACCCTGGTCTGCGGCTTCCGTACGGGCGTGGTGGACCCGGACGACCGGGTACGGCCCGGCGGCATGGACGCCCGGCTGCGCGACCTGTTCGGCATCCGCGTGCTGCACGAGCTGTGGCCGCTGGAGGCGGGGGAGAGCGTCGAGTGCGACGGCTGGGAGGGGGAGCTGGGCAGCAACAGGACGGCTCTCGGCGGGCAGTTGAGGGTCTTCCGCGGCACCCTGTGGTCCGAGGAGATCGAGGCGGCCCCCAGCGCCGAGGCGGCGTTCCGCTACCGGGGCGGCGAACTCGACGGCCTGCCCGCGGTGCTGCGCCGGGACCGGGCCTGGTACTTCTCCACGCTCCCCGAACCCGGAGCGCTGAAGGCCCTGCTGACCGCCATCGCCGCCGACGCGGGTGTCCGCCCGGTGCTCGACGGGCTGCCCGCGGGGGTGGAGGCCGTCCGCCGGGGCGACCTGCTGTTCCTGCTGCACCACGGCCGGAGCACCGTCACCGTCGACGTCCCCGGCGGCCACCGCGACCTGCTCACCGGGGAGACGGTCACCGACCGCGTCACCCTCGGCCGGTACGGGGCGGCGGTGCTGCGCCCGTGACCGCCCCGAACCCGGACGCCCCGGACCCGGACGCCGTGAACACCACCGCCTCGGACCCGGACGCCGTGACCACCACCGCCCCGGATCCGAACCCGGACCCCCTGAACACGGGCCCCGCGCACGGCACGTGGGAGCGCGAACCCGCCGCCCGCTGGGAGGACGCCTTCCTCGCCGGCAACGGCAGGCACGGCGCACTCGTGCTCGGCGACCCGTGCACAGAGCGCGTGATCGTCACCCACCACACCCTGGTCCGCCCCAACGGCGGCGAACACGCCCGTCCACCCCGCCTCGCGCCCCTGCTGCCGTCGATCCGGGACCGCATGCTCGCCGGTGACCTGGGAGCCGCCGCGGACTTCACCGACGGCCGCCCCCTGCAATGGGTGCAGCCCTTCCACCCGGCGTTCGCCGTCCGGGTGGACGTGCCCGGCGGCCCGGGGCCCGCCGAGGGCCGCCCCTTCCGCCGCTCCGTCGACTTCGCGACCGGCGTCGTGCGCGCCGAGACGGCCGGCCGGTGCGCCGAGGTGTTCGTCTCGCGCGCGGACGACGTGATCGTGCACCGGGTCACGGCGACCGACGGCACGGAACTCGACCTCGGTGTCGCGCTCGACCACCGCCTGCCCGGCGCCCCCGCCGAACTCGACGTGACCCAACGGGCGTTGCCCACCGAGGACGGCGCCGTCCTCACCCTGCACGCCCGCTACCCGCACAGCGACCGCGCCTACGCGGGCACCACGGTGGTCGCCGTGCACGGCGGGAGCGCCGAGCCCGCCGGTGCCGGAGGCACCCCCGGCGCACCGCCCGGACTGCGGGTCCGGGGCGCCGCCCGCGTGCTGCTGCTCACCCGGGTGCGGCGCGGCACCGGCCCGCAGGACACGGCGGCCGACGCCAACGCGCTGCGCGCACTCCTCGCGGCCCACTCCTGGGACGGCCTCCTCGACCGCCATCTCGCCCCGCACCGCTCCGCCTACGAACGCGTCAGCCTGGACCTGCGCGCCGACCCCCGTGAACGCGCGCTGCCGGGCTCGGAGTTGCTCCTGAAGCCGCGCAGTCCCGCCCTCCTGGAGCGGCTGTTCGCCGCCGGCCGCTACCACCTGCTCTCCTCCGGCGGCCTGCTGCCGCCCCGGCTGACCGGCCTGTGGACCGGCGACTGGGACACCGCCTGGTCCGGCGCGTTCACGGCCAACGCCAACCTGAACCTCCAGACCGCCTCCGCCGTCGCCGCCGGCCTGCCCGAAGTGACCGCGGCACAGGCCCGGTTGGTCGCGGGGCAGCTCGACGACTGGCGCACCAACGCCCGCACGATCTTCGGGGCCCGCGGCGTCGTGGCCCCCTCGCACACCGACGGCGAGTCCGGCCTCACCTACCACTTCAGCCCGTCCCACCCCCTGCACCTGTGGACGGCGGGCGCCGACTGGCTGCTCAAACCGCTCGTGGACCACGACGAGACCCGGGGCGAGCGCGACCCCCGCACGGCGGCCGCCCTCGCCGAGACCGCGCTGTTCTACGAGGACTTCCTCACCACCGCACCCGACGGCCGCCCGGCCGCCGTTCCCTCCTACTCGCCGGAGAACCTCCCCGCCACCACCGGCGCCGTCGACGCGGCCATGGACCTCTCCGCCGCCCGGCACGCCCTGCGCACGGCCGCCGCCTACCACCCCGGCGGCGCGGACGCCGAACGCTGGCTCGCCCTCGCCGACCGGCTGCCCCCGCACCGCGTCAACCCGGACGGCGCTCTCGCGGAATGGGCCCCGGCGGGCATCGACGACGTCTACGACCACCGCCACCTCAGCCACCTCTACGGTGTCTGGCCCCTCGACGAGATCACCCCGTACGACACCCCGGACCTGGCCCGCGCCGCGCACCGCGCGCTGGTGCTGCGCGGCGCCGAGGACGGCTCCGCGCACGGGCACCTGCACCGGGCGCTGATCGCCGCCCGGCTGCGCGACGCCGGACTCGTGGGCCGGGCGCTGGGCCGGGTGCTCGACGGCGACTACTTCCACGCGTCCCTGATGAGCGCGCACTACCCCGGCCGCGACGTCTACAACGCGGACGCCGCCCACGCGCTGCCCGCCGTCCTCGTCGAGGCGCTCGTCCAGTCCACCCCCACCCGCCTGGTGCTGCTGCCCGCCCCGCCGCCCGACTGCCCCGAGGGCGGGCTGCGCGGGATCCGGACGAGGTTCGGCGCCACCGTCGACCTCGGCTGGAACCGGGGCCGGGCCCGCGCCGTCGTGCGCCCCACCCGCGACTGCCGCGTCGAACTGCGGACTTCCTCCGGCGCACGGACGCTCGACCTGACCGCCGGAGAAGCCCGCGTCCTGCTCGTCGAGGACGCGGGGCACCCCCACATCCCCCCACCACCCATGGAAGGGACACCATGGCACGACACCCGCTCGCAAGAACCGTGACGTTACTGCTCGCGCCCGCCCTCGCCCTCGGCGCCGCCCTGGGGCTCGCCGCCGCTCCGGCCTCGGCCGCGGTCTGGAACTCCTGCGACCAGTGGGGCAGCACCACGCTGAACGGCTACACGCTCTACAACGACATCTGGGGCTCCGGCGCGGGCAGCCAGTGCATCTGGGCCAACTCCGGTACCAACTGGGGTGTCTGGGCCGACCACCCCAACACCGGCGGCATCAAGGCGTACCCCAACTCCAAGAAGGTGGTCAACAAGTCGATCACCTCCCTGTCGTCGCTCACGAGCAGCTACAACGTCACGGTCCCGTCCTCCGGCGCGTACAACACCTCGTACGACATCTGGGACACCGACTACGACTACGAGATCATGCTCTGGGTCAACTACAACGGCGCCGTCGGGCCGCTCGGCACCTCGCAGGGCACGCTCACCCTCGGCGGCCACACCTGGACCGTCTACAAGGGCAACAACGGCGCGAACGACGTCTTCTCGTTCCTGCGCACGTCCGACTCGACGTCCGGCACCGTGAACGTCCTGCCGATCCTCAAGTGGATCAAGGACACCAAGGGCTGGTTCGGCAACGAGACGATCGGTGACGTGCAGTTCGGCTACGAGATCACCTCGTCCGCCGGAGGACTCAACTTCGTCACCAACAGCCTGACGGTGAGCAGCAGTTGACCTGACCCGCCGCTAAAGCGCCGTGCGGCCGGCCCCGTCCCCCGGGACCGGCCGCACATGTGCGTCGCGCGGGGAGGAGCGCGGCGCGGATCAGGAGGCGGACGCGGACGGCACCGGTCCCGTGCTCGACCGGACGGTCAGCTCGGGGGCGATCAGGACGACCTCCTCGGCCGCCCGGCCCTCCAGTTTGGCGATCAGGTACTCCACCGCGTACCGGCCCATCTGCTGCGCGGGAATGGCGACCGACGTCAGCCGCACCGAGGCCTGGACGGCGACCTGTTCGGGGCAGATCCCGACCACCGACACGTCCTCGGGGACCGCCCGGCCCCGCTGGCGCAGCAGGGCGAGCAGCGGTTCGACGGCGGACTCGTTCTGCACGACGAAGCCGGTGGTGCCGGGCCGCTCGTCGAAGATCCGGGCGAGGGTCACGGCCAGCGCGTCGTAGCCGCCCTCGCAGGGGCGGTGCAGCATCCGCAGGCCCAGTTCGGAGGCGCGGGTGCGCAGCCCGTCGAGGGTGCGCTCCGCGAAGCCCGTGTGCCGTTCGTAGACGGCGGGTGCCTCGCCGATGACAGCGATGTCACGGTGGCCGAGCATGGCCAGGTGTTCCACGCACAGCGCGCCCGTCGCCGTGAAGTCGAGGTCCACGCAGGTCAGTCCGGTGGTGTCGGAGGGCAGGCCGATCAGTACCGAGGGCTGGCCGGTGGCCCGCAGCAGGGGCAACCGTTCGTCCTTCAGCTCGACGTCCATCAGGATCATCGCGTCGGCCAGTCCGCTGCCGGTGACCCGGCGCACCGCGTCGGAACCCTCCTCGCCGGTGAGCAGCAGGACGTCGTAGCCGTGGGTGCGGGCCGTGGTGGCCACCGCGATGGCTATCTCCATCATCACCGGTACGTACATGTCGGTCCGCAGCGGGACCATCAGTGCGATGATGTTCGACCTGCTGCTGGCCAGGGCGCGGGCACCCGCGTTGGGGTGGTAGCCGAGTTCCCGGATGCTCTGCTCGACGCGTTCGCGCGTGGTGGCGGAGATGGACCGCTTGCCGCTGAGGACGTAGCTCACCGTGCTCGCCGAGACTCCGGCGTGCTGGGCGACCTCGGCGAGAGTGACCATCCAGCTCTCCAAGCTGTGCGAAGCGCTTCGACAACGCGCCGTTCCGGCGCGGTGGATGAGGGTGCCACGACCCTAACTCCGGTGTGTACAGGGTGTCCAGAGCGAGTCGAAGCGCTTCGATTCAAGGGTGTTCCGCCGTGGCGCGCGGCGTCCGCGCCGTCGTGGTGCGCGCCCCGGCCGGGTGCGCCGCCCGCGGACACCGGTGGCCTCGAACACCCGCCCGCACCGTTCACCCCGTGTCATCATGACGTTCACCGCGGTGCCGGGGGGCGCCGCGCGGGACACGAGGGGGGCTCGTGGGGACCACCACAGGTACGGACGCGCGGCCCGGCGGGGACGCCGGGGCCGCTGCCGGGCCGGGCGTGCTGGGCGCTCTGCGCGGCGCCCAGAAGTCGGCCAAGGGGGTGTCGCTGTACTCCCGCCACGTGAACCGGCCGGCCGGGCGGCTGCTCGCGGCGGCGGCGCACAAGGCCCGTCTGTCGCCCAATCAAGTCACGCTGATCAGCGCCGCGTTCACCCTGGGCGCGATCGCCGCCGTGGCGCTGGCGCGGCCGTCCTGGCCGCTCGCCGTCGCCGTGTACGCGGCCCTGGTGGTCGGTTTCGCCTTCGACTCGGCGGACGGGCAGCTCGCCCGGCTCACCGGCCGGGGCGGCCCCGCGGGGGAGTGGCTCGACCACGTGGTGGACTGCGCCAAGATGGTCACGCTGCACACGGCGGTCCTGATCTCGTTCTACCGCTTCTTCGAACTCCCCAACGACGCCTGGCTGTTGCTCCCGCTCGGATTCCAGCTCGCGGCCGTGCTGACCTTCTGCGCGGGCCTGCTGACCGAGCAGCTCAAGCGCGGACGCACCGCGCCCGCCGCCCCCGCGGGGACGGCGGCCACCCCGGCGGCTCCGCCCTCCCGGCTGCGGGCCGTGGCCCTGCTGCCGGTGGACTACGGGGTGTTCTGCCTGGTGTTCCTCACCCTGGGCGCGCCCGGGGTGTTCCGCACGGTGTACGCCGTCCTCGCCGCCGTGCACGCGCTCTTCCTGGTGGCGTTTCTCGCGAAGTGGTTCAGGGAGCTGTCAGCGCTTCCCCGGAACCCGGCGTGACCAGCGCGTTCAGTGCCTTGCCCAGCAGGGTGCTGGACGTGTGCACGGTGTACGGGAAGTAGACGACCTCGACGCCGACGGTCGCGAAGTCCCGTTCCAGGCGGCGGCCCTTCTCGGTGCCCCGCCAGTCGTCGCCCTTGAAGATCACGTCGAAGCGGACCTGCTGCCAGGTCTCCAGCTTGTCCGGGACCGTCTCGACGAACGCGGCGTCCACGTGGCGGACGCTGCGCACGATCTCCAGCCGTTCCGGCAGCGGGATCACCGGCCGCCGTCCCTTGGCGAGTTCGGCCATCTCGTCGGAGACGACGCCCGCGACGAGGTAGTCGCACTGACTGCGGGCGTGCCGAAGGATGTTCAGGTGACCGATGTGGAACAGGTCGTAGACGCCGGGTGCATAACCGACACGATGGACCATGCGTTCTCCCCCCATGGTGAACGTCATTGCGCCAAACGGCAGTTGGTGGTCCAGACGACCTTACTGTGAAGCCGGACTGGAGATCCGGTGAACGGTTAAGGTGGTCGAGGATCGCTTCTGGGGGGAAGGGGAACCGGCTTTGACCGGATTTGAGCCCACGCGTGCCCACGATGAACACCACACCCTGGCAGGCCGGTGCCTGCTGCTGGTGTCCACCAACTACGCGCCCGAGCACACGGGGATCGGGCCGTACGCCACCGGGCTCGCGGAGCACTGGGCTGCCCGCGGCGTCGACACGCACGTCCTCGCGGGGATGCCGCACTACCCGTCCTGGCGCCTCGACCCGGCGTACCGGGGGCGCTGGCGGACCACCGAGACGCGCGGCGGAGTCACCGTGCACCGGCGAAGACACACCGTCCCCGCCCGTCAGACCGCCCTGCGCCGGGCCCTGTTCGAGGCATCGCTGCTCGCGCACCAGAGCGTCGCGCCCCCGCGCACACCGCGCCCGGACGCGGTCGTCGCGCAGATGCCGAGCCTGGCGGGCGCCGTCGTCGCCGCCCGGCTCGCCCGTCGTCACCGGGTGCCGTTCGTGCCGGTCGTGCAGGACCTGATGGGGGCCGCCGCCGAGCAGAGCGGCATCAGCGGGGGCGACCGCGCGGCGGCCGTCGCCGGCCGCGCCGAGCGCTACGCGCTGGGCCGCGCGACCCTGGTGGGCATCATCCACGACAGCTTCCGGCCGCGCGTCGAGGCCATGGGCGTCGACCCCGCCCGGATCCGGCTCGTGCCCAACTGGTCGCACGTGGCCCGTCCTTCGGCCGCACGCGAGGCGACCCGGGCCCGGCTCGGCTGGGCCCCGGACCGGCAGGTCCTGCTGCACGCCGGGAACATGGGGCTCAAGCAGGGCCTGGAGGTGCTCGTCGACGCGGCCCGTCTCGACCCGTCCGTGGACGTGGTCCTGATGGGCGACGGCAACCAGCGCACCGCACTGGAGGAACGCGCGGCCGGACTGCCCAACCTGCACTTCACGCCCGCCGCCGACGAGGCGGACTTCCCGGACGTGCTCGCCGCCGCCGACGTCCTGGTCGTCACCCAGCGCGCCTCCGTCCTCGACATGAGCGTCCCCTCGAAGCTCACGTCGTACTTCGCCACCGGACGCCCGGTGATCGCCTCCGTCGCGGACCGGGGCGGCACCGCCGACGAGGTCCGCCGCGCGGGCGCCGGTGTGCTGGTGCCGCCGGAGGACCCGCGGGCGCTGCTCGACGCGGCGCGCGAACTGGCGGCCGACCCCGGGGCGGCCGAGGAGACAGGGGCCCGCGGGCCCGTGTACGTGGACGAGCACCTCTCCAGCGCGGCCGGGCTCGGCCGCCTCGACGACCTGCTCGCGGAAGCACTGGACAGCGGCACCACCGCGCACGAAGGAGCGGCACGCTCATGAACGAAGAGGCACGCGCGCAGCAGGACGAGCCGGAACTGCTGCGCGACCAGGTCCAGCAGGTGCTGCGGCACCGCGTCCTGGTCGTCGGCGGCCTGGTGGCCGGTCTGCTCGCGGGAAGCTGGTTCGCCTTCGGGTCCTCCCCGACGTACGAGTCCTCCAGCGAGGTCCTGGTGCGGGCGGCGACCATCAACCCCTATGCCACCAGCGGCGTTTCGGTCGACAAGCAGATCAGCATCAGCAGCGAGCGGCAGATGGCCGGCGGCAACGCGGTCGCCGCGCGCGCCGCCGCCAAGCTGGGCAGGGAGCCCGGCGACGTCGGCGCCCTCCAGCGGCACCTCCAGGTGACCAACCCGCCCAACACCCTGGTCCTGAAGTTCACTTACGTCGGAACGACCCCGAAGGCCGCGGCGCGCGGCGCGGACGCGTTCGCCGCCGCCTACCTCGACTACCGGCAGAAGCAGACCGCCGGCACGGTCAACGCGATGATCTCCGGCTACAAGAAGCAGCTCAACCCGCTGACCAAGCAGCGCCAGGACCTCCTCGACCAGATCGACCAGCTCCAGGACGACACCGAGAAGGGCACCGCCCTCGCCGCGCAGGCCAACCTGCTCAGCCAGATCACCGAACTCACCAACGACATCAGCGAGTTGCAGGCGCTCGACACCACCCCGGGCTACGTCACCGTCACGGCGGAGCCGGCCACCGGGGCGGAGGGGCTCGGCAAGCCGCTGCTCATCGGGCTCGGCGGCGTGGTCGGCCTCGCGCTCGGCCTGCTCGGCGCGTGGCTGCGCATGGTCTTCGACCCGGCCGCCCGCTCCGAGGACACCGTCGCCCGCGCGCTGCGCGCCCCGGTGCTCGGCGCCCTGCCCAGGGTCCCCGAGGAACCGCTGCTCGCGGCGGGCCACGGGGACGGCAAACTCGCCGAGCAGTACCGCTCGGTGGCGTTCCGCCTCGCCTACGACCGGCACTTCGCCGACCGGCGCCGGCTGCTGGTCGTCGAGCCGAACGGCGAGGGCGGCACCGCCTCCGCCGTCGCGGTCAACCTGACCGCCTGCTTCGCCGAGACCGGCATGACCGCCCTGCTCGTCGAGGCCGACCTGCGCCGCCCGGGGCTGCGGCAGCGGCTGCCCGAGATGACCGAGATCCGCCCGACGTGGGCCGGGCGCGACGGCCTGGACGGCGCCCCGTGGCCCGGCGGCCGTCCCGTCACCGTGGACGCGGGCGAGTCGGGCACCTTCGAACTCGTCCCCGGCGCCCGGGTGCCGCACGTGGCCCGCACCCTCACCTCGCCGGCCACCACCCGTCTGATCGACCAGGCGGACGCGCTCAACACGTCCGTGGTGGTCCTCGCGCCGCCCGTCCTGTCGTACGCCGACGCGCTCGCCCTCGTCGACCGGGTGGACGGCGTGGTCGTGGTGTGCGACCCGCGCACGGTCTCCCGCACCGACCTCGAACGCATCCGGGAGCTGATCGAGGGCGCGGGCGGCCAGGTCCTCGGCGTCGTCCTGCACCAGGGCGGCCGCCAGCGCCGCTCCCGCCGCACCCCGGACGCCGGGCGGCCCGCCCGCGGGGTGCGTCCGGAGCGTCCGGCACCGGCCGACCTGGCGGCGGCCCCGGACAGCGTCACCTCGGGAACGAGGTGAGGGCGCGCACCGCCGTCGTCGCGTCCGTCCTGGACCAGGCGGTGAGCGCGCTCACCAACATCGCCGTCCTGGTCCTGGTCGCCCGGCACAGCGAGGCCGGCACGTTCGCCCTGTTCGCCACGGCGTACGTCGTCTTCAGCGTGCTGCTCGGCGCGTTCGGCGCGTACGTGGGGCAGGAACTCGTCCTGCACCGGGGCGAGCCCGAGACCCTGCGCGAGTCGTGCCGCACCGCGCCCGTGTTCACCGCGTGCGCCTCCGCCGCGCTCGGGGTGCTGCTCGCCGCGGTGGCGGCCGTCGCCACCGACGCGCCCGCCGTCTACGAGGCGCTCGCCCTGGTGCTGCCGGTCACGCTCACCCAGGACACCCTGCGGTACTGCTTCTCGGTGCTGCGCCGCCCGCACCTCGCGCTGCTCGCGGACACCCTGCGCATGGTCGCCGCGCTGTCCGTGCTCGCGCTCCAGCCCGACGGCACCTCCGCGGCCCGCACCATGCTGGTGTGGGGCGCGTCCGCGGTGCCCGCGCTGCTGCTGTCGCTGTACCTGCTGCGGCCGCACGTGCGGGGCGCGCGCACCAGGCTGCGCAAGTACCTGGTGCGCGGCCACCTCGGGCGCCGCTTCCTCGTCGAGTTCGGCGTCGGCAACGCCACCAGCCAGCTCGCCGTGCTCGCCCTCGGCCTGTTCGCGACACCGCTCGCGGTGGGCGCGCTGCGCGGCGCCACCACCCTGTTCGGGCCGCTCAACGTGGCGTTCAACGCGGCCACCGGGTTCGGTCCGCCGCTGCTCACCCGCCACGGTGCGCCGCGCCGGGCCGCGCTGTTCGCGGGCACCCTGCTCGCGGTCGTCTCCGCGTCCTGGGCGGCCGTCCTGTACGTGCTCCCCGCCCACCTGGGGCGTCAACTCCTGGGCGACACCTGGGAGTCGGCGTCGAAGCTGATGCCGGCCACCGGTGCCCAGTACGCGGCGATGGCGTTCGGCGTGTGCGGGCTGCTCGCCCTGCGGGTGACCGCCCCGCGCGCCACCCTGCCGGTGCAGCTGATGTTCTCGCCCGTCTCGGCCGGGCTGCTGCTCGCCGGATACGCGTGGGACGGCGTCGCGGGCGCCGCCTGGGGGCTGTGCGCGGGCTCGGTCCTCAAGGGCGCCGCGGCGTGGCTCCAGGCCGCGCGCGCCCCCGGGGCCGCGGCGTCCGTCAGTGCAACTGCCGCCACCGCTCCGGGCGCAGCGTCGTGATCAGCACCAGGCACAGCACGCCGATGGCGATCCGCCCGGACGCCTGGAGCAGCGGTCCGCGCAGCAGGATGAAGGAGTAGCCGGCGACCAGCGGCACGGCGAGGGTGAGGATCCGGGTGGGCCCGCCCTCCACCACCCCGTGGGCGTAGCGGCGGTCGACGCGGGCGGCCACCCAGCCGATCAGCCCGAAGCCGGTCACCATGCCCACCGGGCCGAAGTCCAGCCAGAGTTCGGCCCACAGCGGCGAGGAGCGGTTGGTGTTCGCCGCCGCCATCCACTCGCTGACCATGACGCCGGTGTCCCTGGGCTTCGTCGTCCACACCGAGCGGGGCACGAAGAACAGCACCGAGCCCGCCAACTGCCCGCCGTAGGTGTGGCCGTTGCCCGCCTCGACGTACGTGATGGTGTTGGCGAACATCGCCATCTGGTCGTAGTCCTTGAGCACCAGCGGATCGAGCACCGAGGTCGTCTCGGTGGTCTGCGTGTTCGCCGCGTCGTAACGGAACTTGTCGGCGAACGGGAAGATCAGCACCGCCGCGGCCACCCCGATGGTGAGCGCCGCGCGGTACATCGCGGGGCTCTGCGGGAACACCGTGAACAGCAGCGCGAGCAGCACCGTCAGGAACCAGTAACGCGGGTTGGATATCGGGTTGTTGACGATGACGTTGAGGACGACGAGGCCGCCCAGCGTGATCCACGGCAGCGGGCGCTTGCGGGCCTCGGGCGAGGCGATCAGCCAGCGCACCAGGACCATCAGCGCGAGCAGCGCCGGCACCGTGCCGAAGCCGCGCAACGTGGCGGTGCCCACCTGGGAGCCGGCGCCGGAGGTGTCACCCCCGTCGATGGTCTCGCTGATCTCCATGCGGCTGGCGAAGAACACGGCGAGCCCGCCGAGCTTCATGATGAACAGGCCGCTGCCCGCGAACGCCAGGACCACCAGCGCCGCGAGGCGCCGCCGGGCCACCAGCGCGGTGCCGAACACCGTGCGCGAGCGGGGCCGCATGTCCGGCCGCACCAGCATCGCGCCCGCGTCGAACGCCGCGCACGCCGCGAGCACCAGGCCCACCGCCAGCGCCAGGTCGGAACGCGAACCGGCCACCGGCACCGGGTACTTGCCCATCACGGCCTGCGCCAGGGGCGCGATGCCCATCGCCATGTAGACGAACAGCCAGAACGTGCCCTGGAGCAGCTTGCGGTGCCGGCCCAGGATCATCGCGGACAGCCGCACTCCCGCGTACACGGTCAGCACCAGCTGGAGCCAGTACGCCTGGTCGTGCAGTCCCGGCCCCTGCCGCAGCACCACGAACGCCGGCAGCAGCACGGTGAGCCCCAGTACCAGCGGCAGCGCGAGCGCGCGCCGCAGCGTGCCGCGCGGTGAACTGCGCTCGTTCCGGGCCGCATTGGCGCGCACCGGCGCGACGGCAGCCGGTATTCCCGCCCCCATAAGCCCCCCTCTGCTTTTCGTTCACAGAGTCTACGGATTTGTGTGCGAACAGGGTGCGGAATGCCTAGGGTGGATCACGCGGGTGGGGTCCGCCGCAGTCCGTCGAGGTCTGTGCGAGGCACATAGGGGGTAACTCGTGCGCGATCTACGGTCGTTCACCCTGTCCGGGTACGACAAGGGGCGCGGCGTCGCCGTCCAGGCGCTCTGGTTCGCCGTGATGAACACGCTGTTCATGGCCTGGTTCTGCCCGGCCCGGCTGCGCGTCGCGCTGCTGCGCGCCTTCGGGGCGAGGATCGGCGAGGGCGTGTTGATCCGGCACCGGGTGCGGGTGCTGTGGCCGTGGAAGCTCGACATCGGCGACCACACCTGGATCGGCGAGGGCGCCTGGCTGCTCAACCTCGAACCGGTCAGCATCGGCGCCCACGTCTGCGTCTCGCAGGAGGCGCTGCTGTGCGCGGGCAGCCACGACCACCGCGCGGCCGACTTCCGGTACCGCAACGCGCCGATCCGCGTCGAGGACGGCGCCTGGATCGCGGCCAGGGCCACCGTGCTGGCCGGGGTCACCGTCGGACGGCACGCGGTGGTGTCCGCGGGCGCGGTCCTCGGCCGCGACCTGCCCGAGCTGACCCTGTACGGCCCGGCGGGCACCCGCCCGCTGCCGGAACCCGCGGCGGGGGAGCAGGCACGCCGGACGGCCGGACCCGCGGCCCCCGCCCAGGAGACCACCCCGTGAGGGCCCTGCACGCCGTCACGCTGCACACGCCCACACAGGCCTTCGGCGGCCCCGTCCGCGTCGCCGTGAACCTCACCGGGGGGCTCGCGGCGCACGGTGTCGAGAGCCGCATCGTCGCCCTCGGGTCCGGCTTCGAGGGGCCGCTGCCGGACGACGTCGACGGCCGCCCCGCACGCCTCTACCCGGCCCGCCGGGTGCTGCCCGGCGCCGGGTTCAGCGGCATCACCTCGCCGTCGCTGCTGGCGGGCGCCCGCCGTCTGGTGCGTGACGCCGACGTCGTGCACGTCCACCTCGCCCGCGACCTGGTGACGCTGCCCCTCGCCCTTGCCGCGCTCGCCGCCCGCCGTCCGCTCGTGGTGCAGACCCACGGCATGGTCGACCCCAGCGACAAGGCGCTCGCCAAGGTCCTCGACGCGGTCGCGGTGCGCCGGGTGCTGCGCCGCGCGAACGCCGTGCTCCACCTCACCTCCTACGAGCGCAAGGGGCTGGACGCGGTGCTCGGCGGCGAGGACCCCGGCAACGGCGTCCGGCTCGTCAACGGTGTGCCACCGCAGGAGCGCCGCCCGCGCCCCGAGGGCCCGCCGCGCGTGCTCTACCTGGCCCGGATGCAGGCCCGCAAGCGTCCCGCCGACTTCGTCGCGGCCGCCCCCGAGGTGCTGCGGCGCCACCCCGACGCGCGGTTCGTGATGGCCGGCGCCGACGAGGGCGAACTCGGCGCGGCGCTGAAGCTCGCCGGGGAACTGGGTGTCGCCGGGTCCGTCGACTACCTGGGGAGCCTCGCGCCCGCCGCGGTCCTCGGCGAACTGCGGCGCGCGCACGTGCACGTACTGCCGTCCGTCGACGAGCCGTTCCCCATGTCGGTCCTGGAGGCCCTCGCCGTGGGCGTGCCGTCGGTGGTCACGCCGACCAACGGCCTCGCGGACGACCTGGTGCGCTCCGGCGCCGGACGCGTCGCGCCGGAGCCCGGTCACCTGGCCGGGGAGATCCTGGCCCTCCTCGACCCGGCCGCCGGCGACGCGGCGTCCGCGGCGGCCTGGCGGCTCTCCCGTACGTCCTTCTCGCTGGACGCGGTCGCCGACCGGCTGCACACGCTCTACCGTTCGCTGCTCTGACGCGCCTCGGGGGCCGTCCGGGCGGCATGCCCCGGACGGCCCCCGCGCGCGTGGTGCCGTCAGACCCGTCCCCAGGCGTAACAGCCGGTGGACGTGAAGGACTTGGTGCCCTTCTTGACGGTGATGGTGTGCGTGCGGCCGGACGTGCCGTCCAGCGTCCACGCGCAACTCTTCGTGGGCGTCAGGGCCTTGTAGGTGCCGGGCGCCGGGTGGGTGTAACTGCCGTCCGCGTAGCCTCCGTCGGCGTCCTCGACCAGTGACTTCAGGTCGGGGCAGAGCCCGTCCACCGCCGCTGCGGCGCCGCTGATGTCACCGGTGACGATCGCGCCCACGGTCGCGGTGCGGTCGATCTTCGCGGTGGACCGCAGCCGGTCGCAGGTGTCCTGGCCGGCCTGGAGGATCGCCGCCGGGTCGTTGCCCTTGGGCACCCTCCCGGACAGGTACTTCTTCTCCTTCTTGGTGAACGACCCCGTGGCCGGGGTGATCTCGTCGTCGGGGACGGTGTCCTTCGGCCCCGCCGCGGGCTTCGTCGAGCTGCTGTACGGCTCCTGCGGGGAGGGGGCCGCCGACGGCGCGGCGGACCCCGGTGCGGGGGCCGCCGCCGAGGCGGCCGGCGGTGTGGCGGTGCCGGCCGCGTCGGTGCGGGCCCCGCCCCCGCCCCCGCCGCCGCACGCGGCGAACAGGGGCAGGGACAGAACGAGCAGTGCCGTCAGGGGTGTTCGCCTCACGGAGTGGACCCCAGGCTGTAGTGCGCTGCGATCTGACTGGGCGTCAGGACCGAGTTGTACACGGCGACCTCGTCGATCAGACCGCTGTAGTAGATGCTCGACGGCACGTTCGGCCAGCCGGACAGCGAGTCACCGCCGACGCGCCAGTAGCCGTCGTACTGCTGGCTGGTGGTGACCGTGCTGTCGGAGGCCCGCAGCACGCCGTCCACGTACAGCCGGATGCCCGTGCTGCCCTCGGTGGCCACCACGTGGTGCCAGGCGTTGTTGTTGTACGACGCGGTCGTGGTCACGGTCTTCGCCGACCCCGGGTACACGCCGAACACCAGCCGCCCGTTGCTCGTCATGTAGACGTGCTTGTCGTAGCTCGACGAGGTGAGCTGCACCTTGTCACCGAACCCGATGAGCTTGCCGCCCGTGGTGCTGGCGGTCTTGAACCACAGCTCCACGGAGAACGACGACGGGGTGCTGTGCCGCTTGTCGGTGTACGTCCACTGGCTCGACGTGCCCGTGTAGCGGACCGCGCTGCCCGAACCCGCGGCGGCGTCCGTCACGGCCTGCGCCGGGGCGTTCCAGTGCACACCGCTGTCGTCGCCGGACGCGGAACTGTCGGCCGCGTAGGCACCCGACGCCTCGCCGAAGCGCCAGTACAGCGACGCCCCGTCGCCCTTGACCGCCGACGCGTACGCCTCGGCCGTGCTCGGCACGGTCACCGACTGCGCGACGGTCTTGGAGGTCGTGTTGGTGCCGTCGGAGGCGGTGATCCGGTACGAGTGGGTCTCGCCCGCCGCGACCGAGGTGTCCGTCCAGGTGAGCTGCGGACGCGACCAGGGCAGGGAGTCGGCGGCGACCGTGTAGACCGGCGTCGTCGCGGCGTCCTTGTAGACCCGGTACGTCAGGTGGCTGTCGTCGGTGTCGTAGCTGGAACGCCAGTGCACCTGCACCTTGCCGGGCTCGTTGCTCTCGACCTTCACCTGCGGCAGCGTCGGGGCGCCGGTGTCCGGGCCCGAGGAGACGCGGGTCAGGCCCTGCTGCGCCGAGCCGTTGACGGTGGTGAACTCGCCGCCCACCCACAGGTAGTCGGTGCCGCCGTCGGGCGCGAGCGCGAACACCCGCGGGCCGATGCCCTCACCGATGCCGTCGTTGGTGTCCGGCGCCCAGCCGACCAGGGTGGGGTCGTCGGTGCCCTCGGCGAGCAGGTGGCGGCGCTGGCCGTCGGGGTACTCGCCCATGGAGGAGCAGTCGTGGGCGTGCGAGGCGCTGTAGACCAGGCCCTGGTAGATCTGCAGGGCCTGGGTGGCGCCCAGGCAGGTGTCCCGCCACTTCTGGTCGAACGTCGTCGGGTCGAAGGCCGTACGGCCGTCGAACACGCCGCCGCCGGTGCCCTCGTTGGCGGTGTACATCCCCGACGCGTCGGAGGTGATGTCCTTGACCACCGAGGTGTCCGGGAAGAAGCCCCGCGGGTACGCCTTCGTCACCGCGCCGGTCGTGGCGTCCGTGACGGCGAGGGCGTGCGAGTCGGTGCCGTTGACGGTGAAGAAGTCGCCGCCGATCGCGACGTGTTCGCCGTCCGCGGTGACGTCGACAGCCCGGCCCGGCGCGTCCGTGTCGGCGGTCCAGCCGGTCAGCGTGCCGGTCGAGGTGACCGCGGCGAACCGCTGGCGCGCGGTGGCGTTGACGGTGGTGAAGTCGCCGCCGAGGTAGATGGTGGAGCCGGACACGTCCAGCGCCCGCACGGTCGAGGACACCGCCGGGTGGAAGGTCGAACTGGGCGTGCAGGTGGCTATGTTGATGGCGGCGAGGCTGCTGACCCCGACGCCGTTGACCGCGCCGAAGTAGCCGCCCGCGTAGAGGGTGCTGCCGTCGGGCGACACCGCGAGGGCGCGCACGGTGGCGGTACCGCTGCCGACGGTGAAGGACAGGGTGCAGCCGGTCGGCGCGCCGGTCGACGCGTCGAACGCGGCGAAGTTCACCGCCGACTGCTCCGTGGCGGCCCCGGCGGCGGCGCCCGCGGGGCGTATCGCCGAGAAGGTGCCGCCGGCGAAGACCTGTCCGCCTGCCTGCGCCATCGCGTAGACGACGCCGTTGGTCTGCCAGGTGGACAGGTTGTCCGCGGTGAGCGCCACCGGCGCCGTCAGCGCGGACGCCGGGGCCGCCGTGAGCGGAAGCCCCAGCAGCGGTACGGCGAGGGCTGCGGCCAGGGCTGTCAGGCCCCGTCGCAATCGGGATCTGCGGCTCATCGAGCCCTTGTGAGTCGAACTGCCGTGCATGTGCTTCTCCCTGAGAATCAAGCGGGTGGTGCAAGAGGGCCGGGCGGCCCGGGGGAGGGGTGGACCGGGTCGCCCGGCGTCCGGTGTACCGGTCCTCAGTCCGAGCTGAACGTCAGCACGAGCCGAGGCCGGTAGTCCGCGGTGCCGATCTCGCCGGACCACAGCCACAGGGCGTCGGTGCCGGTACTCGTCAGTGCCAGTGAGGAGGCCGAACCGAGCAGCGCGCTCAGCCCGTCCGCCCCGAGCGCCACCGAGTAGTCGGTGGACACCGCGTTCGGTGCGGCCAGCGTCCCGAGCACCGTCGACGACAGCGCCGGACGGTTCGCGTACGTGACGCCCGCCTCCGTCCACGTCCCGGTGACCGGCACCACGGTGAACGAGTCGGCCGAACCGGCCGAGTCGAGCGACGTGGTCCGCAGCCGCAGTTGGGCGCCCGTCAGCGTCGTGCCGCTGGGTGCGGCAGGCAGCTGGAAGCGCAGATAGGACACGTACGCACCGCTGCCACGCACGGCGAGCGACGTGGACGTGCCGTAATTGGTGCCGGTCGCACCGGCGTTGACGTACGAGTCCTCGGTCGCCGTGAGGGTGACCGTGGAACTCCCGCCGCCCCCGCCGCCGGTGGCGGTGCCGAGGGTGTGGTGCGCCGCGACCTGGGCGGCGCTCAGCACGGTCGGGTAGACCGCCGTCTCGTCCACCGTGCCCGCGAAGAACGAGCTGGTCGGCACGGCGGGGAAACCGCTCAGCGAGTCGCCGCCGACGCGCCAGTAGCCGCTCGCCGTCGCGGAGTTGGTGTTCGTGTTGGACCCCACCGGCTCCCCGTCCACGTACAGCGCCATGCCGCCCGCGCCCTGCGTCGCGACGACGTGGTGCCAGGCGCCGTCGTTGTACGCCCGCGGTGTCGTCAGCGTCGCCTGGGTACCCGCACGGGAGTTGCCCGAGCCGAACGTCAGCAGGCCGGCGTCCGTCATGTAGAGCACCCGGTCGGAACTGCGGCTCGCGTAGTCGCCGGTACCGATGTTGTCGCCGAAGCCGAGGATGCGGCCGCCACTGGTGGTGGTCGTCCTGATCCAGGTCTCCTCGCTGTACGCGGCCGGCGCGGGCTGGCGCTGCTCGGTGTACACGTACTCCGAGGTGCCGTTGAGTCCGAGCGCCGTACTGGAGCCGGGCACCGCGGCGGGGGTCTGCCGGTACGACGGGGTGCTCACGTAGGCGCCGCCCACGTCGTTGCCGCTGCTGTCGGAGGCGAACGTCCCCGACGACTCGTCGTAGCGCCAGTACAGCCCGGCACCGTCGGCCCGCACCCGCGCCGCGTACGCGTCCGCCGAGGAGGCGGCCGTCGCCGTGCGGGCGGTCGACAGCGCACTGGTGCCGGTGCCGTCGCTCGCCGTGATCCGGTACGAGTACGTCGTCCCGGCGGTCACCGAGGTGTCCGTCCAGGAGAACTGCGGGCGCTCCCACGGCAGGGAGTAGTCCGTCTCGGTGTGGATCGGGGTGGTGGAGCCGTTGCGGTAGACCGCGTACGTCAGGTTCCCGTCGTCCAGGTCCTGGCTCGCCTGCCACCGCACGTCCACGGCACCGCTCGTGTCGGCCGACGCCCACACCGCGGGCGTCGAGGGCGCGCCGGTGTCGGTGGTCCCGAACCGGGTCAGGCTCTGCTGCGCGGCCCCGTTGACGGTGGTGAACTCGCCCGCCGCCCACAGGAACGGGGAGCTGCCGCTCGACGCCAGGGTCAGCGCGCGCGGGCCGAGCTGCTCGCCGGTGCCCTCGTTAGTGTCGGGGGCCCAGGCCAGCGGTGTCGGGACCGAATCGGCCGTGGTCTCCGCGATGAAGTGCTTGCGCTCGACGTTGGCGAACCAGCCCATGGAGGAGCAGTCGTGCGAGTGGTTCCCGCTGTAGAGGACGGTCTGGTAGACGACGAGTGCCTGGTTGGCGCCCTGGCAGGTGTCCCGCCAGCGCTGCGACCAGTCACTGGTGTCCAGCGCGAGACGCCCGTCGAAGGAGGCACCGCCCATGCCCTCGCTCGCCGCGTACACACCGGTCCCGTCGGTCACCAGTGCCTTGATGTTGGCGTTGGCCGGGATGAACCCGGTCGGGTAGGTGTGCTCGACGGCGCCGGTGCCGCTCGCGACGACGGCGAGCGCGTGCGAGTTCTCGCCGCCCACGGTGGTGAAGTCGCCGCCCAGGACGACGTGTTGGCCGTCCGTGGTGACCTTCACCGCGCGCCCGGACAGGTCCGCGTTCGCCGTCCAGGACGTCAGCGCCCCGGCCGGCGTGAGCGCGGCGAACCGCTGCCGGGCCGTGCCGCGCACGGTGGTGAAGTCGCCGCCCGCGTAGACGGTGCCGTCCGCGGCGACGTCCAGCGCGCGCACGGTCGCGTTGAACGCCGGGTTGAAGGCGGCGCGCGCGGTGCAGGTGGCGACGTCGATGGCCGCGAGGCCGTTGACCGCGACGGAGCCCACCGAGGTGAAGTAGCCGCCCGCGTACAGCGTCGCGCCGTCGGGCGACACGGCGAGCGCCCGCACGGTCGCGGTCCCGGAGGTGCGGGTGAACGACAGGGCGCAGCTCGTCGGCACGCCCGTGGCGGCGTTGAACGCGGCGAAGTTGACGGCGGAGCGCGTGCCGGTGCCGCCGGCCGCGACGCCGGGCGGCCGGATCGCGGAGAAGGTGCCGCCGGCGAAGACCGTGGACCCGCTTCGGGCGAGGGCCCACACGATGCCGTTGGTCTGCCACGTGGACAGGTTGTCCGCGCTGAACGCGACCGGCGCGGTGACGGCACCGGCCTGCGGCGCGGTCGCCGCCGCGCCGCCCAGCAGACCGGCGGTCAGGGCGACGACGGACAGCAGGGCGCCGCGCAGCCGGCCCCCGTGTCTCATCTGTCCACCCGTACGGCGCTGCCGGTGAGTTCGCTCTCCAGTCGGCGCACGTCCGCGTCCACCATGATGCCGGCCAGCTCCCGCACCCGCACCGACGGCTTCCAGCCGAGCAGTTCCTCCGCCTTGGAGGCGTCGCCGATCAGCGCGTCGACCTCGCTGGGCCGCTCGTACTTGGGGTCGTAGCGCACGAACTCGGCCCAGTCCAGGTCGACATGGGCGAAGGCGACTTCCAGGAACTGCCGCACGGTCGCCGCCTCGCCGGTGGCCACCACGTAGTCGTCGGGGGTGTCGCGCTGGAGCATCCGCCACATCGCGTCGACGTACTCGGGCGCGTAGCCCCAGTCGCGCACCGCGTCGAGGTTGCCCAGGTACAGCCGGTCCTGGAGACCGGCCTTGATACGGGCGACGGCGCGGGTGATCTTCCGGGTCACGAAGGTCTCGCCGCGGCGCGGCGACTCGTGGTTGAAGAGGATGCCGTTCACCGCGAACATGTCGTACGCCTCGCGGTAGTTGACCGTGGCCCAGTAGCCGTAGACCTTCGCGCAGCCGTACGGGCTGCGCGGGTGGAACGGCGTGCCCTCGTTCTGCGGCGGCGGGGTGGCGCCGAACATCTCCGACGAAGACGCCTGGTACAGACGGGTGTTGACCCCGCTCGCCCGCACCGCCTCCAGCAGCCGGATCGTGCTGAGCCCCGTGACGTCGCCCGTGTACAGCGGCGCGTCGAACGAGACCCGGACATGGGACTGCGCGCCGAGGTTGTAGACCTCGTCGGGCTGGATGTCCCGCAGCAGGTTCACCAGCGCCACCCCGTCGGAGAGGTCGGCGTGGTGCAGGACGAAGGAGCGTTCGGGCTGGTCGGGGCCCTGGTATATGTGGTCGATCCGCTCGGTGTTGAAACTCGACGACCTGCGTATCAGGCCGTGCACCGTGTATCCCTTTTCGAGCAGCAGCTCCGCGAGATACGAGCCGTCCTGACCGGTGACTCCGGTGATGAGAGCCGACTTGGCCATCCCTACCCCCTCCTGAGCGGCCAACTGGGCCGCGTTTCATGCGAATTGACCCGACTTTTCGTGGAACATCCCCCGGCGTGGCCGGTCACTGGCACAATCCGCCCATGACTGCTGACGCTTCGCCCACGCCCCCGTCCACACCCCCTCTGCTCCCGCGCCCGGCCCGCGTGTTCGTCGCGGGACACCGGGGCCTCGTCGGCTCGGCGGTGACCCGCCGGCTGGAGGCCGACGGCCACGAGGTGGTCACTCGCGGCCGGGAGCAGCTCGATCTGCGCGACGCCGGGCAGACCGGGGCCTTCCTGCGCGACGTCCGTCCGGACGCCGTCGTGCTGGCCGCCGCCAAGGTCGGCGGGATCATGGCCAACAGCACGTACCCCGTGCAGTTCCTGGAGGACAACCTCCGGATACAGCTCGCGGTGATCGCCGGCGCGCACGCCGCCGGTGTCCCGCGCCTGCTGTTCCTCGGCTCGTCCTGCATCTATCCCAAACTCGCCGACCAGCCCATCCGTGAGGACTCGCTGCTGACCGGCGCCCTGGAGCCCACCAACGAGGCGTACGCCATCGCCAAGATCGCCGGCATCGCGCAGGTCCAGTCGTACCGGCGCCAGTACGGCGCCGCGTACATCAGCGCCATGCCGACCAACCTGTACGGCCCCGGCGACAACTTCGACCTCGCCACCTCGCACGTCCTGCCCGCGCTGATCCGCCGCTTCCACGAGGCCCGCGAGAACGGGGCGCCCGAGGTGACCCTCTGGGGCACCGGCACCCCGCGCCGCGAGTTCCTGCACGTCGACGACGTGGCCGCCGCCTGCGCGCTGCTGCTCGACCGCTACGACGACGAGGGCCCGGTGAACATCGGCTGCGGCGAGGATCTGCCGATCAGCGAACTGGCCCGAGTCGTACGGGAGGTGACGGACTATCAGGGCGAGATCGTGTGGGACACGAGCAAGCCCGACGGCACCCCGCGCAAGCTGCTGGACGTGACCCGGCTGACCTCCCTGGGCTTCAAGCCCGCGGTGGCGCTGCGCGACGGCATCGCCGCGACGTACGCGTGGTGGCTGGAGGAGCGGCGCCGGGCCGCCTGAGCGGTGCCGGGCCGGGGCCCCGCCCTCCCGCACCGCCGAGGCGGCGCGGGAGCACGGCGAACCGGCGGCGGGCACGCCCGGCCCGTGGGTTCCGCCCATCGGCGGTCCCCTCAGTAGGCCCCGCGGCCGTCGACGACGGCGCGCAGGGTCCGGGTCAGGATCTCCATGTCGGCGGCGACCGACCAGTTGTCCACGTAGAACAGGTCCAGCGCCACGGTCTCGTCCCAGGACAGGTCGGACCGGCCGCTGACCTGCCACAGGCCCGTCATCCCGGGCCGCACGGCGAGCCGCCGCAGCGCGGTCCGGTCGTAGCGGGCGACCTCCGCCGGCAGCGGCGGACGCGGCCCTATCAGGGACATGTCACCACGAAGTACGTTGAAAAGCTGCGGCAGTTCGTCCAGGGAGAGCCTGCGCAGCACGCCCCCGACCCGTGTCACCCGCGGGTCGCGGCGCATCTTGAACATGAGCCCGTCGTTCTGGTTGGCGCCCGAACGGGTCAGCTCGGCGAGCCGTTCCTCCGCGTCGACGACCATCGTGCGGAACTTCCACATCAGGAACGCCTCCCCGTGCAGCCCGCAGCGGGTCTGCCGGTGGAACACCGGCCCCGGTGAGGAGCACCGCACCGCCAGCGCGATCACGGCGAACAGCGGCGCGAGCAGCAGCAGCCCGAACGCCGAACCCACCTTGTCGAGCGCGGACTTGAAGAACGGCGTCCCGAACTGCTGTGCCGGAGCCACGATCTGAAGCACCGTCAGCCCGGCCGCCGACGTCGGCCGCACCCGGGCCTGCGCGACCTCCGTCAGCCCCGGCACCACGGCGAGTTGGAGCCCCGCGCCGTGCAGCGCCCAGGTCACGCGGCGCAGCCGGTCGCCCGTCATCCTCAACCCCGGCAGTACCAGTGCCACGTCGGCCCCGCAGTCCTCGACCGCGCCGAGCACGATGTCGGCGTCCCGGTCGCCGGGCTCAGCGCCCGCCGCCAGCCTGCCGAGCAGCGGGACCCCGGCCTGCGGGCTCTGCAGCCCGACCGGCACCACGCCCACCACCACGTAGGGATGATCGGTGCGCGAGGCGAGCCGCCCCACGACCTGGTCGACCGCGGCCGACTCGCCCACCACCAGCGCCCGGCGGACCGAACGGGCCTGCCTGCGCTGCCTGTTGAGGTGGAGCCGCACGACGGGAGTGGCCGTCGCGGTCAGCAGCAGGGCCGGCAGCGTCGCCGCGAACACGGTCGTGGGCCGGGTGCTCCCGTAGACGTCCGTGAGCAGCAGCGCCAGCGCCATCGCACCGGCCAGCAGGACCCAGTCCCGCGCCGTGGCCAGCACGCCGAACGACTCACCGAGCCGCCGGGACGCGTACCGGCGCCGCAGGCCCCGGATGCCCGTCCAGGCGGCGGCCCCGAACAGGCCGCCCAGCCAGGGCAGTTGACGCTCGCCCGCGGCCAGCAGCAGGCCGAGCGGGACGCCCGCCCCGGCCGCGTCCGTCAGCAGGGCGAACGGGCGGTACCAGCGGGCCTTGCCGAGTCCGTCCCCGCCCCGTTCGAGGGTCCTTCCGCGCCGTTCCTGGGAGCGGGACGGTGGTCCCGCCGTCACGCTCCGTGCGGCCACGCCGCGCAACTGCGCCGTCGTGGTCCGACGATTCGTTTCCTCTACCGGCTCACTGGTCGTCTCCGCCCCCGGTTCCCCCGCGGATTCCGACACGCCGACATCTCGCATGTGCCCCCCAGCCATACGGTCGTCAGGGTCCCGCCGCCGCACTCCGTTCCCCACCGGACGGACAGACCCAAGTGATCGTGGACCCTATGGCACAACTGTGCGCGTTGGTTGGAGTTTTCGTGGAATTCACAGAAATTCGGTGGAGAAGTTGAAGGCGTGTCTTCACGACATCGCCACGACAGGCAGGGGGAAACGCGGCGGAAACAGCCGCCGTACCCCGGGTGCCGGTCCGCCCCGTCCGGTGTCCCCCGCGCGGGACGTCCGGGCACGACCCGGTGGAACCGCCGGTAACGAGCGAAAGTCTACGGCGGGACGCCGCAGTGTCACAGACCGCACCATTCCCCTTTCTGGGAACGGACGCACGGCGCCCGCGCCCGCCCGCGCCCCGCGGTCACGGAGCGTCAGCCGCGCCGCCGGAAACACCCGCCGTGTGCCCGCGGCGCCTTCCGTGCGCGCGCCGTGACGTGAGGCACGCGACACCCTCCGTCGTCCGATCCGGTGACCCGCCCGCCGCGGGTTCCCCCCGCCCCGCCGCCCCGGCGAGGACTCCGCGGACCGCCCCGCCCGCCGGCCCCGGCCCCGCCCGGCCGGCATCCGCCCAGGTGGGAGGCGGAGCCGGCCACCGCACCCCCGCCGCGCGCACCTCCCGCGCGCCGCGCACCGCCCCCGGCACCCCGCCGCCCGTACCGGTGCCGTCGCGGACGCCCGCCCCACGACCGGGGGACGCCCTGTCCCCACCGGCAGCCGTTGCGGCCACAATGGGGGGATGAGCGACAGTCCAGCCCCCCTCGCCGACCCGCACCTCGTCTACGACCCCGTCGCGGGTGACGGCCCCAAGGACGTGGTGATCCTCGGCTCGACCGGCTCGATCGGCACCCAGGCCGTCGACCTCGTGCTGCGCAACCCGGACCGCTTCACGGTCACCGGCCTCTCCGCCAACGGCGGACGGGTCGCCCTCCTCGCCGAGCAGGCCCGCAGGCTGCGGGTGCGGACCGTCGCCGTCGCGCGCGAGGACGTCGTCCCCGCCCTGCGCGAGGCGCTGGCCGCCGAGTACGGGCCCGGCGAGCCGCTGCCCGAGATCCTGTCGGGGCCGGACGCCGCCACCGGACTCGCCGCCGCCGACTGCCACACGGTCCTCAACGGCATCACGGGGTCCATCGGCCTCGCGCCGACCCTGGCCGCGCTGGAGGCGGGCCGCACCCTCGCGCTCGCCAACAAGGAGTCGCTCATCGTCGGCGGTCCGCTGGTCAAGGCGATCGCCAAGCCGGGGCAGATCATCCCCGTCGACTCCGAACACGCCGCGCTCTTCCAGGCGCTGGCCGCCGGCACCCGCGCCGACGTCCGCAGGCTCGTCGTGACCGCGTCGGGCGGCCCGTTCCGCGGCCGCACCAAGGCGGAGCTGGCGAACGTCACCGTCGAGGACGCGCTCGCCCACCCGACCTGGGCCATGGGACCGGTCATCACGATCAACTCGGCGACCCTCGTCAACAAGGGCCTGGAGGTCATCGAGGCGCACCTGCTGTACGACATCCCGTTCGAGCGCATCGAGGTCGTCGTCCACCCGCAGTCCTACGTGCACTCCATGGTCGAGTTCACCGACGGCTCCACCATCGCCCAGGCCACCCCGCCCGACATGCGCGGCCCGATCGCCGTCGGCCTGGGCTGGCCCGAACGCGTCCCGGACGCCGCGCCCGCCTTCGACTGGAGCAAGGCGTCCACGTGGGAGTTCTTCCCGCTGGACACCGAGGCGTTCCCGTCGGTGGGTCTGGCCCGGCACGTCGGACAGCTCGCGGGCACCGCCCCGGCGGTGTTCAATGCGGCGAACGAGGAATGCGTCGACGCCTTCCGCCGCGGGGCCCTGCCCTTCAACGGAATCATGGAGACCGTCACGCGAGTGGTCGAGGAACACGGCACACCCGCGACGGGAACTTCCCTGACGGTGCCGGACGTCCTCGAAGCGGAGACCTGGGCACGGACCCGGGCCCGGGAACTGACGGCGACGGCGGCCACCGCGGAGGCGCGTGCATGACGACCTTGATGATGATCCTCGGCATAGTCGTCTTCGCGGTCGGCCTGCTGGTCTCGATCGCCTGGCACGAGCTGGGGCATCTCTCCACCGCCAAGCTGTTCGGCATCCGCGTGCCGCAGTACATGGTCGGCTTCGGGCCGACCGTCTTCTCGCGCAAGAAGGGCGAGACGGAGTACGGCTTCAAGGCCATCCCGTTCGGCGGCTACATCCGCATGATCGGCATGTTCCCGCCCGGCGCCGACGGCCGCATCGAAGCCCGCTCCACCTCGCCCTGGCGCGGCATGATCGAGGACGCGCGCTCCGCCGCCTTCGAGGAGCTGCGGCCCGGCGACGACACCCGCCTCTTCTACACGCGCGCCCCGTGGAAGCGGGTCATCGTGATGTTCGCGGGCCCGTTCATGAACCTGATCCTCGCCGTCGTGCTGTTCCTCGTCGTCCTCATGGGCTTCGGCATCTCGCAGCAGACCACCACGGTCAGCTCCGTCTCCAAGTGCGTGATCTCGCAGAGCCAGAACCGCGACACCTGCCGGGCGACCGACGCGGCCTCCCCGGCCGCCGCGGCCGGCCTGAAGGCGGGCGACAAGATCGTCTCGTTCGACGGGGTGAGGACCGACGAGTGGAACCGGCTCTCCGACCTGATCCGCGCGAACCCCGGCAAGACCGTCCCGATCGTCGTCGAGCGCGACGGCCGGGACACGACGCTGCACGCGAAGATCGCCAAGAACCTCGTCGCGCAGAAGGACTCCAGCGGCCAGATCGTCGAGGGCAAGTACGTCACCGCCGGCTTCCTCGGCTTCAGCGCCGCCACCGGCGTCGTCCACCAGGACCTCGGCCAGTCGGTGACGTGGATGGGCGACCGGATCGGCGAGGCCGTCGACTCCATCGTCGCGCTGCCCGGCAAGATCCCCGCCCTGTGGGACGCGGTCTTCGACGGCGCGCCCCGCCAGGCCGACTCCCCGATGGGCGTGGTCGGCGCCGCCCGCGTCGGCGGCGAGATCTTCACCCTGGACATCCCGCCCACCCAGCAGATCGCCATGGCGCTGATGCTGGTCGCCGGCTTCAACCTCTCCCTGTTCCTCTTCAACATGCTCCCGCTGCTGCCGCTCGACGGCGGCCACATCGCGGGCGCCCTCTGGGAGTCGCTGCGCCGCCACCTGGCGAAGCTCCTGCGGCGCCCCGACCCGGGCCCGTTCGACGTCGCGAAGCTGATGCCGGTGGCCTACGTGGTGGCCGGGGTCTTCGTCTGCTTCACGCTGCTGGTGCTCGTCGCCGACGTGATCAACCCGGTCCGCATCACGTAGGGGCCGGCTCCTCCCGACACCCCGGGGACAGCGTCCCGACACCCGCCGTACGCGGTGCGGGTGCACCCTG
Source organism: Streptomyces sp. NPDC008150 (assembly GCF_042956945.1). Classification (NCBI taxonomy): domain Bacteria; kingdom Bacillati; phylum Actinomycetota; class Actinomycetes; order Kitasatosporales; family Streptomycetaceae; genus Streptomyces; species Streptomyces sp. NPDC008150. Next base: position 54,874 of record NZ_JBIBHJ010000008.1, on the reverse strand, counting down.
GTCCCGCCCCGCCGACGGCGGCGCGGGACCGGGTCCGTCGCGGACCCACTTCATAGGGTGGTTTACCGACGGGATGCGCTCGTGTTCGAGCCCGTGCCGTAATCTCGAATCCTGGGCCCCGTTGCTCCGGGACCGGACCTGATCCACGACTTGGGGTTGCACAGCAGATGACTGCGATTTCACTCGGCATGCCGACCGTTCCGACCACCCTCGCCCCCCGCCGCAAGAGCCGGCAGATCCAGGTCGGCTCCGTCGCGGTCGGCGGGGACGCCCCGGTCTCGGTGCAGTCGATGACGACGACGCGGACCTCCGACATCGGTCCGACCCTCCAGCAGATCGCCGAACTGACCGCCTCCGGCTGCCAGATCGTGCGCGTCGCGTGCCCCACGCAGGACGACGCGGACGCGCTGGCCACCATCGCGAGCAAGTCGCAGATCCCGGTGATCGCGGACATCCACTTCCAGCCGAAGTACGTCTTCGCCGCCATCGAGGCCGGCTGCGCCGCGGTCCGGGTGAACCCGGGCAACATCAAGCAGTTCGACGACAAGGTGAAGGAGATCGCGCGGGCCGCGAAGGACCACGGCACCCCGATCCGCATCGGCGTGAACGCGGGCTCCCTCGACGCCCGCCTCCTCAAGAAGTACGGCAAGGCGACGCCCGAGGCGCTCGTCGAGTCCGCGCTCTGGGAGGCGTCGCTGTTCGAGGAGCACGACTTCCGCGACATCAAGATCTCCGTCAAGCACAACGACCCGGTCGTCATGGTCGAGGCCTACCGCCAGCTCGCCGAGCAGTGCGAGTACCCGCTGCACCTCGGCGTGACCGAGGCCGGACCGGCCTTCCAGGGCACCATCAAGTCGGCCGTCGCCTTCGGCGCCCTGCTCTCGCGCGGCATCGGCGACACGATCCGGGTGTCCCTGTCGGCCCCGCCCGCCGAGGAGGTCAAGGTCGGCCTCCAGATCCTGGAGTCGCTGAACCTGAAGCCGCGCCGCCTGGAGATCGTCTCCTGCCCCTCGTGCGGCCGCGCCCAGGTCGACGTGTACAAGCTCGCCGAAGAGGTGACCGCCGGCCTGGAGGGCATGGAGGTCCCGCTGCGCGTCGCCGTGATGGGCTGCGTGGTGAACGGTCCGGGCGAGGCCCGCGAGGCCGACCTCGGTGTCGCCTCCGGCAACGGCAAGGGCCAGATCTTCGTGAAGGGCGAGGTCATCAAGACCGTCCCCGAGTCGAAGATCGTCGAGACGCTCATCGACGAGGCCATGAAGCTCGCCGAGCAGATGGAGAAGGACGGCATCGCCTCCGGCGAGCCCTCGGTCTCCGTCGCCGGCTGACCTTCCCGCACCTCACGCGCCCCGTCCCCGCCGGTGACGGGGCGCTCGCGCGCCCGCCCGTCCGCGCCCGGCGCACACCACGCCGCCCGCGTCCGCGGGCCGGCCGCCCGGGACCGTCCCCCGGGCGCGGGCACGTCACAAACTCGGCAGGTACAGTGCGGAGACCAGCAGACCACAGGGTGAGGTCCCGCACTTGTTGACGCAGACCACCTCCAGGGTGCTCGTACCGGGCGACCTGGACGCCGCACTCGCCGTCCTCGACCGCGAGCCGGTGGCGAACGCGTTCGTCACCTCCCGCGTCCAGGTGGCCGGCCTCGACCCCTGGCGGCTCGGCGGGGAGATGTGGGGCTGGTACGAGGACGGCATGCTCACGTCCCTGTGCTACGCGGGCGCCAACCTCGTCCCGATCTGTGCCACCCCGCGCGCGGTGCGCGCCTTCGCCGACCGTGCCCGCCGGGCCGGCCGGCGCTGCTCCTCCATCGTCGGCCCCGCCGAGCGGACCGCCGAACTGTGGCGGCTGCTCGAACCCCACTGGGGCCCCGCCCGCGAGGTCCGTGCGCGCCAGCCGCTGATGGTCACCGACCGGATGCCCGACGACGTCGTCCCCGACCCGTACGTGCGCCGCGTCCGCAAGGACGAGATGGAAACGATCATGCCGGCCTGCGTCGCCATGTTCACCGAGGAGGTCGGCGTCTCCCCGCTGGCCGGTGACGGCGGGCTGCTCTACCAGGCCCGGGTCGCCGAACTCGTGGGCTCCGGGCGGTCGTTCGCCCGCGTCGACCAGAACGGCAAGGTCGTCTTCAAGGCCGAGATCGGCGCCGCGACCACCCGCGCCTGCCAGATCCAGGGCGTGTGGGTCGCCCCCGAGTACCGGGGCCGGGGAGTCGCCGCCCCCGGCATGGCGGCCGTCCTGCGCTACGCCCTCGCGGACGTCGCACCCCAGGTCAGCCTGTACGTCAACGACTTCAACACCCCCGCGCGCCGAACCTACGCCCGAGTGGGCTTCCAGGAGATCGGCGCCTTCATGAGCGTGCTGTTCTGAGGCGGCCCCGCGGGCGTCCCCGGCGGAGATCATCGGCGCCCGGCCGTACGGGCGCGCCCTGTAGTCTCCCCGGCATGCTGCGCTTCCCCGGTCACGGCGACCGCCCCCACGACGACATCGTGATCGGCCGGCTCGACCTCGCCGCACGCGTCGACGAGGCCCTCGCCGTCCAGGCGGTCGCCTTCGGGCTCGGCGCCGACGAGGTCGCCGTGCGCCGCCAGATCGTGCTGCGGCACATGACCACGCCCGGCGCCCGCGCGCTCGGCGCCGTCACCCCCGACGGACGCCTCACCGGCTTCGTCTACGGCATGCCCAACGACCGCGCCCACTGGTGGTCCACCGTCGTCGAGCCGTACCTGCGCGACGAGGGGCACGACGGCTGGCTCGACGGCTCCTTCGTCATCACCGAACTGCACGTGCACCCCGCCCACCAGAACCGCGGCGTGGGCCGCGCCCTGATCACCGCGATCACCGACGGCGCCGCCGAACCCCGCTCGATCCTCTCCGCCATCGACACCGACAGCCCGGCCCGCGGCCTGTACCGCTCCCTCGGCTACCAGGACCTCGCCCGCCGCGTGCTGTTCCCGAGCGCGGCCCAGCCGTACGCGGTGATGGGCGCCCCGCTGCCGCTGCGCGGACCCCGGCCCGCACCGCCCGCGCCCGGCGCCGGGCACTAACCGATTTCCGCCGGGATGGGCCGCCCGGCTAACCTCCAGAGCACCACCCTCAGGCAGCAGCAGGAGTAAAGAATCATGGCCCAGGTCCAGCGCATGTCCCGGTTGATGGTCAAGACACTGCGCGACGACCCGGCCGACGCGGAGACGATCAGCCACAAGCTCCTCGTGCGCGCCGGCTACGTCCGCCGCAACTCCGCGGGCATCTGGTCCTGGCTGCCGCTCGGCAAGAAGGTCCTCGACAACGTCTCCCGCGTCGTGCGCGAGGAGATGGACGCCATCGGCGCCCAGGAGGTCCTGCTCCCGGCCCTGCTGCCCAAGGAGCCCTACGACGCGTCTGGCCGCTGGGACGAGTACGGCGACCTGCTGTTCCGCCTCAAGGACCGCAAGGGCGGCGAGTACCTGCTCGGCCCGACCCACGAGGAGATCTTCACCCTCGTCGTCAAGGACCAGGTCTCGTCGTACAAGGACCTGCCGGTCATGCTCTACCAGATCCAGACCAAGTACCGCGACGAGGCCCGCCCCCGGTCCGGCGTGCTGCGCGGGCGCGAGTTCCACATGAAGGACTCGTACTCCTTCGACACCACCGACGAGGGCCTCGCCGAGTCCTACCGGCTGCACCGCGAGGCGTACCAGAAGATCTTCCGCCGCCTGGGCCTCGACTACCGCATCGTCTCCGCCGTCTCCGGCGCGATGGGCGGCTCGGCCTCCGAGGAGTTCCTCGCCCCCGCGCCCGCCGGTGAGGACACGTTCGTGGACTGCCCCGCGTGCGACTACGCGGCCAACACCGAGGCCGTCACCTTCGTCGCCGAGCCCGCGGACGCGACGGGCACCGCCGCGGTCGAGGAGCTGGACACCCCCGACACCCCGACCATCGAGACCCTCGCCGCGCACCTGGACGTCCCCGCGTCCGCGACGCTGAAGAACCTCCTCGTGAAGGTCGACGGCGAGATCGTCGCCGTGGGCGTGCCCGGCGACCGCGAGGTCGACCTCGGCAAGCTCGGCGAGCACCTGGCCCCGGCCGTCGTCGAACTCGTCACCGCCGAGGACTTCGAGGGCCGCGACGACCTGGTCCGCGGTTACGTCGGCCCGCAGGGCCTGGAGAAGGTCCGCTACATCGCCGACCCCCGCGTCGCGCCCGGCACCGCGTGGATCACCGGCGCCAACAAGCAGGGCAAGCACGCGAAGAACGTCGTCGCCGGCCGGGACTTCGAGGTGGACCAGTACCTCGACGTGGTCGTGGTCGAGGCGGGCGACCCCTGCCCCAAGTGCGGCACCGGCCTGCGCCTGGACCGTGCCATCGAGATCGGCCACATCTTCCAGCTCGGCCGCAAGTACGCCGACACCTTCCAGCTCGACGTCCTCGGCCAGCAGGGCAAGCCCGTCCGCGTCACCATGGGCTCCTACGGCATCGGCGTCTCCCGCGCCGTCGCCACCCTCGCCGAGCAGCACGCGGACGAGCAGGGCCTGTGCTGGCCCAAGGAGGTCGCCCCCGCCGACGTGCACGTGGTCGCCGCCGGAAAGGCGCTCCAGACGGAGCTGGCCCTCGACGTGTCCGATCGGCTGGCCGCCGCCGGTGTCCGCGTCCTGGTGGACGACCGCGCGGGCGTCTCCCCGGGCGTGAAGTTCACCGACGCCGAACTGATCGGTGTCCCGCAGATCCTGGTCGCGGGCCGCCGCTCCGCCGAGGGCGTCGTCGAGCTCAAGGACCGCCGTACGGGGGAGCGCGAGGAAGTCACCGTGGACGAGGCGATCGCACGGCTGACGTCAACTTCCTGACGTCGGGGGGCGGTTGAGCCCTTGCGGCACTGTTGCTCGTGCTCGGAACGGCCGTCGGGGCAGACCGGCGGCCGTTCCCGGGTGCGGTGCGCGGTGCGCGGTGCGCGTTGGCCGTGGGTCGGGGCCGCGCCGGGGGTGTACGTCCTCAAACCGGTGCGTGAACCGCCTGGTTGAGGGGTGGCGGGGGCGGACGCACCGGTTCTCCGGGCGCACACCCCCGACACGTCCCCTTCTCGCCGCTTCCGGCTTCCCCGCCGCGTTCGCTTCCGGCCGGTTCCCTACGATGCTGGTCCTCCCTCAGAGCCAGCCCGCGAACTCGAGCAGGAGTTCCGCGTCTTGGGGGCGGCCCACACGCAAGGCGCGTACGCCCGACTCGACCGCCCGGAACAGGGTCCACCCGCGCAGCCGTTCCTGGTCGACGTCCAGGGACTCCGCGAGCCGCTTCACCCGCCGCCGGGTCGTGGACGCCCCCGACGACACCGCGATCAGGTCCTCCACCCGGTCCCGCACCAGCCGTGCCAGGTCGAAGGCGTGCTCGCCGACCACCGGGTCCGGACCCACCGCGAGCCACGGCATCCGGTCGCCCGCGAGCACCTTGCTCTGCCGGAACGTGCCGTGCAGCAGCCGGTGTTCGGGCGGGGCGGCCAGCAGCTCCGCACGGGCCGCGAGCGCCGCGTCGACCAGCGGCGCCAGTGACGGGTCGGCCGCCGCGCTCGCCGTCATCGCCGCAGCCTGCCGACCGGTCCGTCCCTCTACCGTCTCGAACGCGCAGCCGGGCGGCGGCTCCACCCACAGCCGGCGCAACGTGTCCGCCGCCTCCAGGAGCGCCCGCGCCTCCGGCAGCGACCGTACCGAGACGTCCGGATGCAGCCGTTCCAGCAGCAGCGCGCCCTCGCCGGGCGCCGGGTCGAGCAGCCGTACCGCACCGCGGCCGTCCCACGTGGTGAGCGCGGCCCGCTCGCTCTCCGGACGGGCCCGCCCGGGGGCCAGCTTCAGCACGGCCGGGGAGCCGTCCGCGCGCCGGACCAGCACCACCAGGCTGCTGCGTCCGCCCGGCACCTGCACCCGCTCGGCGGTCGACCCGCTCAGCTCGACGGCCTGCCGCGCCGCCTCGGGCAGCTTCTCCAGCCAGTCGTCGCCGTCGGGCGCGCTCTCCGCGAGCGCCCGCACCAGACGCGGCGGCGGTTCCAGAGCCATGCGCGAGTCGTTCCCTTCCCGTACGGGCCCAGGAGGCCGGGGTTCGATGAGCCGGCGGGGCAGCCGCCCGGCGTGATCAGCCGGAGGGGGACGCCGACGCCGTGGTGCCGGTCCGCTCGGCGAGACCAGGGAAGGCTACGCTGCCGCCCCGCCAGCGCGCCGCGCGCACCGCGGACTCCCGCAGCGCCCCCGCCGCGGTGCGCCTGCGCCCGCCCTCCGCCGCCCGGACCAGGTCCGCGTACACCCCGGCCACTCCGTCCTCCAGCTGCGCCGCCAGCCGTTCCGCGCCCGCGGGGTCCGTCACCGCGAACGGCAGGGCGTACCCGGCCTCGGCCGCCACCGGCCTGCCGCCCAGCTCGCGCACCTCCCGCGCCAGCGCGTCGCGCGAGGCCCGGTGCGCGTCGTACGCGCTGCGCGCCTCGGCCTGCCGGGTGCCGCCGATCCGCCCGCCGACGACGCCGTAGCCGTAGACGGCGGCGTGCTCGGCGGCCAGTGCCGCCTGGAGTGCCGACAGCTCCGCGGCCGCCTGCTCCGCGTCCTTGCCGGACCGCTTCGTCGCGGACCCGGACGTGGTGGGTCCCTTCGTCGTGCCGCTCACCGGGCCGCCTCCGTCAGCAGGTACGTGTGTGCCGCCCCGGCCGCCGCCACCGAGGCGAGCAGCCGGGCCAGTTCGCCCGGCATGTCCACCAGTGCGGCCGTCCGCCGGTCCGCCAACGTCCGTTCCACCGAGGCGAGTTGGGTGAGCGTGGCCTTCTCGGTCGGGGCCCCCGACGCGGACGGCGAGGGGGTGGGGGAGCCGGCCGCCGGAGCGTTCCCCGCCGTCGTGGAGGCGGCGGGCGAGGGCCCGGCGGCCGCCCCGGCGCCGAACGCCTTCGCGTGCCGTGCCGTCTCGGCGCGCAGCGGCGCCAGCCGCGCCTCCAGCGCCGGGAACGCGGCGATCGCGGCGTCGTATCGGGCCACGAGGTCACCGCTGTCCCGGGCGGCCCGCGTGCGCACGCGCTGCACGGCGGACGGGCTCCCGCCCGTGCCGCCGGACGAATCGGTGCCGGTGGAACAGCCGGCGAGCAGGGCCGCACCCGCGGCCGAGGCGAACAGACTCCTGCGGCGCGGTCCCGGGGGGATGCGCGGCGGTGAGGGGAACGGCACGGCAGACGTCCTCGGTGGCTCGTGGACAGGAAAGACCGGGTAGGGCGCAGGCCCATGATCACCGTACCGGGGCGGTCCGCCCGCGTCCGCCAGCGGCACCGCCCGGTCCCCGGTGGACCGCAACACCCTCCGGGACCGGATACCCTTTGACCAGACAAGCGACGTCCCCACAACAGCAGACGCGGCCGAGGAGTCACCCGGATGAGCACCACCCAGAGCGAGAGGCTGCGCGAACTGCTGGCACCTCTCGTCGCCTCCGAGGGCCTGGATCTCGAAGAGATCGCGGTGGACTCGGTCGGCCGCAAGCGCGTGCTGCGCGTCGTCGTCGACTCCGACGACGGTGCCGATCTCGACCGGGTCGCCGATGTGAGCCGCGCGCTCTCGGCGAAGCTCGACGAGACCGAGGCGATGGGCGACGCCGAGTACACCCTCGAAGTCGGCACCCCCGGCGCGGAGCGCGTCCTCACCGAGAACCGCCACTACACGCGTGCCGTCGGCCGGTTGGTGAGGTTCCGGCTGACCGGGGGCGACGAACTGGTCGCCCGCATCCTGACGGCCGACGAGGACGGGCTCGACCTGGAGGTGCCCGGCGTCAAGGGGCGCAAGGCCACCTCCCGCAGACTTCCCCTCGCGGAGATCGACCGGGCGCAGGTCCAGGTCGAGTTCAACCGCAAGGACGACAAGAGCGAAAAGCACGACCAGCACGACACCACGCACGACGCGACGGAGAAGGAAGAGGAGGAGGGCTAGTCGTGGACATCGACATGAGTGCCCTGAGGGGACTGGTACGGGAGAAGGAGATCTCCTTCGACCTGCTGGTCGGGGCGATCGAGTCGGCCCTCCTCATCGCCTACCACCGCACCGACGGAAGCCGCCGCCACGCGCGCGTGGAGCTCAGCCGGGACACCGGTCACGTGACCGTGTGGGCGAAGGAGGACCCGGACGACCTCGAAGAGGGCCAGGAGGCCCGCGAGTTCGACGACACCCCCTCCGACTTCGGCCGTATCGCGGCGACCACCGCCAAGCAGGTCATCCTCCAGCGCCTGCGCGACGCGCAGGACGACGCGACGCTCGGCGAGTACGCCGGGCGCGAGGGCGACATCGTCACCGGCGTGGTGCAGCAGGGCCGCGACCCGAAGAACGTCATGGTCGACATCGGCAAGATGGAGGCCATCCTGCCGGTGCAGGAGCAGGTCCCGGGCGAGACGTACCCGCACGGCACCCGCCTGCGCTCGTACGTCGTCCGGGTGGCGAAGGGCGTGCGCGGTCCGTCCGTGACGCTGTCGCGCACCCACCCGAACCTGGTGAAGAAGCTGTTCGCGCTGGAGGTGCCGGAGATCGCCGACGGGTCCGTCGAGATCTCGGCCATCGCCCGCGAGGCCGGCCACCGCACCAAGATCGCCGTGCGCGCCACCCGCAGCGGCCTGAACGCCAAGGGCGCCTGCATCGGCCCGATGGGCGGCCGGGTGCGCAACGTGATGGGCGAGCTGAACGGCGAGAAGATCGACATCGTCGACTGGTCCGACGACCCGGCCGAGATGGTCGCCAACGCGCTCTCCCCGGCCCGCGTCTCCCGCGTCGACGTCGTGGACCTCGCGGCCCGCTCCGCGCGGGTGACGGTGCCCGACTACCAGCTCTCGCTGGCGATCGGCAAGGAGGGGCAGAACGCCCGCCTGGCCGCCCGTCTCACCGGGTGGCGCATCGACATCCGCCCGGACACCGAGCAGCAGGACGACGCCGACGCGGACCGCGACTAGCGGACGCCGGCCGACCCGCGTCCACCGGACGGCCCCGGAAGGGGCCGTTCCGTCGGCCGGGGAATAGATCCAAGCCGCGGGTGGCTTAGATCACGACAACAGCCGTTCGATTCTTGCCCCGCGGGGATGAGGTCGGTACGGGGAGGTAGACTTAACAGTGTCTGGCCGGACGCGCGACAACGCATGCCCTGAACGCACCTGCGTCGGGTGCCGCAAGCGAACGGCCAAGATCGAACTGCTACGTATCGTGGCGGCCGAGGGCGCGTGCGTCCCCGACCCTCGCGGTACGCTGCCCGGCCGGGGTGCCTACCTGCACCCCGACGTGGTCTGTCTCGACCAGGCGGTACGCCGCCGGGTCATCCCGCGGGCGCTCCGCGTCCCGGGACCGCTCGACGTAAAGGCGTTGCGCCTCCACGTGGAGAGGTCGGACCGTTGCGGTACAGCGTCGCGCTGAACCGTCAACACCCGTAAGAACATGCCGTGCGGAACACCCCGTCCGGTTTGGTACCTCGCGAGTCGAAAGCAGGTCGAGATTGCGATGAGCACTCGATGAGTACGCGATGAGTACGCCCATGAACTAGCGACGGTCCGGACGCAACCCGGACCTCAAAGGAGCGAAGTGGCTAAGGTCCGGGTCTACGAACTCGCCAAGGAGTTCGGCGTTGAGAGCAAGGTCGTCATGGCCAAGCTCACTGAACTCGGTGAATTCGTCCGTTCGGCGTCCTCGACGATCGAGGCGCCCGTAGTACGCAAGCTGACCGACGCGTTCCAGCAGGGCGGTGGCAACGGCAAGTCCGGTGCCCGTCCCGGAGCGCCCAGGAAGGCAACCCCCAGGCCCGCGGCGCCCTCTCCGGCGCAAGCGGCCCGTCCGGCTGCCCCGAGGCCGCCGGCTCCCAAGCCCGCCGCGGCCCAGCCCGAGGCTCCTGCGGCTCCCGCCGCGGCTGCCCCGTCGGCCCCCGCGCAGCCGTCCGGTTCGCGTCCGACGCCGGGTCCCCGGCCCGCGCCGCGTCCGGCCCCCGCAGCACCCGCCGCCCCGGAGTTCACCGCTCCGCCGGCGGCTCCGGCAGCTCCCGCGGCCTCGGCCGCTCCGGCCTCGCCGAAGCCCGCCTCCGCCCGTCCCGGCGCTCCCCGGCCCGGTGCCCGCCCCGGCGGCGCCCCCGGTCAGGACCGCGGCCAGGACCGTGGTCAGGGTCAGGGCGGTCCGGGTCAGCGCTCCGGCGGTGACCGCGGCGACCGCGGCCAGCGTCCCGGTGCGACCGGTGCCCGTCCGGGCGGTCGCCCGGCAGGCCCGCGTCCGGGCAACAACCCGTTCACCTCCGGTGGCTCCACCGGTATGGCGCGTCCGCAGGCGCCCCGTCCGCAGGGTGCCCGTCCGGGCGGTCCCGGTGCCCCCGGCGCCGGTCCCCGTCCGCAGGGTCCCGGCGGCCAGGGCGGCGCACGTCCGCAGGCTCCGGGCGGCAGCAGCCGTCCGACGCCGGGCGGCATGCCGCGTCCGCAGGCCCCGCGTCCCGGCGGCGGCCCCGCCGGCAACCGCCCGAACCCGGGCATGATGCCGCAGCGTCCCGCTGCCGGCCCGCGTCCCGGCCCCGGCGGCCGCGGTCCGGCCGGTGCGGGTCGTCCCGGCGGCGGCGCCGGTGGCGGTCGTCCCGGTGGCGGCGGCTTCGCCGGTCGTCCCGGTGGCGGCGGCGGTGCCGGTCGTCCCGGCGGCGGTGGCGGTTTCGCCGGCCGTCCCGGCGGCGGTGCTCCCGGCGGCGGTTTCGCCGGCGGTGGCGGTCGTCCCGGTTTCGGTGGCCGTCCCGGCGGTCCCGGTGGCCGCGGTGGCACGCAGGGCGCCTTCGGCCGCCCCGGCGGTCCCGCGCGTCGTGGCCGCAAGTCGAAGCGGCAGCGCCGTCAGGAGTACGAGGCCATGCAGGCCCCGTCGGTCGGCGGCGTGATGCTGCCTCGCGGCAACGGACAGTCCGTCCGCCTGTCGCGCGGTGCGTCCCTCACCGACTTCGCGGAGAAGATCGGCGCCAACCCGGCGTCGCTCGTCGGCGTGATGATGAACCTCGGTGAGATGGTCACCGCGACGCAGTCCGTCTCCGACGAGACGCTGAAGCTCCTCGCGGACGAGATGAACTTCGTCCTCGAGATCGTCAGCCCCGAGGAGGAGGACCGCGAACTGCTGGAGTCCTTCGACATCGAGTTCGGCGAGGACGAGGGCGGCGAGGAGTTCCTCGTCGCGCGTCCGCCGGTCGTGACCGTCATGGGTCACGTCGACCACGGCAAGACCCGCCTTCTCGACACCATCCGCAAGACGAACGTCGTCGCGGGCGAGGCCGGCGGCATCACCCAGCACATCGGTGCCTACCAGGTGGCCACCGAGGTCAACGGTGAAGAGCGGAAGATCACCTTCATCGACACCCCGGGTCACGAGGCGTTCACCGCCATGCGTGCCCGTGGTGCCAAGTCGACCGACATCGCGATCCTCGTGGTGGCGGCCAACGACGGTGTGATGCCCCAGACGATCGAGGCGCTGAACCACGCCAAGGCGGCCGACGTGCCGATCGTGGTCGCGGTCAACAAGATCGACGTCGAGGGTGCCGACCCGACCAAGGTGCGCGGTCAGCTCACCGAGTTCGGGCTGGTGGCCGAGGAGTACGGCGGCGACACCATGTTCGTCGACATCTCCGCCAAGCAGGGCCTCAACATCGAGAGCCTGCTGGAGGCCGTGATCCTCACCGCGGACGCCTCGCTCGACCTGCGGGCCAACCCGGAGCAGGACGCTCAGGGTATTGCGATCGAGTCCCGGCTCGACCGTGGCCGCGGTGCCGTCGCGACCGTCCTGGTCCAGCGGGGAACCCTGCGGGTCGGCGACACGATGGTGGTGGGCGACGCCTACGGCCGTGTGCGCGCCATGCTCGACGACAAGGGCGACAACGTGGAGGAGGCGGGTCCCTCGACTCCGGTCCTCGTCCTCGGTCTCACCAACGTCCCGGGTGCCGGCGACAACTTCCTCGTCGTCGACGAGGACCGCACCGCCCGCCAGATCGCCGAGAAGCGTGCCGCTCGTGAGCGGAACGCCAACTTCGCCCGCCGGGGTGTCCGGTTCTCCCTGGAGAACCTGGACGAGGCCCTCAAGGCCGGTCTGGTGCAGGAACTCAACCTCATCATCAAGGGCGACGCGTCCGGTTCGGTGGAGGCTCTCGAGTCCTCGCTGCTCCAGCTCGACGTCGGCGAAGAGGTCGACATCCGGGTCCTGCACCGCGGCGTCGGTGCGGTCACGGAGTCGGACATCGACCTGGCGATGGGCTCGGACGCCATCGTGATCGGCTTCAACGTGCGCGCCGCGGGGCGTGCCGCGCAGATGGCCGAGCGCGAAGGCGTGGATGTCCGTTACTACTCGGTCATCTACCAGGCGATCGAGGAGATCGAGGCAGCGCTCAAGGGCCTGCTCAAGCCGGAGTACGAAGAGGTCGAGCTCGGTACGGCGGAGATCCGCGAGGTCTTCAAGTCGTCCAAGCTGGGCAACATCGCCGGTGTCCTGGTCCGGTCGGGCGAGGTCAAGCGCAACACCAAGGCGCGCCTCATCCGCGACGGCAAGGTGGTCGCGGAGAGCCTCACCATCTCCGGTCTGCGTCGCTTCAAGGACGACGTCACCGAGATCCGCGAAGGGTTCGAGGGCGGTATCAACCTCGGCAACTTCAACGACATCAAGGTCGACGACGTCATCGCGACGTACGAGATGCGCGAGAAGCCGCGGGCGTAAGCACCGAGGCTGCCGGTGGCCGGCGGGACGTGTTCCCGCCGGCCACCGTGCCGTCCGTTCGCGCGGACGGTGACAACACGACACCGGGCGGGCCGGACCGGCGGCGGGGGAGAGCTCTTCGGAGCCCTCACAAACCCCGTCGAAGGTCCGGCCCGTTCGATGTACGGTTCTTGATGTCCCCGCCACTCATGGGCGGGGCCGTCTATCCCGTACCGGCGGGTCAACCGGACACACACATGTACGTGGGGACTCTGTCCTTCGACCTCCTCCTCGGCGACGTCCGGTCGCTGAAGGAGAAGCGCTCCGTCGTCCGCCCGATCGTCGCCGAACTGAACCGCAGGTTCGTGGTCGGCGCGGCCGAGGTCGACTTCCTCGACCTGCACCGCAGGGCCGGCATCGGGCTCGCGGTGGTCGCGGCCGACACGGAACACGTGACCGACGTACTGGACCGGTGCGAACGGCTGGTCGCCGGGCGCCCTGAGGTGGAGCTGCTCTCCGTCAGGCGGCGGCTCCACGGCGACGACGACTGACCACAGAACACAGATTCAGGAAAGAACGGGAGACGGACCAGTGGCCGACAACGCGCGGGCGAAGAGGCTGGCGGACCTCATCCGAGAGGTGGTGGCCCAGAAGCTCCAGCGCGGGATCAAGGACCCGCGGCTCGGCTCACACGTCACCATCACCGACACCCGGGTGACGGGCGACCTCCGGGAGGCGACCGTCTTCTACACCGTGTACGGGGACGACGAGGAGCGCGCGGCCGCGGCCGCCGGGCTGGAGAGCGCGAAGGGCATCCTGCGCTCCGAGGTCGGCCGGGCCGCCGGGGTGAAGTTCACCCCGACCCTCGCCTTCGTCGCCGACGCCCTGCCGGACACCGCGAAGACCATCGAGGACCTCCTCGACAAGGCGCGGTCCTCCGACGAGAAGGTGCGCCAGGCGTCCGAGGGCGCCCGGTACGCGGGCGACGCGGACCCCTACCGCAAGCCCGAGGACGACGACGAGACGGACGACGCCGCCGAATGACGCAGAAGCCCACCCCGCCCGACGGCCTCGTCATCGTCGACAAGCCGTCGGGCTTCACCTCGCACGACGTGGTCGCGAAGATGCGGGGCATCGCCAAAACCCGCCGCGTGGGCCACGCGGGCACCCTCGACCCGATGGCCACGGGTGTCCTCGTGCTCGGCGTCGAGCGCGCGACCAAGCTGCTCGGTCACCTCGCGCTGACCGAGAAGGAGTACCTCGGCACCGTCCGGCTCGGGCAGAACACGCTCACCGACGACGCGGAGGGCGAGATCATCACGTCGGCCGACGCCTCGGCGATCACCCGGGACGCCGTCGACGCGGGGGTCGCGAAGCTGACCGGCGAGATCATGCAGGTGCCGTCCAAGGTCAGCGCCATCAAGATCAACGGCGTGCGGTCGTACAAGCGCGCCCGCGACGGCGAGGACTTCGAGATCCCGGCCCGCCCTGTCACGATCTCGTCGTTCGACGTGTACGACGTGCGGCCCGCCGTCGCCGAGGACGGCACGCCCGTCCTCGACCTGGTGGTGTCCGTGGTCTGCTCCTCCGGCACCTACATCCGCGCCCTCGCGCGCGACCTCGGCGCCGGTCTCGGCGTCGGCGGCCACCTGACGGCCCTGCGCCGCACCCGGGTCGGCCCGTACGGTCTCGACGCGGCCCGGACGCTGGAGAAGCTCCAGGAGGAGCTGACGGTGATGCCGGTCGCGGAGGCCGCGGCGGCGGCGTTCCCCCGCTGGGACGTCGACTCCCGGCGCGCGGGGCTGCTCGTCAACGGTGTCCGGCTGGAGATCCCCGAGGAGTACGCGGGGTCCGGCGCGGTCGCGGTCTACGACCCCAAGGGCGTGTTCGTCGCCCTGGTCGAGGAACAGCGGGGGAAGGCGAAGAGCCTGGCGGTGTTCGCCTGAGCTCCGCGGCCGGGGCGCTCGCCCGCCCCGTCCTTGTCCGTGCCCGTCGGCTCCGGTCACCCACTGGGTGACCGGAGCCGACGGTTCTCCGCGGAGCGGCGGCCACGAGACGGCCACTGTCGCCGCTCCACGGTCCCCCCTCGGTTCCCCCCACCCCTAGGTTGTGTCCCGGCACCCCTGCCTATTCACCCGACCGGCCGGGCGCTCGGAGTGAATCGGGGGAGTGCGAGGGGGCGCGTTGGGCCTGGGCGGAGACGGAGCGGTCGGGGCCGCCCTCCGGCCGTGCCGGCGGTACGAGACCGGACGACCCGATCGGCCCGACGGACGCGAAGGGCGGCTCCCCGGTGGCGAAGAACGCCGGGCCGCCGTACAGCATCGGAAGCGTGAGCCGTCCCAGGGGCCGGCCGAGGCCCCGGCGCCGTTCCGGGCGTACCCGGGGGACGGGAAGGCGGGGCTCGGGCCAGGGCGGAGTGCCGCCCTCGTCGGGGGCGCTCCCGGGGGACCAGCCGACGCAGTGGTGACCCGAGGGCAGTTCGTACGGGACAGGGGCCCCGTGATCCATGAACGCGCGCCGGTTCTCCAGGCAGTTGGCCAGCTTGTCGAACAACTCGGCAAGGGTGTGAGCCCAGTTGGTGGCCCCGGCGGGACCCGACGCGATGCCGATCTCGTGGACGTGGCCGTAGGACGGGCCCGGCCGGTGATCGACCAGAACGACTCCGCCGTCGTCGAGATGCGCGCACTCCACCCATCGGCGGGCGTGCTCCGGGGAACCTCCCGCGACCGCCGGGAGGTCCGGAATCCGCGTCCCGAGGTGCCCCAGCCATCGGTGGTGGGCGGCGATGTCGTCCGCCGTGCTGAGCCGGTGCCCCAGGGGCAGGAACGCGCCCGCGCGGTGGACCCCGTGCTCCGGATACGGAACCGCCCCGTCGTGCAGCTCCAGCAGCGCCCGCAGCTGCGGGTGGAGCGGGAAGCCGAGCCGGGTCTCCAGCGCGGCGATCTCCTCCCCGGTCGCCGGGCCCCGCAGGGCCGCGTGGTCGATCGGGGAGTGCGTGCGGAGCCAGGACGCGACGCGGTCCCAGGACGCGACCAGCCCGTCCGCCCCAACCGGCCTGCCCGGGGCCCCTGTTGCTTTCGTCATGCCGCGACCGTAGGCCCCGCCACCGACAGCCGAGGGGGTCGCGGTGGTCCGTGCCGCGGGGGCCGCTCAGTCGCGGTCCGCCGAGAACGTCGTGCAGTTGGCGCCGTACACCCTGCCGTCGAGGTGGTCCGGCGTCGAGGTGGAGTACGCGGCCTGGAGGTCCACCGTCAGGTAGTCGGGCGGCTGGTTGATCCAGTGGGTCGCGCGCAGCGTCAGCACGCCGTCCTCCAGACCTCCCGTCATCGCGAACGACCCGCGCGGCACCGAGGGGTTGGAGGGCGCCGGGTAGAACGCGAACACCGCGTTGACGCTGTCGTCGTCGTACTGCTCGATGGTGAGCACCACGCCGGTGATGCCCTGGTTGCAGATGTAGCTGCCGTTCCACTCGCCCGACAGGTCGGCCTCGTCGTCCGTGGGCGTCGGGGTGTCCGACGGGGTGTACGTGTCGGTGGGCGTCTCGGACGGCGTGTAGGTGTCGGTCGGTGTCTCGTAGGCGGTGTCCGACGGGGACGCGACGGCCGGGGTCGGCGACGGGGTCGTGGTGTCCGAGTACGTCGGCGACACGTAGGGCGAGGCGTCGTACGTCGAACCGGCCGACCCCGTGCCCGAGCCGCCCCCGCCGAACAGCGCGTCCGCCTGCCAGGCCGTCAGCCCGATGGCCAGCACCGCCGCGAGCACGGAGACGATCACGGCACGGCGCCGCCGGCGCGGCGAACCGGGGCGGGGTCCGCCGGGGCCGCCGGGCACCGGGGTGGGCAGGGTGCCGGGCGGCGGCGTGCCGGGCGGGGGTGTGCCGTACGACGCGGCGCCGAATCCGGCGGGGGGTGTGCCGCCGGGCGGCGGCGTGGGCGGCCCGGACCCCGGGCCGGCCGCCGCGCCCGCGGCCCCCGCCGCGTCCGGCGCGTACGCGGTGGGCGTGTACGCGGGCGGTGGCGTCCGGGGGGTCCGCGGGGCTCCCGCCGGGGGAACGGGCGGCACCGGACCGGTCACGGTGGGCGCCCGGTGGGGCGGCGGCGGGGCGGGCGTGGCCGGTGCGCCCCGTCCGGCCGGGCCCGGCGCCGGGGTGCCGCCCGCATGCGCGCCGCCGCCCCCGTCCACGTCGGTCGTCCCGTCCCGTACCTGCCGCACGGTGGTGGCCACGGCGGGCGGCAGCCAGGCCGCGCTCGTGAACAGCAGCGTCGTGCGCGCCGCCCCCGCCGCGTCCGTCAGTTCGCCCAGCAGCTCGTCGACGCCGGGGCGGTCCTCCGGGCGCTTCGCCAGACACCGCCCGACCAGGCCGCGCAGGGGAGCGGGGACGTCGCCGAGGACCGGCTCGCCGTGCACGATGCGGTACATCAGGCCCTGCGCGGACCCCGTGCCGAACGGGCCGGTGCCCGACGCCGTGAACGCCAGGACCGCCCCCAGCGCGAACACGTCGCTGGCCGGCCCGACCGGATCGCCCGTCAACTGCTCGGGCGACATGAACCCGGGAGTGCCGATCACCACCCCCGTACGGGTGATCGCGCTCGCCTCGGTGGCCGTCGAGATGCCGAAGTCGATGACCCGGGGGCCGTCGGCGGCCAGCAGGACGTTCGACGGCTTCAGGTCGCGGTGGACGAGCCCCGCCGCGTGGATCGCCTCCAGCGCCTCGGCGAGCCCGGCCGCCAGTGTCGTCACCGGGCCGCTCGGCCAGGCCCCGTGCCGCGCCACGGCCGCGTCGAGGGAGACGCCGGGCACGTAGGCGGTGGCGAGCCAGGGCGGGTCCGCCTGCGCGTCCGCGTCCACCACGCCCGCCGTGAACACGCCGTTCACCCGGCGCGCCGCCGCCACCTCCCGTGCGAACCGCTGCCGGAACTCCCTGTCCTCGGCCAGTTCGGGCCGTACGACCTTCACGGCGACCGCGCGGCCGCCCTTGGACCGCGCCAGATACACCCGCCCCATGCCGCCGGCCCCCAGCCGGGCGACCACCCGATAGGGGCCGACCCGTTCCGGATCCCCAGCCCCCAACGCCTGCACAGCCTCCATCGGACCCCCCAAGGTCTCCCGCCCGCACTCCCCGCGGACATCCGCGCGCTCCCCACAGCTCCCCGCGCGAAGCTCACATCATGACGTCAGCAAGCGCTTTCGGTGGTTCCGTTTCCTACAGACTCGGGAGGACTCGTACGTACTCGCGGCGATCCATGGTGAATCGAACTGTCTTGCGTAAGTCGTGTGTGCGGAAGAGGGCGCGGAAGCGGCGGCGCCACGGCGGGCAGGTGCGGCGGGAGACCTGCGGGTGAGAGGCGCGGCGGGGCGGATCGCGGGGTCCGCGGGCCGTGCGCCCCGTCACAGCCTCCATGCCGATGCGGGCGGCGACCACCGGGCATGGCACCCTTAGACCTGCGTAAGAGGCAACACGGACACGGGTTCGACGAGGAGCGGTCACAGTGCAGCGCTGGCGTGGCTTGGAGGACATCCCCCAGGACTGGGGGCGCAGCGTCGTCACCATCGGGTCCTACGACGGGGTCCACCGCGGACACCAGCTCATCGTCCGCCACGCGGTGGACCGCGCGCGGCAGCTCGGCGTCCCCTGCGTGGTCGTCACCTTCGACCCGCACCCCAGCGAGGTCGTCCGCCCCGGCAGCCACCCGCCGCTGCTGGCCCCGCAGCCCCGCCGGGCCGAACTCATGGCGGAACTCGGCGTGGACGCGGTGCTGGTGCTGCCGTTCACCAAGGAGTTCTCCAAGCTGTCGCCGGCCGAGTTCCTGGTGAAGGTCCTGGTCGACAAACTGCACGCCAAGGCCGTCGTCGAGGGCCCGAACTTCCGGTTCGGCCACCGGGCCGCGGGTGACGTGGAGTTCCTCAAGGCGCAGGGCGGGACGTACGACTTCGAGGTCGAGGTCGTCGACCTGTACGTGAGCGGCGACGCGGGCGGCGGTCAGCCCTTCTCGTCGACGCTGACCCGGCGGCTGATCGCCGAGGGCGACGTCGACGGGGCCCGCGAGATCCTGGGCCGCCCGCACCGGGTCGAGGGCGTTGTCGTCCGGGGCGCGCAGCGAGGCCGTGAACTCGGTTTTCCGACCGCCAACGTCGAGACCCTCCCGCACACCGCGATCCCGGCCGACGGCGTCTACGCCGGCTGGCTGCACGCGGCCGGCGAGGCGATGCCGGCGGCCATTTCCGTCGGCACCAACCCGCAGTTCGACGGTACCGAGCGGACCGTCGAGGCGTACGCGATCGACCGCGTGGGCCTCGACCTGTACGGGCTGCACGTCGCCGTGGACTTCCTCGCGTTCGTGCGCGGGCAGGCCAAGTTCGACTCCGTCGAGGCGCTGCTGGAGCAGATGGCGGTGGACGTGAGCCGCTGCCGGGAACTCGTCGCGGCGGACGCGACGCACACGGCGGAGACCACCGGCGGCTGACCGCCGCCCGTGCCGTCACCGTCGGTTCTGGACGCCAACGGGTGAGCGGCGACCGGTACTTGTCCGTACCGGCCGCCCCTCATTTGTGTCCCGGACCGCTGCCGGAGCTGCGCCGCGGGCAACGTGCTCCGCTGCCCCGGTCACAACCGCCGTGCCCGCTACCGCTGTTGGGGCGGCGCGGGCGGCGGCGGGGTGTCGCCGTGCTGCGGTGCCGGCTGCGCCTGGGGCCCGCCCTGCGGCTGCTGGGGCTGCTGCTGGGGGAACGGGGGCTGCTGGGGCGGGACGTGGCCCGGGTGCGGGTGGCCCTGCGGGGGAGCCGCCGGAACTCCGGGCTGAACTCCCGGCTGTGCGTAGCCCTGTTGGGGCGGAACCGGCGGCTGGTACGGCACTCCCGGTGCCTGTTGGGGCGGGCCGGGCTGCGCCGGAACCTGGTACTGCGGAGGCTGCTGCCCGTAGGGCTGCTGCGCGGGCACCTGGCCCTGGCCGGGCGGATACGCGGGCCCCTGCCCCGGCAGTCCCTGCGCCGGGTACTGCCCCGGCGCAGGCCGCTGCGGGTACTGCTCGGAGGGGTACTGCTCGGAGGGGTACTGCTCGGACGGATGGTGTTCCGGCCCGCCCTGCCCCTGGCCGTACGCCTGGCCCGGGTAGGGCAGGCCCTGCGCCGGCAGACGCTGGCCCGGCATGGGCGGGGCGGCCACGGGAGGCGGGTTGCCGTCGGAGGTCCACAGTCCGTGGGCCTGCTGGTGGCGCACGAAGTCCTCGGCGACGAGCGTCGCGAGGTCGAAGTACGCCTCGCGCACCTTGGGCCGCATCATGTCGAGGTCGACCTCGGCGCCCGCGGCGAGGTGTTCGTCGAAGGGCACCACGACGACGCCGCGGCACCGCGTCTGGAAGTGGCCGACGATGTCGTCGACCTTGATCATCTTGCCGGTCTCGCGCACTCCGGAGATCACGGTCAGGGACCGCGACACCAACTCCGCGTATCCGTGCGCCGAAAGCCAGTCCAGGGTGGTGCTCGCGCTGGACGCGCCGTCCACCGACGGGGTCGAGATGATGATGAGCTGGTCGGCGAGGTCGAGGACGCCGCGCATGGCGCTGTAGAGCAGTCCGGTGCCCGAGTCGGTCAGGATGATCGGGTACTGGCGTCCCAGCACGTCTATCGCGCGCCGGTAGTCCTCGTCGTTGAAGGCGGTCGAGACGGCGGGGTCGACGTCGTTGGCGATGATCTCCAGTCCGGAGGACGCCTGGGACGTGAACCGCCTGATGTCCATGTAGGAGTTGAGGTAGGGGATCGCCTGCACCAGGTCGCGGATGGTCGCCCCGGTCTCCCGGCGCACCCGGCGGCCGAGGGTGCCCGCGTCCGGGTTCGCGTCGATGGCGAGGATCTTGTCCTGCCGTTCGGTGGCCAGGGTCGAACCGAGCGCGGTCGTCGTGGTCGTCTTGCCCACGCCGCCCTTGAGGCTGATCACCGCGATCCGGTAGCAGGAGAGCACCGGCGTCCGGATCAGGTCCAACTTCCGCTGCCGCTCGGCCTCTTCCTTCTTCCCGCCGATACGGAAGCGGGACGGGGCGGCACCGGGACGGCCGCTCTTGGCCTTCTGCCGCTTGTTGTTGAGCAGCCGGTCGGAGGACAGCTCGACAGCGGCGGTGTAACCCAGCGGCGCCGCACCGGGGTTGACCGGCTGACGCTGGTCGTGCTGGATCGGCTGCGGCCAGGCGGTGCCGGCGCGGGGGTCGACGGGCGGCTGCGGCTGGACCGGCGGCTGCGGCTGTGCGGGGGCGGCGGCGGACGGCTGCTGGTCGCGCGGGCCCTGCTGCGGGAAGCCGTACCCGGGGCGCTGTTCCGCCTGCTCGCCCGGCTGTCGCACCCCCGCTTCCGGGTGGCCCGTCGGCGCTGCGGGCGCCACCGGAGGCGAAGGCGCGGGCGGGGCCTGCGGGTTGAGGCCCGCCTGGGCCTGGGGGTAGCCGTAACCGGGGCCCGGGTGCGGAGCGGGGTCGTTCGGGCCCGGGGTGAACGGCCCCGGCGCGGGTGCGGGCGTGCCCGTGGGCTGCGGGAAGCCGTAGCCCTGCTGCGGAGGCACCGCGGCAGGAGGCAGGTCCCAGCCCGCGGGCTGGGACTGCGGCGCCTGCGGCGCCTGCGGCGCCTGCGGCGCCTGCTGACCCTGCGGCGCCTGCTGACCCTGCGGCGGGAACGGCGGCTGCTGCGGGGGCACGGGCGGAGCCGGCGGCGCTGCCGGTGCGGCGGCGGGGAACACGAACGTCCCCCGGTCGACCGGCTGTTGCCGTTGCGGCTGCTGGGGTGCGTTGTCGTCTGCCCGGGGAGGCTCGGGCCGTGCGGGCCACTGGGCGGCGGGCGCGGGGGCGGCGGGCTGCGCGGCGGGTTCGTAGGACGGCGGCAGCGGCGGAAGCCCGGCGGCCGCCTGGCCGGCCGGCTCCCCGGGCACGGCGTCGACCGGGGCGGGAGCGGGGGCCGGGGTCGGGGCCGGAGCCGGAGCCGGAGCCGTGTGGGCACGCTCGTCGGCCGCGTCGATCACGTCCACGTCGTCCACGTCGTCCGTCGTGTCGAGCGCGTCGACCGGGTCGGCGTGGGCGGCCTTGTCCTCGGGGGCCGGGGGAGCCTTGGGGACCTCGGGAGCCTTGGGGGCCTCCGGCTCCTTGGACGTCTCGTGGTCCTGGGGTCCCCTGCGCTCTTCGGATTCCGCGGATTCCGCAGACTCCGCGGGCTTCTCCGCGTCCCGGGGTTCCTCGGTGGAGGTGGCTCGCGCGGGGGCGGTCTGCGCGGCGCGGGCCTCGGCTGCGTCGTCCTCGTCCGGGCCGTCGAGGGCTCCGGAGCCGTGCGCACCGCCGACGGCGTCCGCGCCCGTGTGGGCGTCCACGCGGTCGGCGGTACCACCGGGATCCGCAGGGCCGGTCTCGGAGTCGGCCCGGCCGAAACCGGAGTTGGAGTCCGTGGCGTCGTCCGCGCCGGTCGAAGGCACGTCGTGCGTGCGCGGCGCAGCCTCGTCGGGCACGGGGCCGCTGCCGTCCGTGAACGCACCCGCACCGGCGCTCGCGCCCGCGTTCTCGGCTTCGTCCTGGGCCTCGGCCCGGGGCGCGGCATCCGCGTCGGCGTCCGTGCCCGTGCCCGTCTCCGTACGGGAGTTCGTGCCTTCCTCGTCCGCCGAGGCGTTCCGGTCGGCGATCTCGCGGCGCAGTGAGGCCGCGGAGAAGCGCATCGTGGCGCCGCTCTCCAGGTCACCGCTGTCGGTGGGCCCGGTGTTCGCCGGGGCGGTGGGGGACCACGCCGGACGGAACTCGTCGGCGGAGTCGTTCACCGGACCGTCCACCGGGCCGTCCGCGGCGGAGGCCACGGGCGGCTGGGGCGAGTCCGGCCGCCGGGCCGCCACGTACCCGCCCTCGGACGGCGCGCCCGGCACACCGGGGGCGGAAGCGTCCGGCGCACCGGGGCCGGCCGGAACACCCGGCGCCCCGGCCGTCGTCCACGGCGCCGGAGGGGCTGCCGGGGCGGGCGGCGGAGGCGGAAGGGGGGCCGTCGGCGGAGGCGGGAAGGCACCCCCCGCGCCGGGTGCTGGACCGGGCGGCACGGGGCGGCCGGCCCCGGTGCCCGCATCCGTACCGCCCGCGCCCGAACCGCCCGAGGCGTTCTGCGTGTACCAGGCGGGCGGGGCGTAGTCGATGGTGAACTCGCCCGTCGAGTCAATGGCGGGGTCGGCGTCGGGCTGGTCGTCGCCGGGTGTGGCCCAGCCCCCGCGGATCCCGTCCCGATCGCTGCTCACAGTTCCTCCTGATGTGGTCGAGCACCCGCAAGCCGTGCCGGGGTGACCGTTCGTCGCGTACTCGGCCGGTCGGAATCGGTCGGACGGTGCCCCGAACCGGTCCGGCCCGCCGGGCCCTTGGTCACGGACGCCCACGTCCCCCTCGTGGGTCTGCTGCGGCGCCCGGTCCCAGCCTAATCACCACAAGCATCCTCGTGGCAGGCCCGTCCAACCCTCCGCGCGCACCCGCCCCGGCACGCACTGCCCCGAATCTCCCTTACGTACAGGCCCAACTACCCCGGAAAACCGCCAAAATGGACGTCCGGGGCGATCGCCCCGAAGGGGAACGCGTGCGAACCGGCCGTAACTCGACAACTCGACAACCGGGCGACTCGACGTCCCGGCAGCCGCGTACGCGGTCGCGCGGCGGCACGCGGCCGCCCGGCACCGGCCTCGGCCTCGGCGCCCAGCCCCCGTACCCGGCACGGGGCGACCTCGCGTCCCCGTCCGGCTCGGGCGGTCCCGCCGCGGGTCGGGTTCAGTCCATCCGGCGCGGCGTCCCCAGCAACCCGGTCTCCGCGTCCGTGGGTTGGGTCATCACGTACTGCCGGTCGCGGTCGGCGCACCACAGGGTGACGCCGTCGGCAAGGGTCGGCAGGGAGTCGACGTCGGCCCGCGGCAGGGTCATCGCGCGGCCCAACTCGCCCGCCTCGTCGGGGGAGATGCGCTGGACGCCCACCAGCCGTGCCTGGCGCACCAGCCGGGGTGCGACGGGGCTGAGGTACGGCAGCAGCGTGAGTACGGACTGCCACGGGCCGGAGACGACCCGGCCGCGGGGCGGCCGCATGCCGCAGTCGCGGACCACCAGGACGGGCGTCCCGGCGGACGCGCCCTGCGGCGGCACCCGGCCGACCTCGTACACCGCGAGCCCGTTCTGTCCGCCGCCCATGGCGTGCACCATCTGTATCCACGCCTGGGGCCGGCCGGTCTCCACGGCCACGCGCGCACCGGTGGCCGCGGCCCGCAGGGCGAGGACCTGCGCGGTCCACAGGCCGCCGATGAGCACGATGTCGTACGGGGTGGGCCTGTTGAGGCCGAGGACGGCCGGGGCGCCCGCCGCGTCCACACCGATGACGACACCGTCGTCCCCGATGGGCAGCGTCAGCGCGTCGACCTGGTCCGGCGACAGGGTGTGGCGCGGGTGCCGGGGGCCGAGCAGCCCGAAGCCGCCGCGCAGCCGGCCGCGCGCACCGCCACGAGGGGCCGGGGCGGCGGTCGTCACGGGGGCGGGCTGCTGCGGAACCGTCGCCGTCATCGGGCACCTCCGAGGGGCAACGTCGCGAGAAGGGCCGGGAGTTGCTGCCGGTCGAGGCGGGCCAGGCCCATCCCGGTGTGCCGGGCCGCGCCGACCAACGCCCGCCGTGCGGCGGTCAGTTCGTCGTCGCTGCGGCCGGTGACCCGCAGATGGGCGGTCACGGTGACCTCCTGCCGCTCGCCGGGGGCCAGCGTGAGACTGAACGTCGTCGCGAGGGCGGGCACCGCCGTGAGCAGGGCGATCACCTGGGGCAACGACGTCCCTCCGGGGCCGCGTTGGGGCCAGCGGCGCACCCAGTACGTGGTGTGCCGGCGGTTGTCGCAGCGCCAGCTCCGGCCGGACTCCTCGGTGCGCCGCTCGCGCGTTCCGGACCGGCCCGCCTCGGCCGTCACCAGGGGGTTGGCGCACGCGGACGTGGCGACGGCGGAGACCAGTTCCTCCTCGTTCAGCACGGTCGCGCGGAACCCGGCGCCGGTCAGCCGGCTCGCGAGGTGGTCGGCGACCCGCACCAGGCACTTCTGCGCGCCCACGACCCCGCCGCCGCGGGCCGCGACGGCCTCCGCGCACTGTTCGGGATCGAGCTTGAGCGCGATCCAGGTGATGCGGACCGCCGGGGCGCCCGTCTGCTCCTGGAGCGGCGCGTAGTTGCTGACGGCGACCGACTGCTGCGGCAGGTGCAGCGCGGGCGCGGGCTGCGTGTGCAGCACCACCTGCGCGGACTCCAGCCGGATACCGTCCACTTGGAGCGCGTCCCGCACCAGGGCGACCGGCAGGGGGTGCCTGCCGCGCTCGGCGCGCAGCGCGGTGATGTCGGCCTCCACCTGCACGACGGCGGTGACGAACGTCCCGTCGCCGATCATGCCGACGGAGCGCCCGTCGCGTCCCCCGTACGTGTAGGTGCGCAGCGCGGGGTCGCACTCCACGGCGGGCGCGAGGCCGGGCTCGGTCTCCGGGGGTACGGCCGTGGTGTCGGCGCGGCGCTGCCGCACCTTCAACGCCCGTGCCGTGGCGAGCCATTCGGGCAGCGCCCGGCCCCGGCGGCGTACCAGGGCGAGGAGGACGAGGACGGCCGCCACGACCGCGGCCGCCATCAGCGCGACGGGGCCGACGACCCAGCCGACGAGCAGCGCGGCGGCCGCCGTCTCCAGCAGGACGAGTCGTTGCAGCCGGAACGTCCCGGCCTGTCCGCGCCGCGTCCGGGGGAGCGAGGCGCCGGGCCCCCGTGGGCGCGCGCCGGACTCCGGGGCCATCGCCCGCCGCCCGTCCGGGTGTTGGGGTCCCGGCGTCGGTCCGGACGGCGCGGAGCCCCGTTCCCGCGACCGGTCACGAGACCGCGTACGTGTCCCGGAAGCCATCACTCCATCCCCCCGTTTTCCTCACAACTCACCGGTGTCCCGGCGCACATACGGCCCCAGAGGGCCCCGGTACCCTACCCGCTCCGCAGGCCCCTGCCGACACCAGGCATAGTAGGGGCCCGGTCCGACACCGGAGTGCCCGAAGCGGCGACGTCCCACCGCCCGCGGCACGGGGGAAACACGGGGAGAGACAGACACAGATGGCATCTCGGCGGGATCAGCTCAACGCCTACACCTTCGCGAAGCGGCGCATGCTCGCCTCCTTCGTCCAGTCGTCCCCCGACGGTTCCGAGGAAGGCGCCCCGCGCCCGCTGCGCGGTGTGCTGCCCGGCATCGGGGTCGGCGTGCTGGTCATGGCGGTCTTCGGCGCGTGGGGCCTGTTCCGGCCGACCGCGCCCGCGGGCTGGGACGCCACCGGGAAGAACGTCATCGTCGCCTCCAAGTCGACCACCAGGTACGTCATCCTGAAAACGGACCAAGAGAAGCCGGAACTGCACCCCGTCCTCAACATGGCGTCCGCGAAACTGCTCCTGGGCACCGGCGAGGACAGCGTGGTGACCGTCGCGGACTCCGTTCTCGACAGCGGCAAGATCCCGCGCGGCGTCACCGTCGGCATCCCCTACGCCCCCGACCGCCTCCCCGCGGCGGACGAGGCGCGGGCCGCCAAGCGCTGGGCGGTCTGTGAACGGCCCAGCGCGGGCGGCCGGTCCATCCAGAAGGCGGCCCTCGTCCTCGGCACCCGCGACATGGCGAAGACCGAGGGGGCGGGCCGGCTCACCGGCGGCGACGTCCTCTACGTCGAGACCCCGGACGGCACCCGGTACGTCGTGGACGCGTCCGGCAGGGCGTACGAGGTCGACAAGGGCGACGAGTCGCTGCTGCGGGCCGTCGTCGGTTCCGAGAACAAGCCGCAGCACGTCTCCGCCGCCTGGCTCGACACCCTGCACAAGGGCGACCCGATCACCTTCCCCGACCTGACCGGCACGGTCGGCGCCCCGGCCCACGCACCCGGTCAACTGGACGACTCCGCCAACAAGGTGGGCATGGTCCTGCGGGCGATGGACAACGGCTCCGAGCAGTACTACGTGGTGCTGCCGGGCAGGGTGGCACCCGTCTCCGACTTCGTGGCCCGACTCCTGCTGTCCGACGAGCGGTTGGTGTCGCTCGGCCAGGTGGGACACCCCGAGGAGACCAGTCCCGGCGCGATCGTCCCCGGCGCGGCCTTCGGCACCGACCACACCTGGCCCACCCTGGCGACACACCCGGTCAACGAGGCGTCCGAGGCGGTGGGCAGCCGCAGCACCGTCTGCTCGGTGCTGCGCGACGTCGACGACGACGACGGCACCACCACCCTGAGCACCTGGGTCGGCACCGACTTCCCCGCCACCCTCCCCACCGGCTCGTCGAGCGCCTACGTCACCCCCGGATCAGGGCAGCTCTACCGGCAGTTCCAGGGCGCGGAGACGAAGGCGGGCCCCGTCTTCCTGGTCACCGACACCGGGCTGCGCTACGTGCTCCAGTCCAACGCGGACAGCGCCACCGACGACTCGGGCATCGGCACCACGGCCAAGGAGCGCCAGCAGCTTCAGCAGGAGGCCAAGCAGGCGCAGACCGCCCTCGGCTACAAGGACGTCACCCCGGCACCGATCCCGGCCGCCTGGTCCGAGTTCCTGCCCACCGGACCGCGCCTGTCGAGGGCGGCGGCCCGCCAGCCCCAGGGTTCCTGAGGAGACGAGGACCATGCCGCACGGGAACTCCCCGGCACGCACCGCCGTCCGCGCGGCGGCGCTGACGGCCGCAGCACTGCTGGCATCGGCGCAGGCACCGGTGTCCGCGGCGAGCACGGCCGCTCCGGCACCGCTGACGGTGGCATCCACGTCGGCTTCCTTCTCGACGGACCAGTGCACGTTCCCCAACAAGCAGTACCCGGGCCGGCCCTGGGCCCTCCAGCGGGTCCAACTGGACGAACTCTGGAGCCAGTCCAGGGGCAAGGGCGTCAAAGTCGCCGTCATAGACACGGGTGTCGACGTCAAGAACCCCCAACTCGCCGACGCCGTCGACGTCAAGAGCGGCATCAACCTCATGAAGCCCGGCCTGAAGGACGCCGACGGCAACCCGATCCCGCACGGCAACGCGCAGGGCACCACGGACACCGTCGGCCACGGCACCAAGGTGGCCGGCATCATCGCCGCCCGCCCGGCGAGCGGCACCGGCTTCGTTGGCCTCGCACCCGAGGCGGAGATCATCCCGATCCAGCAGAACGACGCCGAGGGGCACGGCGACGCCAAGACACTCACCCAGGGCATCCTCCACGCGATCAAGGAGGGCGCCGACGTCATCAACATCTCGCAGGACACGTCGAAGGCGGTCGCGCCGGCCGGCTACCTGGAGGACGCCGTCGACCAGGCCCTCGCCAAGAACATCGTGGTCGTCGCGTCCGCGGGCAACGACGGCCTCGGCGGCAACGTCAAGAAGACCTACCCGGCGTCCTTCGCCGGCGTCCTCGCGGTCGCGGCCTCCGACCGCAACAACGAGCGCGCCTCCTTCTCCCAGTCCGGCGACTTCGTCGGTGTCGCGGCACCGGGCGTCGACATGATCTCCACGGTGCCCAAGGGCGGCCACTGCTCCGACAACGGGACGAGTTTCTCCGCCCCGTACGTCGCGGGCGTCGCCGCGCTGATCAAGGCCAAGCACCCCGACTGGACGGCCCGCGAGGTCGTCGCCCAGATCGAGCAGACCGCGGAGCGCACGATCTCCGGCCACGACCGCCTCGTCGGCTGGGGCGTCGTCGACCCCGTGGCCGCCCTCACGGACGACGACCACCCCGTGGAGTCCCCCACCCCCCAGGACGGCCTGACCGGGGCCGAGGCCCCCAGCCCCGCCAAGGTCCAACTGGGCGAGACGGCGGACCAGCACAACGCCCGCCTCGCGACCTACGTGACGGTCGGCACGGCGGTGACGGCGGCGGCACTGGGCGGCGCGGCGGTGGCGATACGCGACGCGCGCCGCCGCCGCGGGATCACTTCCTGAGGCAGTGCAGGGACTTCACGGTTGCCGGCATGTAGGCCCGCATGAACCGCTCGATGACCACCCGCCGTTGGGCGTCGGCCCGGCCGCGGGTCACCTTGAGGGTGAGGGTGAAGTGATCGGCGCCGGAGGAGTCGAGGCAACGAGTGGTGGCGATGGCACCGTCGTCGCCGACAACGGCGTCGTCGGCGAGGCGAATGCGGCGGGGGTTCTGCAAGCGGAACACCGCATCGCCCGGATACGCCGCCTTCATCGGGTCCATCGAGCCACCATGAGTGGCCAACTTGATTTCCATGGCCTGCTCTTCGCCGACGTAGACCTTGCAGTAGGACCACTGCCCCGGCTTGCCGAAACCCGAACTCGTGCGCTCGCGAATACCGTCCGTGGGCTGAAGGATCGCTGCGGAAAGTTTACGACTGATCGGCGTCTGGCAGATCGCTCGTGGGATCTTGGGCGAGGGAGAGCACGATGTGAGCGACATCCCCACCAGGCAGAACGCCGACAAAAATAGGGTGGCTGGGCAGGACAGCCGTCTCACCTTTGCCCTCCAGAAACGCCGTTCGCGTGCATGATTCCTTCGTCTGCGGAGACTTCGGTCGAATGTCGAAGAGGATAGGGGGATTCCCCACCGGAACCGTGGACGCTCCACCACTCATCCGTCAGTGCCCGCAATTGATTGTTCCGATTCTCGTAGATCGCGACCCTCTTTTCGGTGGCCGTGTCGTCCAGCCGCTTCTGCTCGTCCGCAAGCCACTGATCGGTGACGTAGTCGAACCCCTGCTGCACCTGTCCGCTGACCACCGGGACGTATCCGATCGCCTGGTCGAAGACCCACTTCCCCTCGAACGAGGCCGTCGGGGGCGCCGAGGCGGTCTGGGCGCGGGCCTCCTCCAGGAAACCGACGGTCCGTCCCGCCCTGATCAGCGACTCCTCGGGATAGCGCTGATCGGCCCGGTGGATGTCGGCGACCAGGGCCCGGTTGATCTCGTGGTTCAGCGTCCCGTAGGCAGAGTGGTCCTTCGAGACCTGCTTGAACACCTCGAACAACTGGTCCTGCGGCAGCGGCGACGCACCCATGTCGATGCTGCTGGCCGCGTAGTGAACCGTGTCTCCGTGGTTCACCAGGATGTGGGCCATCGGGTCCCGGAGAGAGGAGGGGAAGTCGTCCTGCCGCCGGGCCAGATGGGTCAACGCGGAGCGGAACACCGCGTCGTTGGCCTTCGTGTGCTGGACGAACCTCGCGCTCGGGTCCGAGGGGTCGACGCCGGTGGCCGCCGCCTGGAGCGCCGCTCCGAAG
This sequence comes from Streptomyces sp. NPDC008150, assembly GCF_042956945.1. Taxonomy (NCBI): domain Bacteria; kingdom Bacillati; phylum Actinomycetota; class Actinomycetes; order Kitasatosporales; family Streptomycetaceae; genus Streptomyces; species Streptomyces sp. NPDC008150. The sequence continues at coordinate 25,014 of NZ_JBIBHJ010000008.1, read as the reverse complement.
CCCGCCCGGTCGTCGCCGTCCAGCGCGGGGCGGTACGCGGGCGCCTTGCCGTTGTCCGAACCGGCGTCCATCAGCACGCGCCAGTCGCGTTCCTCGGTCAGGTACTTCATACGGTCGTCGGACCCGAGGTAGGAGGCGGCCGCGCCCGGGTCGTGGCTCATCACGCCGAGGAGCCCGTCCATGGGGTCGTTGGCGAACCAGGCGCCGTGCCTGCCGCTGTAGTGGCCCTTGAGGTCCCAGACGTCGGGGTCGGCCTTCTCCGCGGTCATGATGTCGTCGCCGACGTCGGACAGGAACTGCGGTGAGTACCCGTCTCCGTGCTGCATCAGGGTGACGAGCGACTGGTAGCCGCGGACCTTGTCGAGGCTGCTGCCGTTGAAGACGGTGTCGTAGCGCTCGACTCCCGCTCTCCGGACGTCGGAACGCCACTGCTCGTACCAGGGGGAGCGGGTGTCGTGGGTGGCGGTGGCGAGGGTCCGGGCAAGACCGGACTCGATGGCGGCGAGGCCGCCGCCGTCCGCGCCGCCGGGAACGTGGATGAGGTCGTTGAGCCGGTTGGTCATCCGCACGGTGCCCGCCGCGCCGAGTCCGGCGAGGAAGGTGCGGCTGAACGACGTGTCGTGGTCGTTGTCGCGGAACAGGAGCCGCAGCTCGGCGAGTTCACGGGCGGACAGCTTTCCGCCGGAGGCGAGCTTGCGCGCGATGACGTCGGCTGCGGCCGCTTCGTACTGCTCCACGTCGCCCTTGGCCTCGGAGTTGAAGCCGTTGACGGTGCCGTCGCCGGGGTCGGAGTCGACCGTGACGGAGCGCAGGGCGATGCCGACGCCGTGGTCGGCGTCACCGACGTCGCGCACGGCACGGTCCAGGCGCTGCTGCCACGAAGAGGCGGAGACGCAGGGGGAGTTGTCGGTGCGGGCGTCGTCGTCCTTGTCGGGGGAGGCCGAGACGATGCCGGAGTCCGAGACGCGGAGCCCGGCCGCGACGGCTTCGTGCCGTACCGCCCGTACCCCGCCGCGGAGTTCGACGAACTGGGCGTGGGCGTCGCGCAGGAGCGAGGCGACGGCCTTCGCCTCGGTCTGCGCGGCCCCGAACTCCCGCAGGGTGATGGTGAACCGGGTGTGGGCGGCGTCGGCGCTCGCCCCGAGCCAGGAGGGCGCGACGGTCACTCCGTGGACGTCGCGCCGGTACTGGGACTCCCGTTTCGCGAACTCGCCCGCCATGGCGTCCCATTGGTCGGCGGCAGCGGTGAGGCAGGCGAGGTCGGTGGTCATGATCTCGTGGTACGTCGGCACGGCGGTCGCTCCCGGTCTACAGCAGGTCCAGTGAGGACGGTCGGCGCAGACCGGCGGCGACGCCGGTGTCCGTCCGGTCGAAGAGCGCATTGGTGTCGCGGAGGGCGGCCTTCTCGGAACCGAGCCGGTTCAGCAGCGCCGCGACCTGCTCGCCCCAGCGATGGTGCGCCGCCTTCAAGGCACCCGAAGTGGCCCATCCCTGACCGTCCTTGGGGCCGAAGGCGCGCACCGCGGCGGACGTCTCGGCATCGGCGTGGTCGCCGGCCCGGCGGGTGTCCGGCTCCAGGTGGTGCTCGATGGCACGGGCGGCGGACCGCTTCTCGGCAGGACCGGAAACGAACTCGGACGGGCCACCGCGTCCCGGTCCGGGATGCCCGGGGACCCGCTCTCCGTCATCGTGTGACACGACCGCACTCCCGCCGACGAACCTGCTGTAGCGACATGGACGCGCAGAGTAACAATGGCTGCGGCCAGGGCCGTTGCGGTCGGGGTGGCGTGACGGCGGTACGGGCTGCCCCGTGCCGGTGGGTTCGGGCCCTGCGGGCGGGTCGATCCGGAACTGCGCTTCACGAGTTCGGGTGAAGTGCCGCCACCCGGGCAGAGGGATCCGCATCCGGCTTGTCGGTGCACGTCAATGTGACAACCGGCCATTCAGGCAGGGGTTTTGTGGTTGCAAACGGCGGGGGCGCGGGGTGTCCGAGATCGGCGATGGCGGGTGACTGCCGGTAATTCGGGCGTTCCGTCGCCGTATGGGCAGGGTTTGTCATGGCTTGCGCGGGTCGGCGGGACATGGCCCCGACACCTTCGTAACCGACTCAACACAAAGTCCAGTTGGATGAGATTTACAGAGTGACTACAGTGGTCGAAGGGTGCATTGACGCGCTGTCACGGCGCGGCACCCGACAGCTTGACCAACGGGGTACGGGGAAGGGGGCCGCTGTGCTGGCTGCGGACGGAGGCGGAGGCGTCGACCTCAAGCGGGGCTTGGAGGCGCTGGAAACCTTCAAGAAGCGCGTGGACACGGTTCTGACGAACTTCAATGGCTCGGCGGGCAGTTCGGGGAAGATCGGCGACCACGCGCTCTCTCCGGCGTCGTTCAGCGGCTCGTCCGCCTTCGCCGAGGCGACGGGGCTCCACGCCCAGTACGAGCGCGTTCACGAACACCTCACCACCCTGTCCAAGAACCTCGGCAGGCAGATAGAGGCGATGTACATCGCCGTGCACGCGGCGGACGTCGGCTTCGACAACCTGGAAGAGGACCTGCGGCGCAGGTTCTGGACGATCCAGACGGACATCGCGCAGGACGAGAAGGCGGCGGCGCGCGAGAAGGCACAGGGCGCGGGCGAGGGGAAGCGCTCCGACGACAAGCAGTTCGAGGGTGGTTACTGATGGGTGCCGGGCACGGGGACCAGAACCAGCACAAGGCGGAGCTGACGCAGGTCGCCGAGCAGGTCGGTGTGATCGACGCGGCGAACACCATGTCGAACGTGGTGAACAACGCCTTCGGCGCCCATGTGCGGTTCTTCGGGGAGACCAACTTCGAGGGCCACCACCTGAACACCATGATCGACATGGTCGACTCGGCGAAGCCCGAGCACCTGGAGACCGCCGGCAAGGCGATGTGGGACGCGCGGGACGCCATCAGCGAGGCGGCCGAAGAGCTGAACGGTCACATCGGCAGGGTGGACTGGACTGGCGAGGCGGCGGACTCGTTCAACACGTGGGGCAGCAAACTGGTCACGCACGCACGCCAGTTGGCCACCTTCGCGGAGGCGGCCGGCACGCAGATCACGGCGGCGGCGACCGGCCTGGCGTCGGTCCGCAGCTCGATGCCGCCCAGGGACACGAGGGCGAACCCCAAGACGGTGGCGGAGATCCCGCACGTGAAGCGGGTCGAGTCGAACCACGAGTACGCGGCGGCGGTCCAGGTCGAGGATCACCGCCAGGAGGCCATCAACCAGATGAACCGCCTGGCGTCGTTCTACTCGGTCTCGGAGGAGGCATTGGCGGCCCAGGAGCCACCGGTCTTCGAAACGATGCCGGACGTGGGGGTGCCGAAGCCGGAGTACCGCGGAGGGCGCGACCTGCCCCCCGAGGGTGGCTCCCATCTCGGTTCCGGCCGTACGACCGTTGGCCCTGGTCATGTAGGGACTGCTTCTCACACGACGGCCGTCGTTCACCACGACAGCACCGGAGAGGCTCCTTTGCCTCCTCATCAGGGAGATTCGTCTCAGGTGGTGTCACCGCACCGTGGCTCGCCTACTGCGACGATTCCCGCTCCCGGGACCGAAATTGCAAGTGTGGGCACACTGCCGCACGGTTCGGCGGCGCAAGCACCAAGTGCTCCGGCGGTCCCAAGCACGAGCGGTTCGAGTGCACTGCCTGCAACTCCCGTGAGCGGAGTTGCCTCACCTGTGGTCGGAGGGGCGTTCGCCAGGGCCTCCGGAAGCCCCGGGTCCGGATCCGCATTCCCTTCCAGGGGGAGGGTGCCGGGTTCTGGCGCCTCGACGACGTCCCGGGCGGTCAGTGACCCGGAGGGACGTGCAGGAGCGACCAGCCGTGCTTCCGGATCCGCGGGAAGATCCGGTGCGACCGGTCGCGCGTCGAACGGTCCAGTTGGGCGGACAAGCGCAACCGGCCAGGCTGGCGCGCGTGGCACGGCGGGACGTACGGGCGGCACGCCGGTCGGGAAGGGGCAGGTCGGACGCGGTATCTCCGGCGGCACCCCGCGTGCCACGGGTACAGCCGCGAAGGGTGGCCCAGGCGCACGGGGAGCCTTGCGCGGAAACGGGGTCGTCGGCGGGAAGCCGAAGGGTGCGCTCTCGGGCAACACGGGCGCCAAGGCATCGCGAGGCAATGTGGTCGGGGCGGAGAAGCCGGCTGGAACGCGCAAAGCTCCTGTCGGGATTGGCCGGCGTGGCGTCGTGGGCGCGCAGGATTCAGCCGAGACGACCAGGTCGGGTCAAACACGGCGGGTTACCTCTGGCAACCCCGACGGCGTTGTCGGCACCCCCAAGGGGCGGAATCAACAATCCGCTCAGAGGAATGTCGGCGGTCGTGGCGCACAGGCGTCGAAGGGTAAACAGCGCAGGCTCGGCCGAAAGAACCGCGAGGACGAGACCAAACGCCAGGACGTGCACGAGCGAGATGCTGCAAAACGGGTGAACGGCGAACACGAGCGAGGACCGGCAGAGGCATGAAGCCAGGGAGGAACCCGAGTACCGGGTTGCGCGCGGTTGTTGGACGTGCCGGGCGACGGCTCGCGGTGAGTGGCGCCGCGGTGGGAGTCGTCCTTGTAATGTCGTCGGCCCTCGCGCCCCCGGCGATGGCTGCTGACGCAGAGTCTCAGGAGTGGTACCTCACGCTCATGAAGGCCGACGACATGTGGAAGGTCAGTGACGGCTCGGGAATCAAGGTCGCGGTGCTGGATTCCGGGGTAAATCCCAACACCTCTTCGTTGAAGGGCCAGGTTTTGGCCGATGAGACGCCAAAATCCGCCTCGTTCGGTGCCACTGACGATTTCGACGGACACGGTACGTCCATGGCGGAAATGATCGCGGGCACTGGCAACGGCGGTGGCATCAAGGGCCTTGCTCCGGGCGCGAAAATCGTCCCGTATCAGGTCAACCTGGGAGACTCACCCGACCAGAAGAGGACGCCCACCGTCGTAGAGGCTCTCAAGGCGGCGGCGGATTCTGACGCACGTATCATCAACATGTCGTTCAGCGGTCCCTACCGTTTCAAGGACGAGCAGGCGGCGGTCAACTACGCCTTCGCCAAGGGTAAGTTGCTATTCGCCTCCACAGGCAACGACGCTGAGTCGAAGAACAGCATCGGCTACCCGGCCTCCTACGACAGGGTCGTCGGTGTCGCTGCCGCCGATGAGTCTGGAACCGTCGGAAAGTTCTCGGAACACGGCGGGTCAGTAGATCTCGCCGCGCCTGGGCTCGACGTTCTCCACTGGTGCGACGCCAAATTCACCAAGTACTGCACAACCGGAGGCACCAGTGCCTCCACCGCCATCGCCTCCGCCTCCGCGGCCCTCATTTGGTCGGCGCATCCCGGCTGGACCGCCAACCAGGTGCTGCGCACGCTGATCGACACCGCCGGCCGGGACTGGCCCAAGGACGAGCCCAGCAACTACCTCGGGTACGGCCTGATCCGCCCCCGCCTGGTCCTGGCCGACAGCAAGATCGACCCGGGCGCGGCCGGCGCCGACCCCCTCGCGCTGGAGAACGGCACGGCCGCCACCCCCGCGTCTGCCACCCCCTCCGTACCGGCCTCGTCACAACCCCCCGCCAAGGGTTCAAGTGGCGCGACCTCGGCGGCAGGATCGAGCGCGAGCGACTCCGGCGGCAACTCCCAACTGTGGGTGGTCCTCGGCGCGGTGGGCGTCGTCGTGGTCGGTGGCGGAGCCTTCGCCGCGCTGCGTGCCCGACGTGCCACCTGAGCCGAACCCGCGGCCGATCCAGACCCGTCCGCTCGGCAGACACCGGTCTTCTGACGGTGCCGCGTAGCGGAACTCCGTACCGAACAGAGCAAGTTGACGAAGGGAATGCCGACCATGGCAGATGGACAGCGGCTCAATGACGGCGACGTCATCAAGCTCGAAAAGAACATCGGGGAGCGCTACGAGTCCATCAAGGGCCAGTTGACGCGCCTCCAGGGCACCCTGGACACGATGGAGGCGAACTGGAAGGGCGTCGGCGCGGCCGCGTTCAACAGCAAGCAGGTCGAGATCAACGAGCACATGAAGAAGATCGGCGACCTGCTGATCTGGTTCCTGGAGAACATCAACGCGACGCGCAAGGACAAGGACAAGCTGGAGGACGAGGTCCGCTCGACGATGCAGGGCATCGACGTCCAGTACGGCGGCAGCACGTCCGCGCTCAACAGCTACTGAGCGTCGGCGCAGTACGGCGCAGTGCGCAGACCACACCTGACCAGCTGACCCGAAACGAGGAACCATGGCCAACGTTCACTACGACGAACTCGCCGTCAAGTACGGCGGCCTCGACGCCATCACCACCGAACTCGGCAACCAGGCCAAGCAGTTGGAGTCCGACCTCGCCGCGCTGAAGTCGGCCGTGGTGCAGGCCGCCGCCGGCTGGGAGGGCGAGGCCGCGACCGCGTTCGGCGGGAAGATGAAGGAGTGGGACACCCACACCTCCGGCATCCACGCCGCGCTGATCTCCATCAGCCAGAAGGTCAGCCAGGCCGGCGGCGACTACCGCGGCGGCGACCTGAAGGCGGCGAGCTACTTCCAGTAGCGGTCACCGCTCGCCGCCGGCCCCGGGCCGCCGCGCGGGCGACGCGAACAACCGACGGGGTGGGCACGCACGGGAGGTGCCCACCCCGTCGTGCCGTCCACGCCCCGCCGCCCCGAAGCACCGCACGAGCGCGGCGAGCGCCCTCCCGAGCGGTGATCCGCAGCCGCCCGACTGGGACCATTGCCGGATGGCCGACGCCCAACTGCCCCCGGGGTGGACACTCCAGCAGATCCGCGACGTCTCGGGAGACCGGGACGCCGTCGCCCTGGAGCCCGGTCGACCAGTGCGGTGGGTCGGCGGCGCCGAGCACCGTGAGATGCCTTGCCCGGAGGTCGTTCTCGGGTTCCACCGCCTCTGCCTCGTGAAGTCCGCCGACGGCGACTGGTACATGGGCAGCTTGAACGAGGACGGCAGCATCGACTGCTGGACCGACTACGGCGCCGACCTGCGCGAGGCACTGCGCGGCCTCTAGGAGCGCGCGTCACCGGCGGACGGCACGGAGGCTCGGGTCATGGCGTAGCCGGTGTCTGCCACGGAGCGAACCACCCGGCCCCACCGACAACGGCCCCGCGCCGCAAGAACCGAGCTACGAGGCCCCGGTCAAAGGGAAGTTGACCCCTGCGCACCAGGTCCGGTCGGCTCCCGCCGCACCCCTTCGGGGCCCGTTCACGACGTGCCGGACTCGCCGCACCTCGGCGACGGGCAGCCCCGGCGACGGGCCGCTCCGGACCGCCCCGGACCGGGCCGGCCCGTCGCCGAGGCGGCCTCAGTCCTCCACCTCCGGCACCCACCCCGTCTGCACCAGCGGCTTCCCGCGTCGCCGGGAGACGAAGACGCCGCGTCCCGCCGGCATCGGTCGCGGGCGCACCCCGCCGAGCAGGTCGCCCTCGCCCGGGTCGCCCGCCAGCACCACGCCCTGGGCGCCGAGTTCCTTCATGCGCTGGAGGAACGGTTCGTACGCCGCGCGGCCCGCGCCCGCCGTCGAGCGGGCGATGATGAAGCGGACGCCGACGTCGCGGGCGAAGGGCAGCAGTTCGGTGAGGCCGCCCAGCGGGTTGCCGCTCGACGTGGAGACCAGGTCGTAGTCGTCGACCACCACGTACACCGTCGGCCCCCGCCACCAACTGCGGTCGCGCAGTTGGCGTGCGGTCACCTCGGCCGTCGGGGTGCGGCGGTTCATCAGGTCCGCGAGGGCCGCCATGTGGTGGTCCATCGCGTTGGACATCGGGATGTACTCCGCCAGGTGGGAGGCGGGGGTGACGTCCAGCAGCGAACGGCGGTTGTCGACGACGAACAGCTTGCACTCGTCGCCCGAGTAGCGCCGGGTGATCTGTTGCACCAGCAGTCGCAGCAGGTTCGACTTGCCGGACTCGCTCTCGCCGAACACCAGGAAGAACGGGTCCTGTTCGAAGTCGACGAAGACCGGTTCGAGATTGTCCTCGTCGAGGGCGAAGGCGACGCCGCGCTTGGGAAGGGCGTCGCCCGGCGGGAGTTGGGCCGCCGGGAGTTCACGGGGCAGCAGGCGTACCGCGGGGGCGCCCGGGGTCTGCCAGTGCCGGGAGACCTCCGTCGCCAGCGCCGCCGTGGCGTCCGCGAGGTCGCTGTCGGAGGTGAGTCCGTCGATGCGCGGGACCGCCGCCATGAAGTGCAGCTTCTGCGGGGCCTGGCCCCGGCCCGGTACGCCCGTCGGGACGTTCGCGGCGACACGGCGGTCCAGTTCGGAGTCCATCGGGTCGCCCAGGCGCAGTTCGAGGCGGTTCATCAGGTGGTCCTTGAGGTTGGCCCGCACCTCCATGGAACGTGACGCCGTGAGCACCAGGTGGACGCCGTAACCGAGGCCGCGTGCGGCGATGTCGAGGACGACCGGCTCCAACGCCTCGTAGTCCGTACGGAAGTTGCCCCAGCCGTCGATCACGAGGAACACGTCGCCCCACGGCTGGTCCTCGACGCTGATGTCGCCGCGGGCCCGCCGGGCACGGAAGTCGGCGATCGACGGGATGCCGGAGGCGCGGAAGTACTCCTCGCGGCGGGTCAGCACGCCGTACACCTCGGCCACCGTGCGGCGCACCCGCTCGGGGTCGAGGCGGGAGGCGACACCGCCGACGTGCGGCAGTCCCGCGATCGACGCCATGCCGCCGCCGCCGAAGTCCAGTCCGTAGAACTGGACCTCGTGCGGGGTGTGGGTCAGTGCGAACGACGAGATCAGCGAGCGCAGGAGCGTCGACTTGCCGGACTGCGGTCCGCCGACGACCTGCATGTGGCCGGCGGCCCCGGAGAAGTCCGCCCAGAGCGGGTCGCGGCGCTGCTCGTACGGCTTGTCGACGAGGCCCACCGGCACCACCAGGCGTCCGGCGCCCTCGTAACCGGGCTGCGTCAGACCGCGGCCCGGTACGGCGGTGAGGCCGGGCAGCAGCGCGTCCAGCGAGGGCGGGCTGTCCAGCGGCGGCAGCCACACCTGGTGCGCGGACGGGCCCTGCGCCTCCAGGCGTCGCACGATGACGTCGAGGACGGTGTCGGCGAGGGCGTCGTCGACACCGTCGCCCGCCGCCTCCGCGCCCTGCCGCGGCACCGGCGCGTACCGCACCGGGACCTCGGCCGCGGTGAACAGCACCGGCCGCCTGTCCACCGGGAGCCGGCCGTCGGTCGCCGCGCGCTGCGGGCCCGAGTGGTAACTGCCCGACACATAGGCCGCCTTGAAGCGCGTCATCTCGCCGGTGCCGAACTTCAGGAAGCCGGATCCCGGCACGTTCGGCAGTTCGTACGCGTCGGGGACGCCCAGCGCGGCGCGGGACTCGGCGGCGGAGAAGGTGCGCAGGCCGATGCGGTAGGAGAGGTAGGTCTCCAGGCCGCGCAGGCGGCCCTCCTCCAGGCGCTGGGACGCCAGCAGCAGGTGCACGCCCAACGACCGCCCGATACGGCCGATCTGGACGAACATCTCGATGAAGTCCGGCTTGGCGGTGAGGAGTTCGCTGAACTCGTCGATGACGAGGACGAGGGAGGGGATCGGCTGGAGCGGGGCGCCCGCGGCGCGTGCCTTCTCGTAGTCGTGGATGTTGGCGTAGTTGCCGGAGTCGCGCAGCAGTTCCTGGCGCCGGTTGAGCTCGCCGCGGATGGAGTCGCCCATGCGGTCCACCAGCGACAGGTCGTCCGCCAGGTTGGTGATCACCGCCGCGACGTGCGGCATCTGCGCCATGCCGGCGAAGGTGGCACCGCCCTTGAAGTCGGCGAGGACGAAGTTGAGGGTCTCCGAGGAGTGGGTGACCGCGAGCCCCAGCACCAGCGTGCGCAGCAGTTCCGACTTGCCGGAACCGGTGGCGCCCACGCACAGTCCGTGCGGGCCCATGCCCTCCTGCGCGGCCTCCTTGAGGTCGAGCATCACGGGCCGGCCGTCCTCGCCGAGCCCGATCGGCACCCGCAGCCGCTCCGCCGTCGAACGCGGCCGCCAGGTCCGCTTGGTGTCGACGGACGCGGCGTCCCCCAGGTTCAGCAGATCGGTGAACTCCAGGTTGGCGAGCAGCGGTTCGTCGTCGTCACCGCCCGACGCCATCCGCAACGGCGCCAGTTGGCGGGCGAGCGCCTCGGCGGACTCGTACGAGAGGGCGTCGGGGACGCCCTCGTAGACGACGCCGTGGCCCGACTCCAGGCGCAGTCCCTCCGGTCCCACGACGACGGCGAGGTCGCCGCCCGCCGCCTCCGCCTCGCCGGGCACCAGCTCCACGACCGTCACGCCCTGCAGGCCCTCGGGGTTGGCGAGGACCGAGTCGGGCGGCAGGGACACCCCGTCGAGCACGACGACGACGTGCGGCTCGGACGGCAGGGGCATCGCGTTCGGGTGGAAGCGGGGGCGTCCGGTCAGCCGGGAGGACAGCAGGTTCTCCAGCTCGCGGGTGTCGCCGCCGATGAGGCGCCGGCTGCCCGCGCCGTCCGAGACCCCGGGCGCCTGCACGTGCGGGAGCCACTTCGCCCATTCCCACCGCGGGAGTTCGGCCCGTCCGGCGGCGACCGCCACCACCAGGTCCTCCGGCGAGTGCAGTGCCGCGAGCGAGGCCGTCAGGGCCCGGACCGCGGACCGGACGTCGGCGTCGTCACCGGCGACCGTCACGTGGTAGAAGGCGCGCAGCGAGATCGCCATCGGCAGGTCGTCGAGGGTGCCGTGCACGGCGAGAAAGCGCTGCATGGCGCCCGCGGTGAGCGGTTCGAGCTGGTCGACGGGGCCGGTCTCCGGCGCGACCAGGGCCGTCGCGAGCGACTGCGGGCCCAGGCCCACCCGTACCTGCGCGAAGTCCTCGTCCACGGGCCGCCGTTCCCACACCCGGCTGCCCTCGGCGACCAGCGCCCACAGTTGTTCGGGGGAGGGGTGCAGGTAGTACTGCGCGTCGCGCTGGGCCCGCGCGGTGTTCAGGGCCGCGCGCCGGGTCTGCGCGAGGTAGCTGAGGTAGTCGCGGCGCATGTCGGCCAGTTGGCCCTGCGAACCGCGCCGGAAGCGGACCACCATCGCGACCGACATCGCCACCGTCGACGCGATCATCACCATGCCCATGATCTTCATGAACGGCTGCCCGTTCGTGAAGAAGAAGACCACCGAGCCGCCCATGCCGAGCGTCGGCAGCAACTGCATGAGGACACTGTCCTGATGGCCCCGGGGCAACTCGGGCGGGGGCTGCACGACGACCTCGTCCGTGGGCACTTCGGACGGCAGCGCCCGAGGCGGGCGCTTCACGACGATGTGGCTCACTGCTCACCAAATCCCTTGCCCGGCCCGCGGAATTGTCGTCCGCCACCCCGTCCCAGGCGAACGCGGGCCGCCGCGTGATCCTACTGACTCCACGCGGTGCGGGAGGGCGGTAGTGTTCCGGATGTTCGCGTGCGCACACGTGAACCAGGCTGGTGAAAAAGGGCAATTCGCGCATCGGTGCGGCGTTCCGGAAGCCCGGCGGCGGCCCGGCGGCCCCGTTCGCGGCCGTACGACGGTCACGACGGCGGGCGGCCCGGGAACCCGCGCAGGACCTTCACACGAGGGGCCCGGAAACGCCACGGATCCGGAGCCGTGCGGCCCCGGACACCCGACTGCCGCCACCGTCGCGGCGGTTGACGTACACGGAATCGCCGGCACACGGAACGGCCGGTACCCGGAACGGTCCGCACACCGAACCGGCCCGCACCGCGCGGGCAGCACCGAAGGGGGAGCAGCAAGGTGAGCATCACGGCCTCCGCGGCGGCCACGGCGCCAGGAGGGCCCGGCAACGGGAACTCCTCCGGCACCGGCGCCGGACTCGGCTTCTGCCGGGTCACCATCGTCGCGCCCGACAGCCGGATCGACGTGGCGCTGCCCGACGACATCCCGGTCGCCGACATCTACCCGGAGATCCTCAGGCTCTCCCGGCAGAGCCCCGCCGAGGACGCGCCCGTCGGCTACCACCTGGTCCGCCGCGACGGCACCGTCCTCGACAGCTCCCGCACCTTCGCGGCCCAGCAGATCCTCGACGGGGAACTGCTCAGCCTGCGCCCCTTCGCCGAGTCGCTGCCGCCCGCCGTCTTCGACGACGTCTCCGAGGCGGTCGCCGCCGCCGTCACCCGCGAGCACACCCTGTGGAGCGGCGACCTCACCCGGGCCGCCGGACTCGTCGGCGGGGGAGTGCTGCCCGCGCTGCTCGCCTTCGTGGCCTGGACCGCCGACCCCCGCCACGACATGCACAGCCTGCCCGGCGTGCTCGCCGGCGTCGTCGGCCTGGTGCTGCTGGTCGTCGCGTGCGTGCGGGCCCGGATCTACGACGACCGTGCCTCCGCCGTGGCCCTGGGGCTCGGCGCCCTCGCGAACGTGGGGGTGGCCGGCTCCGGGGTGCTGCCGCCGACCGACGGACAGGGCATCGGCAAGCTCCAGTTCCTGCTCGCGTGCGCGGCGGTCCTGCTGGCGTCCGTGGTGCTCACCGTGTGCTCGCCCGGCGGCGACGGTCCGTTCGTCGCGTTCCTCTTCGCGTCCGCGGTCGGCGTGCTCGTCGTCTTCGCGGCGATCCTGCTGCACTGGTCCCCGTCGCGGATCGCCGCCCTGTGCGCACCGGTCGCGGTGGGGGCCCTGGCGTTCCTGCCCGGCCTGTCCATGCGGTTCGCCCGCCTGCCGATCGGCTTCGAGACACCCGACACCGCACCCCGCAGCGCCTACGGCGCCGACCCCGCGCCGCAGGAACCCGTGGACGCCGAACGCGTGGCCGCGCAGGCCCGCCGCGGCCACGAACTGCTCGTCGGCCTGGTCGGCGGCTGCGCCCTGCTCGCCGTCGGCGCCTCGGCCGTGCTCGGCTTCTCCCACGACGTCTGGGCGCAGCTCCTCGGCCTCGTCACCGGCGTCGCCCTGATCATGCGGGCCCACCTGTTCCGCTACACCGCGCAGGTCGCGCCCGTCCTCGCCGCCGGCCTCGCCTCGCTCGTCCTGCTGGGGCTCGGCCTGGCGATCGGCACGCCCCGGTCGATGTTCCGGGACGCGCTCACCGGCAACCGGACCGACCTCGACATCCGCACCGTGTGGCTGGTGGCCGCGATCGCCGCGGCCTCCACGCTGATCACCGCGATCGGGCTGATCGTGCCGCGCGGCGGGCTCACCCCGTTCTGGGGACGCTTCCTGGAGATCGCGGAGAACTTCGTCCTGCTGACCCTGGTCCCGCTGGCGCTGGCCGTCTTCGACGTCTACACCACGGCCCGCTCGATGACAGGCTGACCCGGCCGCCTCGACGCCGTGTGCGACGACGGCCCCCGCCCGGACCGGGCGGGGGCCGTCGTCGCACACGGCTCACGGACCTACGGGGCGGCGCTCCCGTTGCCGGGCCGCGCCGCGTCCTCCAGGTCGAACTCGCCGTCCCGCGCGCCCAGTACGAACGCCCGCCACTCCGCCTCCGTGTAGCGCAGGACGGTGTCGGGGTCCAGCGACGAACGCATCGCCACCGCGCCCGCGGGCAGGTGGGCGATCTCCACCCGCTCCTCGTCCTGCTCGGTGCCCGGCGCGCTCTGCCACCGCACCCCCGAGATGTCCAGTGCGTACAGCTCGTCCCGCTCGCGGTTCTTGCGCGCCCTGACCGCGTCCGCGACGGCGTCGTCGGCGACCGGCGGGGCGTCGCCCCCGGCGGCCGCCGTGCCGTCCGCGCCGCTGTCCGTGCTCCCTGCCCCGGCTGTCTCCGCCATGGCGAAGCGCCCCCTTCCCGACGTACCGTTCCGACCGGCGTGCCTGCGATCCGAACGTCACCATAGTGGGGCCGCCCCCGCCGCCGCGGGGCTTCGCGGACCTGGGCAAAGGGGTCGGTCACCGGCTGGTACCCTGGTGTCGGCCGTTCGTGTACGCACCGCCGGACCCCTTAGAGCGCGACTCCCCCGGGAGCCGCCGGGACCTGGCGGAGGCGCTCGGCGGATCCCCGCCTCCCGAGTAACGGAAGCACCCCCCGAGACACAGACCGGGGGCACTCGGTGGCATCACAGACTATGAGGAGTACGCGTGTCGCTCGACGCCGCTACGAAGAAGCAGATCATCAGCGAGTTCGGCACCAAGGAGGGTGACACCGGCACCCCCGAGGTCCAGGTCGCCCTGCTGTCGCGTCGGATCTCCGACCTGACCGAGCACCTGAAGACCCACAAGCACGACCACCACTCCCGTCGTGGTCTGCTGATCCTGGTCGGCCAGCGCCGCCGGCTGCTGCAGTACCTGGCCAAGAAGGACATCCAGCGCTTCCGCGCCCTGGTCGAGCGCCTCGGCATCCGTCGCGGTGCGGCCGGCGCCCGCTAGTGACGCCGTGAAGGGAGCGGCCCCCGCACAGGGGGCCGCTCCCTTTGCCGTACACCCGTACATCCGTGCGGGCGGTCCGCGCCGCGGACCGCGGAAAGCGCACGGTACGCGCGGAAACGTGCGGGGTGTCACCTCGGCTTTGTAGTGTGGTAGCACAACCGCACGACGCAGGACCCAGCACCACCCGCGCCACGGCGACAGTCCGCGGCGCGGCAGCAGGACCCCACGCAGGACGCGTACGCCGTACGAACGCGGCGCACGACAAAGGATGAGGGGAAGCGCACCTCCCCGCCGCCGGTCCTCGGTAGTGGCTCCCGGGCAAGAACCCCGGGTGCTTCGATCGAAGACCGGCCCGCACCAGACGAGCGCTTCTCCCTCACCGTCCCCCCGCACACGGGCGAGGCGGGACCAAAGACGACATGTAACGGAGAACCCACTGGTGGAGAACGAGACCCACTACGCCGAGGCCGTCATCGACAACGGCTCCTTCGGCACCCGCACCATCCGCTTCGAGACGGGCCGTCTGGCCCGCCAGGCCGCCGGCTCCGCCGTCGCCTACCTGGACGACGACACCATGGTGCTGTCGGCCACGACCGCCTCGAAGAAGCCCAAGGACCAGCTCGACTTCTTCCCCCTCACGGTGGACGTCGAGGAGCGGATGTACGCCGCCGGCAAGATCCCCGGCAGCTTCTTCCGCCGCGAGGGCCGGCCCTCCGAGGACGCGATCCTCACCTGCCGCCTCATCGACCGCCCGCTGCGCCCGTCCTTCAAGAAGGGCCTGCGCAACGAGATCCAGGTCGTCGCCACGATCATGGCGCTCAACCCCGACCACCTGTACGACGTCGTGGCGATCAACGCCGCGTCCGCGTCGACGCAGCTGGCCGGTCTGCCCTTCTCCGGCCCGATCGGCGGCGTCCGCGTCGCGCTGATCAACGGCCAGTGGGTCGCCTTCCCGACGCACACCGAGCTCGAGGACGCCGTCTTCGACATGGTCGTCGCGGGCCGCGCCCTGGAGGACGGCGACGTCGCGATCATGATGGTCGAGGCCGAGGCCACCGAGAAGACGATCCAGCTCGTGCAGGGCGGCGCCGAGGCGCCGACCGAAGAGGTCGTCGCCGCCGGTCTCGAAGCCGCGAAGCCCTTCATCAAGGTGCTCTGCAAGGCCCAGGCCGACCTCGCCGCCAAGGCCGCGAAGCCGACCGGCGAGTTCCCGGTCTTCCTCGACTACCAGGACGACGTCCTGGAGGCGCTCACCGCCGCCGTCCGCCCGGAGCTGTCCGCCGCGCTGACGATCGCCGGCAAGCAGGAGCGCGAGGCCGAGCTGGACCGCGTCAAGGGTCTGGCCGCCGAGAAGCTCCTCCCGGAGTTCGAGGGCCGCGAGAAGGAGATCTCCGCCGCGTACCGCTCGCTGACCAAGTCCCTGGTCCGTGAGCGCGTCATCAAGGAGAAGAAGCGCATCGACGGCCGCGGTGTCACCGACATCCGCACCCTGGCCGCCGAGGTCGAGGCCATCCCGCGCGTGCACGGTTCCGCGCTGTTCGAGCGTGGCGAGACCCAGATCCTGGGCGTCACCACCCTCAACATGCTCCGCATGGAGCAGCAGCTGGACACCCTCTCCCCGGTGACCCGCAAGCGCTACATGCACAACTACAACTTCCCGCCGTACTCCGTCGGCGAGACCGGCCGCGTCGGCTCCCCGAAGCGCCGCGAGATCGGCCACGGCGCGCTCGCCGAGCGCGCGATCGTGCCGGTCCTGCCGACGCGCGAGGAGTTCCCCTACGCGATCCGTCAGGTGTCCGAGGCCCTCGGCTCCAACGGTTCGACGTCGATGGGCTCGGTCTGCGCCTCCACCATGTCGCTGCTGAACGCCGGTGTGCCGCTCAAGGCCCCCGTCGCCGGTATCGCCATGGGCCTGATCTCCCAGGAGATCAACGGCGAGACGCACTACGTCGCCCTCACCGACATCCTCGGTGCGGAGGACGCCTTCGGCGACATGGACTTCAAGGTCGCCGGCACCAAGGAGTTCGTGACCGCCCTCCAGCTCGACACCAAGCTGGACGGCATCCCCGCCTCCGTCCTGGCCGCGGCCCTCAAGCAGGCCCGCGACGCCCGCCTCCACATCCTCGACGTGATGATGGAAGCGATCGACACGCCGGACGAGATGTCCCCGAACGCCCCGCGGATCATCACCGTCAAGATCCCCGTGGACAAGATCGGTGAGGTCATCGGCCCCAAGGGCAAGATGATCAACCAGATCCAGGAGGACACCGGCGCCGACATCACGATCGAGGACGACGGCACCATCTACATCGGTGCCGCCCAGGGTTCGCAGGCCGAGGCCGCGCGCGCCACGATCAACTCGATCGCCAACCCGACCATGCCGGAGGTCGGCGAGCGCTACCTGGGCACGGTCGTCAAGACGACCACGTTCGGCGCGTTCGTGTCGCTGCTGCCGGGCAAGGACGGTCTGCTGCACATCTCGCAGATCCGCAAGCTCGCCGGCGGCAAGCGCGTGGAGAACGTCGAGGACGTGCTCGGCGTGGGCCACAAGGTCCAGGTCGAGATCGCCGAGATCGACTCCCGCGGCAAGCTCTCCCTGATCCCCGTGATCGAGGGCGAGGAAGGCGACGAGACGAAGAAGGACGACGCCGACAAGTGACGTCCCCCGGCTTCAAGGCGACGGCCCGCACCTCTCCGGAGGCGCGGGCCGTCGCCCGTACCCAAACCCTTGTCAAGGGCAGCAACGGCATCGGCACCGTCCGCAGGACCACCCTCCCCGGCGGCCTGCGCATCGTCACCGAGACCCTGCCCTCCGTACGGTCCGCCACCTTCGGCATCTGGGCGCACGTCGGCTCCCGCGACGAGACGCCCGCCCTGAACGGCGCGACCCACTACCTGGAGCACCTGCTCTTCAAGGGCACCGCGAAGCGCAGCGCCCTCGACATCTCCGCCGCGGTCGACGCGGTCGGCGGCGAGATGAACGCGTTCACGGCCAAGGAGTACACGTGCTACTACGCACGCGTGCTCGACACCGACCTGCCGCTCGCCATCGACGTCGTCTGCGACATGCTCACCGGGTCGCTGATCCGGGAGGAGGACGTCGACGTCGAACGCGGCGCGATCCTCGAAGAGATCGCGATGACCGAGGACGACCCGGGCGACTGCGTGCACGACCTGTTCGCGCACACCATGCTCGGTGACACCCCGCTCGGCCGCCCCGTCCTCGGCACGGTCGACACCGTCAACGCGCTCACCGCGGACCGCATCCGCCGCTTCTACCGCAAGCACTACGACCCGACGCACCTCGTCGTGGCCGCCGCGGGCAACGTCGACCACGCCAAGGTCGTCCGCCAGGTGCGCGCCGCGTTCGAGAAGGCGGGTGCGTTCCGCAACGCGGAGGCCGAGCCCGTCGGCCCGCGCGCCGGCAGCCGTGCCGTGCGTGCCGCCGGCCGCGTCGAGCTGATCGGCCGCAAGACGGAGCAGGCGCACGTCGTCCTCGGCATGCCCGGCCTCGCCCGCACCGACGACCGCCGCTGGGCGCTCGGGGTGCTCAACACGGCGCTGGGCGGCGGGATGTCGTCCCGGCTGTTCCAGGAGGTCCGCGAGAAGCGGGGCCTGGCCTACAGCGTGTACTCGTACACGTCGTCGTTCGCCGACTGCGGTCTGTTCGGCGTGTACGCGGGCTGCCGGCCGAGCCAGGTGCACGACGTGCTGAAGATCTGCCGCGACGAACTCGACCAGGTCGCCGAACAGGGCCTGTCCGACGACGAGATCGGCCGCGCGATCGGCCAGCTCCGCGGTTCCACCGTCCTCGGTCTGGAGGACACGGGCGCGCTGATGAACCGCATCGGCAAGAGCGAGCTGTGCTGGGGCGACCAGATGTCCGTGGACGACATGCTCACCCGGATCGCGGCGGTCACCCCGGACGAGGTCCGCGCGGTCGCCCGCGACATCCTGGGGCAGCGGCCCTCGCTGTCGGTGATAGGGCCGCTGAAGGACAGGCAGGCGGCCCGGCTGCACGAGGCCGTGGCCTGACCCGTCCGCGACGACGCCGTCCGGACCCTCCGACACCCTCCGACCAGGAAGCACAACTGATGAGCAAGCTGCGTGTGGCGGTCCTCGGCGCCCGGGGCCGTATCGGCTCCGAGGCGGTACGGGCGGTCGAGGCCGCCGAGGACATGGAACTGGTGGCCGCCCTCGGCCGGGGCGACCGGCTGGAGGGCATCGCGGACGCCGGCGCCCAGGTCGCGGTCGAACTGACCACGCCCGCCTCGGTGATGGGCAACCTCGACTTCTGCGTACGGCACGGCATCCACGCGGTGGTCGGCACCACCGGCTGGACCGAGGACCGGCTCGCGCAGCTGACGGGACTGCTCGACCAGTCGCCGTCGACGGGTGTGCTCATCGCGCCGAACTTCTCCATCGGGGCCGTCCTGACCATGAAGTTCGCGCAGATCGCGGCGCCCTGGTTCGAGTCGGTGGAGGTCATCGAGCTGCACCACCCGAAGAAGGTGGACGCCCCCTCCGGCACCGCCACCCGCACCGCCCAGCTCATCGCCGAGGCCCGCGCGAAGGCCGGGTCCGCGCCCGCCCCGGACGCCACGGCCACCGCCCTGGACGGGGCACGCGGCGCCGACGTGGACGGTGTTCCCGTGCACTCGGTGCGGCTGCGCGGCCTCCTGGCCCACCAGGAGGTCCTGCTGGGTGCCGAGGGCGAGACCCTCACCGTGCGCCACGACTCCCTGCACCACAGCAGCTTCATGCCGGGCATCCTGCTCGGCGTGCGGCGCGTGGTGGACGCCCCGGGCCTGACCTTCGGCCTGGAACACTTCCTCGACCTGAGCTGAGACCGGGCCCGTCATGCGCGCAAAGATCACCTACCTCGTCACGGCCGCCGTCCTGGTCTTCTACTTCGTCCTGGTCGGCAGCCGCGGCGTGATGCTCATCGAGTCCGGCACGCTGGTGACGGTCACCTTCGGGATCGCGGTGCTGATCCTGCCCGTGATCGGCGTCTGGTTCCTCTGGAAGAACACCCAGTTCGTCCGGAAGGCGAACCGTCTCGCCGCCGAGCTCGACGCCGAAGGCGGCCTGCCCGTCGACGAGTTGAGGCGTACCGAGGCCGGCCGCATCGACCGCGACTCCGCCGACGAGGTCTTCGCCCGCCGCCGCGAGGAGACCGAGGCCGCCCCCGACGACTGGCGCAGCTGGTTCCGTCTCGCGGTCGCCTACCACGACGCCCGCGACACCCCGCGCGCCCGCAAGGCGATGCAACGGGCCATCGCCCTGCGCGAGGGCCGCGACGGGCACGCCGCCGAGGCGTGAGGGCGGCCGGTCGGTACGTGCACGACGGGCCGACGAGGGACACCGACGATCAGGGCCCGTGACGCCGCTTCCGGAAGCGGCGTCACGGGCCCTGTCCCGTCCGGCGGGGCGCTCAGCCGCGCCGGCACTCCTCGGCCCAGGCCTCCATCGCGTCGGCGGCCCGCTCGAACGCCTCGGGCCGCGCCAGGAAGTCCGCGCCGTGCGTGGTCAGCAGGACGGGAGCCTCCGCGGCCCCGTGCCCCCTGCGGGCCAGCACCAGCGCCTGGCCCTGCACCGTGCGCGGCAGCCCGAGCCAGCGCACCGGCTGCTGCACGGTGCGCAGATCGGCGACCTGTTCCCACGGCGTCGTGCGCGTGGTGAAGAACGTGACGTGCCGCACGCCGCGGGTGCTCACCCACACGCCCACCCGCAGCAGACGCAGCGCGCAGAGGACGAGGACGACCCCGCCGACGAGCACGGGGGCCGCGGCCGACGGGGAGTCCGTCAACGCGATGATCACCGCGGCGAACAGGACGTACGAGGAGAGCAGCAGTACGAGAGCCGCCACACCGACCCGCCACGGGCCGGGACGGTACGGGCGACGCGGACGCTCCCGGTCGTCGAAGGGCAGCGCGGCGTCGTCGGCCGCGTCGAAGGCACGGTCGGCCGTCAGGAAGGGCAGGGGCACGGTTGGTCCTCACTCAATCCACGCGTGGGCTGTGCCCGGTGAGGCTATCGACACGTGTTCCGGCTCACCACCCTAGGGGGGCCATGGGGGTTGCCCACGGCTCCGCGGGCCCGCCGAGGGGCCCGCGGCCCAGGTGCCCTAACGGTTGCTGGAGGCCTGCGACTGCTGGTTCTGCCCCGTCGACGCGCTCTGCGACATCGACGGCAGCCCCACTATCAGGGAGCCGACCAGCGCGGCGACGATGGTCAGGCCCAGCAGCCAGCGCCCGGCCAGCTGACCGGCCGAGGCACGCTCGCGGGGCGGGGGAGTGACATTGCTGCGGAACCTGTCGGCTTCCACGAGGAAGGCGAACGGAACGGGCTCACGCCGACGGGGCATGGAGGTGCTCCTCCTCTCGGAGGTCGAACGAACGACTTTCATCAGTACAGACGAGCGGGTGCCCCAAAAGGTGCCCGGTTTCACCGAATTCGCAGAAGTTCGCCGGGCAATGGTGCGGCACGACACCGAACGCCCCGTTGTCGGAGCCTGCCCGTAGAGTGGTCGCCGCCCGAGCAGGAGATGGGAAGGACCCCCCGAACAGTGAGCGACACCCCCGCCGACGACCTCAAGCCCAGCTTCCGCAGCGACGTCACCGTCGAGCTGGTCAAGCACAACGCGTCGGACGCCGACGTGCTCTTCGCCGCCCGGGTCTCCACCCTCGGCGAGCAGTCCCTGGACGAGGTGAACAGGGACCCGGAGCGCTCCAAGGGCCTGATCAACTACCTCATGCGGGACCGGCACGGCAGTCCCTTCGAGCACAACTCGATGACCTTCTTCATCAGTGCCCCCATCCTCGTCTTCCGCGAGTTCATGCGGCACCGTGTGGGCTGGTCGTACAACGAGGAGAGCGGCCGCTACCGGCAGCTCGAACCCGTCTTCTACGTCCCCGGCCCCGCGCGCAAGCTCGTCCAGGAGGGCCGTCCCGGCAAGTACACCTTCGTCGAGGGCACCCGGGCCCAGCAGGAACTGGTCGGCCGCGCCATGGAGGACTCGTACCGGCGGTCCTACGAGACGTACCAGGAGATGCTCGCCGCCGGCGTGGCCCGCGAGGTCGCCCGCTCGGTGCTCCCGGTCGGCCTGTTCTCGTCGATGTACGCCACGTGCAACGCGCGCTCGCTGATGCACTTCCTCGGCCTGCGCACCCAGCACGAGATGGCGAAGGTGCCGTCCTTCCCGCAGCGGGAGATCGAGATGGTCGGCGAGAAGATGGAGGAGCAGTGGGCGGCGCTCATGCCCCTCACCCACGCGGCCTTCAACGCCAACGGCCGGGTGGCCCCCTGACGGGCTCCCGTATTCCACACGGGCACTGATGTGCGGGTCAGCCGCATGAAGTGTCCGGATTGCGGGCTTTGGCGAAGTTCATCTAGCCTGATCAAACGGACCCGGCACTGCTTGAACCCCCGAGCAGGCAGTGCCGGGCTCCGCCTTGTTCCCCCCGCTTCGTCCCACCCGTCGGCCGCCCGACGCGCGTACGACGGGCAGACCTAGGGCAGACCCTGCCCTGTGCACCGAGTAGCGTGGTACCCATGGCTCCGACCTCCACTCCGCAGACCCCGTTCGGCCGGGTCCTCACCGCCATGGTCACGCCCTTCTCGGCGGACGGCGCTCTCGACCTCGACGGCGCTCAGCGACTCGCGACCCACCTGGTGGACGCAGGCAACGACGGCCTGATCGTCAACGGCACCACCGGCGAGTCGCCGACCACCAGCGACGCGGAGAAAGCGGACCTCGTACGAGCCGTCCTCGAAGCGGTCGGAGACCGCGCCCACGTCGTGGCCGGAGTCGGCACCAACGACACCCGCCACAGCATCTCCCTCGCCCGTACGGCGGCGGACCTGGGCGCCCACGGCCTGCTGACCGTGACGCCGTACTACAACAAGCCGCCGCAGGAGGGCCTGGCCCGGCACTTCACCGCCATCGCCGACGCCACCGACCTGCCGGTCATGCTCTACGACATCCCCGGCCGCAGCGGCGTCCCGATCAACACGGAGACGCTGGTCAGGCTCGCCGAGCACCCGCGGATCGTCGCGAACAAGGACGCCAAGGGCGACCTCGGCCGCGCGTCCTGGGCCATCGCCCGCTCCGGCCTCGCCTGGTACTCCGGCGACGACATGCTGAACCTCCCGCTGCTCTCCGTGGGCGCGGTCGGCTTCGTCTCCGTCGTCGGCCACCTCGTCACCCCCGAGCTGCGCGCCCTCATCGACGCGTTCAACTCGGGCGACGTGCAGAAGGCGACCGAGATCCACCAGAAGCTGCTGCCGGTCTACACCGGCATGTTCCGCACCCAGGGCGTCATGACCACCAAGGCCGCGCTCACCCTCCAGGGCCTTCCCGCCGGGCCGCTGCGCCCGCCCATGGTCGAACTGGCGCCGGAGGAGATCGCGCAGCTCAAGATCGATCTTGCCGCCGGCGGGGTACAGCTCTGACAACGGACTTCACAACTGAATACGCACGACCGGGTGCGCACGACTGACTCGTACGAACCCCACAACTGAACACGCAGGGCGTCAGCGCCTGCATCCACACGACAACTGCTTCTGCACGAACGTCACGCGCGCCACGTGCCCATCGCGGTACGTGGCGCGTGTGGTTGAGGAGAGTCTTTTGAGTCATCCGCATCCTGAACTCGGCCCGCCCCGCCCGCTGCCCGACGGCGGCCTGCGGGTCACCCCGCTCGGCGGCCTCGGCGAGATCGGCCGCAACATGACGGTCTTCGAGTACGGCGGCCGCCTGCTCATCGTCGACTGCGGTGTGCTCTTCCCCGAGGAGGAGCAGCCCGGAATCGACCTGATCCTGCCGGACTTCACGTCCATCCGGGACCGTCTCGACGACATCGAGGGCATCGTCCTCACCCACGGCCACGAGGACCACATCGGAGGTGTCCCCTATCTCCTGAAGGAGAAGCCGGACATCCCGCTGATCGGCTCCAAGCTGACCCTCGCCCTCATCGAGGCCAAGCTCCAGGAACACCGCATCCGCCCGTACACCCTCGAAGTGGTCGAGGGGCAGCGCGAGCGGGTCGGACCGTTCGACTGCGAATTCGTCGCGGTGAACCACTCCATCCCGGACGCGCTCGCGGTCGCCATCCGCACGCCCGCCGGCATGGTCGTGCACACGGGCGACTTCAAGATGGACCAGCTCCCGCTGGACAACCGTCTCACCGACCTGCACGCGTTCGCCCGCCTGAGCGAGGAGGGCATCGACCTCCTCCTCGCGGACTCCACGAACGCCGAGGTACCGGGCTTCGTACCGCCCGAGCGCGACATCTCGAACGTGCTGCGCCAGGTCTTCGCGGGCGCGAGCAAGCGCATCATCGTGGCGAGCTTCGCGAGCCACGTGCACCGCATCCAGCAGATCCTGAACGCGGCCCACGAGTACAACCGCCGGGTGGCCTTCGTCGGCCGCTCGATGGTCCGCAACATGGGCATCGCGCGCGACCTGGGCTACCTGAAGGTCCCGCCGGGCCTGGTGGTCGACGTGAAGACGCTCGACGACCTGCCGGACAGCCAGGTCGTCCTGGTCTGCACGGGCTCCCAGGGCGAGCCGATGGCCGCGCTGTCCCGGATGGCCAACCGCGACCACCAGATCCGGATCGTCGAGGGCGACACCGTGATCCTGGCGTCGTCCCTGATCCCGGGCAACGAGAACGCGGTCTACCGCGTCATCAACGGCCTGACCCGCTGGGGCGCCAACGTCGTCCACAAGGGCAACGCCAAGGTGCACGTCTCGGGCCACGCCTCGGCCGGCGAGCTGCTGTACTTCTACAACATCTGCCGCCCGAAGAACCTGATGCCGGTCCACGGCGAATGGCGCCACCTACGGGCCAACGCCGAGCTGGGCGCCCTCACCGGCGTCCCGCACGACCGCATCGTGATCGCCGAGGACGGTGTGGTCGTCGACCTCGTCCAGGGCAAGGCGAAGATCGTCGGCAAGGTCCAGGCCGGTTACGTGTACGTCGACGGCCTGTCGGTCGGCGGCGTCACCGAGCCCGCGCTCAAGGACCGCCGCATCCTCGGCGACGAGGGGATCATCTCGGTCTTCGTGGTCATCGACTCGTCCACGGGCAAGATCACGGCGGGCCCGCACGTCCAGGCCCGCGGGTCGGGCATCGAGGACTCTGCCTTCGCGGCGGTGCTCCCGAGAGTCACGGAAGCACTGGAGCGCTCGGCCCAGGACGGGGTCGTGGAGCCGCACCAGATGCAGCAGCTCGTACGCCGCACGCTGGGCAAGTGGGTCTCCGACACCTACCGCCGCCGGCCGATGATCCTCCCGGTGGTCGTGGAGGTCTGACGCCCCGTCGGACGCGCGAGCGCGCCTCCGCACCGGCGAACCAGGAGCCGGGTACCTCGATTTGCATCGGGGCACCCGGCTCCAGTACGTTTACGGCTCCGCCCGAGCGGGAAGCGGGCCGGCGCGCAGGCGTCGGACCGATTGCCGGCCGGGGCGGGAATTCCGACTCAGAACTTCTGATAAAGTCGGAACCGCCGGAAAGGGAAACGCGAAAGCGAAAACCTGGAAAGCACCGAGGAAATCGGATCGGAAAGATCTGATAGAGTCGGAAACGCCGAAGGGAAGCCCGGAGGAAAGCCCGAGAGGGTGAGTACAAAGGAAGCGTCCGTTCCTTGAGAACTCAACAGCGTGCCAAAAGTCAACGCCAGA
>NZ_JBIBHJ010000007.1:0-451349 GCF_042956945.1 Streptomyces sp. NPDC008150 | reverse complement strand
GTTGACTTTTGGCACGCTGTTGAGTTCTCAAGGAACGGACGCTTCCTTTGTACTCACCCTCTCGGGCTTTCCTCCGGGCTTCCCTTCGGTGTTTCAAACTCTATCAGTGTTTTTCCGGCCCCCTGACCACTCATCCGCAGGCACGCAGAAAGTGATCCAGAGATAGGATCTGAAGAGTTGGGTGCTGCTCGGTGGAGGCACCTTGGTGCCGGTCCGCCCCAAGCAGGTGTACGACCTTACAGGGGGCTCCGGAGCAGACGCAAATCGTTTGCGCGGCCCGCTACGTGCCGCATACGGGATCTCTGCTGCGGAACCAGGACCTTATATGACATACCCTACTGATCGGTGAGCCGTCCGGGACAGGCTGTGACGGCCCATATGGATCATCACCCTGGGAGGGTTCCCATGACCACCGTGACGTCTCCGCTCGCAGGACGCGCCATCGGACTGGCCGCCGTACCGGACCCGGTCTTCTCCGGCGCCATGGTCGGCCCGGGTACCGCGATCGATCCCGAGCGTCAGCCCTCCGAGGCCGTCGCCCCCGTGGACGGTGTCATCGTCTCGCTGCACCCGCACGCCTTCGTCGTCGTGGACGGCGAGGGGCACGGGGTGCTCACGCATCTCGGCATCGACACCGTGCAGCTCAACGGTGAGGGTTTCGAGCTGCTGGTGAACAAGGGGGACACCGTCACCCGCGGCCAGGGCGTCGTGCGCTGGAACCCCGCTGCCGTGGAGGCCGCGGGCAAGTCGCCGGTGTGTCCCGTCGTGGCCCTCGAAGCGACCGCCGAGTCGCTCTCCGAGCTGCGTGAGGACGGCGAAGTGAAGTCCGGCGACAGTCTGTTCGTCTGGAGCTGACGCGGATGCCGCCCACGGGCGGCCCGCACCACAACCATCACGGCGGCCCGGAAGTGGCCGCCCTATCGGAGACGGTGAGATGCAGACAACGCTGCGAGGCGTCGGCGTGAGCCACGGTGTGGCGATCGGCGAGGTTCGGCACATGGGGACGGCGGTGCTCGAACCGCCCGCCAAGCAGATCCCGGCGGAGGAGGCCGAACGCGAGCAGGGGCGCGCCCGGCAGGCCGTGGAGGCCGTCGCCGCGGACCTCATGGCGCGGGGCAACCTGGCCGGCGGCGAGGCCCAGGCCGTGCTGGAGGCCCAGGCGATGATGGCGCAGGACCCCGAGCTGATGGCCGACGTCGAGCGGCGGATCGCCGTGGGCAGCACGTCCGAGCGGGCGGTGTACGACGCGTTCGCCGCCTACCGGGAGCTGCTCGCCGGAGCCGGTGAGTACCTGGCCGGCCGGGTGGCCGACCTCGACGACGTGCGGAACCGTATCGTCGCCCGGCTTCTCGGGGTGCCGATGCCCGGCGTGCCGGACAGTGACGAGCCCTACGTGCTGGTGGCCCGCGATCTCGCGCCGGCCGACACCGCGCTGCTCGACCCGACGCTGGTGCTCGGGTTCGTGACCGAGGAGGGCGGGCCCACCAGCCACAGCGCGATCCTGGCGCGGGCGCTCGGCGTACCGGCCGTGGTCGCGCTTCCCGGTGCCGGGGAACTCGCCGAGGGCACGATGGTCGCGGTGGACGGCAGCTCCGGCGAGATCTTCGTGGACCCCAGTGCCGAGGAGCGCGCGCGGCTGGAGGCGGCCGCGGCCGAGCGCAGGGCCGCGCTGTCGGGCGCGACCGGTCCTGGCGCAACGTCCGACGGTCACAAGGTGCCGCTGCTCGCCAATGTCGGCGGGCCCGCGGACGTGCCGGCGGCGGTCGAGGCCGGGGCCGAGGGCGTGGGTCTCTTCCGTACCGAGTTCCTCTTCCTGGACGACAGCAAGAGCGCTCCGTCTGAGGAGAAGCAGGTCGAGGCCTACCGCAAGGTGCTGGAGGCGTTTCCCGAGAGCCGGGTCGTCGTGCGCGTGCTGGACGCCGGGGCGGACAAGCCGCTCGACTTCCTGACGCCGGCCGACGAGCCCAACCCGGCGCTGGGTGTGCGGGGGCTTCGAAGCCTGCTCGACCACCCGGACGTGCTGCGCGGCCAGCTCACGGCACTCGCGAAGGCCGCCGAGGGGCTGCCCGTCTACCTCGAGGTCATGGCGCCGATGGTCGCCGACCGTACCGACGCCAAGGCGTTCGCCGACGCCTGCCGCGAGGCGGGGCTGGTGGCGAAGTTCGGTGCGATGGTCGAGATCCCGTCGGCCGCCCTGCGGGCGCGTTCCATTCTTCAGGAGGTCGAGTTCCTGTCCCTCGGGACGAACGACCTCGCGCAGTACACCTTCGCGGCCGACCGGCAGGTGGGCGCGGTGTCACGGTTGCAGGACCCGTGGCAGCCGGCCCTGCTGGACCTGGTGGCGCTGTCCGCGGAGGGCGCGAAGGCCGAGGGCAAGAGCTGCGGTGTGTGCGGCGAGGCGGCGGCCGATCCGCTGCTCGCGTGCGTGCTGACCGGGCTGGGCGTCACCTCTCTCTCCATGGGCGCGGCGTCGATTCCGTACGTGCGGGCGACGCTCGCCAAGTACACGCTGGCCCAGTGCGAGCGGGCGGCGGGCGCGGCCCGTGCCGCGGACAGCGCCGACGAGGCGCGCGCCGCGGCGCAGGCGGTGCTGTCGGGCGAGTAGCCGGCGTTCTCCGGGCCGGGGCCCGGTGCGGTCGGTCGGGGGCGTGCCACCTGCGGGTGGGACGCCCCCTTTCTCGTGTCCCGGTGGTCAGTGGTGGTGGCCCCGGTGGGTGCCGGGGTCGTCGAGGTCGGGCGGCGCGCAGTAGTCGACGTGCGACTCCGGGGAGACCAGGTCTCCGGTGTCGGCGTCGGTGCAGTAGGCGTCGAAGACCTCGCCCGCGGTGAGGGGGTGGAGGTCCTCGCCGCGCAGGCGCCAGCCGTAGACGCGGTCGGGGCTGCCCGCGGTGGTGGTGCGCATGACGAGGCCGCCGGGGTTGTGGGTGGCGAGGCCGACGGCGAGGACCGTGGTGAACTCGAGGGCCTCCGCCTCGTCGAGCTGGGTGGCGCCGTCGCCGTCGCGGTCGGCGTGCAGGACGGCGACAAGGGTTTCGGGCGAGTCCGCGACGCTGCACACCAGGTGCCGGTCGCCCGGCGGTGCGCTGCCGAGGACGCGTACGAGGAGCTCCGAGGCGCGGGAGAAGGCGGCGCGGCCCCTGTCCTCGCCGCAGGTGGGGCAGGCGCCTAGGCGGGCGAGGAGGGTGGAGGCGTACTCCCAGGTGGCCCGGCGGACGGCCTCGTCGACGAGGGTGGGGACGAGGTCGGCGAGGGGCTGGCCCTCGTAGGGCACGGTGGGGCCGGTGGAGGCCAGTTCCGCGGTGAAGCGGGAGCGGCTGGCGGGGCGGTCGGGGTCGAGGCCGGCCGCCTCGCAGTAGTCCGCGTACTCCTCGGGGTCGAAGAGCGCGACGGTGGTATGCGTGCCCTGGAGGGCGCGGGTGCGCAGCAGGGCCTCGATCTGCTGGAGGTAGGCGATGTGGTCACGGAAGGCGAAGCTGTCGTAGCGGCGCATGGCGTGGAAGTCCCGCTCGTCGGTCAACAGGCCGATGGTGCCCGCGATTTCGCGGCGCAGGACGCGTCGCAGGGACTGGTGGTCGGTGTGCGTCATGGCTGGTCCCCCTGGGTGCGTGATCAGATGTTCACGTACAGTAACCGGGGGTGCTGACAACGGGTTCCTGGCTGTGGGGTGCCGGGTGGGTCAGGGGCGTTCCTTGGCCAGGCCTACGTAGAGGTCCAGCAGGTCGAGGTTGTCGATGGAGCCGGGGTTGACCGCTTTTTCGAGGGGGGTGCCCTGGAGGAGCCGCTTGACCGGGACCTCGATCCGCTTGCCGGTGAGGGTGTGCGGGATGCCGGGGACCTCGATGATCTCGTCGGGGACGTGGCGGGGCGAGAGCTGTTCGCGGACGGTCCTGCGGATGCGGTCCAGGAGTGCCTCGTCGAGGGCCGCGCCGGGCGCGAGGTGCACGAAGAGGGGCATCCAGTAGCCGCCGTCCGGCTGTTCGACGCCGACGACGAGGGACTCCCTGATCTCGGGCAGCCGCTCGACGGCCTCGTAGATGTCGGCCGAACCCATGCGTACGCCCTGGCGGTTGAGCGTGGAGTCCGAGCGGCCGTGGATGACGACGGAGCCCCGGGAGGTGACGGTGATCCAGTCGCCGTGGCGCCAGACGCCGGGGTAGGTGTCGAAGTAACTGTCGTGGTAGCGGCTGCCGTCGGGGTCGTTCCAGAAGCGGATCGGCATGGACGGCATGGGGTTGGTGACGACGAGTTCGCCGACCTCGTCGGTGACGGGTTCGCCGGCCGGGTTCCAGGCCTGGAGGTCGGTGCCGAGGCAGGCCGCCTGGAGTTCGCCGACGTACACGGGCAGCGTGGGCACGGCACCGGCGAAACAGGAGCAGACGTCGGTGCCACCGCTCACGGAGGCGATCCAGAGGTCCGCGCGCACCTCGTCGTGCAGCCAGCGGAATCCGTCGGGGGGCAGCGGGGATCCGGTGGTGGCGACGCAGCGTACGCGGGAGAGGTCGCATTCCCGGCCGGGGCCGATGCCCGCCTTGCGGCAGGCCATCACGTAGGCGGCGGAGGTGCCGTAGAGGGTCGTGCCGGTGCGTTCGGCGACGCGCCACTGGGCGGCGATGTCGGGGTGGCCGGGGCTGCCGTCGTAGAGGACGATTGTGGTGCCGGTGAGGAGGCCGGAGACCAGGAAGTTCCACATCATCCAGCCGGTCGACGTGTACCAGAAGAACCGGTCGCCGGGGCCGAGGTCGCAGTGCAGGCCGAGTTGTTTGAGGTGTTCGACGAGGATGCCGCCCTGGGACTGGACGATGGCCTTGGGCAGGCCGGTGGTTCCCGAGGAGTAGAGCACCCACAGCGGGTGGTCGAAGGGGACCTGTTCGAAGACGGGCTCGGTGTCGGCTGAGGTGAGCGCCGACCACTCCAGGGTGCCCTCGGGGGCCGGGGTGCCCAACAGGGGCACGTGCACGACCGCGCGCAGGGTGGGCAGTTCGCGGCGCAGCTCGGCGACGACGTCGCTCCGGTCGTGGGCGCGGCCGCCGTACCGGTAGCCGTCGACGGTGAACAGGACGACGGGTTCGACCTGTTGGAAGCGGTCGAGGACGCTGCGCGCGCCGAAGTCGGGGGCGCAGGACGTCCAGACGGCGCCGACGGCGGCGGTGGCGAGGAGGGCGACGACGGCTTCCGGGACGTTGGGCAGGTAGCCGCTGACGCGGTCACCGGGCCGGACGCCCAGGGCGCGGAGTTCGGCGGCGAGGGAGCCGACCTGGGCGCGCAGCCGCGACCAGGTGACGGGGCGGGGTTCGTGGGTCTCGTCGACGCAGAGCAGGGCCGGTTCGTCGGGGCGTTCGGCGGCCGCGCGCAGGGCGTGTTCGGCGTAGTTGAGGGTGGCGCCGGGGAACCAGCGGGCGCCGGGCATGGAGCGGTCGCCCAGTACGCGCGTGTACGGCGTCGCGAAGCGCACGTCGAACCACTCCGTGACGGCCTTCCAGAACGTCTCGGGCTCGTCGACCGACCAGCGGTGCAGGGCCGGGTACCCGCCGTCGGCGGGGGCGTCGTGGTGCGTGGCGGCCCATGCCTGGAAGCGGGTGATCCGGGCGGCGGCGACGTCCTGTTCGTCGGGCTGCCAGAGCGGCTGTGGGTTCGCGGTCGGCATGGGGCGGCTCCCGGGCTGTACGCGTCGTGTGCGTGGACCGCCCGCGCGCGGGGGTGCGCACGGCGGGCGGCTGACACGGACGATGCCATGTGATCGACTTCCACACCAGGGGGCGCCTCGGACGGCGGCGTGTCCGCGTCGTGGGTCGTCCCGGCGTGCAGTGGATGAACGGCAGTTGAACGCCACGCTCGTGCGGGGCTTCCAGTGACAGGGTGAGCAGCATGAACGGTCGGGACCTGGTGCGCTCGGTGAAGGTGGTCGGTTCGGGGCGGGCGGGTCACGGGTTGCGCGGTGTGCGGGCGGCGTGGCGCCGCAGTCGGGCCGACGCGTCGGCGCTGCCGCCGCGGGGCGCTGAGCGGGCGCGGGTGCCGGGCGAGGTGCGGGACGCGACGCCCGCCCCGGGCGGCGGGACGGTGCGTTTCGCCCGGTCGGAGCTGCGCGTCGTGGTGACCGTGAGCGGGGCCGTGTTCTGGGGCTGGGACGGGGCGGGGCCCGAGCCGTCGTACGCGCTCGCCGAGCCGTGTCCCGAGCCGGACCCGCGGGCGGTGCTGGAGCCGGACAAGGACGGCGGCTGGCGGGTGGTGGCGGAGCGGGTGACGGTCGGCGTCTCGCGGCACGGCTCGGTGCGGGTGTGCACGCCGGGCGGCGTGACCCTGCGCAGCGATCTGCCGCCCCGCTGGTGGGAGCCGGCCGGCGGCGGGCCCGCCCGGTGGATGCAGCGCTCCGAGGTCGGGGCGGACGCGCGGTTCTTCGGGCTCGGCGGCCGGGCCGGCGGGCCGCGGCTGCGGGACGGGGCGTACCGCCTGTGGAACACGGACCCCGGCGTCGCGTTCGGTCCGGGGGACGATCCGTTGTCCGTCACCATGCCGGTGCAGCTGGTCGTCGCGGACGCGGGCACGCACCTGGTGTTCCACGACAACACGTGGGACGGCACGGTGACGCTGCGGGAGGGCGCGGAGGGGGCGGGTTCCGGGCACGACGTGCCGGGCCGGTGCGACGTGCGGATGGACGGGGGTCCGCTGCGCTGCTGGGCGGTGGTGGGCACCCCCGCGCGCGTGCTGCACACCTGGGCCGCGCTCACCGGGGCGCCCGTGCCGCCTCCGGCGTGGGCGCTGGGACATCAGCACGTGCTGACGGGCAGGCCCGACGAGCAGGAGGTGCGGCGGGTGGTGGCGGCGTACCGGGAGCACGCGCTGCCGCTGGACGCCGTCGATCTGGGCGGCGGCCACCAGGAGGGCGGGCAGGCCTTCACGGTGGACCACGACCGGTTCCCGAAACTGTCCGTGCTCGCCGAGGAGTTGCGCCGGGACGGTGTGCGCCTGGTGACGGCGGTCGATCCCGCGGTGCGCGTCTCGCCGGGGAACCCGCTGTTCGACGGCGGTGCGGCGCGGGACGCGTTCGTGCGGGGCGCGGCGGGACGCCCGGTGGAGGGCGAGGGGCGGTCCGGGGAGTCGGTCCATCCTGACTTCACGGCGCCGTCGGTGCGGCGCTGGTGGGGCGGCCTGTACGCGGACGCGTACGCGCAGGGCCTCGCCGGTTTCCGGCACGAGATGGACGAGCCGACGTCGTTCACGGCCTACGGCGAGACGACGCTGCCGCGTTCGGCGGCGCACGCCCTGGAGGGACGCGGCGGCGACCATCGCGAGGCCCACAACGTGTACGCGCTGTGCATGGCGCGGGCGGCCCGTGAGGGGCTGCGCGAACTGCCTTACGAGGAGCGGCCGCTGGTGCTGTCGCACGCCGGATGGGCCGGTATGCAGCGCTACGGCGGGGCATGGTCGGGAAGGGTCGCGACCGGCTGGGAAGGGCTGCGGGCCTCGGTGTCACTGGTGGTCGGGCTCGGGCTGTGCGGCGTGCCGTACTCGGGTCCGGACGTCGGCGGCCACGGGGGCGTGCTCTCCGGCGAGTTGTACCTGCGGTGGCTGCAACTGGCTTCCTACCTACCGCTGTTGCGCACGCGGGGCGGGGAGGGAACCGGGCGGGCGGGGCAACGGCTGCGCGAGCCGTGGGAGTTCGGCGGGGAGGTCGCGGCGCACGCGCGCGTGGCGCTCGCCGAGCGGCGCCGCCTGCTGCCGTACCTCACGACGCTGGCGCACCTGGCGCGGCTCACCGGGGCTCCTCTGGTGCGACCGCTCTGGTGGGGGGCTCCGGAGGACCGTGCGCTGCGGGACTGCGAGGACGCCTTCCTGCTGGGCGACTGTCTGCTGGTGGCGCCGGTGTTCGAGGCCGGCACCGGACGGCGGGCGGTCCGGCTGCCGCGGGGGCGCTGGTACGACACGACGACGGAACGGGCGTACGACGGGCCGGGGTTGGTGACCGTGGACACTCCCCCGTCGCGGATCGCGGTGCTGGCGCGCGCGGGGGCGGTGCTGCCCGTGAGCGGTGACCGGGGGCCGGAGCTGGAGGTGTGGGCTCCCGCGCGGGGGCGGCCCGGTGCGGGGACGTTCGTGCGGGACCCGGACGACGGCGCGGACCAGCCGGCCGTCGAGCGCTTCGTGGCGCACCGGCAGGGCGAGCGTGTCGTCGTGCGTCAGGAGGCGGAGTCCGGGTTGCGCGCGGCGCCGTACCCGGTGCGGGTACGGGGGCTGCCGGCCGGCGGCTGAGGGCGACGGGGGCCGGGCGCGGACGCGGGGGCGCGGGGTCGTCGCGGGGTCGTGGATGCGGGGGGGCGTCAGGCGTACCGTCCCGCGAACCACGCGCGTACCGCGGTCGTGTGCAGCGGGAAGGCCAGTTCGGCGGGGGCGCGCAGCAGGTGCCAGCCCTCGGTCTCGTCCGTGGCCGCGGACGGCGGGAGGCCGTCGGCGGGGCGCTCCGGGAGGACGCCGAAGACGAGCAGGTGCCCGTCCGGCGAGCTCAGCACGTCGGCGAGCCGCACATCCTCCCCCGCGGCCTCGATGCCGGTCTCCTCGCGCAGTTCGCGCACGAGGGCCGCGCGCCAGTCCTCGCGGTGGTCGACGAAGCCGCCGGGGAGGGCGACGCCGCCGCGCGCGGGGGCGATGGTGCGGGTGATGACGACGAGGGACGTGCCACGCTCGTCGCGGACGGGCTGGAGGGCGACGGCGACGGGCAGCGGGTTGCGGTAGGCCACCGTGCCGCAGGCGGGGCAGGTGCGGGGCCAGCCGTCGGCGTCCGCGCCGTACGGGGCCCCGCAGCTCTGGCAGTGCGATCCGGGGACGGGGCGGGGGGCGGCGGCCAGGGCCTGGGTGTCGGACACGCCGCGGACTGTATCGGACGGGCGGCGGGTGGCGTGGCTCTGCCGCGCGGACAGGCGTGACGGTGGACCGCAGGCGGTTGAGGGC
Organism: Streptomyces sp. NPDC008150; assembly: GCF_042956945.1. NCBI lineage: Bacteria > Bacillati > Actinomycetota > Actinomycetes > Kitasatosporales > Streptomycetaceae > Streptomyces > Streptomyces sp. NPDC008150. The sequence goes on along the minus strand of NZ_JBIBHJ010000007.1, from coordinate 442,406 downwards.
GGCCGGGGGCGTCAAGTAGGCGCGGCTGCGGTTGCGTTGAGGCAGTCGGCGGCGAATGCGTCGGGTACGCCGTGTGGCGCGTTGCGTCGGGGCGGCGGCGCTCGGGTGCGGTGGCGGGGCGCGGGGCGACCCTGTGCGGACGCGCGCCACGGGTACGGGCGCGGCCCCGGGCGCCAAGTCATCGCCTACACCGGCGGGTTGGGAACCGCGTGGGCGAACATGCCTCGCAGGCGCGCGGTCCGGCACCGTCCAGCCGGGCAATCGGACCCGGGGCGCTCCCATAAGGACGCGCGCCACAGCGCACGAGCACGGCCCCGGGCGCCAAGTCAGCGCATGCACGGGCCCGTCGGGACGTGCGTGGACGAACACGCCGCGCAGGCGCGCGGTCCGGCGCCGTCCAGATCGGGGCGGCGGGTCGCGGGGGGCCCGTGCGGACGCGCGCCACAGCGCACGAGCACAGCCTCGGATGCCAAGTCACCGCGAGTACAAGCACGTTGAGACGGGCTGGACGAACCGCCTTGTACGTATACGGTCCGGCGCCATCCAGGGCGGGGCGACCGGACGCGGGACGCTCCCGTACGGACAGGCGTCAGCGCGCACGAGCGCGGCCCGGAATGCCAAGTGGTCTCATGCACCGACACGTTGAGACGTGCGGGGACGAACACGACGCGCGGGCGCGCGATCCCGCACCGTCCAGGCCGAACCGACCGGACGCGGGGTGGCCCCGTGAGGGCACCTCCCCGGCGTAGCGAGCGTGGCCAGGAGCGCCAAGTGGGCGCACCTAAAGGCGTGTTAAGGCACGCGCGGGGAGACTCCCCGTACCGGGGTGCGGGGGCCCGCGTCGTTCGGGTGGGGGCGGCGGTGGTCCGGTCACCGTTGCCGTCCGCTGCCTTGACGGCCTCCCGCACCGGGGGAACACTTCCGGTGTCAGTCGACATCGCCGCACATTCTCGCCGCATTCCGGCACTTCGCCGCGCGGATCCATGTGCGCCAAGGGGCCTGCCGGCACGGGGAACCACGCCTCGGCGGCACGCTCGTCACGCTGCCGGTGGGGCACGGGCCGCCCCCGCCCGGCCTGCGTGGGCACCGCGAACGCACCCTGCACGAAGGACCGGGGCCGGACGCCCCCGGCCGGGTTCTAGGAGCCGCCATGAGCGACATGGACATTTTCGTCGGCGAGGTCATCGGTACCGCGATCCTGATCCTGATGGGGGCGGGCGTGTGCGCCGCGGTCACCCTCAGACACTCCAAGGCGCGCGCGTCGGGATGGGTCGTGATCGCCTTCGGGTGGGGGTTCGGCGTGCTGTCGGGCGCCTACACCGCGGCTCCCCTGTCCGGCGGGCAGCTCAACCCCGCCGTCACGATCGGCATCGCGGTCGACACCGGCGAGTGGGGCAAGGTCTGGGTCTACCTGCTGGGGCAGATGGTCGGCGCGATGGCGGGCGCGGTCCTCGCGTACCTCGTGTACTTCGCGCAGTTCCAGGCGAACGTGGCCGCCGGCACGACCGCGGGCCGGGGCGGGGCGGCCGACGGCGAGGAGGGCGCGGTCCCGGAGGCCGGGCCCGTCGCTGAGGCCGACGGCCCCGTGGCGACGCTCGGTATCTTCTCGACCATCCCGGAGATCCGCAGCCCGCTGGCCAACCTGCTGACGGAGATCATCGCGACGATGGCGCTCGTCCTGCCCGTCCTCGCCTTCGGACTCACCAAGGGGCTCGGCGAGTCGGGGACGCTCGTCCTGATCGTCTCGCTGCTGGTCGTCGGCATCGGGCTGTCGCTGGGCGGTCCGACCGGGTACGCCATCAACCCGGCGCGCGACCTCGGCCCGCGCATCGTGCACACCTTCCTGCCGATCCCGAACAAGGGCACCTCCGACTGGAGTTACGCCTGGATTCCGGTGGCCGGCCCGCTGATCGGAGGGGCGCTGGCGGGCCTCCTCTACCACGCGGCCTTCTGACACCGCGCAGCCTTCCGATCCGACCGAACAACCAGGGGTAGCCATGACGGACAACGCCGACAAGTACGTCGCCGCCATCGACCAGGGCACCACCTCCAGCCGGTGCATCGTCTTCGACCACGGCGGCGCCATCGTCGCCGTCGACCAGCGCGAGCACCGCCAGATCTTCCCCAAGCCGGGCTGGGTGGAGCACGACGCCACCGAGATCTGGTCGAAGGTGCAGGCCGTGGTGGCGGGCGCGATCGCCAAGGCCGGTCTGCGACCGGACCAGTTGAGCGCGCTCGGGATCACCAACCAGCGCGAGACGACGGTCCTGTGGGACCGCGCCACCGGCAAGCCCGTGCACAACGCGATCGTGTGGCAGGACACCCGCACGTCGGGGTTGTGCCGGGAGCTGGGCGGCTCCGACGGGCAGGACCGGTTCCGCGAGCAGACCGGGCTGCCGCTCGCCAGCTACTTCTCCGGTCCCAAGGCGGCCTGGCTGCTGGACAACGTGCCGGGGCTGCGCGCCCGCGCCGAGCGCGGCGAGATCGCCTTCGGCACGATCGACTCCTGGCTCATCTGGAACCTGACGGGCGGCACCGCCGGCGGGCAGCACGTGACGGACGTGACCAACGCCGGACGCACCATGCTGATGAACCTGGAGACGCTCCAGTGGGATCCCGCGATCCTGTCCGCGATGAACGTCCCCGAGGCCGTGCTGCCGGAGATCCGGTCGTCGGCGGAGGTGTACGGGACGGCGGTCGGCCGGCTCGCCGGTGTGCCCGTGGCCTCCGCGCTCGGCGACCAGCAGGCCGCCGTGTTCGGGCAGGCCTGCTACGACGTGGGGACGGCGAAGAACACGTACGGCACGGGCAGTTTCCTGCTGCTCAACACCGGGAACCGGCCGGTCCCGTCCAAGAGCGGACTGCTGACCACCATGGGCTACAAGATCGGCGGGGAGGCGCCCGTCTACTGCCTGGAGGGGTCGATCGCCGTCACCGGCGCCCTGGTGCAGTGGTTCCGCGACCAGTTGGGCATCATCCGCGACGCCGACGAGATCGAGACGCTGGCGGCGGGCGTCGAGGACAACGGCGGCGCGTACATCGTGCCGGCGTTCTCCGGGCTCTACGCCCCCTACTGGCGCTCCGACGCGCGCGGTGTCGTGACGGGGCTGACCCGGTACGTCACCAGGGCCCACCTCGCACGGGCGGTGCTGGAGGCCACGAGCTGGCAGACCCGTGAGGTCGTGGACGCCATGTACCAGGACTCCGGCGTGCAGATCACCACCCTCAAGGTGGACGGGGGCATGACGAAGAACAACCTGCTCATGCAGCACCAGGCGGACGTCCTCGGGGTGCCGGTGATCCGGCCGCGGGTCTCGGAGACGACCTGCCTGGGTGCCGCCTACGCGGCGGGGCTCGCGACCGGGGTGTGGAACGACCTGGACGAGCTGAAGTCGCACTGGCAGCGGGACGCGGAGTGGACGCCGTCGATGGAGGCCGCCGTGCGGGACCGCGAGTACCGGAACTGGCGCAAGGCGGTGGAGAAGAGCTTCGGCTGGCTGGACGAGGACGGCGATGACGACGGCGACGGCCCGCAGGGGTGAGGGCGCGGGCGTTCCGTACCGCCGGGTGACCGAATCCGGCCGGGCGCCCGCGGCGCGACCGTCGGGGACCGCCGGACGGGTGCTCGGCGCGGTGTCAGACGGTGGCCCCGCGGCGGGCGGCGACGTGGGTACGCGCGCGTGCCACGACCTCGACGAGGACCTCCTTGACGGACTCGCGGTCGCGGGCGTCGCAGAGCAGGAGGGGCACCTCCGCGTCGAGGTCGAGGGCCGCGCGGACCTCGCTCGCGGCGTGCCGGGGCGCCCCGTCGAAGCGGTTGACGGCGACCACGAACGGGATGGACCGCTGCTCGAAGTAGTCGACGGCGGCGAAGCAGTCCGCCAGGCGGCGGGTGTCGGCGAGCACCACGGCGCCGAGGGCACCCTCGGCCAGTTCGTCCCACATGAACCAGAAGCGCTGCTGCCCCGGCGTGCCGAACAGGTAGAGGACCAGGTCCTCGCGGAGGGTGATGCGCCCGAAGTCCATGGCCACGGTGGTGGTCCGCTTGTCCGTCAGGCCCGTGAGGTCGTCGACGGGGCGGCCCGCCTCGGTGAGCGTCTCCTCCGTGCGCAGCGGGCGGATCTCGCTGACCGAGCCGACGAGGGTCGTCTTGCCGACGCCGAAGCCGCCGGCCACGAGGATCTTCAGCGTCAGGGGCTGAGGCGGTCTCGCGCGCTGGGTACGCCCGACGTTCATCGGTCTGGTCTCCTGCTCGGTGGTCCCGGCCCCGACTCTCCCGTCGGAACGGGGACTTCGGGGTGCGGCGGTTCGGTCAGAGGGCGCGCAGCGCGTCGATCACGTCGCGCAGCACGCTCGCGTCGGGCAGCTCGGCGGGCGGTACCGGACGGCTCACCTGGACGAGCTCCCCGTCCATCAGGTCGCCGACCAGGACCCGTACGACGCCGACGGGCAGGTCGAGTTCGGCGGCCAGTTCGGCGACCGACTGCGGGGTGTCCCGGCACATGTCCACGATGTCCATGTGCTCGGGCGACAGCGACGGGTGCGCGGCCGGATCGTCGTGGCGGGCCTGTGCGATCACCACCGCGATCAGGTCGAGGCGGTGCTGTGCGGCGTGACTGGTACGCCCTCGGGTCATGGCGTAGGGGCGGACCACCGGTCCGGCCTCGTCGTCGAACCAGGATCTTCTTTCGGCGTCGTCTCCGCTCATGTCATCTCATTACCCGCCCGAGGCGGCATCGTTGCGCGGTGCGGCGCCCAGATGCACACCGACCCGCTTGACGAGGAGCGTCATTTCGTAGGCGACCTGGCCGACGTCGGCGTCCGCGTCCGACAGCACGGCGAGGCAACTGCCGTCGCCGGCCGCGGTCACGAACAGGAAGGCGCCGTCCAGTTCGACGATGGTCTGGCGGACGTTGCCCGCCGCGAAGTGGCGGCCGACCCCCTTGGCCAGACTGTGGAAGCCCGAGGAGACGGCCGCCAGGTGCTCGCCGTCCTCACGGGTCAGGTCGGCCGACACCCCGGTCGCCAGACCGTCGCTGGAGAGCACGACGGCCTTGCGGATGCTGGAGACCCTGCTGACGAGGTCGTCCAGGAGCCAGTTCAGCTCGGTACTGCCGGCCGTGCCCCGGCCGGTCGGATTCGGTGCGGTCATCGACCGTCCCCCCTTGTCGTTCCTGTTGCTGTGCCTGTGCCGTCGCCGTGGTCCTCGCCGGCGGCGTTCTCCTCGCGGCCCCGCTGCCAGCCGCGCTGGAGCGACGCCATCCTGCTGCGGACCTCGTCGGCGTCGCGGTCGGCGAGGTCGGTGCCGTCCCCTGTGCCGGGCTCGGTCCCGGACCCTGCCGCCTGCCTCAACTGCGGTGCCAGGCTGGCCTGCCGCACCCGTCGGGGCAGGGAGCCCCCGGGTGCGCTCCCGAGGTCCTGGTTCCGGTCCCGGTCCCGGTTCCGGTCCTGGTTCCCGTCCCGGGCGTCGTGCGGCTCGTCAGGATCAACGGTCCTTCCCCGTCCGGTGGTTCCCTCCGCCGGGGCTGTTTCCGCGGACCGTGCGCCCGTTGCGTCCCCTGCGGCCGGTGTGCCGGGTGCCGTCTCCCCAAGTCTCCCGGGAACACCGGGGAGTTCGGAAGCTCCCGGGACGCCCGGATCCCCGGACGGTTCCGCGGAGGCGCCGGCCGGGGCGGGCCCGTCCGGGGCGGAACCGGCGGGGCCGGACCGGCGTGGGCCGCCGTGCGGGGCCGCGGGGCCGCCGGGGTTCGTCCCGGCGCGGGGGGTGCGGCGCGGGAGCAGCGGCGGCTGCGCGTCCGGCCGGTCCGTGCCGCCGGACGCGTCCGGTGTGCGGTCGTCGTCCGGGCCGTCCTGCGGGGAGGCGTCGCGGGCGGCGGGTGTCCACTGCGCCGGCAGGATCGCCGCCCGGCGGGGGCCGCCCGTCAGCGGCGTCCGGGCGGACTGCCCGGGGCTGCGGCGGACCGGCAGCGGGGCCGGCGCCTCCGGGCCGGAGCGCGCGGGCGTGGCGGAGGCGGTGCGCGCGTCCTGGGGTTCGTTCCGTGCCGTCGCGCGGTCGGTGACCGGACGGCCGTGCGAACTGACCAGCTTGGGCGTTCCGCGCCGCGGCAGGGGAGCCGGGCCGCCGTCCTGCTCCCTGCCGTCACGGCCGCCGGGGGCCTTGCCGCCGGGCAGCACGTCGCTGGGCCGTCTGCCCCCGCCGCGCAGGTCCGTGCCGTCCGGCGGGGTCGCCGGTCCGCGGGCGATGGAGCGGTGGGACGACAGCAGGCCGCCGTGGTCGTCCGTCAGTTCGTCCGGCACGCCCGCGATGTCGTCGAGCGCGGTGGGGCCGCCCACGTCCTCCAGCTCGGCCTGCGCGTCGAAGGACGCCGCCGGCAGTCCCGTGCGGCGGACGGGCCCGCCGGTCAGCGCCTCGGCCCTGCCGTGGCGCGGGACGGCCTCCTCGCGCGTGGCCTCGGGGCCGAGGCGGAACCCGGCGCCGTCGGTGTCCGGGACGTCGTCCGTCAGGAGGGTGTCCGGGATGAAGACGACGGCGGTGGTGCCGCCGTAGGGCGAGGGCTGGAGGGACGCCCGCACGTTCTGCCGGCCGGCGATCCGGCTGACCACGAACAGGCCGAGCCGGTCGGTGTCGGACAGCTCGAACTCGGCGGTCTCCGCGAGCCGGAGGTTGGCGTCGAGCAGGGCGTCGGCCGCCATGCCGAGACCGCGGTCCTGGATCTCCAGGGTGAAGCCGTTGGCCACATGGTCGCCGAGCACCTGCACGGTGGTGTGCGGCGGGGAGAACACCGTGGCGTTCTCCAGGAGTTCGGCCAGCAGGTGGGTGAGGTCGGCGACGGCGGGGCCGGTGACGGCGATGCGCGGCAGGCGCCGCACCTCGATGCGCTCGTAGTCCTCGACCTCGGCGACCGCGGCGCGCACGACGTCCATGAGCTGGACCGGTTTGCGCCACTGGCGGGAGGGCGCGGCGCCCGAGAGGATCACGAGTCCCTCCGCGTGCCTGCGCATGCGGGTCGTCAGGTGGTCCAGGCGGAACAGGTCGGCGAGTTCGTCGGTGTCCTCGGTGCGCCGCTCCATGGCGTCGAGCAGGGTGAGCTGCTTGTGCAGCAGCACCTGGCTGCGCCGGGCGAGGTTCACGAAGACCTCGGAGACTCCCGAGCGCAGTTCGGCCTGCTTCACGGCGGCCTCGACGGCGGCGCGCTGAAGCGTGTTGAGGGCGAGGCCGACCTCGCCGATCTCGCTCTGTTCGTACTGGAGGACGGGCGCCTCGGTCTCCACGTCGACCTCCTCGCCCGCGGACAGCCGGCGCATCACGCCGGGCAGCCGGACGCCGGACGCCTCGTGGGCCTCCAGCCGCAGCCGCCGCAGGTCGCGGATGAGGCCGCGGCCGACCCGCACGGACAGGAAGAGCGACACCAGGACGGCGACGAGGCCGAGGACCCCGGCCAGCACCGCCTTGACGAGGACGCGCGTCGCGACCGGGTCGACGCGTTCCTGGTAGCGGTCGTCGGCCTCGTCATTGAGGGTGCCGAGCGAGCCGAGGACGTCGCCCGCGGCACTGTCCCAACTGCTCGCGGCGACCCCGCGCGGCGTGTCGGAGGCGGAGGAGGCGACGGCCTCCTCGGCGACGCGCAGGGGCCCGGTGGCGGGACTCTTCCAGAAGCGCTCGTAGCGTTCGCGTTCCGCCTCGGGGAGCAGCGGGAGGTTCACGTCGTACAGCTCGGTCCGCCGGGCCACGAGGTCGGACACGTCGCGGCGTTCGTCGCGGCGGATCCCGCCGGCGACCAGGGAGGAGCCGAGCAGGGCGTCCTCGCGGGAGAGGAGTTCGCGGGCCTGTGCGAGATTGACGAGGGCGCGGTACTGCTTGTCGAGTTCGACGTTGTCGACGACCCGGAGTTTGGCGAGCAGGGTGTAGCAGGGGTCGACCAGGCGGTTGTAGAGGCCGAGGGACTGGACGCGGTCGAGGGTGCCGTCGTCGACGCTGCGCCGCAGGGAGACGAGGCCGCCGAAGGCGTCCAGCACCGCGGTCATGCGTTCGTCGGTGCTCTCCCCCATGGCGTCGCGGACGTCGGGGCTCCGGGCGTTCTTGCGGATCCTCGCGACGGCGTCGTCGGTCGCGGCGCGGCTGCGGCGGAGCGCGGAGAGCCCGTCGGAGGCGCGCGGGTCGGCGATGTAGACGAGGGTCTGGCGGCGTTCCTGCTGGAGGGCGCGGACGGTGTCCTCGGTGGGGTAGCCGACCTTCTCGACCACGGAGGACACGTTGACCAGCCGGGAGGCCTCGCGGCCGGTGACGACCGTGGCGAAGCCCCAGACGACGGTCAGGGAAACCAGGGGCACGAGAAGCAGCGCCACGATCTTCCTGCGGACGGACTTCCCGCGAAAGCGCATGGCCTCCCCCAGCTCGGCCCCGCGAACTGGGGCACACATGTGCGTCAATAAACGGCGCGAGCCTACTACTGACGGCGGGACAACTCGAAGGCCAGTCCGGAAGCCGAACTTCCCGTCCCGGTGCGAGAGATGGCGAGTTGTCCGGTCATGGCGGGAGATCGTCCCCCGTCCCGCCGGAGCGCCGGGACCGCTGCCCGGCGGGGCCGTCGGGGCCGGTTCCGGTCGCGTGACGACGCGTTGACCAGTTTTTCCCTTTCCCGGGAATCTTCGGCGCACGTCGTTCGTCTTTCTGTACATGGGCGGGGTGCGCGGTTCGTCCTCGGGGCGTGGGGAGTCGGTTTCTCCCCGGGAGAACCGGACGCGGAACCGGCCAAGGAAGCCGATCCCCGTGCGGGGATGGCGTAACACGGCGCATGCCGGGCAGCCACAGGGGAACCGGGTCTTCGGACCACGGAGCGAGCGGTCTGCTGTCGGCGGGTGGGAGTGACAAGTTGATGGGCACGGCAGAGCGGCGCGAGACGGCCGTAGGGGAACGGTCCGGGTGGGACGCGGACGCGGGAGCGGACGGGGGCGTGCGGGACGCGCGGGACCGCGGGGCGGCCGGGCCGGGCGCCGGGCGGCCGGTGCCGGTCCGCACCGAGGAGCCGTCGGCCGGACGGCAGTTGTGGGTCGAGGAGCCGGCGCGCAGGCGCCGGATGCCCGACCCGGTGCGTACGGCGTCGGTGCGGGCGGTGCTGATCATCTCGCTGACGCTGATTCAGGCGATGGTGGCGTTCCTGTGCACCCTGGCGGGTTCCTGGCTCGCCTTCCCGATGGTGCTCAGCAGCGTGGTCAGCACGGTGGTGGCGACGTGGGGCGCCCTGGACGTATGGGTCACCCGCCAGGTGTGGAACCAGCGGTACGGCGTGGTGTCGGTCCCGAGCAGCACGGCGCGGGCGCTGCGCCGCGAGCGGCGCCGGTCCCGGCGTCACGCGCGGGCCGACGAGCGCGCCAAGGCCCGGATAGCCAGGCGGCGCGGGGCCCGGCAACTGTCGCACTCCTGACGGCACTTGTGCCGATCGGAGCAGGGTCGCCGGACTGACACGACGTGAGCGGGGGCGGCGCGGGTCCGCCCGCGCCGCCCCCGCTCACGTTCGCGCGGTGCGGCCGCCGTCCCCGGCCGCACCGGCGGCGGCTCTCAACCCGCCGCCGGTGCGGGGCGCCGGAACATCCGGGTCGCCGTGATCTCGCTGTGCACGGCGTCGCCCTCCCCGGCCGGCGCGGGCTGCGGGAGACCGGGCCGCAGGTGTTCCTCGACGCTGATGTACTTCAGGCCGGCCCGCAGGTCCGCGTCGTTGCGCAGCCGGATCACGAGCGGGAACTCGGCGAGCGCGGTCGTGTCGAACAGGCCGGTCGTGTACAGGAGTTGGACACCCAGCGCGTCGGAGACGGCCCGTTGGAGCTCCAGCAGGTACGTGGCGTTGGCGCGGCCGATGGGGTTGTCGAGGAACAGCGTGCCGGCGTGCCGGTGCTTGTCCCGCCCGCGGTCGTTGCTGCGCAGGGCGGCCATCGTGCAGTACAGGGCGATGGCGGCGGTGAGCAGCTGGCCGCCGGAGAAGACGTCGCCCATCTGCCCGACGGGGACGCGCTCCGCGCGCAGCACGGCGTCCGGCTTCAGGATCTCCACGGCGACGCCCTTGGGCTGGAGGGCGGCGCCGACTCCGCGCAGCAGCAGGGACATGCCGTCGCGGCGCAGGTCGGAGTTCTTGCGGACCGCGGCCCGGGTCGCCTCGTCGATGACCTCGCCGAGCCGTTCGGTGAGCGTGGCCTGGTCGGGCTCCTCGAAGCGGATGCGCAGGAACTCCTGGCCGGACCACTCCCCCAGCCCCTCGGGCAGCCGGGACAGCCGCTGTGCGGAGCGCAGGGTGGCGAGCGCGGACTCCACGAGGCCGCGCAGCCGGTCCACGATGGAGTCGCGGTTGCGTTCGAGCTGGGCGAGTTCGTCGGTGAGGACCCGCAGCCGGGGCGCGAAGGCGGCGGCCCACTTCTGCGCGTGCTCGGGCAGCGCGGCGGCGGGCAGTTCGCGGATCTGCTGGCGGGCGGGGGTGCGGACCTGCTCGAAGCGGGTGGAGTTGGCGTGCCGGACGAGGACGTCGCTCGCCTCGCGCACGGCGGCCTCCGCGGCGGACAGGTCGGCGGCGCAGCCGCGCAGGGAGCGCCGGGCCTCGGCGCCCGCCTGCCGGGCCTCTTCGAGGGTGCCGGGGTAGGGCTCGGGCTCCTCCTGCTCCTCCTCCGGGGTGTGCTCGCGCAGCAGGTCGCGGAGCATGGCGGCGCTCTCGTCGAAGCCGCGGGCCGCGTCCTCGGCGGCGCGGTGCAGGGCGACGAGGTCGGTGTGGGCGTCCCCGGCCAGGCGCAACGCCTCGGTACGGGCGGCGAGTTCGCCGGTGGCGGTGCGCAGCAGGGCCTGGGCCTGCTCGGCGTCGCGGGGGCGCAGGTCGTCGGGGAGTTCGGTGTGGGCGTCGTCGCCGTCCTCCGGGGCGAGGCGTTCGGCCTCGCCGCGCAGCCGGCCCAGTTGCTCGCTCGCCGCGGTCATCCGCGTCTCCAGGAGCTGCACGAGTTCGTCGGCGCGCGCGACGGCGGCCTGCCGGGACGGTCCGTCGGCCCCGTCCGTCGACTGGAGGAGCTGTTCGGCGCGGGTGCGGACCTTGTTGCTGAGCCGGTCCAGGTCGGAGCGGGCGGCGCTCTCGTCGCTCTCGGCGCGGGCCTGTTCGGCGCGCAGGTCGGCGCCGACGCCGACCTTCTCGTACACCTGGGAGGCGGCGCGGTAGGCCTCGCGCAGCGCGGGCAGCGGTTCCTTGGCCGCGTCGGCGTCGTCGTCCGGGACGTCGTCGGGGGCGCCGGCGATCTCGGAGCGTTCGGCGCGCAGGGTGCGGGCGGTGCGGCGGGCGTCGTCGGCGGCGCGCTGGGCGGCGCGGCGGTCCTCGTCGGCGGCGCGGGCGCGCTCCAGGCAGGTGCTCGCGCGGGCCTCCGACTCGGCGGCGTCGTCGGCGAGTTCGCGCAGCCGGGCCTGCCAGCCGGAGCGTTCGCGCAGCCGGAAGGCCAGCCCGGCGAGGGCGTCGGCGGCGCGGCGGGCCCGCTGGCCGGCCTCCTGGGTCTCGTCGCGGACCCGGGCGGCCTCGGCGGCGGCCTCGTCGGCCTCGGTGCGCAGGGCACGGGCCTCGGCGAGCTCCGCCTCGGTCTCCTGGGCGAAGGTGTGCGCCTCGTCGGCGGCGCGGGCCAGTTCGGCGAGCCGGCCGGCCGGGCAGCCGCCGCGCCAGGAGGCGAGGCGGGCGGCGAGTTCGCGGTCCTTGCCGAGCCGGGCCGCGAGGGCGCGGATCTCGTCGTCGCGCTCGGCGGCACGGGTGCGCAGCGCCTGCCGTTCCTCGTCGGCGGCCAGCTCGTCGTGCATGGCGGGGTTCGGCGGGACGAGGAACACCTCACCGGGGCCGCCGTCGGCGCCGGGCGGGGTGGGGGCGAGCAGGGCGGCGGCGGTGCCGACGGCGACCGCGGAGCGCGGCAGCAGCGCGGCCTGGCCGAGGGCGCGGCGGGCGCGGGCGTGGGTGTCGGGGTCGGTGATGATCACGCCGTCGACCAGCTCGGGGCGGGCCGCGAGAACGCGCGCGTGGTCGGCGGGGTCGACGGCCTGGGCGAGGTAGCGCCAGCCGGGCAGCGCGGGGATGCCGTGCTCGCCGAGGTACTCCACGGTGGCGAGCACGTCGGGTCCGGCGGGCAGCAGTCCCCCGTCGCCGAGCGCGCCGAGGATGCGGGCGTCGTCGGCGGCGTGGGTGCGCAGGTCGAAGAGCTGGCGCTCGGCGGTGGCGACGGCCTGGTCGAGCAGTTCGCGCAACTCGTCGGCGAAGGAGTCGAGTTCAGCGGCGGTGAGCGGGTCGTCGGTGCGGGCGCGGACCGGCTTCGGGGTGGCCCGCCGGGCGCCGGGGCGGGCGGAGCCGTGCTCGGGGCGGCCGGGGCCGGTCGTGGTGGCGGTCGCCGTCCCCGCGGAGGCCGTGCCGCCGCCGCGGGTGGCCGCGGCACCCGTCCCGGTGTCCGCGGCGCCGTCCCGGGCGTCCTCCGCGCGCGGACCGGGGACGGCACCCGTCCCGGCGCCCGGTGCGGCGGGCAGGCTCAGCAGTTCGGCGAGCCGGGTCTCCGCGGCGAGTGCGGCGGCCGTGCGGTGCTCGGCGTCGTACGCGCGCTCGGCGGCGGTCGCCGCGTCGGCGGCGCGGGCCGCGGTGAGTTCGGCGCGGGACTCGGTGGACGCCGCCTCCCGTGCGTGCTCGGTGGCCCGCCGGGACGCCTCGCGGGCGGTGTCCCAGGCGGCGACGGCGGTCTTCTCGGCGTCGCTCGCGGCGAGGGCCGCCCGTGCCGGGTCGGCGTCGGGGGCGCTGTCGTCCAGCCAGCCGGCCCGGACCGCCTCGGCGGTCTCCTGCTCGACCTCGGCGAGGCGCTGGCGCAGGTGGCCGATCTCGCTGCGGGCGCGCTGCGCCTCGGTGGCGGCGGCCGTCGCGTCGCGGTGGGCGCCGTCGCCCACCTCCTGGAGGGCGGAGGAGCGCTCCTCCTCCTCGTTGGCGAGTGCCTCGGCCCGCCCGGCGGCGGCGTGCAGGGCGCGGACCAGTTCCGTGGCGGCGCGGGCCCGTGCGGCGAGGGCCGGGGCGGCGTCGCGCTCGGCCTCCTGGATGGCGGCGGCGACCCGCGCCACCCGGTCGGCGGCGGCCCGGTGCCGCAGCACCGCCTCGGCGCCCTGCCAGGCGGAGTGCAGGGTGCGTGCGTCGGCGAGCTCGCGTTTCTGCGCGGCGGTGGCCCGCTCGGCCGAGGCGAGCGCCAACGAGGCGTGCCGGTAGGCGAGTTCGGCGGAGACGAGGGCGCTGGTGCGGCGCTCGCGCTCGGCGGTGGTGACGGCCTGCGCGGCGCCCGTGACCCGCTCGGCCAGGTCGGCGGTGCGCAGCCGTTCCTGTCCGGCGCGGGCGGTCAGCCGCCGGGCGAGGGTACGGGTGCGGCGCTCGGCGGCGGCGTGGATGTCGCGGGTGCGGGCGCGGGCCTCGGCGTTGTCGGCGATGCGGCCGAGCAGGTCCAGCGACCCGGCGGTGAAGTCGCGTTCGGCGATGAGTTCGGAACGGCGGCCGAGCTTGTTGCCGAAGCCGCCGACCAGGTCGGCGAGGCCGTCGGTGTCGCGGGTGTCGGTGACGGCGCGCAGCAGCAGGTCCGTGAAGTCGGAGTCCTTCTTCACGGCGAAGAGGCCGGCCGCCTCGCCCTCGTCGGCGTTCATCTCGCGCTGGTAGCGGAAGAGTTCGGGGTCCAGGCCCAGTTCCCCGAGGTGCTCGGTCCAGCGCTCGTGGGTCTCCTCCCAGTGCGTCTCCAGGTGCGGGTACGCCTTGCCCGCGTCGGTGAAGGCGTCGCGGAACCCCTTCATCGTGCGGCGCCTGCCGCGGGCGGTGGACTGGCCCTCGGCGGCGGGGCGCACGGCGGTGGACTCCGCGACGGGGAGGTTGTCCAGGCTCAGGCCGGGTCCGGGCCGGAAGGAGTACCAGGCCTCGGCGAACTTCCGCGGGTCGTTGGAGACCTGGCGGCCGCGCCACTCGCTGGCCTTGCCGACGACGACGCACTCGCCGGTCAGCACGTGCTGCCACTCCAGCACCACGTGGCCGCAGTCGTCGGCGAGCAGGAACTTGCGCAGCACGCCGGAGCTGGCACCGCCGAGGGTGTTGCGGTGGCCGGGCAGCATGACGGAGAAGATCAGCTTGAGCAGGACGGACTTGCCGCCGCCGTTCTCCAGGAAGAGCACGCCGGCGGGGGCGGGGCGGCGCGGCGGCCCGACCGGCTCCTCCTCGAAGAACTCCGCCTGCGCGGGGGCCGGCGTGGGCACCGGCTCGCCCACGCCGCGCAGGTCGAGGACGGTGTCGGCGTAGCGCGCACCGGCGGGCCCGATGGAGTAGAGGCGGACCCGGGACAGCTCGTACATGGCGGACTCTCGTCGTCAGTCCGGAACCCGTGGGGTGTTCCGGCGGCTCGTGCGGTGGTGGGCGGGCGCGGCCCGGTGTGCGGGGCGTCCCGCGGGGACGGGGCGACCGGGCGCGGGGCTGCCGGGTGTCAGGAGTGGAACGGCAGTCCCGCGTCGGACACCAGGTCGAGATCGTCGTCGTCGGCGGCGGGCATCAGGCTGGCGGTGCCGTCGGTCACCGGCACCACGCCGAGGGCGAGCAGTTCGGCCAGGGCCGCGCTGCCGGCCATGTCGCGCACCTGGAGCTGGTAGCGGGCGGTGGTGCGGAAGGTGCCGCCGCTGTCGTCCCCCGTGCGCTGGAGGAAGCCGGACTCGGTGAGGAACGCGGTGGCCTTGCCGACGATGCCGGTGGTGGACCCGGCCAGCCGCCGGGCGTCCTTGGTGGCACCGGTCGCGCTGCGTCTGGCCCAGATGCGCCAGGCGGCCTCCAGGCCGCCCTCGTCGGTGGCCGGGTCGGTGTTCTCGCCCTGTTCCGCGGCGCGCTCCTCCAGGCGGCGGCACGCCTGGCGGACGAAGGCGTCCACGCCGTTGACGGTGACCCGGCCGATGTAGCCGTCGTCGGCGAGGTCCTCGGGGCGGGGGAACGCCAGGGCGGCGACGGCGAGATGGGCCAGGCCGTGCAGGAAGCGGTCGCCGGAGTCGGTGGCGGCGCGGCGGGCGTAGTCGCCCATGCGGACGGCGAAGACGGAGTCCTCGGCGGCCGTGACGGCCATGCCCGCGCGCGAGGAGACCTCCAGGACGACGAGTCCGAGTCCGGCGGCGACGGCGTCCGCGAGGCGCGCGAAGGGCGGGTCCTCGCGGTAGCGGCGCAGCAGGTCGGCGTACTCCTGGTCGCGGGCGGGCTGGAGCCGGGGCTGGAGTCCGAAGGCGACCAGGCGTGCCGCGTCGGCGGCGTCGGCCGGGGTGACGGCGGCGGACGCCGGGGCGGGTGTCTCCTCCGGCGTGCTCCATTCGACGGTGTCGGTCACGGGCTGGGCTCCTTGGTGGGGCGGTTCACGGGCGGACGACGGCCGGGGGCGGTCCGGCGCGGGGCGGTGGTCCGGCGCGGGGCGGTGGTCCGGCGCGGGGCGGGGCGGGCGGTCGGCGGGCGGTCCGTCACGCCGCCTCCGTCCGGCCGCTGCCGCCGCCCTCGGCGACGTCCAGCAGCGCGGTGCCCACGATGAGGTCGGCGCCGCCGAACTCGGGGTCGTCCAGTTCGGTGCCGTCGTCCACGGCGAACAGCAGGGTGCGTTCGCCCTGCCGGTGCGCGGTGCCGACGGGCGGGCTGGCCGCGTGGACGGCGAGCAGCGCGACCAGGTAGGGCAGTTCGGCGTCCTGGCCGCGGGCCTCGGCGAGCAGTCCGGACAGGCGGCGCGGCGCGTCGGCGGGAAGGTCGAGCAGTGCCTTCGCTGCGGCGAGCTGCTCCTCGCTGAAGCGACTGTCGTCGGGGGTGGCGATCAGGTCGGGCTCCGGCATCTCGGCGCCCAGGTGCTCCCGCTCGACGGGCGGGGTCAGCAGGATGTCGACGAGGTCGCCGACACGGACGGCGACGGGCGTGCGCAGTCCGGTGCCGTGCGCGAAGAAGGCGTCGGTGACCCGGCGGGCGTGCTCCAGCGGCAACGGCAGTACGGGCGCGAGGAGATGGCCGTACAGGTCGGTGCCCGACGTGGTGAGCGGGGTCGCGAAGGCCTGCCGGTCCTGCTCGGCGCGGAACAGCGGGCCGGCCTCCAGCAGACGGGACTGGAGCTGGGTGTGGCGGCGGATGCAGTCCTTGACGATGTCGACGAGTTCTGCGGCGCGGCGCTTGTTCTCGGCGTCCTCGGTCTCGTCGCGGGCCTTGCGGATGTTGGTGAGGATCGCGTTCTCGTGGCGGTAGCGGTCGGCGACGTGGTCGAGCGCCTCGGCGATCATGTCGGGGACGGCGTTGAGCCAGTCCACCGCGCGGACGTTGCGGCGGGTGGCCTC
The DNA here is from genome assembly GCF_042956945.1 of Streptomyces sp. NPDC008150. NCBI lineage: Bacteria > Bacillati > Actinomycetota > Actinomycetes > Kitasatosporales > Streptomycetaceae > Streptomyces > Streptomyces sp. NPDC008150. Next base: position 426,067 of record NZ_JBIBHJ010000007.1, on the reverse strand, counting down.
CAGGGCGCGGCGCAGCGTCTCGGAGTACTGGACCGTGCGGTAGCGGGCCTGTTCGGCGGCGAGCTGGGCGTCGGCGAGGCGGCCCCGGCTGACGAGCACCTCCAGTTTCACCTCGGCGGCGATCTGGGCACTGGTGACGTCGGTGTCGAGGGCGCCGACGAGGACGTTGACCGCTTCGTCGGTGGTGCGCAGGTAGACGGTGCCGCCGGGGCCGGGGACCTCCTCGATCAGTTTGAAGTCGTAGTCGCGCCGGACGTAGCTGCCGTCCTGCGCGAAGGTGCCGTAGACGACGCGGAAGCCGCGGTCGACGCTGCCGACGTTGATCAGGTTCTCCAGGACCCAGCGCGCGACGCGTTCGTGCTCGGCGGCGGGGCGGTGCGGTGCCTGGGCGGAGATGCGGGGGACGAGGCGGGCCACTATCTCGTCGTGGTCGGCGCCCGTGTCGAAGTCCATGTTGAGCGTGACCAGGTCGATGACGGACAGCGCCACCTCGGCCATGCCGTAGACCGAGTACTCGCCGGCGAGGTTGGCCTTGCGTGCGTCGAGGTCGTGCAGCGGCGCGGTGCAGGCGAGCGCGCGCAGCCGCCGTGCCAGGCCCTCGTCGGCGGCCGGCCCCGGCGCGGGGCGCGGCCCCGCGCTGAGCTGGGGCGGAGTGGGATCCGTCGATGCAGGCGAAGTCACGGTGCACAGACTAGGTCCTCGGTCCGACAACGGCCCAAACGACGCAGAAGCGACGGCCGTCACGGGCGCCACCACCCTCGCCGCACCCCTCGACGAAGGGCCCGCGCGAGGGCCCCCGGCCCGCTAGACCTCGCCCTCGCGCACCCGGCGGCGGTAGATCTCGGTCATCCCGCGCAGCGAGTCGTCCAGGTAGGCGGCGAGCAGCTCTCCGGCAGCGGGGGCGTCGCCCGCCCGGAGCGCGGCGAGGATCTGCTCGTTGCGCACGAGGTAGGGCTCGTGGAGGCGGCGCGGGTCGTTCACGATGTGGAAGGCCAGGCGGAGTTCGGCGAAGACGCCGCGCATGAGTTCGTCGGTGCGGTCGCTGCCGGCCAGCGCGACCAGTTCGCGGTGGAAGTGGATGTTGGCGGTGGCCAGTCCTTTCCAGTCACTTTCACCGGCCGCGGCATGGCCGCCCGCGACGGCCGCGGCGACCCCGTCGAGGGCGTAGGGGGGTGCGCCGAGTTCGCGGACGACGGCGCACTCGACGAGCCGCCGGGTCCGGTAGATGTCCTCGACGTCCTCGACCGTCAGCACCCGGACGAACACGCCCCGGTTCAACTCGTGGACGAGCAGCCGCTCATGGGTGAGCAGGCGGAACGCCTCGCGCAGGGTGTTGCGCGAGACCCCGAGCGCACCCCCGATGCCGTCCTCGGAGAGCCGGGTGCCGGGCAGGAAGTACCCCTCCGCTATGCGGGTCCTGAGGATGTCGGAGACGCGCTCGGCGGTGCTGGTGCGGCCCAGCAGGGCGCGGTCCTCGGCCAGTTGGGTCAGCTGCTCTGCCATGCCCGGAATTCAATCGCAGATACAAGGACGAGACAACGGGGGTATTGAAGGATCGTTGAACGATCCTCTACGGTGCGGAACAAGGGAACGCTCCGGCCGCTGTCTCCAACTCGCATGCACACAAGGCGATTTGAAGCTCGCGCCCCGCTGTTCCCGCACGGCACGGCCCAGTCCTCAGCACCCTCCGTCCCTCATTCGCGAGGTGCCCATGAGTACGACTCCTCCGCCGCACGCACTGTCCGCGGGCCGTTCGGCCTCCGACGCGCAACATCCTTCGCAGGACGGCCCGTTGGGCTGGCTGCGCGCACTCGGGCCGCAGGGCCGGCGGGCGTTCGCCGGCGCGTTCGGCGGCTACGCCCTCGACTCCTACGACTACTTCACGCTGCCGCTGACGATGGTCGCGCTGGCCGCGTACTTCGGCCTGGACAGCGGGCAGACCGGCCTGTTCACCACGGTCACGCTGGTCGTGTCCGCGTTCGGCGGCGCGCTCGCCGGGGTCTTCGCGGACCGGGTGGGCCGGGTCAGGGCCCTGATGATCACCGTCGTGACGTACGCGGTGTTCACCGTGGCCTGCGGTTTCGCGCCCGACTACGGGGCGCTGCTGCTGTTCCGGGCGCTCCAGGGCCTCGGCTTCGGCGGGGAGTGGGCGGTCGGCGCCGTCCTGGTCGCCGAGTACACGAGCGCCCGGCACCGGGGCCGCACCCTCGGCGCGGTGCAGAGCTCCTGGGCGGTGGGCTGGGCGCTGGCCGCGTTCGTCTACACCCTGGTGTTCTCGCTCGTCGACGACGGCCTGGCCTGGCGGGTGATGTTCTGGACCGGCGCGCTGCCCGCCCTGCTGGTGGTCTGGATGCGGCGCCGGGTGCACGACGCGCCGGAGGCGGTGCGCGAGAGCGGCGCGGCCAAGGGGTCGTTCGCGGCGATCCTCCGGCCGGCCGGTCCCTCGGGACCGGGCCTGCTGCGCACCACGGTGTTCGCCGCGCTGCTCTCCACGGGCGTGCAGGGCGGCTACTACACGCTGGCGACCTGGATCCCGACCTACCTGAAGACCGAGCGCGGGCTGTCGGTCGTCGGTACGGGCACGTACCTGACGTTCCTGATCTCCGGCGCCTTCGCGGGCTACCTGACCGGCGGCCGTCTCACCGACAGGCTGGGGCGGCGCCCCAACATCTGGCTCTTCGCCCTGCTGTCGGCGGTCTGCGTGCTCGCGTACGCCAACATCCCGGACGGCGCCAACACCCTGCTGCTCGTCCTGGGGTTCCCGCTCGGGTTCTGCATGTCGGCGATCTTCAGCGGCTTCGGCTCGTACCTGAGCGAGCTGTACCCGACGGCGGTGCGCGGCACCGGACAGGGCTTCACGTACAACACGGGCCGCGCGGTGGGCGCGGTCTTCCCGACCCTGGTGGGCTACCTCGCCGGCAGCTGGGGCGTGGGCGGCGCGCTGGTCTTCGGCGCGATCGGGTACGGCATCGCGGCCCTCGCGCTGCTGGGACTGCCGGAGACCGGCGGAAGGGAACTGGCGTGAACCACACCGGGGACGTCCCCCTGACCCTGCTCGACGAGCACGCGCGCGAGTGGAGCCCGGCGGCGGCACGCGCCCTCTTCCGGGAGGGCCTCGCGGGTCCCACCGCCGGGGTCGCCGAGGGCCGCACGCAGGCCAACCTGATATCGGTGCCCGCGGACTGGGCCTACGACATGCTCCTGTTCTGCCAGCGCAACCCGAAGGCGTGTCCGGTCCTCGACGTCACGGACGCGGGCTCGCCGGCGACCGTCCTGGCACCGGGCGCCGACCTGCGCACCGACCTGCCGCGCTACCGGGTGTGGCGGGACGGCGGGCTGGTGGACGAACCCACCGACGTGCTGGCCCACTGGCGGGACGACCTGGTGTCGTTCCTGATCGGGTGCAGTTTCACCTTCGAGTGGGCACTGCGCCGGGCCGGCGTCCCGGTCCGCCACGTCGAGCAGGGCCGCAACGTCCCCATGTACCGGACGAACCGGCTGTGCCGTCCGGCCGGCCGGCTGAGCGGGCCGCTGGTGGTGTCGATGCGGCCGGTGCCGCCCGAGCACGTGCGCACGGCGATCCGCGAGAGCGCGCTGCTGCCGGCCGTGCACGGCGGCCCCGTCTTCTGCGGCGACCCGTCCGTGCTGGGCATCACGGATCTCGCCCGGCCCGACTTCGGGGACCCGGTGGACGCGGAACCGGACGACGTCCCGATGTTCTGGGCGTGCGGGGTGACTCCGCAGGCCGCGGTGACCGCGTCGCGTCCGCCGTTCGCCATCACGCACGCGCCGGGCCAGATGTTCCTGACCGACACCCGTGACGAGCGTTACCGCGTGGCCTGAGGGGATAATCGAAGAACCATGAGCGTGATCGATCTGAACGCCGACCTCGGCGAGGGCTTCGGCCGCTGGCGGCTCACCGACGACGAACGGCTGCTGTCCGTCGTCACCAGCGCCAACGTCGCCTGCGGCTTCCACGCCGGGGACGCCGTCACCATGCGGCGGGTGTGCGAGCTGGCCACCGAACAGGGCGTCCGGATCGGCGCCCAGGTGTCCTACCGCGACCTGGCGGGCTTCGGACGGCGGGCGATGGACGTCCCGTCGGCCGAACTCGCCGCCGAAATCGCTTACCAGATCGGCGCGTTGGAGGTCTTCGCCCGCGCCGCCGGCTCCCGCGTGTCCTACGTGAAGCCGCACGGCGCGCTCTACAACCGCGTGGTGCACGACGCGGAGCAGGCGGCCGCCGTCGTCGAGGGCGTCCTGCTCGCCGACGCGGCGCTCCCGGTGCTCGGTCTGCCCGGCTCGCGCCTGCTGGAGCTGGCCGGCGCGGCGGCCCTCGGGTGCGTCACCGAGGCGTTCGCGGACCGCGCGTACACCGACGCCGGCACGCTGGTGCCGCGCGGCACGGACGGCGCGGTCGTCACGGACCCCGGGGAGGTCGTGCGGCGCTCGGTGGACCTGGCCCGGGACGGTGCCGTCGACGCCCGCTCGGGACGCCGCATCGAGATGCGCGCCCGCTCCCTGTGCCTGCACGGCGACACCGACGGCGCGGTCGAACTGGCCCGCCTGGTGAGGGAACGGCTGCTGGGGTCCGGCGTCCGGGTGGAGGCCTTCGCGTGAGGGTACGGCCGGCCGGCGACGCGGCGCTGCTCGTGGAGGTCGCCTCCGGCGAGGAGGCGCGGGCCCTGCACGCGGAGCTGTGCCGGCGTCGCGCCGAGGGCCTGCTGACCGCCCGTGAGATCGTCCCCGCCGCCCGTACCGTGCTGCTCGACGGCCTGGACGACCCGGCCCGCCTGGCGTCGGAACTGTCCGCCTCCGCGGTCCCGCCCGCCCCCTCGCGGCCGGCCCGGACGGTCGAGATCCCGGTGCGCTACGACGGACCGGACCTCGCGGACGTGGCGGCCCTGTGGAAGGTCCCGGTGCCGGAGGTCGCCCGCATCCACGCGGGCACCGAATTCACCGTCGCCTTCTGCGGGTTCGCGCCCGGTTTCGGCTACCTGACCGGCCTGCCGGAACGGTTCGCCGTACCGCGCCGGGCCACTCCGCGCACGGCCGTCCCCGTCGGTTCGGTGGCGCTGGCCGGGCCGTACACGGGCGTGTACCCGCGTGCGTCGCCCGGCGGCTGGCAGCTCGTCGGGACGACGGACGCGGTGCTGTGGGACCACGCGCGGGTGCCGGCCGCCCTCCTGTCGCCCGGTACGCGGGTACGTTTCGTGCCCGTGGGGGACGCGTGAGCGACCGCGCGCTGCTCGTCGTACGGGCCGGGGCACTGACCACCGTGCAGGACCTGGGCCGCCCCGGTCACGCCCACCTCGGCGTGCCCCGCTCGGGGGCGCTCGACGGGCCCGCCGCGGCGCTCGTCAACCGGCTCGTGGGCAGTCCGCCGGAGGCGGCCGTACTGGAGACGACCCTCAACGGCTGTGCGCTGCGGCCCCGTTCGGCGGTGACCGTGGCGGTCGCGGGCGCACCGTGCCCGGTCGCCGTGGACGGCCGCGCGGTCGCCTGGGGTGCTCCGGTGGACGTGCCGGCCGGCGCGCTCCTGGAGGTGGGCGCCGCACTGCGGGGCGTACGCGCGTACATCGGTGTCGCGGGCGGGATCGCCGTGGAGCGGGTGCTCGGCAGCCGCTCCACGGACCTGCTCTCCGGGCTCGGCCCGCCCCCGCTGGCGGACGGCGCGCTGCTGCCGCTGGGCAGGCCGTGTGCCCCGCCCGCGCGCGTGGACGTCGCGCCGCAGCCGGGCCCGCCCGGCGAACTGGTGCTGCGGGTCGTCGCCGGGCCCCGGGAGGACTGGTTCGCGCCGGGCGCCCTGCGCGCCCTCGCGTCGGGCGCCTACCGGGTGTCCTCCGCCAGCAATCGCATCGGGCTGCGCACGGAGGGGCCCGCCCTGGAGCGGGCCCGGACCGGTGAACTCCCCAGCGAGGGCATGGTTCTCGGCGCGGTCCAGGTGCCGCCGGACGGCCGGCCCGTGGTGTTCCTCGCCGACCATCCGACCACCGGGGGCTACCCGGTGATCGCCGTCGTCCGGGCCGCCGATCTCGCCTCCGCGGCACAGGCGACGCCCGGCACGCCCGTGCGGTTCGTGCCCGTCGGCAGAAGGAGGACCTGACCGCGCGGCGCCGGAGCGGGTGACGGGGACAGCGCGGCGAGGGCCGCGCCGACCGCGTTCGCGGCCCGCCGGTCGAGCCGTACGCGCGTACCGCGCAGCCGGTGGTGCAGTTCCTCGCCCGCCAGCCGCAGGAGCTGCGGCACCAGGTCCGTGCAGCGCCGGACGATCCAGCCGGTGCCCGCCGTCGCCATCCAGCGCAGGCCCGCCGCCGCGGTGGGCGGCGGGAGGCGGGGCTCGGTGGACGGCGCCGGTCCGGTGGCCACGCCCTCGCGCGCGAGGAGCGCGTGGAAGCGTGCCGCGAACTGCCGGTGCCCGCGCTCGCCGGGGTGCAGCCGGTCCACGCTCCACATGGACCGCTGCGCGATCCACGGCTCGTCGTGCGCGTGCAGGTGCACCGCCCCGTACCGCTCGGAGAGGGCGTGCACCACGGCGTTGACGGCACGCTGGCGCCGGGCCAGCGGGCCCCCGAGCAGTCCCGGCAGCCCGAGCATCGCCCCGGGGTCGGGCAGGCAGGCCGTGAGCAGGACCGCGCCCTGGGCAGCGAACGCCCCGCAGACCTCGTCCAGGCACGCGGCGACGGTACGGATGTCGAAGCTGCCGCGCAGGGTGTCGTTGACCCCGGCGACGACGGACACCACGTCGGGCCGCAGCGCGAGGCCGGGGGCGCACTGCCGCTCCGCCACGTCCCGCGTCCGCGCCCCGCTCACCGCGAGGTTGTGGAACTCCACGGGCCCGCCGGACAGCCCGTCCGCGAGGAGCGCGGCCCAGCCTCGCCACGCCCCGTCCACCGGGTCTCCCACCCCCTCAGTGAGCGAGTCCCCGAGCGCCACGAACCGCAGGGCGCTCACGCGGCACCCTCCGCCGCGCGCGGCGCGGCCGCCGTCCCGTCGGCGGCCCCGGCGGACGGACGCGCGGCGGGCACCGGCGGGTCCACGGCACCGGGGAGGGCGTGCCCCGGCCGCACCGAGGGAGCGTCCGGCGCCCCCACACCGGCCCGCACCCGCGTGCCGGCGGAACCCGGGTGGCCCGGCCGGTGCGAGGAGGCCGCCGGTGCCGACGCCTCCACCGGGCCCGGCAGATCCGCCGCCCGCACACCCGCGCGCGGCCACGCCGACATCCCGGCACCACCGACGACCGCAACGGCGGACTCCGCGGCGGTCCTCGGCACGGTGTGCGGCTCCCGTGCGGTCCCGGCCGCCGGGGAGTCGGCGTACTCGGGGAGGCCGCCGCTGACCGCCGGTACGGGCACCGCCGCGTCGTGCGCGGCCAGGAAGGCGGCGACCGCGTCGTTCCAGTGGAACCCCTCCGCACGCGCGCGTGCCGAGCGGCGGCGCAGGGGTTCGGGGCGGGCGAGCAGGTGCAGCACGGCCTCGGCGAAGGCGTCGCCGTGGTCGGCCGCGGTGGCCCCGGCCGTGCCGATCACCTCGCCCAGCGCGGACGAGGCGCTGGCCACCACCGGGGTGCCGCACGCCAGGGCCTCCAGCGCGGCGAGGCCGAACGTCTCGACGGGACCGGGCGCCAGCGACACGTCGGCACTGGCCTGGAGCGCGCCCAGCAGCCGACGGTCGGGCACGTGGCCGAGGAAGGCGACCGGCAACCGCCGCTCCCGTGCCCGGTGTTCGAGTCGCGCGCGGAGCGGTCCGTCGCCTGCCACCACCAGGACGGCGGGCCGGCCGCGCCGCAGCAGCGCTTCCAGCGCGTCGAGCGCCGTGCCCGGCCGCTTCTCCACCGACAGCCGGGAGCACAGCACGAGCAGCGTCTCGCTGCCGCGCGCGTACCGGGCACGGAGTTCCGTGTCGTGCAGTCCGGGGTGCCGCTCGGCCAGGTCGACGCCGAGGGGTGCCCGTACGACGTTGCGGGCGCCGATGCGGACGAACTCCCGCTCCGCGAACCCGGTCGTGCACACCACGCGCGCGAAGGCGTGCGCGGTACGGGTGTTGAGGGCGTCGGCGGCCCGCCGGGACAGCGGTTCCGACAGGCCCCAGGCGCGCAGCACCCCGTCGGCGCTCTCGTGGGACACCATGACGGCCGGTACGCGGGCGCGTCTGGCCCAGCGCCCGGTCCAGCGCAGCGTGGTGCGGTCGGAGACCTCCAGCCGGTCGGGTCCCAGGGCGGCCAGCAGCGCGGCCACGCGCCGCCGGTCGGTCAGGACGCGGTAGCCGCCGCTGCCGGGGACCACGGGGCCGGGCAGGGTGATCACGCGTCCCTGCTCGGTCAGCCGGTCGGTGAGGCGTTCGCCGGGGACGACGAGCACGGGTTCGTGTCCGGCCGCCGCGTACCCCTTGCCGAGTTCCCGCAGGGCGGTGCGCAGGCCGCCGGAGGCGGGGGCGACGAAGTTAGCCAGCCGGACGATGCGCAGTGCCTGCCCGCTCATGCGGCCATCACCGCCTCGCGTGCGGCGAGCACCTCGGTGTAGTGGCCGACGAGCTGGTCGCCGACGGCGGCCCAGGTGCGCCCCTCGACGGCGGCCCGTCCGGCGGCCCCGTACGCGGCACGGCGGGCGGGGTCGGCGGCGAGTTCGCGCACCGCGTCGCGCACGGCGTCCGCATCGCGCGGCGGGACCAGCAGCCCGGTGCGTCCGTGGTCGACCAGGTCGAGCGGGCCGCCGACGGCGGGCGCGACCACGGGCACGCCGCTCGCCATCGCCTCCTGCACGGTCTGGCAGAAGGTCTCGAACGGTCCGGTGTGGACGAAGACGTCCAACGAGGCGAACAGCCGGGCGAGTTCGTCGCCGGTGCGGCGGCCGAGGAGGGCGGCGCCCGGCAGCGCGCCGGCGAGTCCGCCGCGGCTCGGCCCGTCCCCCACGACCACGACCCGGACGTTGTCGAGGCCGCAGACGCCGGACAGCAGCTCGACCTGCTTCTCGGGGGCGAGTCGTCCCACGTAGCCGACGATCAGCTCGCCGCGCGGGGCGAGTTCGCGGCGCAGCGCCTCGTCCCTGCGCGCGGGTCGGAACCGTTCGGCGTCGACGCCGCGTGGCCACAGCCGCACGCGCGGCACGCCCCGCGTCTCCAGGTCGCGCAGGGCCGCGCCGGAGGGGGCGAGGGTGCGGTCGGCGGCGGCGTGCACGGACCGGATGCGCCGCCAGGCGGCGGCCTCACCGGCGCCCATGTACGTACGCGCGTACCCGGCGAGGTCGGTCTGGTAGACGGCGACGGCGGGGACCCCGAGCCGGCCCGCGGCGGCCATGCCGCGGACGCCGAGGACGAAGGGGCTGGCGAGGTGGACGATGTCGGCGCGGTGTTCGGCGATCGCCGCGGCGACGCGCCTGCTGGGCAGCGCGACCCGGACCTGGGGGTAGCCCGGGAGCGGCAGGGAGGGGACGCGGACGACGGGGCAGGGCGCGTCCGTGTCGGGTGCGGGCCCGGCGGCGGTGGCCGGGGCGACGACGAGAGGTGTGTGACCGCGTCCGACGAGGTGCCGGGCGGTCTGGAGCGCGCAGTGGGCCACGCCGTTCACATCGGGGGGAAAGGACTCGGTCACGATGACGACTCGCATACGGGTGTTGTCGCCGTGCTGGACGTGCTCGCGTCAACGTGGATCTTTCCGGCCGAGGAACGTCCCATGAGCGCTGGGGTGCACACCCGAGCGGGCCGCGCGCCGTCCATGTGCGCCCGCCCGCGCCGTCGTCCCCCGTTCACACGGCGAGGCGAGGGGCCCCCATTCGCCCCCGGCGGCGCCGGTCCCGGTGCCTACACGGCGGGGGCGTCCGGCCCGATCCGGCTGCGGACGGCCGTCTGCACCTCGGCCTCCTCCGCGGGGTCCGCGGCGAGCCGGCGCAGCCGCTCCACGACCCTGACGTCGCCGGTCTCGGCGTGCCGGGCGGCGAGTTCGCGGGTGGACTCCTCGCAGTCCCAGAGGCACTCGACGCCGAATCCGGCGGGGAACGAGGGGTCGGTCGCGGCGAGGGCCTGGGCGGCCCGCCCGCGCAGGTGGGAGGAGGCGGTCTCGCGGTACACGTGCCGCAGGACGGGGGCGGCGCAGACGATGCCGAGCCGTCCGGTGCCGTCGACCAGGGTCCACAGGGCGGGGGCGTCGGGCCCCTCGCCGCGGACGGTCTCGCGCAGGGCCGCGAGGACGAGGTCGCTGTCCCTGGTCGTACCGCGGCAGGCGAGCACGCGCCCGGCGGCGGCGCCGAGGGCGTCGGGCCGGCGGGCCCAGCCGCGGGCGCGGGCCAGGACGTGCGGGCCCTGCATGCGTTCGAAGGCGGCGACGGCCGCCTCCACGACGGGCAGCGTGCCGGTGGCCACGGCGGTCTCGACGGCGCGGAGGGCCTCGGGGTCGTCGGTGTCGGCGAGGTAGCGCAGGGCGGTGCAGCGGGCCCCCTCGTCGCCGTCGTCGGCCGTGGCGAGGATCAGCTGCCGGTCCTGGGGCCCGGCGACCGCGGCGAGGCAGCGGGCGGCGGGGACGTGCAGCGCGACGCCCCGTTCGACGCCCTGCTGGGCCCATTCGAGGACGGCGGGCACGCTCCAGCCGGGGCGTGGTCCGGAGGGGCGCATCTGGCGTTGCCAGCGGTCGAAGGAGCCGGACTCGCGGGCGGTGCGCACGCGTGCCGACAGCGCGGCGCGGGGGTCGTCCTCCCACAGCCGCCAGGGCCTCGGTTCGAAGGCGTCGCGCACGGCGACGGCGAGGGCGGCGTCGCCCTCGGGGTCGGCCGGGAACCTGGCCAGTACGGGCGCGGCGAGCGCGCGCAGTCCGGCGTCGTCGTCCCGCAGCGCGAGTTCGTCGAGGGCCCAGGCCCAGTTGCTGCCGGTGGCGGCGTAGCGGCGCAGCAGGACGAGTGCGTCGCGCCTGCCGTAGGAGGCGAGGTGCCCGAGGACGGCGAGGGCGAGCCCGGTGCGGGACTCCTCGGTGTCGAGGGTGTCCTCGGCGCAGAACAGATGGGCCTCGACGGCGTCGAGTTCGCCGTGCAGGTCGAGGTAGAGGCGGGCGTAGTAGAGGGAGCGGTTCTCCACCTGCCAGTCGTGGCGCGGGTCACGCAGCACACAGTGGTTCAGGGCCGCGAGTGCCTCGGGGCGGGGGGCGGTGAGCGCGTGCAGCGTGCCGTCGCCGCGCCCCCTCTGGAGCAGGCCGAGCAGGGTGCCGCTGGGCGCTATGACCGGATCGAACATGGGAAACAGCCTCACATCAAGCGTCGACGCAACCGGGGACCTGGCACTACCTGGCCACGTGCCTGCACGTCGGGGCGCCCGCCGTCTTCTGCTCGTTGTAGACCATGTTCCTCTGCCTCTCGTTGGTGGCCGTGCGGCCGGGTCACGGTCCGCGCGGTGCGGCTGAACCTGCCCGGCCCTCACGTCCGTGAATCACGACGTCATGATGACCCGGGGCTTCTTTCCGCCGCGACCGTATTTCCGGCGGTGCGTACCGCCTCCCCCCGTTTCCGCCCCCCTCGCCCCGCCGGGCGCCGGTCAGTGCGCGCCGAACAGCTCCAGCAGTTCGGTGCGTTCGAACATCCGGGCGGTGTCGACGGCCGAGGGGGTGCCCGCGGCCGGGTCGGCGCCCGCCGCGACGAGTACCCGGATGACGTCGCCCTCCCCCTTGAAGACGGCACCGGCGAGCGGGGTCTGGCCCCGGTCGTTGATGCGGTCGGCGTCGGCGCCGCGCTCCAGGAGCGCGCGGACCGCGTCGGCGTGGCCGTGGTAGGCCGCGAGCATCACCAGGGAGTCGCCGCGGTCGTTGGTGAGGTCGGCCGGGACGCCCGCGTCGACGTACGCGACGAGTTCCTCGGTCCGGCCCCGGCGGGCCAGATCGAAGATCTTGGTCGCCAGCTCCACGACCTCCGGGTCGGGGGCTTCGCTCATCGGCCTGACCACCTCTCACTGCGTGTCACGGCGCACGGCACGGCGCGCGGACGGGAACGAACAGGACCTGCGGAACCGACGGCACCGCCGGAGCCCGCCGAACCAGCGGAACCGACGAAACCGACGGACTGCCGGGAGCGTACGGCGACATTCGTGCGCCGTACGAGTGAATCGCCAGCGTACTGGCTCCGGGACGCCCGCGAGAGGCCCCGCGGTCCGCCCCGAATCGGTCGACCGTTCGAGGGAAAACAGGCGAATTTCACTCAGTTGCACCTTTTGTCGTATGGATACATGCTGTGATCCTGGAACAACTCATGGTGACTGTCCCCCTCGACACCAGGAGACTCAAATGATCCTGTCCATCTCAGGCGTGGTCCTGCTCGGCATCATCGTCTTCCTCTTCTTCCGCAAGGACGGACTCAAGGCGTCCCACGCCATGGTCTCGGCCCTCTTCGGCTTCTACCTCGCGAGCACCGCCATCGCTCCGAGCATCAAGGCCGGCGGCGAGAGCCTGGCGAGCCTCCTGGGCGGCATCAAGTTCTGACGTCGCCCCGTCCCGTCCGTACGCACCTACAGGAGACAGCAGTGGCCCGCCGCCCCCTCCCCCGCATCCTGAGCACAGGCAGCGCCCAGATCGCCCGGAGCCGGGAGCTGGCCCGGACGGCGGCCGACGGCGCCACCGATGTCCTCCACCCGCTGATCACGATCACCCGCGGCATGCGCCGGCTGGCCTCGGCCGGGCGGCGCAGGTGGGCCGAGACCCCCAAGGACAGGCGCGGACCGCTGCTGTTCCTGGTGGCGTCGGTGATCCTGGTCGTCGCCCTCGTGCCGTACGGACCACTGCTCGCCGTCATCACGCTGATGGCGGCGGCGGCATGGCAGGGCCGGGACCGCACCCCACCGGTCCCCGAAGGCCCCGACGAGTCACAGACTCAACGCCTCCAGTCGCTGTACGAGGCTCTGGTCCCGTACTTCGCGGTCGCCGAGGACCCGGCGCCCCTGTACGCCCACGGCGGCGACTGGGAAAAGGCGTTCCCCGCCTACGAGTTCGACAGCGGCCGGGTGGGCCGTCTCACGGTGCGCTACCCGGCGTACTTCGCCGACGGCGACATCGAGTCCCGCACCCGGGTCGAGCAGTTGCTCACCGCCAAGGCGGGACGCGGCCGCGAGTACCACTTCACCTGGGACGAGGAGGGCAACCGGCTCGACCTCGCGGTGCTCGCCCCGCTGCCCACCGACATCCACGCCCAGCACTTCGTGACGGCCCCCGGCGAGACGGTCCTCGGCTTCACCGACCCCACGGAGGTGCAGCGCACACTGCCGCTCTCCTACGGCGAGGAGCAGCGCGACGTACCGCCGGTCGTCTGGCGCACCGGCATCCGCTCCACCGAGCCGCACCTGCTGGTCCTCGGCCAGCCGGGCAGCGGCACCTCCACGCTCGTCCGGTCGGTCGCGCTCCAGGCGCTGCGGCACGGCGGCGACATCCTGGTCGTCGAGGGCGGCAGCACCGGCGAGTACGCGTGCCTGACCGGCCGGGACGGCGTCCTGGCGGTGGAGTGCGGGACCGCCGGCGCGCTCGCCGGACTGGAGTGGGCCGCGCAGGAGACCGAGCGGCGGCTGATCGAGCTCAACAACGCCCGGCAGGCCGGCAACCCGCCCCCCGAGGACACCCGGCGCCCGCTGTGGATCCTGCTCGACCGGCCGACGGCGTTCTCGCACCCGGCCGCCGCCGAGGGCCGTCCCGACCCGCAGTCGCTGCTCCAGGTGCCGTTGCGGCACGGCCGCGCGGCCGGTGTGACGGTGGTGGTGGCGGACCAGCTCGACGCGGCGGCGGGCCTCAGTGACGCCGTGCTCCAGCACACCCGCGCGCGCGTGGTGCTCGGCCCCGCGACCGCCGAGCAGGTGACGGCGGTGCTGGGCAGCCCGCCGCACACCACGCCCCTCGCGCAGGTCCCGCCGGGCCGCGGCTTCGCCCGCCTCGGCACCGGTCCCGTGCACCGGCTCCAGGTCCCCGCGACGCCCGACCCCTACGACGAGGCGACGAGCGACGCCGACCGCAAGGCCGTCGAGGACCTGCTGCCGCCGCGCTCGGTGCCCGCGGACGCCGAGCCCGAGCCGCTGCCCGCCGAGGCGGCGGTGGCCGAGGGCTGACCCGGCGCGTCCGGCCGGCGCCCCGTCCCAGGGCACCGACCGGACGTCCGCGGCTCCGCACCTGCCTGTGGCCGCCTCCGACGGGAGGCGGCCACAGGCGCGTCCCCGGCGGGACCCGGCGGCGTCACGCCACGAACGTGCGCGGCGCCTCCGACCCGAGTCCCCCGCCGGCCCGCACGATGCGGGCCGCCGCCGCCAGCCGCGCCGCCGCCTCGTCGGCGACCGCGCCGCCGACGGTGAACGGCAGCCGCACGTACCCCTCGAAGGCGCCGTCGACGCCGAAGCGCGGCCCCGACGGGACGCGCAGGCCGACCCGCTCGCCGGCCTCCGCCAGCCGGGAGCCCGACAGCCCGCCGGTGCGCACCCACAGGGTGAGGCCGCCGTGCGGCACCTCGAACTCCCAGTCGGGCAGCTCCCGTCGCAGCGCCCCGACGAGCGCGTCGCGGTTCTCGCGGGCCTGGGCGCGGCGCATCTCCACCGCCTGTTCCCAGCCGCCGGTGCTGAACAGCCAGCTCACGGCGAGCTGTTCGAGGACGGGCGTGCCGAGGTCGGCGTACGCGCGGGCGGCGACCAGGCTGCGGATCACGTCGGGGGCGGCGCGCACCCAGCCGATGCGCATCCCCGCCCAGAACGCCTTGCTCGCCGAGCCGACCGTGACGACCGTCGACCCGGCGGGGTCGAACCCGCAGACCGGGCGCGGCAGTTCGAGATCGGGGTCGAGGGTGAGGTCGCGCATCGTCTCGTCGACGACGAGGACCGTGCCCGCCGACCGGGCCGACTCCACGAGCCGGCGGCGCCGGTCCTCGTCGGCGAGCGCACCGGTCGGGTTGTGGAAGTCGGCGACGACGTAGGCGAGCCGGGGCGCCGACTCGCGCAGCACCTGGCGCCAGCGGTCGAGGTCCCACCCGGCGAGGCCGTCGTCCATGGCCACCGGCACCAGCCGGGCACCGGCCTCCCGCATGAGCTGGAGGATGTTCGCGTACGACGGCGACTCGACGGCGATGCGTTCGCCCCGGCCGGCGAACAGGTGGCAGATGGCGTCCATGGCGCCCATCGCGCCGGTCGTCACCATGACCTGCTCGGGCATCGTGGGGATGCCCAGGGCGGTGTACCGCTCGGCGATCATGGCGCGCAGCGCGGGCAGTCCGGCCGGGTAGTCGCCGTGCGTGTGCGCGTAGGGCGGCAGGTCCTCCAGCGCCCCCTGGACGGCGCGGGTGAGCCACGGCTCGGGGGCGGGCAGCGACGCGCAGCCCAGGTCGATCACGGAGCCGAGCGCCTCGGGCGGCAGCGGTTCCAGGCCCCGCGCGGGCAGCGGGTTTCCGGCCGGCACGGCGGTCCAGCTCCCGGCGCCGCGCCGGGACTCCAGGAAGCCCTCGGTGCGCAGCGCCTCGAAGGCGGCGGCGACCGTGGTGCGGCTGACGGACAGCGCGAGGGCCAGTTCGCGTTCGGCGGGCAGCCGTGCCGCCACCGGCACCCTGCCCTCCAGGACCAGCAGCCGGATGCCGTCGGCGAGCACGCGGTAGGCGGGCGGGCGGCGGGCGCCGGGCACCGCGGGGCGCTCCTGCTGCGAGGTGAGGAGCCGGGCCAGCTGTGCGGCACCCACCGCCGAGGTCCACTGCGCCATGGAGATCAGTCCACCTTCCACGAATTGGCCATGGATGACGTATCCCGCCAAGCCACAGAGTGACATGTGGCAGGCCACTACCACCAACAGGGGGGTCCCGTGTCCACGGAACACGGTCTCGGACAGCGCCGTCTCGTGCGGCGGCTGGTCCAGCTCTACGCCGGTCTCGTCCTGTACGGAGCGAGCTCGGCGCTGCTCGTCGAGGCGGGGCTGGGCCTGGAACCCTGGGGCGTGCTGCACCAGGGACTCGCCGACCTCACGGGGGTGTCCATCGGCGTGGTGTCGATCGGCGTGGGCGCGGTGGTCCTGCTGCTGTGGATCCCGCTGCGCCAGCGGCCGGGGCTCGGCACGGTCTCCAACGTGTTCGTGGTGGGCCTGGCGATGGACGGCACCCTGGCCCTGGTCCCCGACGTCCGCTCCCTCGCCGTGCGGATCCCGGTCATGCTCGCCGGGATCGCCCTGAACGGCGCGGCCACCGGCCTCTACATCTCCGCCCGCTTCGGGCCGGGGCCGCGGGACGGGCTGATGACCGGGCTGCACCACCGCACCGGCCGCTCGATCCGGCTCATGCGCACGGTCGTCGAGGTCGCCGTGGTCGCGACCGGGTTCGCGCTCGGCGGCACGCTCGGCATCGGCACCGTGCTGTACGCGCTGGCCATCGGGCCGCTCGCCCAGTTCTTCCTGCGCGCGTTCGCCGCCCCGGCGGCACCGAGGAGCCCGGCCGCCGTTGCCACCGGGACACCGGCGGGCGCGATACTGCGCCCGTGACCGAGCGGATACACCCACCACGCCACCCGTACCTCGACCACCCCGGTCCGATCCCCTTCGCGCACCGGGGCGGCGCCGCCGACGGGACGGAGAACACCGCCGCGCAGTTCGCGCGCGCGGTGGACGCCGGGTACCGGTACCTGGAGACCGACGTCCACCTCACGGCGGACGGGCGGCTCGTCGCCTTCCACGACGAGACCCTCGACCGGCTGACCGACGCCGCGGGCCGGATAGCGGACCTGCCGTGGGCGGAGGTCGCGCACGCGCGCGTGGCGGGCCGCGAACCGGTGCCGCTGTTCGAGGACCTGCTGGCCGCCTTCCCCGGCGCGCGCTGGAACGTCGACGTCAAGGCGGAGCCCGCCCTGCGCCCGCTGCTCGACCTCGTGGACCGCACGGACGGCTGGGACCGGATCTGCGTCGGCTCGTTCTCCGAGGCCAGGGTGGCCCGCGCCCGCCGGCTGGCCGGCCCGCGCCTGGCGACCTCGTACGGCACCGGCGGTGTACTGGGCCTGCGGCTGCGGTCCTGGGGGCTGCCGGCGCCGCTGCGCGCCTCGGCGGTCGCGGCGCAGGTGCCCGAGTCGCAGGCGGGCGTGCCGGTGGTGGACCGCCGCTTCGTCCGGGCCGCGCACGCGCGCGGACTCGCGGTCCACGTGTGGACGGTCAACGAGGCCGACCGCATGCACCGGCTCCTGGACCTCGGCGTCGATGGCATCATGACCGATCACATCGACACCCTGCGCTCGGTGATGCGGGACCGGGACACCTGGTTCTGACCGCCGGGCGCCGCGCGTTCAGGGGGAGGCACGGGTGGGAACCGACACCGTGCGCACGACGGCCGTCGACGCACCGGCGGACCGGCGGCGCGAGCAGCGCGGCTGGTACTTCTACGACTGGGCGTGCTCGGTCTACTCGACGAGCGTGCTCACGGTCTTCCTGGGCCCCTACCTGACGTCGGTGGCGAAGAACGCCGCCGACGCGGACGGGTTCGTCCGTCCGCTCGGGATACCCGTGCGCGCGGGGTCCTTCTTCGCGTACTCGGTGTCCCTGTCGGTGATCGTGGCGGTGCTCGTGATGCCGCTGGCGGGCGCCGCCGCCGACCGTACGGGCCGCAAGAAGCCGCTGCTGGCGGCGTCGGCCTGGCTGGGCGCCGGGGCGACCACGGCCCTGTTCTTCCTGGACGGCGACCGTTACCTGCTGGGCGGCCTCCTGCTGGTCGTCGCCAACGCCGCGCAGTCCGTGTCGATGATGCTGTACAACTCCTACCTGCCGCAGATCGCCCCGCCCGAGGAGCGTGACGCGGTCTCCTCGCGCGGCTGGGCCTTCGGCTACGCGGCCGGCGCCCTGGTCCTCGTGCTCGATCTGGTCCTCTACCTCGGCCACGACCGCTTCGGCGTCTCGGAGACGGACGCGGTGCGCATCTGTCTGGCGACGGCGGGGCTGTGGTGGGGCGGCTTCACGCTGGTCCCGCTGCTGCGGCTGCGCGACCGCGCCCCGCGCGACGGCGCCGCGGGACGGACCTCGCCGGGCTTCCGGCAGCTCGCGGCGACGGTCCGCGACATGCGCCGCCATCCGCTGACGCTGGGCTTCCTGCTCGCCTATCTGATCTACAACGACGGCATCCAGACGGTCATCTCGCAGGCGTCGGTCTACGGCTCGGAGGAACTGGGCCTGAGCCAGTCGACGCTGATCTCCGCGATCCTGCTGGTGCAGGTGCTCGCCGTGGCCGGCGCCCTGTGGCTGGGCCGCCTCGCCCGCACGTACGGCGCCCGGCGGACGATCCTGGGCTCGCTCGTCGCGTGGACGCTGACACTGGCCGCCGGGTTCTTCCTGCCCGCCGGCGCGCCCGTCTGGTTCTTCGTGCTGGCGTCCGCCATCGGCCTGGTGCTGGGCGGCAGCCAGGCTTTGTCCCGGTCGCTCTTCTCCCACCTGGTACCCCCGGGCAAGGAGGCGGAGTACTTCTCGGCGTACGAGATGAGCGACCGCGGGATGAGCTGGCTGGGCCCTCTGCTGTTCGGGCTGACCTACCAGCTGACCGGGAGCTACCGGGACGCGATCGTCTCCCTGGTGCTCTTCTTCGTGATCGGATTCGTCCTGCTGGCGCGGGTACCCGTGGAGCGTGCGATCCGCGACGCGGGCAATCCCGTTCCCCGGAGGATTTAGCACTGGGGACGAAAGAGCGGTAGTGTACGCCTTTGGCCTGCCAGGCGTACCGTTACTGCGCGTCAAAGACGATGAAACGCTGGGTGACATCTGTGATCAGAGGTGACAATCCGGGCGTTGGTGGGTACTGCACTGGTTGACAAGGCTGCGGCTACGACGGCGAGACATGACCCGGACAGGGAATCTTTACCGCCGACCGGACGTTGACCGGATGACGACGACAGCGACACCTGTCCTGTGGGCGACAAGCCCGGGAGGCACGATTCATGAGTGAGCGAGCTCTTCGCGGCACGCGCCTCGTGGTGACCAGCTACGAGACGGACCGCGGCATCGACCTGGCCCCCCGCCAGGCCGTGGAGTACGCATGCGAGAAGGGGCACCGCTTCGAGATGCCCTTCTCGGTGGAGGCGGAGATCCCGCCGGAGTGGGAGTGCAAGGTCTGCGGGGCCCAGGCACTCCTCGTGGACGGTGACGGCCCTGAGGAAAAGAAGGCCAAGCCCGCCCGCACGCACTGGGACATGCTGATGGAACGGCGTACCCGAGAGGAACTCGAAGAGGTCCTCGAGGAACGCCTTGCAGTCCTGCGCTCCGGTGCGATGAACATTGCGGTTCACCCCAGGGACAGCCGCAAGTCCGCGTAGTCCGCGAGCCCTGGTGGGCCGACGGCGCACGGCAAGAAGACCGCGGGTGCCGAACCTGATCAGCAGGTTCGGCACCCGCGGTCTTTGTCGTGTGCGGAGCCGCCCGGAGGCCGGCGCCAGGTCAGTGGGTCAGCGGCGGACGGGGCCCGCCCGGCCGCGGACCCGAGCCGTCGGCCGGCTCCTCGTGGACCACCTCGCCCTGGACCACCTTGCCGTCGGGGCGGTGCATCCGCGCCTGCTGGAAGGCGTCACCGAAACCGGCCGGGGCCGACCGGGCGATCCGGCGTTCGAACGCCTTCGACGTGGAACGGCCGATCACCTTCTGCACCGGCGGGACCAGCAGGAGCAGGCCCACGACGTCCGAGAGCAGCCCCGGGATCATGATCAGCAGGCCGCCGAGCATCATCAGGCCGTTGCCGCTCGTCGCACTGCCCCGGCCGTCGTCGGGGGCGCCGCCGCGCTGGAGGGCCTCGTTCAGGTTCCGGAAGGCGCGCCTGCCGGCCCGCTTCACCACCACCGCGCCGAGCACGAACCCGGCGACCAGCAGCAGGAGCACGGTGAACCCGTTCGCCGCCCCGGCGACCAGGACCAGCAGCCAGATCTCCAGCACCAGCCACACGGCGACGCCGAGCGGCAGGAAGGTCCGCAGCCGGGAACGGCGGGGCCTGGAGGAGGGGGCGGGGGTCGGAACGCCATTCGTCATACGTCCAGTGTGCCCGGCCCCTGCTCAGCGCGGCATAAGGGGAGTGTCAGGACAGCCTGTGAAGGGCCCCGGTCACTTCTGCGGCCCCGCGGGTCTGTCCTTGCCCGCGAGCTTGCCGATGCGCTCCCCCACGCCCCACGAGGTGACCCGCCACAGGGCCTCGACGAGGATGTCGCGGCTCATCTTCGAGTCGCCCAGCTCGCGCTCGACGAACGTGATGGGGACCTCGACCACGTGGTAGCCGGCCCGGACGGCGCGACGGGCCAGGTCGACCTGGAAGCAGTAGCCCTGCGAGGAGACCTCGCCGAGGCCCAGCCCCTCCAGGGTCTCGCGGCGGAAGGCGCGGTACCCGCCGGTGACGTCGCGGATCGGGACGTCGAGCATGACGCGCGAGTACAGGCTTCCGCCGCGGGAGATGAACTCGCGGGACCGGGGCCAGTTCACGACCCGGCCGCCGGGCACCCAGCGGGAGCCGAGCACCAGGTCGGCGCCCTTCAGGGCGGTCAGCAGACGGGGCAGTTCCTCGGGCTGGTGGGAGCCGTCGGCGTCCATCTCGACGAGTACGCCGTAGCCCTGCTCCATGCCCCACCGGAAGCCGGCGAGGTACGCGGCGCCGAGGCCTTCCTTGCCCTTGCGGTGCAGGACGTGGACCTGGTCGTCGGCCGCGGCGAGCTCGTCCGCGAACTTGCCCGTGCCGTCGGGGCTGTTGTCGTCGGCCACCAGAACGTGCGCCTCGGGCACCGCTCCTCGCACCCGGGCCACGATCTTCTTGATGTTCTCGGCCTCGTTGTAGGTCGGGATGATCACCAAGGCCGTGCCGAGCGGGCCGAACTGCCTCCCCCTGGCCGATGCCGCGAGAGTCCCGTCGCCGTCGTTCACTGCTGCCCCTTCAGGTCCGTGCGCAGAGGTCCACCATAGTGGCCACGGCCTGCGATGACGTGCCAGTGCCCGAGTCCGGTGGTGTCGGAGGGACGCAAGGTGGGCAGGATCGGACTTTTGGGCAACCGCCGGCCGGACATTGCCCGGCACGGACCCGCGCGGTCGTGCGGCACGCACTGCGGATAAGGGCCCGGCGCCCTTCGGGCCGGCCCGGGACCCGCCGGCTGCGGGTCGGTCCGAGGCCGTTGTCTACTGAGCGTCCGGGCCCTACCCGGGTCACACCTTGCCGACCGGCCGGAACGTTCCGTCGCCGTGGCGCGGGCGCTGAGCCTGGCTGCCAGTGGCGGTGCCCCGGTGCGGCACACCGTCCCTGACCCAGCGGCGCCGCGGCGAGTACGCGGACGTTCCTCGGTCGGGCGTCCGGTGGTGGACCCGGCAGAACCTACCGGCCCCCTGCGGCCACCTGTCAACAGCGGTTTGACCTGCGGATCCGTGGGCGGCGGCGGGCGTCGCGGGGAGGAAGCGCAGGTCGCCGGACGGGGCGGCGGCCCCCGGCGCGCGGAGTGCCGCCCCGGGAGATCACTCGCCCGGCCGTACGAAGACCGTGCGGCCGCCCACCACCGTGCGCAGGCACACCGGCAGCTCGGCGCCGGGGGCCAGGACGGGCAGCCCCGGGGTGCCGGAGCGCGGGTCGGTGGACCAGCGCGCGACGCGGTCGTCCGGGGCCTGGACGACCAGGTCGCCGGTGCGCCAGACCGCGTAGTCCGCGGGGGCTCCGGGCACCAGGACGCCCGCGTCGTCGCGCCCGACGGCCCGCCAGCCGCCGCGGGTGTGGGCGGTGAACGCGGCGCGCACGGAGACGCGGTGCTCCGGGGTGCGGTGGAAGGCGGCGGCGCGGACGGCGCCCCACGGGTCGAACGGGGTGACCGGGCTGTCGGAGCCGAAGGCGAGCGGCACCCCGGCGCGCAGCAGGGCGGCGAAGGGGTTCAGGCGGGCGGCCCGTTCGGCGCCGAGGCGTTCGGCGTACATGCCGTCGGGGCCGCCCCACAGGGCGTCGAAGGCGGGCTGCACGGAGGCGGTCAGGCCCAGTTCGGCGAAGTCGGCGACGGTCCGCGCGGTGAGCATCTCGGCGTGCTCGACGCGGTGCCGGGCGGCACGGACGCGCGCGAGGCCCGTCTTCTCGGCGGCGGCGCGCACCCCGTCCGCGACGGCGGTCACGGCGGCGTCGCCGATCGCGTGGAACCCGGCCTGGAGACCCGCCTCGGTGCACGCCACGACGTGGGCGGCGACCGCGGCGGCGTCCAGGTGGGCGGTGCCGGTGTGGGCGGCGTCGGCGTAGTCGTGGTGCAGGCAGGCGGTGTGCGAGCCGATGGAGCCGTCGACGAAGAGGTCGCCCGCGGCACCGGCCGCGCCCAGCTCCCGCGCCCGGTCGACGTTCTGCTCGGCCCAGTAGCCGACGACCCGCGGGCCGTCCCCCTCGGCGGCGAGGGCGAGCAGGGCGGTGAAGTCGTCCTCGGAGGAGATGTGCGGGCCGCCGCACTCGTGGACGGAGCCGATGCCCACGGACGCGGCGTGCGCCAGGGCGGCCCGCTGGGCGGCGGTGCGCTGCGCGGGGGTCACGGCGTCGAACGCGGCGGCGCGCACGGCGTGGTGGGCGTCGCCGAGCAGCGGCCCGGCGTCGTGGAAGCCGTCGGCGTGCCGGACGCCGGGCACCAGGTCGAGCAGGGCGGTCGTGGCGACGGCGGAGTGCACGTCGATCCGGGAGAGGTAGAGCGGGCGGCCGCCGGTGGCCTCGTCGAGCTCGTCGCGGCGCGGGGCACGGCGTTCCGGCCAGCGGGCGGCGTCCCAGCCGTGGCCGAGCAGGACGGTGTCCCCGGGGCGGGAGCGCGCGAAGTCGCGGACCAGGCCGAGCGCGGCGCCGAGGGTCGGGGCGTCGCTGAGGTCGAGTCCGGTGAGGGCGAGACCGGTCGCGGTGGTGTGGACGTGAGCGTCGGTGAACGCCGGGGTCACCAGGGCACCGTCGAGGTCGACCACCTCGTCCACCCCGTCGGCGAACGCGTCCGCGGCGCCCTCGGAGCCGACCCAGGCCACCTGCCCGCGTTCGACCACCATGGCGGTGGCGAAGGGGTCGGCGGGGCTGTGGACCTCGCCGCGGCGCAGGAGGACGGTCCGGTTCGGGTCGGTGCTCTCACTCATGGGGACCATTTTCACGCCCCGCGCGCACCGTCCGGCACGCAGGTCGCCCGAAGGGGGGCGCGAAGCCGTCCGGCCCGGGTCAGATGCGGGGCGGACGGGCCTCGTAGGGGGTCGAGAGGACCACCGTGGTCCGGGTGGAGACACCGGCCAACGTCCTCAGTCCGGCGAGGAGTTCCTCCAGTTCGTGCGGGGTGGCCACGCGCACCTTGAGGATGTAGTTCTCGTCGCCGGCCACGCTGTGGCACGCCTCGATCTCGGGGACCCCGGCCAGGCGTTCCGCGATGTCGTCGGGGGCGCTGGGGTCGAACGGCTTCACCGAGATGAAGGCGGTCATGGGCAGGCCCACCGCGTCGGGGTCGACCACCGCGGCGTACCCGCGGATGACACCACGCTGTTCGAGCCGCCGCACCCGCTGGTGCACGGCCGACGTGGACAGGCCCGTGGCCTTGCCCAGGTCTGTGTAGCTCATCCGCCCGTCCTTGACGAGCAGCTGCACGATCTGTCGGTCCAGCTCCTCCATGGCCGAGAACCTACAGTGCGCTTGAACTGCTCCGATACCTCAGAGGTGCAGGTAATGCCCAGTTCGTGACGTGACCCGTTGCGCCGCGGGGGTCACCTGGGGTGACATAACGCCCATCCCGGCATCCATCCGCCGCGTGTGACGAAGGACACACCATAGGTGTGCTCTGTGTGATGTTCTCGTGATTACCTCGCGGAAGGCGCGGGAAGTGCTTGCTGTGGTCGAGGCCGCAGTGCCTTCACGGCCCAGCCCGAGGGGGAGAATCCCATGCAGAGTCTTAAGCGCCCTGGTCGTACCGCGCCCAAGCGCCACCAGCTGGCGGTCGCGCCCGAACCGGAGGGCGTCGAACCCGACGTCGACGAGTTCGACGACGCGTACGACACCTTCGAGATGTACCGGGTGATCTGCCCGGACTGCGCGCAGCCCATCGCGCTCCTCGCGGACGAGGAGGTGCTTCCGGAACACGCGCTGTGCGCCTCGCCGTGGAACCCTTTCGGGCTGACGGTCTGCTCCGGCACCGGCCGCGACGCGTCCGACGCCCGCCCCGCCGACGAGTCCTCCCCCGAGCCCCAGGAGCAGGACACCGCCCTGCTGCTGACGCTCCCGCAGGGGCTCGACTGGCGCATGCAGCCCTTCTCCCACGTCGGCGGCCCCGGTTCGCGTCCCGTCCGGGTCGTGCCCGTGATGCCGCGTCAGGCGGCCTGAGCCGGCGTCGACGCCCCGGGCGTCCGCTGCCGCACAGCACCTTCAACGAGGCTTCCCGCAACGCCCTTTGACGGTACGTCGTGTCAACGGGCGCCGGGGCGCGCCCTGCTGGGGTGCGCCCGGGGGTGGACCGGGCGAACTCACGCGCTAGACCGGCCGCCGGTGACCCGGCGCCGGGCTGCCGCGTTGCCCGGACATGACCCTCAGCCTTCCGGCGACCGGCCGTCGGCGCCGTGCGTTCGTGCCGGCGCCCACGGATCCGGTACCGCCGTCCCACCAGCACGATCCGCCCATCTACCGCGACCTGCTGCGGATGTGGGCGGACCGGGGCCGGACCCTGCCGGGGCGCCACGACCCGGAGTGGGTCCGGCTCGCGGCGCCCACCGTCGGGCCGGGTTCCTTCAGCGGGTCTCGGGGCCCACGAGCTGACGGGCGATGACCATCCGCTGGATCTGGTTGGTGCCCTCGACGATCTGCAGGACCTTGGCCTCGCGCAGGTAGCGCTCCGCGGGGAAGTCCGCGGTGTAGCCGGAGCCGCCGAGGACCTGGACCGCGTCGACGGTCACGCTCATCGCGGCGTCGGTGCAGTGCAGCTTGGCCATGGCGGCCTGCTTGGTGAACGGCCGGCCCGCGTCGCGCAGCCGGGCCGCCGACAGGTACAGGGCGCGACCGGCCTCGATCCGCGTCGCCATGTCCGCGAGCAGGAACCGCAGCCCCTGGAAATCGGCGACGGGGCGCCCGAACTGCCGCCGCTGCGACGCGTACGCGACCGCCTGGTCGAGCGCCGCCTGGGCGACCCCGACGGCGCACGCGGCGATGCCGAGCCGTCCGCCGTCGAGCGCGGAGAGCGCGATGGCGAACCCCTGGCCCTCCTCCCCCACGCGGCGCGCGTCGGGCACCCGGACGCCGTCGAGGTGGAGCTGCGCGGTCGGGGACCCCTTGAGGCCCATCTTCTTCTCGGGCGGCGCGGCCGTGAGGCCCTCGGCGTCGCCCGGGACGAGGAACGCGGTGATCCCCCGGGCGCCCTCGCCGCCGGTACGGGCCATCACGGTGTAGAAGTCGGCGACGCCGCCGTGGGTGATCCACGCCTTGGTGCCGGTGATCACCCAGTCGTCGCCGTCACGGACCGCGCGGGTGCGCAGCGAGGCGGCGTCGGAGCCCGAGGACGGCTCGGACAGGGCGTACGCGCCCAGTTGTCCGCCGCCGAGCATGCCGGGCAGGAACTCGGCGCGCTGCTCCTTGGAGCCGTGGGCGGCGAGCGCGTAGGAGGCGAGGGTGTGCACGCTCGCGCCGAGACCGACGGTGAGCCGGGCGGTGGCGAGTTCTTCGAGCACCTGGAGGTAGACCTCGTAGGGCTGGTCGCCGCCGCCGTGCTCGGCGTCGTACGGCAGGCCGAGGAGGCCGGAGTTCGAGAGCAGGGTGAAGACCTCGCGCGGGAAACGGCCCGCGTCCTCCTCGACGGACGCCTTCGGGGCGATCTCGTGCCGCGCGATGTCGCGCACCAAAGAGATCAGCTCCCGGGCCTCGTCCGTCGGCAGTTGACGGTCCACCGGCTGCGGGGCGGGGTCGGACATGGCGACGCTCTCCTCCCTGTCGGGCACGTCGGCGGGGGGCCGTCCCGGGATGGGGGGCGGCTGCGCCGGAGTCTCACTGCGACTGGCCGAGCGTCGCACTTCCGGGTTGCGGAAGCTGCTGACCAGCGGCGGTGCGCAGTGAGTATGCCCGATTGGAGGCATCCAGTCACCGGTTAACGACCGCTAATGCGGAAATTGGCCGTCAGCCGTCCCTGCGGGCGGGGGCCGGGGCCGGCCAGGAGGGGTCGAGTTCCTCGATGGCGCGCATGGCGCCGCCGAGCGTCTTCACCAGCAGGTCCCGCACGGTCTCGCGGGGCAGGTCGGGCCGGTCGATCCAGTCGAGGGCGGCGCCCTCGACGCTGCACACCCAGGACAGCAGGCCGAGGCGGGTGAGCGGTGTCACCGTCGTGCGTCCGTACGCGCCCTCGGCGATGGTGGCCACGATCGCGTCGCGCACCCCGTCGCGGATGGCGTGCACCTCGGCGTCGAAGCCGACGCCGCCGCTGACGATGGTGCGGTAGGCGGCCTGGTTGCTCTCGGCGTACCGCAGATAGCTGTCGATCGTGCGCAACACCCGCTCCAGGGAGGGGAGTTCGGGCCCGCTCGCCGCGAGGTCGACCAGTCCGGCGACGGAGTCCTCGACGATCGCCAGGTAATAGCCGCGCTTCGACTGGAAGTAGTAGTAGATCAGTCCCTTGGCGACACCGGCCTGCCGGGCGATGTCGTCCATGGACAACGCGTCGTAGGACGTGTCGGCGAACAACGCCCGCCCGATGGCGATGAGTTCGGCCCGGCGGTTCGGCGACCGCTCGGTGCCGCGCGCGCGGGGGCGGACGGCTTCCCGCTGAGGACTCGTATTCAATTCAGACCCTGGTCTCCAACTGGCGTTAGGACATGCGCAGTATGGCAGAACGGGATCAGTCGTTCGCCGGCCCGCGGCGACCGCCGCGGGCGGTGCGGGCGCCGGGCGCGACGGGACGGATCAGAGCAGGCCGAGCTGGGTGACGAAGAGGGCGACGACCACGACGAGGGTCCAGCCCAGGACGTGCTCGAGGATCTTCGGACCGTCCTCCTCGGGGCCGCCGGTACGGGCGCGGGTGACGGTGGCGGCGGATGCGGGCGCGGCGTGCGCGGTCGCGGCGTGTGCGGTCATGGCGTCTCGCAGAGTTCGGTGGTGCGTCGGACTCCCCCGCGGCTCCCCGGCCGCTTCGTCCACCTTGCCACCGCTCGCGGCGTTTGCGGCGGAGAGCTTGGTCACAGCCCCGCGCGCACGGCGGCGGGGCGGTCCCGGACCATGTCCCGGGGCCGCCCCGCGCCGCCCGTTCCCGCGCTCGTGCGGGCCGTTCAGCGCACGCCGACCGCCGCGAGGGCCTTGCGCTGGTGGGCGGTGGGCTGCGCCGGGAAGTAGAGGTAGCAGACACCGCCCGTGCCGGAGGACACACCGCCGGTGGCGTTGAGCCGCTTGGTCCTCAGCCAGATCGTCTCGAACTCGCGCCGCAGGTAGACGCGCCGCACCGCGGCGTCGTCCGGCGAGGCGGGGTCGTTGGCGATGACGTCGCCGTCCGCGGTGAAGCCGACGACCGTCATCAGGTGGCCGGAGGTGCCGTAACCGGCGCCCGTCAGCTCGGTCTTGAGGAACGACTGGGACGTTATGGCCGGGATGCCCGCCGCGACGAGCGTCTCCAGGTCGTTGAGCGAACCGAGCCGGGTCACCACGCCCTGGAGGTCCCGGAAGGTGGCCGCGTAGGCCGCGTTGAACGGCCAGTTGCCGCAGCCGGTGTACTGGTAGTCGTAGGTGAAGCGTGCCGCGTTGCACACCTGCGGGTCGGCGTACGACGGGTCCACCCAGGCGAGTTGGGCCCTGGTGAGCCGCCCGCCCCAGTACTCGATGATCATCTGGGACGACGTCGGGCTGCACCACGCCTCGCCGCCGTTGTCGTACTCGGGGTACTGGCCGGCGTGGATCTCCTGGGAGAAGCGCGGCACGGTCAGTTCCTGCGCGAGGCCCGGCGCGGAGGCCGGGACGTCGAAGCGGTCGGGGACGTCGGACGCCATCGCGCCGAGCCGCCACACCGTGGGGGTGAGCCGGGTGCCGGGCCGGCGGTACAGCGTGAGCCGCAGCCGGTACGAGACCAGGCGCAGGCCGGTCGAGGCGTCGTCGACGGAGAAGGTGTCCGTCCAGATCGAGCTCTTGCCGTCGCTCTGGTCGTCCACCGAGGTGCGCTTGATGTCCTGGTCGCCGGAGGCCCAGCGGCCCATGACGTACCAGGGGGTCTCGGTGCCGTCCGAGTAGCGGCCGCGCAGTTCGACCTGGATCCAGGTGCCCGCCGGGGTGTGGGCGTTCCACGACGCGATCGCCTCGGTCGCGGGGACCGAGGAGCGGTGCGCGGGGGACGTCCAGGTCGCGTACTCCCAGGCGGCGGTGGTCCCGGTGTGCGGGTCCGTGTAGTCCGTGGTGCCGACGGGGGCACCGATCACGACGCCCGGCCGGGGGCCGGCGACGGCGCGGGCGCCCGCGAGGGCGCCGGTGCGCCAGTCCGCGTAGGTGGTCCAGGCGCGGTTGTCGACCTGGCGGGCGGCCGGGCCGCCCCCTCGTCCGGCGCCGGCGACGGAGTCGGCGGTCCCGGTGCTGTCGGCGATCGCGGGTCCCGCGCTTCCGGCCATGGCGACGGCGACCGCCGCGGTCAGGACGGTTCTGCGGGAGGGTTGTTCGGCTCTGCTCATGGGCGCAAGACCCCCAGGTGTACGAGTCGAGACTGGTCGGATGCTCAGTTGTGCGCCAACTATGACCGCAGGTGGCCGGTCCTGCCAGCACTTCCGTCCATGCCGCGCACACCAATATTGGTATCGACCACTGGTGCGGCCTCCGGTTACCCGGCCGACCCGGGACGGACACACGGCGGCCGTGCCTACGATGGGAGCCGACGGAGGCACTTCCCCTTTGTCCCCTCTCCCCCGACAGGCACAGGACGACGGCATGCACGATCTCGCCCGGCGGCTGCGCCGCCTGCCGCCCTCCTGCGGGCCCGTCCGGCTGGTCGGCGTCGACGGGCACGCGGGTTCGGGGAAGTCCACGTTCGCCGCGCGGCTGGCCGGGGCCCTCGGCGGCGCCCCGGTGCTGCGCCTCGACGACGTCGCAACGCACGACGAACTCTTCGACTGGACCGGGCGGTTGCTGTCCGGCGTGGTCGAGCCGCTCTCCCGCGGGACGAGCGCCTCCTACTCCCCCTACGACTGGCGCACCCGCCGCCCCGGCGCCGTCGTCCGGACGCTGCCGCCCGCACCGGTCGTCCTCGTCGAGGGCGTCGGCGTCGGCCGCCGCGCGCTGCGCCCGCACCTGGCGCTGCTGCTGTGGATGGACCTGCCGTACGAGGAGTCCTGGGCGCGGGGCCGCGCGCGGGACGGCGCGGAGCAGCGGGAGTTCTGGGACGGATGGACGGCGGCGGAACGCCGGCACTTCGCGGCGGACCCCTCGCGGCCGTTCGCCGACGCCCTGGTGCGGCAGATTCCCGGGGGATACGAGGTGCTGCCGGGGCCGGGGGCAACTGCCCACGGGTGCACCGGAGTCACGGAGGGTGACGACTCGTCCGCACTGCGGTGACCCCTCGCCGGAGCCCGCATGAGAACTTCCTTGACCGCCCCGACGTGTCTTGACCGGGGGGACGTACAGGTCCTACGTTCTCAATGTGCGGCCGAACGAGGCCGCCCGCAGTCACGAAGCCCCCGATTGTTCCCCCGTGATCGGGGGCTTCGTTCTGCCCCCGGCACCGTCCGCGCGGACCCTCCGAGCCACGATCCGCTCACCCTCGGTCACCGGCTGTGGTGCGCCCCCTCTGCTCCCGCCCCCTCGATCGGGACCCGCCGCACCCTACGGCGGGCGACGTCCCCGCAGGTACGATGCCCTCGGTGCGAACGTCGGACGACCGCTTCGCGCACCGGCAACTCCGGTCCGCGGCCCAGCGGTTCGGCCGAGACAGTCGAGGGCGGCACCCCTGGCCGGCACCGGGGGCACCGTCCGTGGGGGGACGTGATGGACTTCGGCACGCAGGGGTTCGATGCCCCGGCCGACCTCGCCTGGCTGCGGGGCGTGGACGCGTACACCATGGGCGCCTATCCGCAGGCGGAGGAGGAGTTCCGCACCGCGGTGCGGATCGACCCCGGCATGGCGGACGCCTGGCTCGGCCTGCACGCGCTGCGCGTCGACACGACGACCGCGCTGCTGCGGATGTTCCGCTACCGCGACCGCTTCGGCGAGCAGCGCGCCCGGCACCGCCGCACCCTCAACTCCTGGTACTGGCTGGGCTGGTGGGTACAGCCCGTGCTGGAGAGCCGGCGCGACCTGCTGCTCGCGCACGCCTCGCACTGGCTGGACGGCAGGCACGTGCCGGAACTGGACCGGGCGCTGGCCGGGCTGCCGCCCGTGGACACCGACCCGCAGGTGCGCTTCCTGCACGCCTGCCGCGCCTACCTGATCAAGGACTGGGAGCATCTGGTCCGGCACACCGACCCGTTGATCGACGACGCGATGCTCGGCATCGAGGCGGGCCTGTTCGGCGGCATGGCCCGGGTCCGCCTGGAGATGTTCGGGCACGCGGAACCGCTGCTGTCGTCGGCGCTGATGCGCTGCCGCAGCGAGCAGCCGCAGCGCAAGGAACTGCGCTACTGGCTGGCCCGCGCCCACGAGGGCACCGGCCGCAGCGCGGCGGCGATGCCGCTGTACCGCGCGGTGCACCGCGTCGACCCGGCGTTCATGGACACCGCGGCCCGGCTCGCCGCGATCACCGACGGGGACGGCTTCGACGACGCGGCGGGCCTCGCGGCCGTCACCCTGCCGGGGCTGGGGCAGGACACCCTGAACGGCCCCGAGGGGGCCGACGGCTTCGACCCGTTCCCCGTGCCCGAGGGCCGCGACCTGCGGCTGCCCGAGCCCGAACCGCCCGTCGGCGGCCCGGTGCCGTCGGGCGTCGACCCGGCCGTGCGGGCGCGGACGGCGGCGCCCGCGCCGTTACCGCCCACCGGACCGACCGATCCGTCGCTGCTGGAGGAGGCGCTCGCCGAGCTGGAGCGCATGGTGGGGCTGGAGCCGGTGAAACGGCAGGTCAAGGCGTTGTCTGCGCAGCTCAACATGGCCCGGCTGCGGGCGGGGCAGGGGCTGCCGGTGCAGCCGCCGAAACGGCACTTCGTCTTCTCGGGGCCGTCCGGCACCGGCAAGACCACCGTCGCCCGCATCCTCGGACGCGTGTTCTACGCCCTCGGCCTGCTCGGCGGCGACCACCTGGTCGAGGCGCAGCGCGCCGACCTGGTGGGCGAGTACCTGGGGCAGACGGCGGTGAAGGCCAACGAGCTGATCGACTCGGCGATCGGCGGCGTCCTCTTCGTGGACGAGGCGTACGCGCTCTCCAACTCCGGCTACGGCAAGGGCGACGCGTACGGCGACGAGGCGTTGCAGGTGCTGCTCAAGCGTGCCGAGGACAACCGCGACCACCTGGTGGTGATCCTGGCCGGCTACCCGGAGGGGATGGACCGGCTGCTGGCCGCCAACCCCGGGCTGTCGTCCCGGTTCACGTCCCGCGTCGACTTCCCCTCGTACCGCCCGCTCGAACTGACCGCGATCGGCGAGGTGCTGGCGGCGGAGAACGGGGACGTCTGGGACGCGGAGGCGCTGGACGAGCTGCGCTCGATAGCCGGGCACGTCGTCGACCAGGCGTGGATCGACGAGCTGGGCAACGGCCGGTTCCTGCGCACCCTGTACGAGAAGAGCTGCGCGTACCGGGACCTCCGGCTGTCCGGCATCCCCGGCACGCTCTCGCGCGACGACCTGTCCACGCTGCGCCTGCCGGACCTGATGCAGGCGTACGGCGAGGTCCTGTCCGGCCGGGCCCCGCAGGACCCCACGGCACTGTGAGGCGGGCGGGCCGCCGAGCCCCCGGGAGGAGACGCCCCGCGCCCCGGCCCGCTCGCACGGCGTGCGCGCGGCGGGGGCCGGTCGGTCCCCGCCGCGCGTGCGTCAGCTCGCCAGTGCCTCCTCCGCGCGGTCGCCCGTACGGGTGTCCCCGGCGCGGTCCCCGGACCGCGGCACGGTGACCTCGCGGCCGGACGCCGGGGCGGCGGACGGCTCCGGCGCGTCGCGGTGCGCCGGGTCGGTGACCTCGCCGACCAGCAGTTCCAGGACGTCCTCCAGCGCGACGAGACCCACCACGCGGCCGGACGCGTCGGCGACCTGGGCGAGGTGGCCGGCGGCGCGGCGCATCACGGTGAGCGCGTCGTCGAGCGGGAGGTCGGAGCCGAGCGTCGTCATGGGCCGCCAGACCTGCTGCGGCACCGCCCGTTCGGACTCCTCCAGATCGAGGACGTCCTTGACGTGCAGATAGCCCATGAAGGCGCCGTTCTGCGCGGCGACGGGGAAGCGCGAGTAGCCGGTCCGGGCGGTCAGGGCGACGATCTGCCCGGGGGTGACCGACGGGTCGACGGTCACCAGCGAGTCCCGCGTCAGCAGCACGTCGGTGACCGGGCGGGAGCCCAACTCCAGGGCGTCCTCCAGGCGTTCGGCCTCCTCGGGGTCGAGCAGGCCGGCCTGTCCGGAGTCCTCGACCAGCCGGTTGAGCTGCTCGCTGGTGAAGACCGCCTCGACCTCGTCCTTTGGCTCGACGCGGAAGAGTTTCAGGATGCCCGCGGCGCACGCCCCGAGGGCGACGGTCACCGGCCGGCACACCCGCGCGAACGCGACGAGGCCGGGGCCGAGCCACAGCGCGGCCTTCTCCGGGGCGGCCATCGCGAGGTTCTTCGGGACCATCTCGCCGACGACGAGGTGGAAGAAGACGACCCCCGCCAGGGCGATGACGTACCCGAGCGGGTGGATGACGCCCTCCGGCAGCCCCGCCCACGCGAAGACGGGCTCCAGCAGGTGCGCCACCGTCGGTTCGGCGACCGCGCCCAGGGTCAGCGAGCACACCGTGATGCCGAACTGCGCGGCGGCCATCATCTGCGGCAGCCGCTCCAGCCCTTCGAGGACCCGGCGCGAGCGCGCCGTGCCGAGGGGTTCGATCTGACTGCGCCGTACGGAGACCATGGCGAACTCGGCGCCGACGAAGAAGCCGTTGACGAGGACGAGCACGGCCGCGAGGGCCAGTTGGAGCACGCTCATCGGACGGCCTCCCGGACGGACGTGACGGGTGCGGCGGGAGCTGTGGCCGGCACGGTGCGGACCAGGCGGACCCGTTCCGCGCGGTAGTGGCCGACCTGGCGCACGGTCAGCCGCCAGCCCGGGAGTTCGGCCCGGTCGCCGGGGACCGGGATGCGGCCGAGGAGGTCGGCGACCAGGCCGGCGACCGTCTCGTAGGGGCCCTCGGGGACCTCCAGGCCGATGCGCAGGAGGGTGTCGACGCGGCAGCCGCCGTCGACGTCCCACGCGGGCCTGCCGTCCTCCGGCGGGGCCGCGGCCAGTTCGGGCAGGTCGTGGCCGTCGTGCTCGTCGCGGACCTCGCCGACGAGCTCCTCGACGATGTCCTCCAGGGTCACCACGCCGGCCGTGCCGCCGTACTCGTCGACGACGACCGCGATGGGCTGCTCGCTGCGCAGCCGCGCGAGCAGCGGTCGCACGGGCAGCGTCTCGGGGACGAGCACCGGGGGCTTGGCGATCCGGGTGACCGGGGTGCGCAGCCGGTCGTGGGCGGGCACGGCGAGGGCGTCCTTGAGGTGGACCATGCCGACGATCTCGTCGATCTTCTCCCGGTACACGGGGAAGCGGGAGAGACCGGTGGCACGGGTGAGGTTGACCACGTCCTCGGCGGTCGCCGACGACTGGAGCGCGCTGACCCGCACGCGCGGGGTCATGACGTGCTGGGCGGTGAGTTCACCGAGGGACAGGGTCCGCACGAACAGGTCGGCGGTGTCCTGCTCCAGGGTTCCGGCCTGCGCCGAGTGCCGTGCCAGGGACACGAGTTCACCGGGGGTGCGGGCCGAGGCCAGTTCGTCGGCGGGCTCGACGCCCAGCGCGCGGACCAGCCGGTTGGCGACGGTGTTGAGCGCCGCGATCACCGGGCGGAACAGCCTGGCGAACAGGTGCTGCGGGCCGGCCACGAACCGCGCGACCTGCAACGGCCGCGACACCGCCCAGTTCTTGGGGACGAGTTCGCCGACGACCATCTGTCCGGCGGACGCCAGCAGCATGCCGGAGACCACGGCGACGCCGGAGACGGCACCGTCGGGGACGCCGACCGCCGTGAACGGGCCGTGCAGCAGGGTCGCCAGCGCCGGTTCGGCGAGCATGCCGACGACGAGTGAGGTGATGGTGATGCCGAGCTGGGTGCCGGAGAGCTGGAAGGAGAGTTCCTTCAGCGACTCCACGACGGTACGGGCCCGTCGGTCGCCCTCGGCGGCGGCCTTCTCGGCCTCCGCCCGCTCGACCGTGACGAGCCCGAACTCGGCCGCCACGAAGAACCCGTTGGCGAGAATCAGCAGGAGTGCCGCTCCGAGGAGCAGCAAGGGGGTGGTCATGATGCCGCCGCCTCCGTGGGGCCGCAGGTGCGGCCGACGTCAGGTGGGGAGGGGGCGGCGCAGGTACTGCAGGACGATCCGTCCATCGCCGGAGGGAGTCACTCCTCGGATAGCAGGAGCCCCTGGGCTCCGGATGGGACTCAGGGGCGGGGCGCAGCGAAACGCCTCCGCCACCAGATTAATCAAGACCCGGGCCACTGGGGCAGGGTGGACTGCTCCAAGTCGGTCCGGCGCCCCGGTGGGGAGGCCGTTCCGGAGGGCGTTCTACACGCCGTCTCCCGGTGCTGCCGTGCGGGTCTCGGCGAGCGCGCGCAGGGCGCGGGCGTCGGCGACGGCGCGCTGCCGGGCGATGCCGGGCTGGATGCCGAGGGCGGCCAGGCTGGTGCCGTCGCTGAGGTCGAGGAAGACCCAGGGGTCGCCGGGGCGCAGGTTGACCCGGAGGATCTCCGCCCAGGCCAGCCGGCGCCGGCCGGCGATGTTGACGACGGTGACACCGGCCTCGTCGGCGACGACCTTGGGGCGGGCGAGCAGCGCGGCCACGGCGAACAGCAGCGCGCCGGTGAACACGAAGCTGACGCGCTCACCGGGGCTCAGCTCTTCGAGCAGCATCGCGACCGCGGTGATGACCACGAAGATCGCGAGTCCCGCCGAGAGCAGGACGCCGCGGGTGCGGCCGGGCCGGAAGGTGACGGGCAGTGCCGGCGGCGCTTCGGGCGCGGGCCGGGCGGACGGCTGGTCGGACATGGCTCGCGGCACCTCAGAGCCGGCAGGCGTGGATGGCGGTGGTGAGGATGGCGCGGGCGCCGATCTCGTAGAGGTCGTCCATGATCCGCTGGGCCTCCTTGGTGGGGACCATCGCGCGGACGGCGACCCAGCCCTCGTTGTGCAGCGGGGAGACCGTCGGGGACTCCAGGCCGGGGGTGAGGGCGACGGCCTTCTCCAGCTGCTCGACGCGGCAGTCGTAGTCCATCATCACGTACGTGCGGGCGACCAGGACGCCCTGGAGGCGGCGCAGGAACTGCTCGACCTTGGGCTCGTCGGCCTCGGCGCCGGTACGGCGGATGACGACGGCCTCGGACTTCATGATCGGCTCGCCGAACACTTCGAGGCCCGCGTTGCGCAGGGAGGTGCCGGTCTCGACGACGTCGGCGATGACCTCGGCCACACCGAGCTCGATGGCGGTCTCGACGGCGCCGTCGAGGTGGACCACGGAGGCGTCGATGCCGTTGTCGGCGAGGTGCTTGGCGACGATTCCCTCGTACGAGGTGGCGACCGTCCTGCCGGTGAGGCCGGTGACGGAGTCGACCGTGCCGGGCTTGCCGGCGAAGCGGAAGGTGGAGCGGGCGAAGCCGAGCGGGAGGATCTCCTCGGCGTTCGCGGAGGAGTCGATCAGCAGGTCGCGGCCGGTGATGCCGATGTCGAGGCGGCCGGAGGAGACGTAGATCGCGATGTCGCGGGGGCGGAGGTAGAAGAACTCGACCTCGTTGACCGGGTCGACGATCCGCAGTTCCTTGGCCTCGCGGCGCTGCTGGTAGCCGGCCTCATGCAGCATGTCCGCCGCAGGCCCGGAGAGGGAACCCTTGTTGGGGACGGCGATGCGCAGCATGAGGTCGGCTTCCTTCGTTCGGTGGTGCTGGGCGTACGGGTTCGGGCGCGCGGGGGCGCCGGGGTGGTGCGCTGTGCGGGAGGGGTCGGCTCAGAGATGGGCGTAGACGTCGTCGAGCGAGATGCCGCGGGCGACCATCATCACCTGGACGTGGTACAGCAGCTGCGAGATCTCCTCCGCAGCCGCCTCCTTGCCCTCGTGCTCGGCCGCCATCCACACCTCGGCGGCCTCCTCGACGACCTTCTTGCCGATGGCATGGACCCCCTTGCCGACCAGTTCCGCGGTGCGGGAGGAGGCGGGGTCGCCGTGGGCTGCCTTGTGCTGGAGCTCGGTGAAGAGCTCCTCGAACGTCTTGTTGGCCATGGTGCTCCCAGCCTACGCGCTTCCGGCGGTGTCTCAGCGCCAGGGTTCGGACACCGAGCGCAGCGTGGCCGCCGTCGCGACGGCGGCTGTCACCGCCTCGTGGCCCTTGTCCTCGGCGGAGCCGGGCAGTCCGGCGCGGTCGAGCGCCTGCTGCTCGTCGTCGGTGGTGAGGACGCCGAAGCCGATCGGGACGCCGGTGTCGACGGAGACCTGGGTCAGGCCCTGCGTGACGCCCTGGCAGACGTACTCGAAGTGCGGGGTGCCGCCGCGGATGACGACTCCGAGGGCGACGATCGCGTCGTAGCCGCGGCCGGCCAGCACCTTGGCCACGACCGGGAGTTCGAAGCTGCCGGGGACCCGCAGCAGGGTGGGCTCGTCGATGCCGAGCTCGCTCAGGGCGCGCAGCGCGCCGTCGACCAGACCGTCCATCACCTTTTCGTGCCACTGCGCCGCGACGACGGCGACCCGCAGGTCACCGCAGTTGCGGACGGACAGTTCCGGTGCACCCTTGCCGCTCACGTACGTCTCTCCCTCTGCCTCTGGTTACTGGTCCGGTTCCGGCCTGTTACTGGTTGCCGCAGGCGGACACGGCGGTCGTGTCCAGCCACGGCAGGTCGTGCCCCATGCGGTCCCGCTTGGTGCGCAGGTACCGCAGGTTGTGCTCGCCCGCCTGGACGGGCATCGGTTCCCGGCCGAGGACGCGCAGGCCGTGCCGGCGCAGGGCGTCGCTCTTGTCGGGGTTGTTGGTCATCAGGCGCACGGTGCGCACGCCGAGGTCCTGGAGGATCTGCGCGCCGGCGCCGTAGTCGCGGGCGTCGGCGGGCAGGCCCAGTTCCAGGTTGGCGTCGAGGGTGTCGCGGCCCTGCTCCTGGAGCTCGTAGGCGCGCAGCTTGGACAGCAGTCCGATTCCGCGTCCCTCGTGGCCGCGCAGGTAGACGACGACGCCCCGGCCCTCCTGCTGGACGCGGGCCAGCGAGGCGTCGAGCTGGGGTCCGCAGTCGCAGCGCTGGGAGCGGAAGACGTCGCCGGTGAGGCACTCGGAGTGCAGCCGGACCAGGACGTCCTCGCCGTCGCCGATGTCGCCGTGGACGAGGGCGATGTGCTCGACCCCGTCGACGGTGGAGCGGTAGCCGTACGCGGTGAACGGGCCGTGTTCCGTGGGGAGTTCGACCTCGGCCTCGCGGCGGACGGTGGGCTCGGCGGACCGCCGGTACGCGATCAGGTCCTCGATGGAGATGATCGTCAGGCCGTGCTTGCGAGCGAACGGGATCAGCTCGGGCAGCCGCAGCATGTGCCCGTCCTCGCCGGCGATCTCGACGATCGCGCCCGCCGGGCGCAGTCCCGCGAGCCGGGCGAGGTCCACGGCGGCCTCGGTGTGGCCGTTGCGCACGAGCACCCCGCCGGGCCGGGCGCGCAGCGGGAACACGTGTCCGGGGCGGACGAAGTCGCCGGGGCCGGCCTCGCCGCCGGCGAGCAGGCGCAGGGTGGCCGCGCGGTCGGCGGCGGAGATGCCGGTGGTGACACCGTGGGCCGCGGAGGCGTCGACGGAGACGGTGAAGGCGGTCTTCATCGACTCGGTGTTGTCCTGGACCATCTGCGGGAGCTGGAGCCGGTCCAGTTCCGGGCTCTCCATGGGCGCGCAGATCAGGCCGCGGCACTCGCTCATCATGAAGGCGACGATCTCGTCGGTCACCTTCTCCGCGGCGACGACGAGGTCGCCCTCGTTCTCGCGGTCCTCGTCGTCGACGACCACGACCGGCCGGCCGGCCGCGATGTCGGCGACGGCACGCTCGACGGGGTCGAGGGCCAGGTCCTCGGTGGTGTCGGGGGTGACGGTGCTGTACAGAACGGGTGCGGCGCTCATGCCGGCGCTCCTTCCGGGAGATGCCGCGCGTCCCTGCGGGAGCGCAGCCACCAGTCGCGCAGGCCCCACAGGACGAGCGCGCCGTAGACGACGTAGACGAAGCCGGAGAAGGCGAAGCCGTTGGCGAAGTTGAGCGGGACGCCGACGGCGTCGACCAGCAGCCACGCGAACCAGAACTCGACCATGCCGCGGGCCTGCGCGTACATGGCGACGATGGTGCCGACGAAGATGTAGGCGTCCGGCCACGGGTCCCAGGACAGGGCCGGGAACGCGGTGAACAGGGCGCCGACGGCGAGGGTACCGAGGACGGCCAGGGCGGCCATCGCGCCGCGCTCGCGCCAGGTGGCGAAGCGGACGGCTATCGAGCCGTCCTGGGCACCGCCCCGGCCGCGGTTCCACTGCCACCAGCCGTACACCGCGACCACGATCACGACGAGCTGCTTGCCGGCGCTGCCGGACAGGTGGGCGGTCGCGAAGGCGGCGAGCAGGACGACCCCGGACACGAGCTGGGCCGGCCAGGTCCACAGCGAGCGGCGCCAGCCGAGCGCGAGGGCGACCAGGCCGATCACGTTGCCGGTCATGTCGGACCACTTGATCTGCTGCCCGAACAGCGTGAACGCCTCGGAGTTGAGCCAGTTCACTCTCCGGTCCCCCGTCCCGCGAGCAGGCGCTCCACGTACTTGGCGACGATGTCGACCTCCAGGTTGACCGGGTCGCCGGGCTGCTTGAGGCCGAGGGTGGTCAGCGCGAGCGTGGTGGGGATGAGACTCACGGTGAAGTGGTCGGCGCCCGCCTCGACGACGGTGAGGCTGATGCCGTCGACCGTGATGGAGCCCTTGTCGACGACGTAGCGCGCGAGGTCGGCGGGGAGGGAGACCTTCACGATCTCCCAGTGCTCGGACGGGACGCGCTCCAGGATCGTGCCGGTGCCGTCGACGTGGCCCTGCACGATGTGTCCGCCGAGCCGGTCGCCGACCGCGGTGGGGCGCTCCAGGTTGACGCGGGAACCGACGGCGAGGGCGCCCAGGCTCGACCGCTTCAGGGTCTCCGCCATGACGTCGGCGGTGAACTCGTCGCCCTCGTGCTCCACGACGGTGAGACAGACGCCGTTGACCGCGATGGAGTCACCGTGCTTCGCGGCCTCGGTGACCACCCGGCCGCGCAGCCGGAAACGAGAGGCGTCACCCAGTTCTTCCACTGCGGTGACGTGGCCCAGCTCTTCGACGATTCCGGTGAACACTTCCCGGGTCCTCCCTGCCTCATGGGGGCACGGACTCCGGGGCTGTCGCGGGCGACAGAGAGCGGGAGGAACGCATGGGGGCGACGCCGGACGGAGCCCGTCCGTGCGGACGGGCCGATTCGGCGGCGCGCACGAATGCCCGCCCGCCGCGCACTGCCTCCCATCCGGACTTTAACCGTCGGTCCAGGAATTCCACCTGGTCAACCGGTCGCTGGAAGCGACCGGGTCGCGGACTGTAACCGCCGGTTCGGACTTTCACCGACCCCGGAGTGCGCTGCTCTTGCTACCCGACCAGTGTGCCACGCCTGGCGGGCGTCCATGAAGGAGCCCGCTGTGGGCTGGCTCACACGGTGTCCACGGGGTTGACACGGCGAGTGTTCGGCCTGGTCAACAGGCGGGAGAACGTGGGGACTTGAGCCCCGCTCAACTCCCTTGACTCGCTGGTCTAGTCCATTTTAGGGTCAACGCCGTCGGCCCGGCGGCGGTGACGAAGGCCCTTGCCCGCCGCCGGGTCCCCTCGCTCGGCCCCGGTGCCCAACCCGCCCGGCCGGCAAGGCCGTTCGGTCCCGGGCGGGTACGGCCGCCGGCTCAGTTCGCCGCCGCGCGGAACACCTCGTCCTGGGCCCGGTCGCGCACCGTCAGCAGGGCGCCGCGCAGCACCGCCGCACCGCCGAGGACACCCGCCCGCACCTGCGTGGCCAGCGGTGACATGCGGCGCAGCCGGCGCTCCACACGGGCGGCGAGCACGGCGCCGCCGGCCTGTCCGACCTCGCCCGCCAGGACCACGCAGCCCGGGTCGAGCACCGCGACGACGGCCGCGGCGGCGAGGGTCAGCCGGTCGGCGAGTTCGTCGAGGAACCCGGCCGCGGCGGCGGCCCGTTCGGCCGGGACCGGCCCACGGGGAGTCCCGGTTCCGTCGCCGTCCGCTCCCCCGGCCCCCTCCACCGCGTCCACCGCGGCCCGCACCGCGTCGGCCGCCGACCCGGCCGCGTCGAGGCCGTCGGCGGGGGCCGGCAGGCCGTGCCGGGCGGCCAGGGCGAGGACCGCCGCGGCCCCGGCCAGCGAGTGGAAGCCGCCCTCGCAGTCGGTCGCCGACGGCAGCCCGGCTGTCCCCGGCACGGGCAGGAAGCCGATCTCGCCGGTGCCTCCGGAGACACCCCGGCGCAACGCCCCGTCCAGGACGACGGCGGCGCCGGTGCCGTGCCCGAGCCACAGCAGGACGAACGTGTCCCGGTCGCGGGCGGCGCCCTCGCGCTGTTCGGCGAGGGCGGCCACGTTGGTCTCGTTCTCGACGATCAGACGGGTGTCCGGCAACCGCTCCTGGAGGGCGGCGACCAGGCGGGGGTGCCAGGCGGGCAGCCCGGTGGAATCGCGGAGTTCGCCGGTCGCCGGGTCGATCAGGCCGGGGACGCCGATGCCGACGGTGTGCAGCCGCTCGGCGCCCGCCTCCTTGGCCAGCCGTTCCACCAGGGCCACGGTGCGCTCCACCGCGGGGCCGGTGTCCCCGGTGCCGTCGACCGGTACGGACGCCTCGGCGACCACCCGGCCGAGCAGGTCCGAGACGAGCACGGAGACGCCGCCGGTGCGGACGTCGAGGGCGGCGAGGTGGACCCGGTCGGCGACGATGCCGTACACGCGGGCGTTCGGACCCCGGCGACGCTCCCCCGTCTCGCCGACGACGGCGATCAGGCCGGCCTCCGCGAGGCGTTCGACGAGGTCGGCGACCGTCGGCCGGGACAGACCGGTCAGCTCTTTCAGACGGGCCGCGGTCAGCGGGCCCTCCTGCTGCAACAGGCGCAGCGCGAGCCGGTCGTTGATGGCCCTGGCCGTGCTCGGGGATGCGGGCGGCATGCCGGGAATCCTTCCAGATCGGCGACGGCGGACGTCCCGGCGCCCCGGGCGGCGGGCAGCGGGTCCGCGAGTGGCCGGTTCGCGCCGGGCGCGGCGGCCTCCTCGTACCTCAGTCTATTTATCAGGCAGGGTTCCTGATAGTTTACGGGCGCCCTGCGGACCGACCGGGGCACCGCTCGGAACGCGAATACGCAGAAGACACAGAAGACGCCGCACACGGGCACACGGGGAACACGGGGGAACGGACATGGCGGAGGACGGGGTGCGCGACCGGCGCGAGGTCGCACGGGCCAGGTACGCCGTGGCCGTGGTGTTCGCCGTGCACGGTGCCGTCACCGGGTCGTTCGCGACCCGGGTGCCGTGGATCCAGGAGCATTCCTCCGTCGGAGCCGGACAGTTGGGGCTCGCCCTCGCCTTCCCCGCCCTCGGCGCGTCCCTCGCGATGCCGCTGGCCGGCAGCATCACCCACCGCCTCGGGGCGCGCACGGCGCTGCGCGTACTGCTCGCGATGTGGACGCTGTCGCTGGTCCTGCCGTCCCTCGCGCCGAACCTGGTCACGCTGTGCCTGGCCCTGTTCGTGTACGGCGCCTCGGCCGGGATGGCGGACGTGGCGATGAACGCGCTCGGCGTGGAGGTCGAGAACCGGCTCGGCAGGTCGATCATGTCGGGGCTGCACGGCATGTGGAGCGCGGGTGCGCTGGTCGGTTCGGCCTTCGGCACGCTCGCGGCCCACCTGGGCACCGACGCCCGGCTGCACCACGTCGTCGCGGCGGGCGTGCTGACCGTGCTCGGGCTGACCGCCTGCGGCTGGGTGCTGGACCTGCGGCCGGCCGAGGACGAGGAGGCACCGCCCCGGTTCGCGCTGCCGCCGCGCTCCGCCCTGCTGATCGGCGCCATCGGGTTCTGCGCGGTCTTCGCGGAGGGGGCGAGCCTGGACTGGTCGGCGGTCTACCTGCGCGACCGGCTGGAGACCTCGGCGGGCCTCGCGGCGGCCTGCACCACCGGGTTCACGCTGACGATGGCGGTCGCCCGGGTCGCCGGGGACCGGGTGGTCGACCGGTTCGGCTCGGTGCGCGTGGTGCGCCTCGGCGGGCTGCTGGCCGTGGCCGGCGGGCTGCTCGTCGTCGTCGGGGGCAGGCCGGCCGTGGCCATGTCCGGGTTCGCGCTGATGGGGCTCGGGATCGCGGTCGTGGTGCCGCTGTGCTTCGCCGCCGCCGGGCGCAGCGGGAGCAACCCGAGCCTGGCCATCGCGGGCGTCGCGACCATCACGTACACGTCGGGCCTGGTCGCCCCGGGCGCGATCGGCACGCTGGCCCAGGCGACCAGCCTGACGGTGTCGTTCGGCCTGGTGACGCTGCTGGCGTGCGGGCTGGTCGGCTTCGCGGGGGTGCTGCGCGCGGGCGACCGGGGACGGCCGAAGGTCAGTGCGCCGGACGCAGCAGTTCCCGCCCCGCGGCCCTGAACGCGTCGCTCCACGGCGCGGGGCGCAGGGTCGCCGCGTCGAGCCTGACCAGGACCCGCGTGCCGGAAGCAAAGGTCACCGAGCCGTCCGCGGAGCAGAAGCGGAAGCCGTAGGTCAGGCCGGTGGTGCCGAGCCGCTCCAGCCAGAGGTGCACGGCGTACGCGCCCGGCCGGGTCACCGGTACTTCGTAGCCGATCCGCAGTTCCCGCACCGCGTTGCAGGCGTCGCCCGCGGCGGACCAGTCGCCCGCGAAGCCGAAGCCGTGCTGCTGCCACAGCTCGGACCAGGCGCGCTCGACCAGCACGGGGTAGCGCGCGTTGTGCAGCAGCCCGAGGGCGTCCAGGTCGTCGAAGTGGACGGTCACGGGGATCAGCCGGCCGTACGGGAGCGGATGCCCGGCGGGCGCTTCGGGGGCTGCGGCGGTCACGGCGGGAACTCCTGGGGACGGCGCACCGGCGGGGCGGCGGGAAGAGACGTTTCCGCCATCCTAAGCGGACGCTCACCATCCGGATTCCCCGCGTCCGGCGGAACGGCGGCCGGCCGCCCCTCGCGCGGTCAGGTGCGCGCGAGGGACGGCCGGCCTGTTCGGGTCGGACCGGGGTCCGGCTACTGGACGTTGATCTTGAAGGTGGTGGTCTTGTTGCGGATGTTCTCGGCGTTGCCGCTCATCGTGAGGTTGACGAACGTGGCCTCGCCGACCGCCGGGCCCTGCCCGGGTTCCGGCAGCTCGTTGGCCCAGATCCCGAAGCCGGACTTGGCGTCGTAGGCGTCCCCGCTCTTCTTGGAATTGGTGATGGAGATGTCGGTGAGGATCGTGTCGGTGACCGGGTTCTGCGCGACCCCGCCGCTGTAGTTGGTCTGGAACATCACGCCGCCGTACGTCGAGTCGTCGATGTCGACGTCGTTGACGCGGATGCCCTGGAAGACCTTCGAGGCGGAGAACATCCAGATCGCGGGGAAGACCTGCGAGCCCCAGAAATGGCCTCCGGTGCGGTCGAGGGAGACGTTCTCGATCGTGGTCGGCTGGGTCCCGAAGCCGTTCATCGGGTAGCCGAAGTCCAGCGAGGAGATCGTGATCCCGGAGTACACCAGGGTGTCGGCGATCCGGATGTTGCGGAAGACGTTGTTGTAGCCGCCGTAGACGGCCACGCCCGCCGCGCGCCAGGTGAGGGTCGACGTCAGGTTCTCGTAGACGTTGTCCTTCTCGTCGGCGCCGCCCGCGTCGATCGCCGAGAACAGCGCGAAGCTGTCGTCGCCGGTCGCCCGCGCGTCGTTGTTGACGACGTGGTTGCCCGTGGAGCCGTTCGTCATGTTGATGCCGTCGGCGAACGTGTCACGGATGCGGGAGTTCTTGATCGTCATGTTGTCGGTGTTCGCGCCCCAGTAGAGGCACACCATGTGCTCGGCCCAGACGTCGTCGATGGTGATCCCCGAGACGTTGGAGAAGTCGAACACCTTGCCGGGACCGTCGATCCGGGACGTGTAGTTCCCGAAGTAGGCGAACCCGGTGAACGACGACCCGTTGGCGGTGGCCTCGGCCCGGAAGCCGATGTCGGTGTTCTCCTGCGAGGAGGGCGCCCGGAAGCGGGTGAACCACGACCCCGCGCCGATCACCTTCACGGCCTTGCCGTAGACCTGGAACTTGCTGGACGTCTCGTAGTCGCCGGCCGGCAGGTAGACGCCGACGAGCTTGCCCGTGGTGTCCATGCGGACCTTGTCGAGGGCGTTCTGCACGTCCTGC
The DNA here is from genome assembly GCF_042956945.1 of Streptomyces sp. NPDC008150. NCBI lineage: Bacteria > Bacillati > Actinomycetota > Actinomycetes > Kitasatosporales > Streptomycetaceae > Streptomyces > Streptomyces sp. NPDC008150. The sequence goes on along the minus strand of NZ_JBIBHJ010000007.1, from coordinate 381,616 downwards.
TGCGAGAAGCCCGCCGGGACGGTGTAGGCGGCCGGGTCGGGGTTCGCGACCGGGGTGGCCTGCTCGGTGTTGACGAAGTCGATCGCGTACGTGGAGGTGTTGGCGGCGTCCTTCTGGAGCCGGATCTTCGAGCCGGCCGGGACGGTCTTCCCGAGCAGCACGTTGGCCTCGTCGTAGATGTGGCGCGGGGCCCCGGAGCCGGCGGAGTTGCCGGGCGCGGTCTCGTCGCCGTACAGCCAGGCGTACTTGGCGGTCAGGTCGATCGCCTTGAGGAAGGTGCCGTCGACGTAGACGTCGAGCGTGGTGGTGGTGCCGTCCGGGATCGAGAAGCGGGTGACCAGGGTGTTGGTCTGCGCCCGGGTGGTCCACTCGACGTACTGGCCGGTCGCGTTCAGGGTCACGGCCTTGCGGCCGCTGGCCTCTCCGGCGATGTCGCCGATCGTGCGGTTCGGTCCGACGACCTTCGCGCCGCCGCCGAGCGTGCCGTCCTCGGCCTCGTACATGTCGTACGGCATGTCCGCGCCGCGGCCGACGAACAGGGCCTGCGACGTGGTGTTGTTGGCCTGCTTGACCGGCAGTTCGTTGGTGTCGTTGGCGATCACCGTCTTCACCGTGAACTTGCCGTTGACGGCCGTCCACGAGCCGAGGCTCACCGGGGCAGTCGTCGCGCCCGCGGCGATCGCGCCGCTGTAGGAGCCGGTGAGCGTCTTGACGGTGGCGCCCTGGTCGTTCTGGACGGTCAGGGTGATGGCGTGGGCGCCCGAGGCCGAGGCGACGGTGCCCTGGTTCTTGATCGCCACGCTGAACTTGACCTCGTCCCCGGCCGACGGACCGGACGGCGACCAGGCGACCGGGGAGGCGACCAGGTCGGAGCTGGAGACCGGCTTGACGACGAGGGCGTCGGAGCGGGTGAAGGTGTTGTTCGCCTCGTTCTGCTCGATGACCTTGTTGGACGGGTCCACCTCGGCACCGACGGTGTAACTGCCCGCGTCCCGGGCTCCGATGCTCGCGGTGACCGTCTTCGACTCACCGGCGGCGAGGGCCGGCACGGCGGCCGTGGCGACCTTGGTCCCGCCGAGGGAGAAGGCGAGGTCGGTCGCCGCGGCGGCCTTGGTCCCGCCGTTGGTGACGGTCGCGGTGAGGCTGACGGCGTCCGACTCGACCGGCGCGGCCGGGGAGTTGGTGATGCCGGTGACCTTGAGGTCGGGGTTGGCGGACGGGGTGCCGATCACCTGGAACTCGGCGACCTGGGCGCCGGGGGCACCGCTGTTGGAGGTGAACCTCAGCTGGACGTCCGCCGCGGCGCCGGAGACCGGGATGGTCACCGTGTTGCCGCTCGACGGGTTGAAGGTGTAGTCCTTCGCCGCCGCGAGGCTGGTGAAGGCCGTCGCGTCCTGGTCCCGCCCGAGCACCTGGATGTTCTGGGTGCGGGTGGCCCACGCGGCGTCCGGGCTCAGCTTCACGACGACCTGCGAGAGGTCGGCGTTGGCGCCCAGCTTCGCGGTGAGGGTGGCCGGGTACGCCCCGCCGCCGCTCTCCCAGTAGGTGCTGGTGAGACCGTCGTCGGCGTTGGCCGCGACGTAGGTGAACGTCGACGACGACGCCTCGATCGGCTTGCCCTGCGCGAGGTTGGAGCCGACGCCGGAACCGGCGCGCACGACGCTGTTGCTCGCGGTGGAGACGTTGCCCGCCGCGTCCTTCGCCTTCACGTAGTACGTGACGGTCGACGTCGTGGCCGGGTTGTCGGTGTAGGTCAGCACGTCGCCCGCCACCGAGGTGAGCAGCGTGCCGTTGGCGTAGACGTCGTAGCCGGTGACCTTGACGTTGTCGGTGGACGCCAGCCAGGTGAGCTTCACCGCGGCGCCCGACTGCGTGTAGGCGAGGGTGCCGGGCGCGGTGGGCGCCGTGGTGTCGCCGGTCGCGCCCTTGCGGGTGACGCTGTTGCTGTTGCCCGACACGTTGCCCGCCGCGTCCTTCGCGCGCACGTAGTACGTGACGTCGGTGCCGGCCGGCTGCGTGTCGGTGTACGTGAGGACGTTGCCGACGCTCGCGCGCAGCACGCCGTTGGCGTAGATGTCGTAGCCGGTGACGGCCGTGTCGTCGCTCGCCGCGCTCCAGGTGAGCTTGATCTGCCCGGAGGCGGGCTCGGTGTAGGCGAGGTTGGCCGGCGCGGTGGGCGCCTGGGTGTCGCCGGCCGCCGGGCCGTAGACCTCCAGCTCCGAGAACTGCGCTGCCGGCCAGCCGGTGTTGGCGGTCACCAGTACCCGCACGTACCGGGTGGTCGTGGTGTCGAAGGCTATGGTCGCCGCCTGGCCGCCCGCGGCGTCGAAGGTGTACGCCTTCGAGGCGGTGAGGTCGGTGAAGTTCTGGTTGTCGGTGGAGCCCTGGATCTTGAAGGTCTCGGACCGGCTGGGCCACCCGGCGGGCAGGCGCAGCGTGACCTGGTTGACCTTGACCGAGGAGCCCAGGTCGACCTGGAGCCACTGCGGGAAGGCGTTGTTGGTGCTCTCCCAGTAGGTGGAGGCGTTGCCGTCACCGGCGTTGGCGGCGCCGTACACGTCGGCGTGCCCGCTCTCGCTGAACGTCTTGCCCTGCGCGAGGTTGGGGGTGGCGGCGGCGGTGGTGAGCACCTTCATCTCGGCGAGCTGCGCGGAGCCGGCGACCGAGTTGGCGCTGAAGTCGGCGCGCACGTAGCGGGCGAGGGTCGCGGGGAAGGTGACCTTCACGGTGTTGCCGTTGCCGGGGCCGAAGGTGTACCGCGCCGAGGACTTGAGCGTGGCGAAGCTCTTGCCGTCGGCGCTGCCCTGGATCGCGAGGGTCTGCTTGCGCGTCTTCCAGCCCTCGGGCAGGCGCAGGACGACCTGGCGGACCCGGCGGGCGCTGCCCAGGTCGGTCTGGACCCACTGGGCGGACTTCTTGCCGGCCTGCCAGTAGGTGTTCGCGTCCCCGTCGCTGACGTTGGCGGCGGTGTGGGCGCCGAGGACGCTGCCGGCGGTGGTGGCCGCCTTCGAAGTGCTGCCCGGTTCGGGGGCGGCGTGGGCGGTGAGTGCGGGCAGGCCGAGCACCATGACGCTGGAGGCGAGCACGGCCGTGGCCGTACGTCGTCTCCACCGGCCGGTGGTGGTTCGGGGCATGGGGGTGTCCCTCTCTGCGGGGGCCTCGCGCCCGGAAGGAAGGCACGCGAGGGCGGCTTCGTGGAGCAGAGCGGTGGAGCGTGAACGCGCGGACGGGGAGCTGGAGTTCGGCCCGCTGATCGCGTTCTTGCGTTCAATTATTGGAATATTGCAGAGAGTTGTAGAGACGTCCACGGGTGGGACACAGGAAATTTCCGGGACGCAACGGCCGACGGTTCACCGACATCGCTTGCGTTGCGCGAGCGGCCGGGCGGGCCCGCGGCATCGGCCCCCAACGGCGTTACGGCAAGCGGAGATTCCGGTCGGCCGGGACGGCGAAACGCGGTCGGGGCTGCCGCGACGGGCCCGACGGCGCCCCGGCACGGCGCGAGTCGCGGTCGGGGCACCGTCCCTCAAGTGCCAATATTTTGCTGCTGGTTATCGATTTCTTGCGGCAATGCGGCGCAACCTCGTGCGTCACCCCTGCCGCGGTCCGGACTCCCCCGCTCCGGAATCCTCCGCGTCGTCGTAGTCGGTGAGTCCGCCGTCCAGGAGCGGCGACCGGTCCGTGCCCGCGGCCCGGGAGAGCCAGCGCAGGCCGTGGTAGCCGGTCAGCACCACGACGGTGCCGAGCGCGATGCCGCTGAGTTCGAAGTTGTCCGTGAACTTCAGGCCGACGCCGCCGATGCCCACGATCACACCGGCCGCGGCCGGGATCAGGTTGAGCGGCTGGGAGAAGTCGACCTTGTTGCGGATCCAGATCTGGGCGCCGAGCAGGCCGATCATGCCGTAGAGGATGACGGTGATGCCGCCCAGGACGCCGCCGGGAATCGCGGCGACGACCGCGCCGAACTTCGGGCAGACGCCGAACAGCAGCGCGAAGAACGCGGCGCACATGTAGGCGGCCGTCGAGTACACGCGGGTCGCGGCCATGACGCCGATGTTCTCCGCGTAGGTGGTCGTGGCCGGTCCGCCGGCCGCCGTGGAGATCACGGTCGCGGCGCCGTCCGCGAAGATCGCGGTGCCGAGCCGGTCGTCCAGCGGGTCGCCCGTCATCTCGCCGACGGCCTTGACGTGCCCGGCGTTCTCCGCCACCAGGGCGATCAGGACGGGCAGCGCCACGAGGATCGCCGAGCCGCTGAACGCGGGGGCGTGCAGGCCGGGGAAGCCGATCCAGCTCGCGTCCCCGACGGGACTCAGGTCCAGGCGCCAGTGGTCGACGACCTTGCCGCTGCCGTCGGCCGAGTGGATCTTCCCGGCGGTCAGGTCGAGCACCCAGGACAGGACGTACCCGAAGACCAGGCCGAGGAAGATCGAGATCCGCGACCAGAAGCCGCGCAGCACGCACAGGGCGAGGCCGGTGAACAGCATCGTGGCGAGCGCCGTCCACTGGTCCTGCGGCCAGTACGTGGAGGCGGTGACGGGGGCGAGGTTGAAGCCGATGAGCATGACCACGGCGCCCGTCACGGCGGGCGGCAGCACCAGATGGATGACCCGCGCCCCGAGGAAGTGCACCACCAGGCCGACCGCGGCGAGCGCGAGGCCCACCACGAGCAGCGCGCCGGTCAGTTGGGCGGGGCCGCCGCCCTGGCTCGTGATGACGGCCGCGACGCCGACGAACGACAGGGACGACCCCAGGTAGCTGGGGATCCGGCCGCGGGTGAGCACCAGGAACAGCAGGGTCGCCACGCCGGAGGCCATGAGACCGAGGTTCGGGTTCAGGCCCATGAGCACCGGCGCGACGAAGCAGGCGCCGATCATCGAGACGACGTGCTGGGCGCCGAGGCCGACCGTGCGGGTCCAGGAGAGCCGCTCGTCCGGCCTGACGACCTCACCCGGTTTCAGGGTCCGACCGTCGCCGTGCAGCTTCCACCCAAAACCGGCCATCAGGCACTCTCCGTTCGCGAACTCACCGAAGGAAAGTACACAACGCGCGGCCGGCGGCCCGCATCGACCCGGGCCGCCCACCTGCCCGTACGGCCGTCCGCATGACGCGGAACGGGGCGGGCGGGCGGCCCGGAGCCGTCGCCGAGGACGCGATCGCGAACGCCGGGACGGCGTCCGCCCCGGGCCCGGCCCGGAGCGCGGGCGGTCCGCCGGGGGCGGGCCACCCGCGCGGGGCGTCAGGAGCGCTTCGCGGCGGTCTGGGCCGTCGGGAGGGTCCACTTCTGGGCGGCGGTGCCGTTGCAGGTGTAGATCTGCAGGGCGGTGCCGGTGGTCTTCGACGAGTTGGGATCGTCCAGGCAGAGCGCGGAGCCGGGGTTGACCAGGGAGCCGTTGGCCCCGGCCTTCCACTGCTGGGCGCCCGTCCCGTTGCACCGGTAGAGCTGCACCGCCGTGCCGTTCGTGGTGCCGCTGTTGGCGACGTCCAGGCACTTGCCCAGCGACCGCACGGTCCCGTCGGACGCCACCGTCCAGTCCTGCGCGGCCGTCGCGTTGCAGGTCCAGAGCTGGACGTGGGTGCCGTCCGCCGTACCGGAGTTGGCGACGTCGGCGCACAGGCTCGCGTCGACGCCCGCGACGAGCGGACCGGTGCGCGGGACGGCCGGGGCGCTCACCCCGCCCCCGTAGGAGGGCGGCGCGGCGGAGGCGGCGTTCGCCCACGAGGTGTTGGCGGCCGTGCCCAGCGTGTAGCCGAGGGTGCCGCCCGCGGTGAGGGCGGAGGTGGGCGCGTACGCGTTGTTCCAGGCAGCCCCGTTCCACGACGCGGACTGGACGTAGGGCGCGTTGTCGGCCGCCCCGCCGCCGTTGACGGTCAGCGTCTTGCCCGACGGCAGGGTGACGACGGCCTGGGTGAACAGCGGCGAGCCGAGGGCCAGGTCGGCGGTGCCCGGGGTCTCGGGGAACATGCCGAGGGCGGACCAGACGTACCAGGCGCTCATGGCGCCGAGGTCGTCGTTGCCGTCGGCCAGACCGGCGGGGGTGTTGGACCAGATCTGGTCCTGGACGGCGCGGACGGTGCCCTGGGTCTTCCAGGGCGCCCCGGTGTAGTCGTACTCCCACGGCAGCTCGATGCTGGGCTCGTTGCCCACCCAGGCGTAGCCGTTGGCGCCGGTGTAGCTGCGCAGCACCGTGTCGAGGTAGTGGTTCATGGCCGCGTTGCCGCCCTTGGCCCTCGCCAGTCCGGCGACGTTGAAGGGCACCATGCCGGTGTAGATCCAGGAGTCCGCCTCGACCATGTCCGTCCCGCTGGTGGGGTCGAAGCCCCCGGTCCAGTTCCCGTTCGCGTTGCGGGGCTCCACGAAGCCGGAGGCGGGGTTGAGCACGTTGCGCCAGTCCTGCGCCCGCGCCGCGTACGTCCCCTGGCTCGCGCTGTCGCCGAGCGAGCCGGCCAGCGCCGACAGCGCGAAGTCGGCGGTGTTGTACTCGAGCGTGGTGGCGACGGGCCCGTAGAAGTTGCAGCAGCCGTAGGTGCCGTCGTGCGGCAGGTAGCCGGGCGAGTCGAGGTAGTTGAGGCCGGGGCGGTCGTTGTTGGTCCTGGACGCCTGGGCGACCAGGTCCTTCAGCGTCTCGGCGGCGTCGAACTGCCGGGCGCCGAAGGCGTAGTAGTCCGCGATGATCGCCGCCGCCGGGTCGCCGACCATGACGTACGACTCGCCGTTGTTCTCGGACCACTTCGGGAAGATGCCGGTCTGCCGGTAGTCGTCGAGCATGGACTGCGCGGTGTCGGAGGCGGCCTGCGGGTCGACCAGCGCCTCCAGTTGGGCCTGGGAGCGGTAGATGTCCCAGCCGCTGTAGTTGCCGTAGACGGCCTGGTGTCCGGAGTCCACGGTGTGCTGCTTGCCGTCGAAGCCCGGGTACTGGCCGTTGGTGTCACTGATGATGTTGGGATGCAGCAGCGAGTGGTAGAGGGCGGTGTAGAACGTCTGCTGCTGCGCCGCCGTGCCGCCGCCGATCTGCACCTTGCCCAGCTCGGTGTTCCAGGCGTTCTGCGCGGCCGTCCGCGTCGTGTCGAAGTTCCAGCCGGTGTTCTCGGCCGTTCGGTTGGCGACCGCGTTCGCCGTGGAGACGTACGAGACGCCGACCTTCGCCTGCACGACGGGTGTGGCGGTGGCGTCGAAGGTGACCGAGCCGTTGGACGCGGCGGCGTCCGGGGCCGCCGCCTTCGGGGTCGGCTGACTGCCGTGCAGCCGCGGCTTGTTGGCCCCTTCGGCGGCGTTCTTGCCGGCGCCCTCGACGGTCCGCTTCTTGAGCGTCGGGGTGGCGGCGGCGGTGCTGTGCGAGGCGAAGGGGTGGTCGAAGACCATGTCGAAGTAGACGGTGTAGGTGTTGCCCGCGCCGCAGAAGCGGCCGCTGGTGACCTGCCCGCTCACCTCGGTGTCGGAGACGACGTTGAACTGCGTCGCGCTCGCCCCGTTCTGGCTTCCGGTGAGCTTGAAGACCAGGTTGGCCTGGGTGGTGGAGGGGAACGTGAAGCGCGCCATGCCGCTGCGCTTCGTGGTGGTGAGTTCCGTGGTCACCTTGTTGTCGAGCGCGACCTTGTAACTGCCCGCCGACGCGGTCTCGTTGGTGTGCGCGAAGCTGTCGGTGGCCGTGGTGCTGACCGCGCCGACCGTGGGCAGGACCGGGATGTCCCCCGCGGCTCCGCAGCCGGGACCGGCGATGTGGGTCAGGCTGAACCCGGTGATCGCCTTGTCGTTGTACTCGTAGCCGCCGCCCGGCGGCCGCGACGTGGTGTCCGGGCTCCACTGGACCATCCCGAACGGGACGTCCGCGCCGGGGAAGTCGTTCGCCTGGTTCGTCGTCCCGATGAACGGGTTGACGAGGGTGGCCGGCGACGTCACCAGCGCGGCCGGGGCCGCCGCGACGGGTGTGCTCAGCCCGGCCAGGGCGAGCGCGGCGGCGGTCAGCGCGGCGCATCCCAACGCCGCGGGTCTGGGAATTCGTCTCATGTCAGCGGGCTCCTCGTAGCTCGGGTCCGCCGGGTTCGAGCACCCGACGGGGGCGACCAGGTGGGGGGTCGTACGTAGAGCGCGACAACGTTGTCCTGTGAGACAACGTTGTCAACCGTGTCGGAGAGGCGGTGCGGGGCGTTGGCGGGACAGGTGACACGGGGACACGCAACTGGTGCGGCGGTGTGCCCGGGGAGCGCGGAGGCGGACGGAGAGCGAAGCGACCGCGACGACCGGTGGTGCACGAGGGGACCCGGACACCCTCGGGGAAGATAGCCATCCGTCGAACGAGCGTCAACGGATCGTGCACAAGCGGCAGTTGCTGTCCCCGCGGGACGCCACGGCCAGGAACAGACCTCTGCGCACGGGGCGGCGGGGGGTGCGCGGCGGGGGTGCGCGGCGGGGGTGCGCGGCGGGCGGCGGCACGGGCGCCCCGGGCGCTTCGCGGGCCTCGCCGGTTCCCCCGTTCCGGGGACGCACCGGGCCGGGCGGCACCGCGGGCGGCCCCGGGCTGCCACGCTGCCGTCATGGCGCACACCGCACGGTTCCCCGCACCCGTCACCCCCGTCGTCGCAGCCGTCACCCCCGTCGACACGGTCGTCTCCCGGATGCGCGCGCTGGACGCGACACTGCCGGCCGGGGACGGGGTGGCGGTCTTCAACCGCGTCTACCTCGCCGTCACCGAGGAGGTCGACCGGCACCTGGACGGAGGCCGGTTCGGGGACGTGCGGGCCGCGACCGCCCTGGACGTCCGGTTCGCGGAGCGGTATCTGCGTGTCGCCGAGACGGCCGTGTGGGAACACCGGCCGCCCGCCTGCTGGCGGCCCCTGCTGTCGTTCCGCCGGCATCCCGGCGTGCGTCCCCTCCAGTTCGCGCTGGCCGGCATCAACGCGCACATCGGGCACGACCTGGCCCTCGCCGTCGTGGACGCGTGCCGGACGCTCGACTGCGAACCGGCCGACCTGGAGGACGAGTTCGACCGTGTGGGCGACATCCTCGTCTCGCTGGAGGAACGCATCCGCGAGGACCTGATGCCCGGCCCCGACCTGCTCCAGGTCGCCGACCCGCTGACGCACCTGCTCGGTTCGTGGAGCCTGGAGCGCGCGCGGGAGGCCACCTGGTCGACCGCGCGGGCCCTGTGGGCGCTGCGCCGGCTTCCGGACCTGGCCGGGGACTTCGCCGAGCGGCTGGACGCGGCGGTCGGGTTCGCCGGGCGGATGCTGCTGACCCCGCTGCCGGACTGAGCCGCCGCCCCGGGCGGTTCCGCCGTCCGGGGGCCGCCCGTCGGCGGTGCGATCCGGCCATTCCCGCGCACCCCTTTCGTGACTCCCGTACCCCGGGCGTACGTTGGGATGATCACCGGCTCCGCACGGAGGGACCCGTCCATGACGATCCGGCTCGGGCTAGGTCTGCCCCAGATGCGCCAGTACGACATCGGCAGGGACGTGCCCGAGGTGGCACGCGCCGCCGAACGCATCGGCTACGAGAGCCTGTGGGTCTTCGAGCGGATCCTGTTCCCCGTGCCCGCGCGGCAGGGCCTGTACGGCGTCGACGGGCTGCCCTGGCCGGACCGGTACCGCTCGGTGGCCGACCCGCTGGTGACCCTCACCCTGGCCGCCGCGGCGACGGAGCGGGCCCGGCTGGGCACGAGCGTGCTGGTGGCCCCGCTGCACGTGCCGTTCCAGCTCGCGAGGACGCTGGCGACGCTGGACGCGGCCAGCGGCGGCCGGGTCGTGGCGGGGCTCGGCACGGGCTGGTCGCACGACGAGTACGCGGCCGCCTCCGCGCGTCCGTTCGCCGAACGGGGCCGCGTGCTGGAGGAGTTGATGGACGTCTGCCGGGCGGTGTGGGGTCCGGACCCGGTGAGCCACGTGGGGCCGACGACGACGATCGCCCCGTCCGTGGTGGGACCGAAGCCCGCCCGTCCGGTGCCGATCCTGCTGGCGGCGGGCAACCGGCGGTCCTGGAGCCGGCTGGTGGACAAGGCGGACGGCTGGCTCCCCGTGGCGATGGGACCCGGACAACTCGCCTCCCAGTGGCGCGAGTTGCGCGAACTCGCCGAGGAACGCGGGCGCACCGCCCCGATCGAGGTGGTCGTACGGGTCAACGCCGACGTCCTCAAGGGCACTTACGAGGGCGCCGACCGCCGGCCCTTCCAGGGCAGCACCGACCAGATCGTCGAGGATCTCGTCGCCCACGCGGAGACCGGGCCCCGGGAGTTCCTGCTCGACCTCCAGAGCACCGCCCGGGACGGCGGCGAACTCGTCGACGTCGCGGCCGAGGTGTACGAGAAGGCGCGGTCGGCCGGGGTGTGAGAGCGCGGCCGCCGGGCCGCGTCGGCTCCCGGCGGCCCAACGGGCCTCAGTCCTCCGGGAGTTCGACGGGGGCTATCTCGTCGAAGACGTCGCCGGGCCCGGGGTTCGCCGGGTCGGTGGTGCCGCCGAGGTGGTGCATGACGCCCCACACCGCGTTCAGCGCGGTCTGCACCGCGCCCTCGGCCCAGCCGGCCGTCCAGGAGATGTCGTCGCCCGCCAGGAAGATCCCCCGCTTGCCGGCGGGCAGCGTGTCCTGCACGAAGTGCGTGAACAGGCGCCGCTGGTAACGGTAGTGGCCGGGCAGGTTGGCCTTGAACGCGCCCATGAAGTAGGGCTCGTTCTCCCAGGAGACGGTCACCGGGCTGCCGATGACGTGCTTGCGGATGTCGACCCCCGGATAGATCCCCGCGAGCGAGTTCAGCATGACCTCCATCCGCTCGTTCGCCGACAGCGGCAGCCACTTGAGGCTGTCGTCGCACCACGTGTACGACAGGCACATCACGGCCGGCCGGTCGGGACCGTCGTCCAGGAGGTAGGTGCCGCGCGTCATCCGGTCGGTGAGGGTCATCGACATGACGTCGCGGCCGGTGGGCTCGCCCCGGTCGTCGACCGCCGCGTCCCGCCAGAAGGGCCGGTCGACGGGGACGAACAGCTTGCTGGACTCCATGTAGTGGGTGCGCTCGATCGCGGTCCAGTGGTCGATGGGGAACAGCGAGTCGTCGCAGGCGATCTTGGACAGCAGCATCCAGGACTGGGCGGTGAACACCACGGCCGGGTAGGTGCGGATGTCGCCCGCCGCGTCGGTGACGGTGATCCGGTCCCCCGCGGTGCGGTGCAGCCGGGTGACGGCCGGGCGCGGTTCGCCGCCGGGGTGCAGGGACTTGAGGGAGGTCCCGTAGGGCCAGTGCACGGTCTTCTCCGGCTCGCGCTCCCACAGCCGCAGCGGCAGTTGCTGCGAGCCGCCGACGATGCCGCGGTGGTGGTCGTCCGCCTCCGTGTAGACCACCCGCAGGATCTCCAGGATGGAGTTGGGGAAGTCGGTGTCCCAGCCGCCGGTGCCGAAACCGACCTGGCCGAAGATCTCGCGGTGCCGGAACGAGCGGAAGGCGTCCGAGTCGCAGAGGAAGCCGTAGAAGGTCTGGTTGTCGAGCTTCTCGACGAGCCGGGACCAGATCTCCCGGATGCGGGGCACGTCGCGCTCGCGCAGCGCGCGGTTCATGTCGGAGAAGTCGGCGCCCTCTTCGAGGCAGGTGTTCCAGGCGTCGGCGACGTCGCGGTAGACCTGCGGCAGGTCGGCGGCCGTCCGCGCGTAGTGGGTCTCGCCCTTGAGGTCGACGACCGTCGAAGGGGTCGCCTCCGAGAGCGGGTTGGGGAACGGCCTGGTCTCCAGCCCCACCAGGTCGATGTAGTGCTGGAGCGCGGTGGACGAGGGCGGGAAGCGCATCGCGCCCAACTCGGCGGTCAGGGACGGGTCGCAGCCGTCGAAGCCGACGGTGCGCAGCCGTCCGCCGATCTGGTCGGCCTCGTACACGACGGGCCTGAGACCCATCTTCATCAGCTCGTACGCGGTGACGATGCCGGACAGTCCGCCGCCGACGACCGCGACCTCGGTGCCGTGGGCGACGGCGGGCACCTGGCCGAGCCCGGCGGGGTGGGCGAGGAAGTCGTCGTAGGCGTAGGGGAAGTCCGGACCGAACATGGTGATCGGCGGCTGCTGCCCGTCGGTGTGCTCGACGGCGTTGGGCACCGTGGACGTCATGGGGTGCGGACTCCTTGCGGGGAACGGTCGGTGGGGAGGTGCGGGGCGCGCGGGGCCGGTCGGTCAGGGCGCGTCGGTCAGGGCGCCGTAGAGGCCGGGGCGGCGGTCGGCGAGGTACGGGTTGGCCGCCCGGGACGCGGCGAGCAGGGCGGGGTCGACGTCGCCGAGGACGAGTTCCTCGCCCGCGCCCGCGCGGGCCCGCGCCGCGCCGTCGGGACCGGCCAGGACGGACAGGCCCACGAACTCGAACTCCCCTTCGCGGCCGACCCTGTTGACGTACGCGACGTACATCTGGTTCTCGAAGGCGCGGACGGGGACCACCGCGTCGGCGACGAACCGGTACGGGTGCATCTGCGCGGTCGGGACCACGAGGAGGTCGGTGCCGGCCAGGGCGTGCGCCCGGACGTTCTCCGGGAACTCGACGTCGTAGCAGACGAGCAGGCCGACCCGCAGACCGTGCAGTTCGGCCTGGACCACCGGCCGGTCCCCCGGCGTGAAGTGCTCGTGCTCGAAGGGGCCGTAGAGGTGCGTCTTGCGGTAGCCGGCGAGGGCGGCGCCGTCGGCACCGACGAGGCGGACGGCGTTGAAGACGGCGTCCCCGTCGCGCTCCGGGCAGCCGTAGGCGACGGCGACCCCGTGCCGCACGGCGATGTCGGCGACGGCCCGTGCGCAGGGGCCGTCGGCGGGCTCGGCGAGACGGGCGACGTCGGCACCGATCGCGTACCCGGTGAGGAACATCTCCGGCGTCACCAGCAGCGCGCCGCCCGCGGCGGCGGTCCGGGCGGCGGCCTCGTCGAGGACCCGCAGGTTCTCGGCGACCGAGCCGGGTCGGCCGGAGCTCTGGAGCAGGGCGGTGCGCATACGGGATCCTCACCGGATTTCAGGGGTCGGGGGCCCGAGAGTCCGGGGCCCCGACGACGCTACGTTCGGGCGCCGGGGCCGGACAAGGAGCACCCGTTGCGCACCGGTGAGGTGATCGTTGCGTTCGGGGCGGGTGATCCGGCGATTCGTTGCGCGGCGGCGCGGGACGCCGCCGCGCGAGGGCGCCGCACGGCCGCTACCGCCCGGCCGCGGGGCCCGGACCTGCGGGGTTGCGCGCGCGGTACACCACGCTGCGGCGCCGCGGCCCGGCGGGCATCTCCGGGTCGTCGTGGTCCAGGGCGGGGTCGTGGGTCATGCCCAGGCGGCGCATCACGGCCCGCGAGCGGAGGTTGCCCGCGGCCGTCACGGCGAGGATCTCGGGGAGGTCGAGCGTGCCGAAGCCGAGGGCGAGGACCGCGGTGGCCGCCTCGGTGGCGTAGCCGTGCCCCCAGGCGGTCCGGGCCAGCCGCCAGCCCGCCTCGACGCCGGTGAAGGGGAGCCCCGGGTCCACGGGGTCGAGGCCCGCGAAGCCGACGAACTCCCCGGTACCGCGGACCTCCACCGCCCACCAGCCCCAGCCGCGCCGTTCCAGGTCGGCCTGGAAGCGGGCGGCCGAGGCCGCGCTGCGCTCCGGCGAGAGCGTTCCGGGGAAGTGCTCGCGCACCTCGGGGTCGGCATTCAGGGCGGCCCAGGGGGCCAGGTCGGAGTCGCGCCAGTGGCGCAGCAGGAGGCGCTTCGTTCGCAGTTCGGGCACCGGGTGAACCTAGCGGGGGGCGCGGTGCCGGACGAACGGTTTCCCGGGGCGGGGGCGACGTGGGGCGGGGGCGACGTGGGGCGGGGCGCGGCGTGGGGCGGGGCGCGGCGTGGGGCGGGCGCGACGTGGGCCGGGGCGCCCGGCCTGCCCCGGCGCGGTCCCACGTGCTGCTTCCCGGCCTTCTTCAGCGCCGTCCCCACGGAGTCGACGATGCCGATGGTGTCCGAGGAGGACCCGGCCGACGGGCGGTCCGTAGGAGCCGGTGGCCGGGGAGAGCGGGGCGACGACGACGGCCGCGGCGGCGGCGAGCACGGCCACCACGAGCACGGCTCGGAATGGCAGCCGCACCACGATGCGGGACGCCGGGGGTCCAGGGAGGTGCCGGGGTCCAGACAGGTGCCGGGCGGGGCGCGTGCCGGGGCGGTGAGCGGTGGCGGTGCCCGCGCGGACGACCGAACTCGGCCTGTCCGCAGCCCTGTTCGCAGTGCGCTCGCCCTCGTGCGGCAAACGGGCGGGCGCGCGCACGCACGCGGTCGCACCGACGGTCGCGGCGGTCGGGCCTCGGTCGGCCCCGACAGGCTTTCCGTACGGGCTAGTTGGCGGCCGACCCCGACGAGAAGCGGCGCAGCAGGGGCGAGAGCACGAGCACCGACTTCGTCCGCTCCACGAACGGCTCGCCGGCGATGCGCTCCAGGACCCGTTCGAAGTGCCGCATGTCGGCGGCGAAGACCTGGGCCACCGCGTCGGCCTCGCCGGTCACCGTGGAGGCGGCGACGACCTCCTGGTAGCGCTCAAGGCCCCGCTGGATGGTCTCCGGCGAGGTGCGGCGGCGGCAGTAGATCTCGACGAACCCCTCCGTCTGCCAGCCGAGGGCGGCCGGGTCCACCCGTACGGTGAACCCGGTGATGGCGCCGGTCGCGCGCAGCCGGTCCACGCGCCGCTTCACGGCGGGGGCGGACAGGCCGACCAGCTGCCCGATGTCGGCGTAGGAGCGGCGGGCGTCCTCGGCGAGGGCGTACACGATGCGTTCGTCGAGATCGTTCAGCACGGCGGTGGTTCACATTTCGTTCGGGGCCGGTCCCCGGCCGGCCGGGGCGGCGGAGCGGGGCCTCGTGACCGAGTAGACCACGGGTCCCGGCCCCGCTCCCGCCGGGAGGCTCCGCCGGGTCAGCTCCAGCTGGCGTGCAGCGGCTTGCCCTCGGCGTAGCCGGCGGCGCTCTGGATGCCGACGATCGCCTTCTCCTCGAACTCCGCGAGGGAGCCCGCACCCGCGTAGGTGCACGAGGAGCGGACGCCCGCGATGATCGAGTCGATCAGGTCCTCGACGCCGGGCCGCGCCGGGTCGAGGAACATCCGCGAGGTGGAGATGCCCTCCTCGAAGAGCGCCTTGCGGGCGCGGTCGTACGAGGACTCCTCGGAGGTGCGGTTGCGCACGGCGCGTGCGGACGCCATGCCGAACGACTCCTTGTAGAGCCGTCCGTCGGCGGCCTGCTGGAGGTCGCCGGGCGACTCGTAGGTGCCCGCGAACCAGGAGCCGATCATCACGTTGGACGCACCGGCCGCGAGCGCCATGGCGACGTCGCGGGGGTGGCGGACGCCGCCGTCGGCCCACACGTGCTTGCCGAGCCTGCGCGCCTCGGCCGCGCACTCCAGCACGGCGGAGAACTGCGGCCGGCCGACGCCGGTCATCATCCGGGTGGTGCACATGGCGCCGGGGCCCACGCCGACCTTGACGATGTCGGCGCCGGCCTCGACGAGGTCGCGCACACCGTCGGCGGCGACGATGTTGCCCGCGGCGATCGGGACGCCCGGGTCGAGGGCGCGCACCTGGCGCACCGCGGCGATCATCGACTCCTGGTGGCCGTGCGCGGTGTCGATGACGAGCGTGTCCACGCCCGCCGCGAGCAGCTGCTTGGCCTTGCCCGCCACGTCTCCGTTGATGCCGAGGGCGGCGGCGACGCGCAGCCGGCCGGAGGCGTCGACGGCCGGGGAGTAGAGGGTGGCGCGCAGGGCGCCCTTGCGCGTGAGGATGCCCGCGAGGCGGCCGTCCTTGTCGACGGCGGGCGCGTAGCGGCGGTTGGCGGTGTCCAGGCGGACGAACGCCTCGCGCGGGTCGATGTCCGCGTCGAGCAGCAGCAGGTCGCGGGACATGACCTCGGAGAGCTGCGTGAACCGGTCGACGCCGGTGAGGTCGCGGTCGGTGACGACACCGACCGGGCGCCGCTCGTCGTCGACGACGACACCGGCGTTGTGCGACCGCTTGGGCAGCAGCGCGAGGGCGTCGGCGACGGTCTGGTGCGGGGCCAGCACGATCGGGGTGTCCAGGACGAGGTGGCGGCTCTTGACCCAGGTGATGACGTCGGTGACGACGTCGAGGGGGATGTCCTGCGGCACGACCACGAGGCCGCCGCGCCGGGCCACCGTCTCCGCCATGCGGCGGCCCGCGATGGCGGTCATGTTGGCGACGACGAGGGGGATCGTGGTGCCCGTGCCGTCCGGGGAGCTGAGGTCCACGCCCTGCCGCGAGCCGACCGCGGAGCGGCTCGGCACCATGAACACGTCGTCGTACGTCAGGTCGTAGGCGGGCCGGATGTCGTTGAGGAAACGCACGTGCTGCACATCCCAGTCGGTCAAAGGCGGCCCCCGGACAGATCAGCCAGGGGGAAGAGCACGTACCTCATTGTCCCACGCCGGGCGGAATGCGGTGCCCGGTCGCATCGTCCAAGCAGGTCAGAGCGGCATTCGTAGCAACCTACGAGAGGTCGGCGGGGCGCCGGGGCGGGCGGGGCGCCCCGTGCGCACCAACTTGTGCGATCCGGCCCTGGCGTCCCCCGCGCGGCGGAACAATGGGCGGGTGAGCGACGACCTCCTGAGCGACGACGAACTGCTGACCGCCGCGGTCCGCGCGGTACTGCCCCGCCTGGGCGAGCTGGTGCCGGTGGATCACGACCGCGTCGCCGCGGAGCTGCGCGGGCTGCTCGACGGCAGCGCCGGGCCGGGCGGCGACGGTGCGAACCGCGGCCGCGGCGTGGCCGAGGAGCTGCGGCGGGTGCTGGACGCCCGACCGGCGGTGGCCCGTTGGATCGCGGACTGGATCGAGGCGAACTGGCAGCGCGACACCGGGCCGGAGTACGGCGTCCGTTACCGCCGACGCGGCACGGTGCCCCACGACCTGCCCCCACTGGGCGATCGCGCCGACCGGTACGACAGTTTCCTCACACCGGCCGCACGGCCCACCCTGGCCACGCTCTACTACTGCTCGCTCCACCCCGCGCTGCCGTCCGTGCCCCGGCGCGGGCTGAAAAGCGCCGTGCCCCGCTGCTCGGCACCGCAGTGCGGCAGACCCCTCGTCCGCGACGACCGCTGAGGCCGGCGCGTGGGGGTCTTCTGGAGTGCGCTGGCCGGCCGGCTCACCGAGCGGTGGCTGGCCGCCGCCGCTCCCGCCGCCGTCTTCTGGGGTGCCGTGCTGGCGGCCTGGTGCGCCGGGCACGGAGGTGTTGACGCCGCCCGTGACCTGGTCCGCGAGGTCGCGGAGAGGTCGGCGGCGGCACAGGTGGCGGGGCTGCTCGCCATCCTGGTGGGGCTGCTCGCGTCGGGCCTGCTGGTGTCCCGCCTCACCCAACCGCTGCTGCGCCTGATGACCGGGCAGTGGCCCGCGGTGCTCCGCCCGCTCGCGGGTCCCCTCGTCCGGCGTGCCGGCGAACGCCTCGCGGCTCGGAGCGCCCGTGTGACCGAGCTGGAACGCCGCCCGTACTCCACCCTGACTGCGGCCGAACAGCGCGAACTGTGGCGCCTCGGCGCCTGGTTGGACAGGCAGCCGGTGCCCGTCGAGCTCACACCGACGCGGCTGGGCAACCTGATGCGCTCCTCCGCGTCCACCGTCCGGAGCTACTACGGTCTGGAGCCGGCCGTCGTGTGGCCGCACCTGTGGCTGCTGCTGCCGGACCGGGCGCGCACCGAACTCGGCGCGGCGCGGGCCCGGATGGACGCGGCGGCGGCCGGCGGACTGTGGGCACTGCTGGCGCTGCCGGCCGTGGCGTGGACGTGGTGGACGCTCCCGGTGGCGCTGATCGTGGGCGGGGTCTCGTGGGGGTGGCTGCTGCCGGACGCGACGGACGTGTTCTGCCGGCTCGTCCCGGCGACGTTCGCGCTCTACCGCGCCGACCTGTACCGGACCCTGCGCTGGCCGCTGCCGACGGACCCGGGCACGGAACCGGCCGAGGGCGAGCGCCTGACCGCCCACCTGGACAGGGGCGAGGTGAACCGGCCCCCCTTGTTCACCCCGGACGCCTGACGGCGGGACCGCCCAGCCTCGCCGTCCTCATCCGCCCCAGTGCACGAACGGCGCCCACACGTACGGGGACAGCCCCGAGGCGCGGGCCGCGCACACCGCCGTGTGCAGGGCCCCGGCGGCGCGGCCGGGGTCGGTGGCACCGCGGTAGAAGTGGGCGGCCACCCGGGCCGCCGTTCCGTCGCGCACCGGCCACTGCGTGGCCACCACCTGCCGGAAACCGGCCGCGAGGAACGCACCGGCCAGGTGGGCCGCCTCGTCGGCGAGGTCGAGGCGGCCGGTCGCGGTCTGGCAGGCGGACAGGAAGGCGAGTTCGCGTCTGCCCGGCGGGAGCGCCGCGAGGTCGGCCGGGGTGAGCAGCCGGTGGGCCGGCAGCAGGTCGTACGGGAGCAGCCCGGTGGCGTCGCCGTCGTCGGACAGCACGTCCTGGCGGGCGTGCCCGGCGAAGTGGAACCAGGAGTGTTCGGGCAGTTCGCGCAGGATGCGGGAGCGGGTGGCGGCCGGGCCGGTCAGGTCCGTGCCGTGGGGCCGGACGCCGCGGACCGCGGCGACCTCGGCGGCGGCGTGCGGCAGTGGTTCGACGCCGGGCGTCGCGGGGGCGACGGCCAGCAGCCGGGCGGGGCCGTCCGCCGCGGCGGGCGCCGCGTCCCTCGCCCCCGCCGCGGCGATCCCGGGCGTGTACGACGACACCACGTGGTCGAGCACGCACTCGACGGGCCCGGGTCCGCCCGCGCCCCGGTCGAAGGGGTGGGTGCCCGCCGCGTGCAGCGGAAAGAAACCGAGCAGTCCCGTGGGGCACCACCGCACGTGCGGCAGCGGTCGGCCCGGCGGGTGCGGTCCGGCGAGGCCGAGACCGTGCAGCACCGGCGACATCGTGCTGTGCCAGAGCCAGCGCAGGGTGGCGGGCAGGGTGGTGTGCTCGGCGAAGTACCGCTCGTCGTCCGTGGCTTGGTGATCGGCGAGGGTGCGCAGGGCGGACAGCAGCCGGGCGGCCTGCCGGACGAGGACGTCCTTGGTCACCGCGGGCAGCGGCAGGACACGGGTGCCTTCGCGGGTGACCAGGATCGCGTCGCAGCGGTAGCGGCCCGCGTTGAGCACGACGACGGTTCGGTCGCCGAGGCCGGCGAGCAGGTCCCGGTGGCTCGGCCCGCGCAAGAAGCCCGTGAAACCGGGGAGTTGGCGGATCGTCGCCAGGAGCTCGGTCCGTTCGCGCTCCCACTCGCCGCGCTGCGCGTAGGGCACGGACGCCGCGTCCGCGTCGTACAGCCGGCCGCTGAGCCACCGGAACCGCTCGGCGGCGCGCGGCAGATGGCGGGCGAGATCGTCGAAGACCGTGGTGTGGTCCCTGCTGCGGTCGGCGAGCAGGAGCCGGCCGCGTTCGAGGAACTCCAGGGCGCGGTCCGGCCGTTCGGCGTTCAGCGCGCAGCCCGCCGCGTCGGAGGCGGCGCCGAAGAACGCGGCGGCCGCGCTCTCCCGGGAACGCCGGTCGAGCACCGGTGCCGCCGCCTCCTCCAGCGCGGTGAGCGCTCGGTCGTAGGCGTCGGTGGCACGCGCCCAGTCGCCGTCGGCCGCCTCGGCGGCGGCCCAGGCGACGCAGGTACTGGCCCGGGCGGCCGCCGGCAGCGGCTCGTTCGTGGTGGCGAGGTCGCGCAGGACGGTGGCCCGGTCGCGCCGTGCGGCCGGGTCCGGGCGGCGCGCGTCGCGCACCCGGAGACAGTCGGCGAGGTTGCCGACGACCGTGGGGAACGCGGCGTGGCGGCGGGGCCAGCGCGCGTGCACCTCCCGGAGCAGCCTCTCGCCCTCGGCCAGCGCGCCCTCCCCCGCGTCGTCGGCCTCGACGCGCTGCACGAGGACCCTGCCGAGGTTCATCAGGGTGCGGTCGCGGTCGAAGTCGTCCAGTTCGTAGGTGGCCAGGACCCTTCGGTGGTCGGCCTCGGCCGCGCGCAACAGGGCCGTGTCGCCCGTCACTTCGTACAGGGCGGTGCGGGCGACGGCGAGGTTGCCCATCAGCAGGGAGAGGGACGCGTCCGCCCCGGTCGCCGCCGCGAGGGCGGCCTCGGACGCCTCCAGTGCCTCCTCCAGGTCGGCGCGCGCGGGCTTGGTGTCGACCCGTTTGCGCGTCGTCCGGTAGCGGTCGATCAGGGCGCTGCCGAGGTGGGTGAGCACGACCTGGCGGAAGGGGTCGCCCTCGACCGCGGTCTCCTCCGCCCGCCGGAAGCAGCCGATCGCCTGGTCGAGGCAGCCGAGGTCGCCGGTGAACCGGTGCCGGGCGAGCAGGGTCATGCCCAGCCCGTTGTGGACGACGCCGTAGTCGATGTCGTCCGGCGTCATCGCGCCGACGGCGGCCCGCAGATCCTCCTCCGAGGCGGCGAGCAGGTGCGGATCGGCGTGGTGGGCATGGTGGTCGCGGCGCAGTGAGCCGCGGCTCTGGAGGAGTCCGGCACGGTCGCGGTGGCCGGCCGGCAGCAGGTCGAGCGCCTCGCCGAAGGCGAGGTCGCCCGCCTCGAAGTCCGCCGCGCGACCGGTGGTCCGGGCCGTCTGGTGCAGGATCTTGCCCCGCTGCGGCAGGTACAGGGCCCGCTCCTCGACTCCGGCGGCGTGCGCCAGAGCGACGTCGACCGCTTCGAGCGCCTGGTCGAGCAGGGCCTTTCCGCCGGTACGGCTCTGCTGCTCCAGCAGGACGACCGCCGCCTGGTGGGCGACCGCGCCGTAGGCGGGGTCGCCCGGATCCGCGCCCCGGTACGCCGACAGCGCGAGGTCGAGCGCGTCGGCGAGGCGGTTGCCGCCCCACCCGTTCTGGTACTGGGCGCGCAGGGTGTTGGCGAGCAGCGCGGTCAGCGCACCGCGGTGCGGCCCGTCCGGTCCCGCGATGCGCAGCGCTTCGCGGCAGACCTCCTCGGCCTCGGTCAGGTCGGCGGGCCGGTTCGTCGCCTCGTGGCGATCGCCCAGCGCCGCGGCGAGGTTGTGCCGGTGGACGAGTGCGAACTCGCCCGCGGGAGTGTCCCGAACGGCGATGCGCAGCAGGTCGACGGCCTCGTCGAGGAGGCGCGGGCCACCGTCCGCCCGACCCGACAGGCGGCGCAGCACCCGGCCCAACTCGCCTGCCGCGGCGGGTCCCAGGACCTGGTCGTCGGACAACAGGGCTTTGGCACACCGCAGTTCGCGGACGGCCTGGTCCAGGGCCGCGGGGTCACCGTCGCTCACGAACGTCTCGTGCAGGCGGACACCGCGCAGCAGGGCGGCGGCTCCCTCGTCGGGCGGAAGGTCCGGAACGTCACTCACCCCGTCCGTCCCCGCTCCACATGTCGAAGGGCAACTCGTCTCCGTGGTACCAGAGTTGACTGTCCGGACCGGAGAGCTTCACCTGTGTGTCGCGGACGAAGTCGCGCAGTGCGGCGTGGCAGTTGGTGCGCCACGCCCACAGGAAGTCGATCATGTCGTCGACCAGGTGCACGAACCGCTCCTCGGGCCCGCCGCCCCGGAACCGGTCCAGGAATCGCTCCTCGGCCGCGGGATCGTCCAACTGCTGGAACCACATGACCGCGTTGAGGCTCAGCATCTGCCCGATCAGGTTGATCAGGGCGACGATGTTCTCCGGGCTCTCGGGCTTGCCGGTGGCGAACAGGATGGCCCGGTAGTAGTCGGAGAGCAGTTCGGGGATGTCCCGCGGGGCGGTGACCGCCGCCGGCGGCGGCGCGAGGAGATGGCGGTCGATGGAGACCGCGAGGTGGTCCGCCCACTCGCGCTCGCGGAACCCGAGAACGAGCCCGGGACCGTCGACCGCGGTCATCCACGTCCCGTTCGGGGACCTCAACAGCCGTGTACGGCTGATGCGTTCGGGCGCGTAGGAGCCGTAGACGCGACGCTTGCGGACGATCAGCAGGCGGCGCGTGGTGACCGCGGCGAGGCGGCTGTCGAACACCTCCTCCGCCACGAGGGTGCGGATGTGCTCACCCTCTGCGAGGGCGTCCAGCAGTACTTCCTGGTTGACGCCCAGGAGTTTGCCCGCGCCGCGCCGGGACCCGTTGGCAAGCAGGCGCAGCAGACGCTCGTCCGGTTCCTCGGTGGTTCTGAGCATGCCGGTGCCTCACTCCTCCTCGGCGCGCGCGAGCGCCTGGAAGGCGCGCCTGCGCTGACGGATCAGGACCCCGGGCGCGTGGGCCACGCCCAGCGCCTCGTAGATCCGGTTGGTGATCGCGAAGCCGAGGGCGAAGACCCCGGAGCGCGTGTTCGTGCCGTAGTGGGCCGGCGTCAGCTCCTCGGCCCAGCCGGTCACCCGGTAGCCGCGGGCGCCCCCGACGGGCCGCACCCGCATGACCAGGACGCCGCCCTTGCTCCGCACCCGCCAGGTCGCCTCGCGGCCGTCGTTCTCGGCGGCGACGGTGCCGCGGCCCAGTGCGCGCGCCGCCAGCGGCCGGGTGGCCCGTCCGGCGACGGCGACGATGGTGTCGAGCGGCAGATCCACGTCGACGTGTTCCGGAGTGCTGATCCGGGTGCCCAGCGATTTCTGCCAGGCGATGCCGCCGACGAAGACCGCCAGCAGCACGAGCACGACAAGTGAGAAGCCCACGGCCGGACCCGTTCCTTTCCCCCCGCCCGGCGCCGCGTGGTCGCGGACCGGGTCAACCGACGTTCGAGGTCCCCAGGTTCCTCAAAAATCGCCCGTCCGGGGTGTCGGATCCGTACGATCTCTTCGTCACATCTGTACATGTTTCCGGCGGGCCGGGGGTGGGCCGTGGCGTTCCGCGGCGACGAGCGCGAGCGGGTCCGCTCGGCGCTGGCCGCGTGCCGGACCGCTCTCGCCGCGAGCGGCGGACGGGCCAGTGACAGCGCCATCGGCAAGGCCCTCGGCTACCACCACGAGACCGTCCGCAAGTGGATCGGCGCGGAGCGCAGGCCGGAGCCGCTGTTCGTGCGCTCGCTCGCGGAGCTGGCAGGGCTCGACCCCGCGCGGGTCCTGGCCGACATCGGCTGGCTGCCGCCGCGCGAGGAGGGGCCGGGGAGCGGGGCCGAGCCGTTCCCGCCCGCCGTGCTCACCGCGCTGACGGCGCTCGGCGCACTGGACGGCCTGGAGGACAGGCTGCGGACGCTGCCCTCCGCGCCGCCCCGGCCCGCGCCCGTCCGGGCCGCCGAGGCGGTACTCGCCCAGGGGCCGTCGGCCGGCCGTTTCCGGGTCGCCCTCACCCACGTGCGGTCGGGGGAGGTGTATCCGGCGTCGTCCTCGCTGCTGGCCGAGTTCGAGCCCGCGGCGGACGCCCGGCCGCTCTCCGCGCCGGAACTCGCGGCCCGCGCCCTCGCCGCCGGACTGCCCGACGCGGGTACGGAGGCCGCCCGGACGGGCGGGAACGGCGGACCGGACGCGCCGGGTCCGCCGAAGCCCGCCCGCACCGCGAACGGCACCGCGAACGGCACCGCGACCGCGGTCGGCCCGACGGCCACCGCCGCGCCGGTGTCCGGGTCCTTGTCCGCCGAGGAGCACGCCCGGTTCGGCGCGGAACTGCGGCTGGTCACCGCGGGTGCGCTGCGTGCCGCCGGGGAGTGGAGCTGGCAGGGCGAGCCCGGCACCAGCCTGTGGCGCGGGACCGCGCGCCGCTGGCCCGCGCATCTGCTGGTGCAGAACGACCGTACGGGCCTCGCCCGGCCCGCCGTCTCCCCGCGGCCGTTGCCCTCGCCCCGCCCGATGGTCGTCGTCGGCGCGGTCTGGTCCGTCGCCTACGCCGCCGCCCTCCTCGCGGAGGCGCTGGGCTGGGAACACGTCCCGGTCAGCTCGGCCAGCGCGGTCGACCGGGGCCGCGTCGTGCACAGCGACCCGCTGGACCGCAGGACCGGGCGGCTGCGCGGCTGGGCCGTGGTCGCCCGGCATCTCGCGGACCGCCATCGCGCGCACGATCCGTGGCCCGCGGTCGTCGTGGTCAAGCCCTACGTCTTCGACGCGGAAGGCCCGTACGCGGACGGTCTGCTGAGCCTGCTGCGCGACACCCCGGCCCGCATCGTGTACGCCCGCCCCGCCCGCGCGTACGTCGACTGGTGGGAGGCCCGGCGGGACCTCACCGCCCTCGGCGGAACCCCCGGCCCGCGCTGGGCGGCCGGGACCTGGCAGGCACTGGAACGGGTGGAGGACGTGCTGCGCGAGCGCCGTCGGCACGCCGGCGTCCCCGCGGACAGCGACCTGCTCCTGGAGCTGCCCGAACCCGACGAGCCGCCCCGGGCACGACGGGCGGCGTGGCCGGGACAACTGATGGACGATCAGTTCCGTATCTGCTGGAGGGTCCTCGAATGGCTGGACCAGGTCGCCAACCGCGGTCGCGCCTCGCTGCTGCGCGATCTTCGCCCGTCCCCGGTCGCCGACAACGCGGGTCTGCTGCGCTTCGATCAGCGGGTGCGGGAACTGCCGGCCCGCTGACGCGGTGGCGTCGGCGCCCACAGTTCGTCGTCGCCGTCCTCCGGACCCACCCGCACGGTCACACTCATGTCTGCCTCCCAGACGTCGGCTCCATGGTTGCGGGGACCGGTGCGGCCCGGCATCGCGGCGGCCCCACGAGGCGTCGGACCACCGGGGCGCCGACCGCCCCGCGCCTCCGCCGGGCGGCACCGGCCGCCGGGCCGCGGAGCGGCGGCCCGCCCTGTACCGGGCCGCCGCCGCCGGTCCCCCGTCGCGTCCTCACGCTAGGGCCGCGCCGGCCGGCCGGCGCGCGGCCTTGCGCGGCACCGCCGTGGCCGCAATAAAGCGGGCCCCGGCCACGGCTCGCGCCGACCGCGGCCGGCCGCCGCACCCCGCCCGCGAACCGGACCACCCGGCCGGTGCGCCGCCGGTGGCCCACCGCACCGCGTGGCTGCTGAGGGTCAACCGCCTGTACGGGCGGGCCGACGAGTGGACCCGGGGGTACGCCTTCGCCCGCGCGTTCCCCGGCGGGTCCTGGCCCCTGCCGGCGGACCCGAGCCGGGTCTCGCGCTGGGAGACGGCGCGGACGGACGTTCCGTACGGAGCGGTCGTGCGGTACGAGGAGCTGCTGGGTCTGGCTCCCGGGCTGCTCACCTCCGCGATCGACACCGTCAACCGGTACGTCACCCCTGCCCCCGGCCCGCTGCTGTCCCGGCCGGGCCCGGACGGCGGGCCCCCCGGGCAGCGCACCGCCGACCTGCTCGACGCGGTCACCAGCCGCACGGTGGTGGCCGCCGCGGACTGGGACGACCTGACCGCGACGCTCACCGCCCGGCCGGGTCTGTGGCTGCGCCCCGGCGACTGGTACACGCTGTGCGAACGGCTGCTGACCGAGACCGTGATCTCGGACGGCACCGGCTGGAAACAGCGGTTCGAGGCGTTCAGCCGGCTGCTGCACCACCCTGCCGCCCAGCGGCACGCGATCGCCGCCTGCGCGGACGCGGCGCACGTCCCGGACGCCCAGGCGCTCGTCGAGACGGTCTGCCTGCTCGACACCAGCGCGCACGCCGACGCGGCACACCACGTCCTCGCGCAACTGCGCGACCCCGTCAACGACGACGCGTTCCACGGCGCGCTCCTCGCGTGCGTCCGCAAACTGGCGCACGGGCACTTCACCCCCGAGCAGGCGGGAGCCGTCTCCGCGGTCTGCGCCGACCTGCTGCACGACACCTCCGTGCGCTACGACGACGCCCGCGCGCTGGCGGCCGTGCTGCTCGGCTCGGTGGCCCCCGAGGACCTCGTGCCGTCGGCCCACGCGGCACTGCGCCGCGGGCTGCCGGGCACCGGCGGCCCGCCACCCGTGCCCGCCGACCCGTGGCTGGTGCGGCGCGTCGCGGACGCGACCGTGGCCGCGCTGCCCCGGGAGATCCCCCGCTTCGAGGACGCCGTGCTGCCCGTGCTGGTGCGGGAGGTGCTCTACGCCCCGGTCTCCGACGTCCGGATGCACGCGGCCCTGCTGCTCGCCGCCACCCCGTACCGGGCACCACTGGCGAGGGCGCTGAAGACCGAGGTCGTCCGCTCCCCCGGAACCCGGCTGCTGCTGCGCCTGCTCACCGCGCTGCGCAACCTCGGCGCGGACACCGAACGCCCGTGGGCGGAACGCCTCGTGCTGCACCCGCTGACCCCGGCGCCGGTCGCGGGCGCCGCCGCGCAGGCGCTCGGTCATCTCGGCGGGCGGAGCGACGACACGTTCTGGACGGCGGCGATCGCACGGCACACCCCGTTGCCCGGTTCAACGAACCGGGCGGGCGTCCATGTGCTGCGTGGCCTGGTGTACGCGCTGGGGATGAGCGGCGACACCGTGCGCCTGGCCGGCCTAGCGGGCTCGCGGGCGCAGCCCGACGAGGTGCGGGCGCCCGCACGCTGGTGGGGCCGCGTCCCGGCCCACCTGCGCTTCGGCGCCCCCGACCGGCCCGACGGGTGCCCACCGGACTGACGGGCGCGGTGCCGGGCGCGCGCGGTGCCGGACGGACGCGGCGCCGGACGGACCCAGTGCCCGGCGGGCGCGGCGCCGGGCGAACGCGGCGCCGGGCGAACGCGGTGCCGGGCGAACGCGGTGCCGGACGGGCGCGGGCCAGGGCGAGCGCGGCGTCGGCGGACGCGGCGCCGAACGAACCCAGCGCTGGCGGACGCAGTGCCGGACC
Organism: Streptomyces sp. NPDC008150; assembly: GCF_042956945.1. NCBI lineage: Bacteria > Bacillati > Actinomycetota > Actinomycetes > Kitasatosporales > Streptomycetaceae > Streptomyces > Streptomyces sp. NPDC008150. The sequence goes on along the minus strand of NZ_JBIBHJ010000007.1, from coordinate 355,045 downwards.
CGTGCGGTGCCGGCCGGACCCACTGCCCGGCGGGCGCGGTGCCGGGCGAACGCGGCGCCGGACGAACCCAGTGCCCGGCGGGCGCGGTGCCGGACTGACCCAGTGCCAGACGGACCCAGCGCCGACGGACCCAGTGCCGGACGCGCGCGGTGCCGGACGCGCGCGGGCCCGGGTCCCGGCGGTCGGGCCGCCGCGTGCGCCGCCCCTCCCCCGTCCCCAGGCCCCCGTACCCAGGCCCCCGGCCCCGGGCCCCGTCCCGTTCCTCAGATGCCGTCCGGGTCCGCCCGGCTCAGTGCCGGCTTCGGGGTCGGGCCCGCCGTCATCAGGTAGTCGGCGGCCGAGGTGTCCGTGACCAGGCTCGTCACCAGGCCCGAGCGGAGCACCGCGTCGATCGCCGACGCCTTGCGCTGGCCGCCCGCGATGGCGACGACCTCGGGGATGCGGCGCAACTGGTCGGCCTTGACGGTGATGCAGCGCTCGCCGAGGTCCCGGCCCACCCGGCGGCCCTCGGTGTCGAAGAGGTGCGCGGACATCTCGGCGGCGACGCCGAGCGAGGCGTAGTGGGCCCGCTCCTCGTCGCTGAGCATGTCGTGCACCGTGGAGATGCCCGCCTCCCAGGAGCCGATGGAGACGCAGGCGACCGTGACCTTGTCGAAGTACTCGAAGGCCCGCGCGATGCCGGTCTGGTGCCGCAGCGCCATGGCGGTGGCCGCGTCCGGCAGCAGCATCGGCGCGTAGATGGGGTGCGCGTCGCCGCCGGACACCTGGGCGGCCCTGCGCACCGCCTCGACCGAGCCGCGCTCGGCGGTCCCGGCGTCGTACACACCGGTGAGCTGCACGACCGTGCAGGGCGGCAGCCGGTCCAGGGCGGCAGCCATGTGGATGGTGGACCGGCCCCAGGCCAGCCCCAGTACGTCCCCCTCGTTGACCAGCTCGCCGAGCAGGTCGGCGGCGACCTCCCCCAGGTTCTCCGGGTCGGGCGTCTCCTCGGCCTCGGCCGGCGACTCGACCACGACGGCGTGCCGGAGTCCGTAGCGGGCGCGCAGGGCGTCGGAGCGCTCGGCGTCCAGCTCGGCCGGGACGCGGATCTCGATGCGTACGAGGTCCCGTTCGAGCGCGGTCTCCAGGACCCGGGCCACCTTGAAGCGGCTGACGCCGAACTCCTCCGCGATCTGGATCTTGGACTTGCCCTCAAGGTAGAAGCGGCGGGCCATGGCCGCCGCCTGCACCAGCTCAGCGGGTCCCATGCGCGTGGCTGACCGGCCCGCCGACATACCCGACACGGCGATCTCCTCACTGCTGTTCACACTCTGGATTCGCCGTTCATCCTTGCAGATACGGCGTACTTGATCAGCCCGGAAGGGCGCCGTTCACGTTCCCTTGGCTCAGTGGCCGCATGCCCACGACGCGTTCGCCGTGGCAGCCTCCGCCCGGGTGCGCAGGGCACGGACCGCCTCGGCGGGGTCGGCGGCGCCGTACACCGCGGAACCGGCGACGAAGACGTCCGCCCCGGCCTCGGCGCACCGCTCGACCGTCTCGGCCGAGACACCGCCGTCGACCTGGAGCCACAGCTCAAGGCCGTGCTTCTTGATGAGTTCACGGCTGCGGCGGATCTTCGGCAGCATGATGTCGAGGAACGCCTGCCCGCCGAACCCGGGCTCCACCGTCATGATCAGCAGCATGTCCAGCTCGGGCAGCAGGTCCTCGTACGGCTCGATGGGCGTCGCCGGCCGCAGCGCCATCGACGCGCGGGCGCCCTTGGCGCGGATCTCCCGGGCCAGCCGCACGGGGGCGGCGGCGGCCTCCACGTGGAAGGTGACCGAACCCGCGCCCGCCTCGACGTACTGCGGAGCCCACCGATCGGGCTGCTCGATCATCAGGTGGCAGTCCAGCGGGGTGTCCGTCGCCCGCGCCAGGGACTCTACGATCGGCACCCCGAGCGTGAGGTTCGGGACGAAGTGGTTGTCCATGACGTCGACGTGGAGCCAGTCGGCTCCCTGCACCGCCCGTGCCTCGTCGGCGAGGCGGGAGAAGTCGGCGGAGAGGATGCTGGGGTTGATCTGCGCGGCCATGTCCCCAGCCTGCCATGTCCGGGCCCGGTTGTTCGCCCCGGTCCCGGAAGGCGGACAGGGCCCGTGCCCGGCGGCCCGCCCGGGAGGCGGTGCGGAGGGACCGGCTCCGCCCCCGGGGCTGAGGTCCGGTGGGCTCCCGGTCACCCGGTGCGGCGGATCAGGGCCAGGTACATCGCGTCGGTGCCGTGCAGGTGGGGCCAGAGCTGGACGTCGGGACCGTCGCCGAGTGCCGGGACGCCGGGCAGCAGCGGCCGGGCGTCGACGAGTTCCGTCATCGGGAACTCCTTGAGCAGGTCCGCGACCACGGCCCGGGTCTCCGCGAGGTGCGGCGAGCAGGTCGCGTAGCCGACGACGCCCCCGACCCGTACGGACTCCAGCGCGGTGCGCAGCAGACCCCGCTGGAGCGGGGCGAAGGACTCCAGGTCCTCGGGACGGCGGCGCCAGCGCGCCTCGGGCCGCCGGCGCAGGGCGCCCAGTCCGGTGCAGGGCACGTCCATCAGCACCCGGTCGAAGGTGCCGGGCCGCCACGGCGGGCGGGTTCCGTCGGCGGCGATCACCTGGCAGGGGCCGGGGTTCCCGGCGACGGCACGGGCGACGAGCCTGGCCCGGTGGGGCTGCTTCTCGGAGGCGAGCAGCACCGCGCCGCGTTCGGCGGCCAGCGCGGCGAGCAGCGCGGCCTTGCCGCCGGGGCCCGCGCAGCCGTCGAGCCACTTGGTGTCGGAGCCCTCCACGGGGGCGTTGGCGAGGGCGAGGGCGACGAGCTGGCTGCCCTCGTCCTGCACACCGGCCCGGTTGTCGCGGACGGCCTCGACCGCGCCGGGCTCGCCGCCGTCCGCGAGCCGCACGGCGTACGGCGACCAGCGGCCGGGCTCGGCGGCCTCGACCCGGAGCAGTTCGTCGGTGGTGGACCGGCCGGGCCGGGCGACGAGGGTGACCTCGGGCCGCTCGTTGTCCGCGGCGAGCAGTTCCTCGATCCCGGCGCGGGGCCCGCCCAGCGAGTCCCACAGCGCGGAGACGACCCAGCGGGGGTGCGAGTGCGCGACGGCGAGGTGGTCCTCGGGGTCCTCGTCGTAGGCCGGGGCGACCTTCTCCACCCAGCCGTCGAGGTCGTGCTGGGCGATCTTGCGGAGCACGGCGTTGACGAACTTGGCTCGTCCGTCGCCGAGCACGACCCGGGCCAGCTCCACCGAGGCGGACACGGCGGCGTGCGTCGGGATGCGGGTGCCGAGCAGCTGGTGCGCGCCGAGGGACAGCACGTCCAGCACCGGCGGGTCCACCTCGCGCAGCGGCCGGTCGACACAGGCGGCGACGACGGCGTCGTACGTGCCCTGGTGGCGCAGCGTCCCGTAGACCAGCTCGGTGGCGAGGGCGGCGTCCCGGGCGTCGAAGCCCTCCTTCGCCCGCGCCTTGCGCAGCAGCGGCGGCAGGACGAGGTTCGCGTACGCGTCCCTCTCGTCCACGGCCCGCAGCACCTCGAAGGCGAGGAAGCGGACGGGGTCCTTCTTGGGCCGGCGGTAGGGCTTGGCCGGCTTGGCGGTCTTGCCGCGACGGGGCTGGTCGCTCACGAAAAAGGTGCTCCGGATTTCTGGACGGGACGTGCTCTCAGCGTACGTCGCACCGCGCGCGGGGGATGCCGCGGTGGGGAGCCGCCCGCCCCGGGGCCCGGCGCCGGCCCCGGGGCGGCTGGCGGGACGACGGCCCGGCGGCCCGCCGGGGGAAGCGCGACGCGCAGGCGGTCCGGGCAGGGCGGGACGGCACGCGCGTGCCGCCTGCGCGTCGACCGCGCTGCCCGGCACGTCGACCGTTCACGGCCGCCCGCGGGGGACGCCGCGGCGGGGAGCCGCCCGCCCCGGCGCCCGGCCCCGGCCCCTGGGCGGAGGCGGGACGACGGCCCGGCGGCCCGGCTGCCCGTCGGGGGAAGCGCGACGCGGAGGCGGTCCGGGCAGGGCGGGACGGCACGCGCGTGCCGCCTGCGCGTCGACCGCGCTGCCCGGCACGTCGACCGTTCACGGACCCGCGCCGACGCCACGCACACCGCACCGATCACGGACCGGCCCGGCCCGCCGCCGAACTCGCCTGACGGCGGCGGGAGTTGCTCCTGCCGTCGCGGGACTTCCGGGCCCCTGACCCGTCAGCCGCCCAGCGTCTCCCCCTCGCCGATCCGGACCCCCCGGGCCCAGTCCGCCGCGCGCATCGGCTTCTTGCCCTGCGCCTGCACCCACAGGAGTTCCACGGCGTACGAACCGGTGCCCACGTGCACGCTGTTCTTTCCGACGGAGAGCTGCCCCGGCGCGAGGTCGGCGCGGTCGGGCACCGGCACCGCCTGGATCAGCTTCAGCCGCTCGTCCCGGAAGACGGTCCAGGCACCGGGGGCGGGGGTGCAGCCGCGGACGACGCGGTCCACGCGCAGGGCCGGGGCCGCCCAGTCGATCCGGGCGTCCTCCACGGTGATCTTGGGGGCGAGACTGACGCCCTCGGCCGGCTGCGGCACGGCCTTGAGGGTGCCGTCCTCGATACCGTCCATGGTCGCGACGAGCAGCCCCGAACCGGCGAAGGCGAGCCTGGTCAGCAGGTCGCCGGCGGTGTCGGTGGGCCGGACGGACTCGGTGACCGTGCCGTAGACGGGGCCGGAGTCGAGGCCCTCCTCGATGAGGAACGTGGAGGCGCCGGTCATCTCGTCCCCGGCCATCACGGCGTGCTGCACGGGGGCCGCGCCGCGCCAGGCGGGCAGCAGGGAGAAGTGCAGGTTGACCCAGCCCCGGGCGGGCACGTCGAGGGCGACCCGCGGCAGCAGCGCGCCGTACGCGACGACGGGGCAGCAGTCGGGGGCGATCTCGCGCAGCCGCTCCAGGAACTCCGGGTCGCGCGGTTTCGCGGGCTTGAGCACCTCGATGCCGTTCTCCTCCGCCCGCTCGGCGACGGGGCTCGCGACCAGCCTGCGCCCGCGGCCGGCAGGCGCGTCGGGCCGCGTGACGACGGCGGCCACCTCGTGCCGCCCGGAGGCGATCAGGGCGTCCAGGGCGGGGACGGCGACCTCGGGGGTACCGGCGAAGACGAGCTTCATGGGTGGGTGCGGGCCTCTCGGTGGGCGGCGGGTGCGAGCAGCGCACCAGTCTATGGCGGGGGACCGGAGGTCACCGGGGGCGGGCACCGAACGCATCTACGACGCGGCGGCCGGCCACCGGACGCCCTGTCGCGACCGCCCCGTCACGCCCCGGTGGGGCGCGCGGCGCGCACCGGCTCGCACAGGGGCGTACGCATATGCCCCCGCGCCCCGTAAGCGTGACCAGACCCGCACAAAGGCGTTGGTCAAGGAAGAGTTGACCACAACCGGGCCGCGCACGCGGCCCCGTCCTTTTCAACGCCGGTTCGAGAGGCTTGTTCATGGCCGACCACGCAACCCACGACGCCCAGGCACGGGCCAGCCTGCACCTGCTGGTGCGGGACATCGAGCGGGTCCGCCGGCAGGTGGACGCCCTGCGCACGCTCACCGCCCAGCTGGGCAACGTCTACCGCCCGCGCCGCTCCGGTCCCTCCACGGGCTTCGTCGTCTACGGACGCGCCCCCGCCCCGACCGTCCGTCTAGCGCAGGAACTGCGGGACAGCGTCGAGACCCTGGTCACGGCGGCCGTGGACTTCGACCGGTCGCTCGGCTTCTCGTGGGACGCGGTGGGCTCCGCGCTCGGTGTCACCAAGCAGGCGGTGCACCGCCGGTACGGCGCCCGCCGGGCCACCGCCGCGACCACCGGGGCCGACACCGACCACACGACGGAACCGTCGGGCACCCGCACGGTCGACGTCGCCCCGGGACTGCCGGTGGTACCGACCGTCCCCGCGGCCCGTTCCATGCCGACGCAGCCGACGTCGGGCAGCCCGGCCCTGCGGGAGGAGCCCCGCCCGACGGCGTTCCCCGGCCCGCGCAACGGCTGACCCGCCCCACCGACGGACGGGCGGGTCCCCCGCGCCCTCGAACAGCGCGGGGGACCCGCCCGCCGCGATGCCCGGTCCCAACTTCATTACTGCGCCGTCGAGTTGAAGAACGGCGGCGGCAAGCGGGCGGACAGCAAGGCGACTTGCACGGGGCACCCGAAGCGCCCGCCCCAACCCCGGTGCGCGTCCCGGACGTTCACCGCGCGGCACCGACAACTAACACGCGGCCCGGGACGATCCCCCGACGGACACCCAAGGCGTGGCCGGTCCACCCGGCAATCTCCCGGCCACCCTCGGAACGTTGCCTCCGGCCCCCGGACGCCTCCCGGGACATTCACCGCGCGGTACCGGAACACCGCGCTGGGCACCGGCCCCACAGCCCGGGAACAACCCCGCCCACACGGCCCGGGACCGAGCCCCGAAACCCGACCGCGCGGCACCCCGGACGGGGCCCCAAGGGCAGGTCGCCCGACACTCCCCGCACTCCCGGACACCCTCGTGACGTCCGCCTCAAGTCCCCCGGACACCTCCCAGGACATTCACCGCGCGGCACCGAAACACCAGCGCTGGGCACCCGCCCCACAGCCCAGGAACAGCCTCGCCCACACGGCCCAGGAACAACCACACGGCCCGGGACCGAGCCCCGAAACCCGACCGAGCGGCACCCCGGACGGGCCCCCAAGGGCCCGGTCGCCCGACGCTCCCCGCGCTCCCGGACACCCTCGTGACGTCCGCCTCAAGTCCCCCGGACACCTCCCAGGACATTCGCTACGCGGCACCGAAACACCAGCGCTGGGCACCCGCCCCACAGCCCAGGAAACAGCCCCGCCCACACGGCCCAGGAACAACCACACGGCCCGGGACGGGGCCTCAAGGGCCGGTCGCCCGACACACCCCGCGCTCTCGTGACGTCCACCCCGAGCCCCCGAAACGCTTGGTCCCACACCCCGAACACCCCCCACGGCACACAGCCCGGAGACGACCGTGCTGCCCCGTACACCCCGTGCATCGCCTCGGCCGGCGGGCAGGCCGCACTTCGCTGCGGACAGGTGTCCACCCGAGCCCCGACCGCGCCCCCGGCCACCGCGCCCCCGGCCGAGTCCCCCGCCCCCGCCGGCCCGAGGCGCCCTCACCCGATGTCGGGCGGATCCATCCGCAGCCGCACCGGCTCGGCGCTCCCCCGTGCCGTCCGGGCCGCCTGCGCGGCCTTCAGCGCTGACGCCAGGACCGCGCCCCTGCCCGGCGGTACGCGGATCAGCGCGCGCTCCCACTCCTCCCCCGGCGGCGGGGCTCCCGGGCGTCGCGAGGCGCCCGCCGGCTGGACGCGCGTGACCGGTACCGGGACGGGGCCCAACACCTCGGCCTCCGGCGGCAGTTCGACCGTGGCGAGGAAGTCCGCGACGGCGGCCGGCGGGCCCGCCACGGCCGCCATGCGGGACACGGGCGGGAACCCCAGCTCGGCCCGCTCCGCCAGTTCCCGCACCGCGTGGCCGACGGGGTCCCAGCGCACCAGCGCCTGCACGGGACGCAGCGTCGGCTCGGCGACCACGACCACCGTGCCGCCCTCGGACTGGCCGCGCACCAGCGCCGCCGCGTCCAGCCAGCGCCGCAGCGCCTCCTCCCCCGCGCGCAGGTCGGGCCGGCCCAGCAGGGCCCAGCCGTCCAGGAGCAGGGCGGCGGCGTAACCACCCTCGGCGACCGGCTCGGCGCCCGGGGTGCTGACGACGAGCGCGGGCGTACCCGGGACGGTGTCGAGCACCTGTTCGCGGCCCGAGGTGCGCACCGGTACCGCGGGGAACGCGCGGCCCAGTTCCTCCGCGGTCCTGCGCGCGCCGACGATCTGGGCGCGCAGCTTGGTCGCACCGCACTCGGGACAGCGCCAGGCGGTCTCCTCGCGGGCACACCAGGCGCAGCGCAGCGCCCCGGTGTCCTGGGCCTCCAGCGGCCCGGCACAGTGCCGGCACCGGGCGGCCTCGCGGCAGCGGACGCAGGCCATCCGCGGGACGTACCCGCGCCGGGGCACCTGGACGAGGACCGGGCCGTGGCGCAGCCGCTCGCGGGCGACCTGCCAGGCGAGCGAGGGCAGCCGGGCAACGCGGGCGGCCTCGTCGCGGGCCAGGTCGCCGTCGCCCACCGTGCGGACGAGCGGCGCAGCCCTGCGGACCTCCTCGCGGCTCGCGGCGAGGGGGCGGGCCCAGCCGCTGTCGACGAGCTGGGCGGCCTCGACCGAACAGCTCCAACTGCCCAGCAGAAAGGCGCACTTGTCTTGCGCGGCACGCAGCAGCAGGACGTCGCGGGCGTGCGGCTGCGGGGCGTGCGGTTCGCTGTGGCTGCCGTCGGCGTCGTCCCAGATCGCGAGCAGGCCGAGGTCGCGGACGGGCGCGAACATCGCGGCGCGGGTGCCGACGACCGCGCGCACCGCCCCGCGCCGCACGGCGAGCCACTCCCGGTAGCGCTTCTCGGGGCCGGCGTCGGCGGTGAGCAGGGCGTGGCGGCCGGGGCCGAGCAGCGCGGTGAGCGAGGCGTCGACGCGGGCGGCGACCCGGCCGTCGGGGACGACGACGAGGGCACCGCGTCCGGAGGCGAGGGTGGCGGCGACCGCGCGGGCGAGTTCGTCGCTCCAGGCGGGGCCGGGCAGGGCGGTCCACACGGCGCGGGGGGCGCCTCCGGAGGCGAGGGCCTCGACGAACGCGGGCCCCTGGTCGTACCGGGCCCAGGTCCCGGCGTCGGGGGCGGACGGCGGGGGCAGCGGGTCGGGCGAGGGGCGCTGCTCGGCGCGGGCGTTGCGCGGCGGCACGGCGAGCTGGAGCACGTCGGCGAGGCTGCCGGCGTACCGGTCGGCCACCGAGCGGGCCAGGTCGAGCAGTTCGGTGCCGAGGACCGGCTCGGGCGAGACGACCTGGGCGAGGGCGGCGAGCGGACCGTCGTAGTCGGACTCGGCCCGGCGCTCGATCAGGAAGCCGTCGATGAGGCCGCCGCCCTCGCGCCGCCCCTCGCGCACCCGGTGCCGCCCGGCGCCGAACCGTACGCGCACGCGCACGCCGGGCTGCGCGTCGGCGTCCAGTTCCTCGGGCACCGCGTAGTCGAAGTACCGGTCGAGGTGGAGGACGCCCTTGTCGACGAGCACCCGGGCGACGGGCAGCTCCTTGGCGAGCGCGGCGCCGCGCCAGGTGCGCGGCTTGGCCCGCGGTGTCTTCGCCTGCCGCACGCTCTCCCGGATCAGCGCGAGCTGCTCGGGCGGCGCCCCGTCCCCGCCCCCGCCGTCCGCCCCGCCGTTCTCGCTGCTCACGCCTGCATTCTTACCAAACCCCACCGACACGTGACGGCCGCCGGTCGCGCGGGACCGCGAACGCGGCGACGCCCGGCCCCCTCGAAGGGTGCCGGGCGTCGTGGCGGTCGCGGGAGCCTACAGCCCCGCCGCCTTGCGCAGCGCGTCCACGCGGTCCGTGCGCTCCCAGGTGAACTCGGGCAGCTCGCGGCCGAAGTGGCCGTACGCCGCCGTCAGGGAGTAGATCGGGCGCAGCAGGTCGAGGTCGCGGATGATCGCGGCCGGGCGCAGGTCGAAGACCGTGGTGATGGCGTCCTCGATCTTGTCCGTGTCGACCTTGTGGGTGCCGAAGGTCTCGACGAACAGACCGACCGGCTCGGCCTTGCCGATCGCGTACGCGACCTGGACCTCGCAGCGGGAGGCGAGGCCCGCGGCGACGACGTTCTTGGCGACCCAGCGCATCGCGTACGCGGCGGAGCGGTCGACCTTCGACGGGTCCTTGCCCGAGAAGGCGCCGCCGCCGTGGCGGGCCATGCCGCCGTACGTGTCGATGATGATCTTGCGGCCGGTGAGGCCGGCGTCGCCCATCGGGCCGCCGATCTCGAAGCGGCCGGTGGGGTTCACCAGGAGGCGGTAGTTCTCGGTGTCGAGCTTGATGCCCTCGTCCAGGAGCGCCTTCAGCTCGCGCTCCACGACGAACTCGCGGATGTCGGGGGCGAGCAGCGACTCCAGGTCGATGTCGCTCGCGTGCTGCGAGGAGACGACGACGGTGTCCAGGCGGACCGCCTTGTCGCCGTCGTACTCGATGGTGACCTGCGTCTTGCCGTCGGGGCGCAGGTAGGGGATGGTGCCGTTCTTGCGGACCTCGGAGAGGCGGTTCGACAGGCGGTGCGCCAGGAAGATCGGCAGCGGCATCAGCGTCGGGGTCTCGTCCGTCGCGTAGCCGAACATCAGGCCCTGGTCGCCGGCGCCCTGCCTGTCCAGCTCGTCGTCGTCGCCCTCGACCCGGTTCTCGTACGCCGTGTCGACGCCCTGGGCGATGTCGGGCGACTGCGAGCCGATGGACACCGAGACGCCGCAGGAGGCGCCGTCGAAGCCCTTCTTCGACGAGTCGTAGCCGATCTCCAGGATCTTGTCGCGCACGAGCTGCGCGATCGGCGCGTAGGTCTTGGTGGTGACCTCGCCGGCCACGTGGACCAGACCGGTGGTGATGAGCGTCTCGACGGCGACCCGGGAGTGCGGGTCCTCCTTCAGGAGGGCGTCGAGGATGGTGTCGCTGATCTGGTCAGCGATCTTGTCGGGGTGACCTTCGGTCACGGACTCCGAGGTGAACAGGCGACGGGACACAACGCTCCCTGGGGTTGCAGCGGCTGCTGGCTGATCATGGTCGGACGGGTCGGGAGCTGCGCCCGGCCACGTCCGTGAACAGTTTATCGGTGGCACTGAGTCACGGGTTCACCCGTCTCGCCTTTCGGGAGCCCTGTGACCTGCGGCATGCGCATTCTGCCTGGTGTCGAGCGACCTTGGCCAGGGGCGCCACGCCCCAATGCCCGAGGTTTCGCAGGCCCGAAACATCCGCGCCCGTCAGGCGAGTCGCCCGGCCACGAGGTCCCAGACGACGTCGGCGAGGGCCTCCTTCGGACCGTGCGGCACGGGGGTCTCGGTGCCGTCGGCGCCCAGGATCATCGCCTCGTTCTCCTCGGAACCGAACGTCCTGCGCTCCCCCACCTCGTTGACGACGAGGAGGTCGCAGCCCTTGCGGGCGAGTTTGGCGCGGCCGTTGGCGAGGACGTCGTCCGTCTCGGCGGCGAAGCCGACGACGACCTGGCCCGCGCGGGCGCGGTCGGCGGAGATCTCCGCGAGGACGTCGGGGTTGCGGACGAGGGCGACCGGTTCGGGGTCCCGGCCGTCCTTCTTCTTGATCTTCCCGGTGGCGTACGCGGCGGGCCGGAAGTCGGCGACGGCCGCCGCCATCACCACGGCGTCGGCGTCGGCCGCCGCCTTGAGCACCGCCTCGCGCAGTTGTACGGCGGTGCCGACCGGGACGACGTCCACGCCGGCCGGGTCGGGCAACCCGGTGTTGGCGGCGACCAGGGTGACCCGGGCGCCGCGGGCGGCGGCGGTGCGGGCGAGCGCGTAGCCCTGCTTGCCGGAGGAGCGGTTGCCGAGGAACCGCACCGGGTCCAGGGGCTCGCGGGTGCCGCCCGCGCTGACCACGACGTGCCGTCCGGCCAGGTCGGGGGCGGTGGCGCCGCGGGCGAGCACCCGGCGGCACACCTCGAAGATCTCGGCCGGGTCGGGCAGCCGGCCCTTGCCGGTGTCGACGCCGGTCAGCCGTCCGACCGCCGGTTCGACGACGACCGCGCCGCGGCGGCGCAGCGTCGCCACGTTCTCCTGGGTGGCGGGGTGCTCCCACATCTCGGTGTGCATGGCGGGCGCGAAGACGACCGGGCAGCGCGCGGTGAGCAGGGTGTTGGTGAGCAGGTCGTCGGCGATGCCGTGGGCGGCCTTGGCGAGCATGTCGGCGGTCGCGGGGGCGACGACGACGAGGTCGGCGTCCTGCCCGATGCGCACGTGCGGGACCTCGTGCACGGAGTCCCAGACCTCGGTGGAGACCGGCTTGCCGGACAGCGCCGACCAGGTCGCCGCGCCGACGAAGTGCAGCGCCGAGGCGGTCGGCACCACGCGGACGTCGTGCCCCGACTCGGTCAGCCGGCGCAGCAGTTCGCACGCCTTGTACGCGGCGATGCCGCCGCTGACACCCAGCACGACCTTGGGCCTGTCCACCGTCTCGTCCACCGTCTCTCCCTGTCCCCCGCGTTCGGCTCGGGTGCGCCGCCGGGCGCACGCCTCCATGCTGCACTGCCGGGGTGTCCGGCCCCGACGCCGGGTCGGCGCGGGCGCCCGCGTACCCCGAGCACACCACAGGCCCGGCAGTCGCGCTGCCGGGCCTGTGGTCGAACGTCCATGTCACGCCGGCCGGGAAGGGCGGCGTGCGCGGAGTGCTACTGCGCCGGGCCCTCCACGGCCTCGGAGGTGAGCAGACCCGCGTTGATCTCGCGCAGGGAGATGGAGAGCGGCTTCTCGTGGACGTGGGTGTCGACGAGCGGACCGACGTACTCCAGGAGACCCTCGCCGAGCTGCGAGTAGTACGCGTTGATCTGGCGCGCGCGCTTGGCGGCGTAGATCACGAGGCTGTACTTCGAGTCGGTGGCCTCGAGGAGCTCGTCGATCGGAGGGTTGATGATGCCCTCGGGCGTGGTGATGGAAGAGGACACGCTCTGCCTTCCGAAAGATGGGATGAGATCAGTAAAGATCAGACAACTGCCATCAAGGCTAGCAGCTCACGCGCCACGTCCTCGACGGAGGTGTTGACCAGGGTCGCGTCGAACTCCGGCTCGGCCGCCAGTTCGATCTTCGCGGCCTTCAGCCGGCGCTCGATGACCTCGGGGGCCTCGGTGCCCCGGCCGGTGAGCCGGCGGACCAGTTCCTCCCAGCTCGGCGGGGCGAGGAACACCAGGTGCGCCTCGTCCAGCGACTCGCGCACCTGCCGCGCGCCCTGGAGGTCGATCTCCAGGAGGACCGGGACACCGGCCTCCAGGTGCTCCAGCACGGCGGCGCGCGGGGTGCCGTAGCGGTTGCCGGCGAACTCGGCCCACTCCAGCAGCTCGCCGTTGGCGATCAGCTTGTCCATCTCCTCGTCGGAGACGAAGAAGTAGTGGACTCCGTGCTTCTCTCCGGGCCTGGGCCTGCGGGTCGTCGCCGACACCGAGAGCCAGACTTCGGGGTGCACGGTGCGCATATGCGCGACGACCGTGCTCTTACCGACCCCGGAGGGACCGGAGAGCACGGTCAGCCGCGGACGTACGTCCGGGGGTACGGGGGACGTCCCCCGGGGTGTTGCAGCCATGCAGCGATTATTCCAGTTGTGCCGCAGTGCCCTGACCTCAGGAGCCGGTGCTGCCGAACTCGCGCTCAAGGGAGGCGATCTGGTTGGACCCGAGACCCCGCACACGGCGGCTCTCGGAGATGCCCAGACGCTCCATGATCTGCTTGGCGCGGACCTTGCCCACGCCCGGCAGGGACTCCAGGAGGGCGGAGACCTTCATCTTTCCGATGACGTCGTTCTCCTGGCCCTGCTTGATGACCTCGTGGAGCGAGGCGCCGGAGTGCTTGAGTCGATTCTTGACCTCGGCCCGCTCCCGGCGAGCCGCGGCGGCCTTTTCGAGCGCGGCTGCGCGCTGTTCAGGGGTAAGGGGCGGAAGAGCCACGCCTACGTCACCTCGGATGTCGAACTGTCGGATACGGACCGGTGAGGAACCTAGTCGCCCCACACCAGGGGAGCCACGAGCAACACGCTTGCCCGCTCTCCCCCACTGCCCCAAGGTCGCGGGAGGAACCCCAGCCCACGGCCTTGAAAAGCGTGGGGGGTGCCCCCACTCGTCGGAGACTAGCGGGCAAGTCCGCCGGAGTCAGCGAGAACAGCGGAAAAGTCCTGGTCAGACTCTGTAGGGCCCGACAATTGCGGACATAGCTCACAGGATTTTCCCTGGTGTCCGTGCTTCGGCCGCCCGGAAGCACCGCGCGTGCGGGCTCCCGGGACCGGACGGAACGGGTCTCAGGCGCCCGGCACGGCCTCGACGGCGGTCCGGATCTCCGCGGCGAAACGGTCCGCCGCACCCCGCAGCGCGGCCGCGTCCGGCCCGTGCCGCAGCACGCCCCGGCTGACGCTCGGGACGACGTTGCGCACGGCCGCGCCGAAGACCGCCGGAAGGTCCGCAGGGGTGGCGCCCTGGGCGCCGATGCCGGGGGCGAGGAGCGGCCCGTTGATCGCGAGGTCGTAGGAGGAGAGGTCGCCGAGGGTGGCACCGACGACCGCACCGAAGGAACCCAGCGGCTCCTGGCCCGCGTTGTCGGCGGCGAGGTGCGCCAGCATCGTCGCGGCGACGGTGCGGCCGTCCTCGCGCACCGCGTGCTGGACCTCGCGGCCCTCCGGGTTGGAGGTGAGCGCCAGCACGAACAGGCCGGTGCCCGTCTCGCGGGCGAGGTCGACCGCGGGGCGCAGCGAGCCGTGGCCCAGGTACGGGGAGACGGTCAGGGCGTCGGAGAACAGCGGGGCGTCCTTGTGCAGGAAGGACTCGGCGTAGGCGGCCATGGTCGAGCCGATGTCGCCGCGCTTGGCGTCCATGACGACGAGGGCGCCCGCGGCGCGTGCCTCGCGGACGGTGTCCTCCAGGACGGCGACACCGCGCGAGCCGAACCGCTCGAAGAACGCGCTCTGCGGCTTGAGCACGGCGACCCGGCCGGCCAGTGCCTCGACGACGGTGCGGCTGAACCGCTCCAGGCCGGCGACGTCGTCGTTCAGGCCCCAGTCCGCGAGCAGGGAGGCGTGCGGGTCGATGCCGACGCAGAGCGGGCCGCGCTCGTCCATGGCGCGGCGCAGGCGGGCGCCGAAGGGGTCGAGCGCGGTCATGCGTTCTCCTTCGTACCGGCGCCGACGGCGTCGGCGAGGGTCTTGTACGGGCTGGAGCGCAGGCGGGCGGCCAGGCCCTTGTGGACCGCGCGGGCCCAGAACGGGCCCTGGTAGATGAAGGCGCTGTAGCCCTGCACCAGGGTGGCGCCGGCCAGGATGCGCTGCCAGGCGTCCTCGGCGTCCTCGATGCCGCCGACGCCGACCAGGGTGATCCGGTCGCCCACGCGCGCGTACAGGCGGCGCAGCACCTCCAGGGAGCGCTCCTTGAGCGGGGCGCCGGACAGGCCGCCGGTCTCCTGGACCAGCGCCGGGGAGGACTTCAGGCCGAGGCCCTCGCGGGCGACGGTGGTGTTGGTGGCGATGATGCCGTCGAGGCCGAGTTCCACGGCGAGGTCGGCGACCGCGTCGACGTCCTCGTCCGCGAGGTCGGGCGCGATCTTGACCAGCAGCGGCACCCGGCGGTCGGTCACCGTGCGGTCGGCGGCCTCGCGCACGGCGGTGAGCAGCGGGCGCAGCGCCTCGGTGGCCTGGAGGTTGCGCAGGCCGGGGGTGTTCGGGGAGGAGACGTTGACCACGAGGTAGTCGGCGTGCCGGGCCAGGCGCTCGGCGGACTTCACGTAGTCGGCGGCGGCCTCGTCCTCGGGGACGACCTTGGTCTTGCCGATGTTGACGCCGACGACCGTGCGGAAGACCTCGCGGCGGGCGCCGAGCCGGGCGGCGACCGCGGCGGAGCCGTCGTTGTTGAAGCCCATGCGGTTGATCAGGGCGCGGTCCGCGACGAGGCGGAACAGCCGCTGCTTCGGGTTGCCGGGCTGGGGTTCGCCGGTGACGGTGCCGATCTCTACGTGGTCGAAGCCGAGCATCGACATCCCGTCGATCGCGACGGCGTTCTTGTCGAAGCCGGCGGCGAGGCCGAACGGGCCGTGCATGCGCAGCCCGAACGCCTCGGTGCGCAGCTCCTCGTGGCGGGGTGCGAGCACGGCGGCGGCGTAGGTGCGCAGCACGGGCACGCGGGCGGCGAGGCGGATCCAGCGGAAGGCCAGGTGGTGGGCCTGCTCCGGGTCCATCCGCCGGAACACGAGCCGGAAGAAGATCTTGTACATGTCTCTGTGTCCTTCACGAGAAGGGGGACACCGTTTCCGGTGTCCCCCTCTTCGGTGCTAGTCGCGGGCCGCGGTCAGGAACTCGGCGTGTTCCTGGAGGGAACGCACCCCCACGTCACCGTGGTTGAGGGCGTCGATGCCCTGCACCGCGGCGGCGAGCGCCTGCACGGTGGTCAGGCACGGCACCGACCGGGCCACGGCCGCCGTGCGGATGTCGTAGCCGTCGAGGCGGCCGCCGGTGCCGTACGGGGTGTTGACGATGAGGTCGACCGCGCCGTCGTGGATGAGCTGGACGATCGTCTTCTCACCGTTGGGGCCCTCGCCCTCGGACTGCTTGCGCACGACGGTGGCGTTGATGCCGTTGCGGCGCAGCACCTCGGCGGTGCCGGAGGTGGCGAACAACTCGAAGCCGTGGGCGACCAGTTCACGCGCGGGGAAGATCATCGAGCGCTTGTCGCGGTTGGCCACCGAGATGAACGCGCGGCCCTTGGTGGGCAGCGGCCCGTAGGCGCCCGCCTGCGACTTGGCGTACGCCGTGCCGAAGACGGAGTCGATGCCCATGACCTCGCCGGTGGACCGCATCTCCGGGCCGAGGATGGTGTCGACGCCGCGTCCCTGGATGTCGCGGAAGCGCGACCAGGGCATCACGGCCTCCTTGACGGAGATCGGCGCGTCCAGCGGGAGTTCGCCGCCGTCGCCCTGCCGGGGCAGCAGCCCCTCGGCGCGCAGCTCGGCGACGGTGGCGCCGAGCGAGATGCGCGCGGCCGCCTTGGCCAGCGGCACCGCGGTCGCCTTCGAGGTGAAGGGGACGGTGCGCGAGGCGCGCGGGTTGGCCTCCAGGACGTAGAGGATGTCCCCGGCCATCGCGAACTGGATGTTGATCAGGCCGCGCACGCCGACGCCCTTGGCGATGGCCTCGGTCGAGGCACGCAGGCGCTTGATGTCGAAGCCGCCGAGCGTGATCGGGGGCAGCGCGCAGGCCGAGTCGCCGGAGTGGATGCCGGCCTCCTCGATGTGCTCCATGACGCCGCCGAGGTAGAGCTCGTGACCGTCGTAGAGCGCGTCGACGTCGATCTCGATCGCGTCGTCGAGGAAGCGGTCGACGAGGACCGGCCGCGAGGGGCTGATCTCGGTCGACTCGGCGATGTACGCCTCCAGGCGGGTCTCGTCGTAGACGATCTCCATGCCGCGTCCGCCGAGCACGTACGAGGGGCGCACCAGGACCGGGTAGCCGATCTCATCGGCGATGGTCTTGGCGCCGGCGAAGGTGGTGGCGGTGCCGTGCTTGGGCGCGGGCAGGTTCGCCTCGGCGAGGACGCGGCCGAAGGCGCCGCGGTCCTCGGCGGCGTGGATCGCCTCCGGCGGGGTGCCGACGACGGGCACGCCGTTGTCCTTGAGCGCCTGGGAGAGGCCCAGCGGGGTCTGGCCGCCGAGCTGCACGATGACACCGGCGACCGGGCCGGCCTGCTGCTCGGCGTGCACGATCTCCAGGACGTCCTCCAGGGTGAGCGGCTCGAAGTAGAGCCGGTCGGAGGTGTCGTAGTCGGTGGAGACGGTCTCGGGGTTGCAGTTGACCATCACGGTCTCGTAGCCGGCCTCGCTGAGCGCGAAGGAGGCGTGGACGCAGGAGTAGTCGAACTCGATGCCCTGGCCGATGCGGTTGGGGCCGGAGCCGAGGATGATCACCGCGGGCTTCTCGCGGGGCGCGACCTCGTTCTCCTCGTCGTAGGACGAGTAGAAGTACGGGGTCTTCGCGGCGAACTCGGCGGCGCAGGTGTCGACCGTCTTGTAGACCGGCCGGACGCCGAGCGCGTGGCGGACCTCGCGGACGACGTCCTCGCGCAGGCCGCGGATCTCGCCGATCTGCTGGTCGGAGAAGCCGTGCCGTTTGGCCTCGGCGAGCAGGTCACCGGTCAGCTCGGGGGCGGCGGCCAGGTCGTCGGCGGTCTCCTTGATCAGGAAGAGCTGGTCGACGAACCAGGGGTCGATCTTCGTGAAGTCGAAGACCTCCTCCTGGCTGGCACCGGCGCGGATGGCCCGCATGACGGTGTTGATGCGGCCGTCGGTGGGCCGGCGGGAGGCTTCCAGGAGTTCGGCCTTGTCGCCGGGGTCGCCGACGAAGGTGAACTGGCTGCCCTTCTTCTCCAGCGAGCGCAGCGCCTTCTGGAACGCCTCGGTGAAGTTGCGGCCGATCGCCATGGCCTCGCCGACCGACTTCATGGTCGTGGTCAGCGTGGAGTCGGCGGACGGGAACTTCTCGAACGCGAAGCGGGGCGCCTTGACGACCACGTAGTCGAGGGTCGGCTCGAAGGAGGCCGGGGTCTCGCGCGTGATGTCGTTGGGGATCTCGTCGAGGGTGTAGCCGACGGCGAGCTTGGCGGCGATCTTCGCGATCGGGAAGCCGGTGGCCTTGGAGGCGAGTGCGGAGGAGCGGGAGACGCGCGGGTTCATCTCGATGACGATGACCCGGCCGTCCTCGGGGTTGACCGCGAACTGGATGTTGCAGCCGCCGGTGTCGACGCCGACCTCGCGGATGACCGCGATGCCGATGTCGCGCAGCACCTGGTACTCGCGGTCGGTGAGCGTCATCGCCGGGGCGACGGTGATGGAGTCGCCGGTGTGCACGCCCATCGGGTCGAAGTTCTCGATGGAGCAGACGACCACGACGTTGTCGTTCTTGTCGCGCATCAGCTCCAGCTCGTACTCCTTCCAGCCGAGGATGGACTCCTCCAGGAGCACCTCCGTGGTCGGGGAGAGCGTGAGGCCCTGGCCGGCGATGCGGCGCAGCTCGTCCTCGTCGTGCGCGAAGCCGGAGCCGGCGCCGCCCATGGTGAAGGAGGGGCGCACGACGACGGGGTAGCCGCCGAGCGTCTCGACGCCGCCGATGACGTCGTCCATGGTGTGGCAGATCACCGAGCGGGCGGACTCGCCGTGCCCGATCTTGGCGCGGACGGCCTCGACGACGCCCTTGAACAGCTCGCGGTCCTCGCCCTTGTTGATCGCCTCGACGTTGGCGCCGATCAGCTCGACGCCGTACTTGTCGAGGGTGCCCGCGGCGTGCAGGGAGATCGCGGTGTTGAGCGCGGTCTGGCCGCCGAGGGTGGGCAGGAGCGCGTCGGGGCGCTCCTTGGCGATGATCTTCTCGACGAACTCGGGGGTGATCGGCTCGACGTAGGTCGCGTCGGCGATCTCCGGGTCGGTCATGATCGTCGCCGGGTTGGAGTTGACGAGGATCACCCGCAGGCCCTCGGCCCGCAGGATGCGGCAGGCCTGGGTCCCGGAGTAGTCGAACTCGGCGGCCTGGCCGATGACGATCGGGCCCGAGCCGATGACCAGGACGGACTGGATATCGGTGCGCTTAGGCACGCTGGGCCTCCATCAGAGAAACAAAGCGGTCGAACAGGTAGGCGGCGTCGTGCGGGCCGGCCGCCGCCTCGGGGTGGTACTGGACGCTGAAGGCCGGCCGGTCCAGGAGGTGGAGTCCCTCGACCACGTCGTCGTTGAGGCAGACGTGGGAGACCTCGGCGCGGCCGTAGGGGGTGTCGGAGACCTTGTCGAGCGGGGCGTCGACGGCGAATCCGTGGTTGTGCGCGGTGACCTCGACCTTGCCGGTCGTACGGTCCTGCACCGGCTGGTTGATGCCGCGGTGGCCGTACTTCAGCTTGTACGTGCCGAAGCCGAGGGCGCGGCCCAGGATCTGGTTGCCGAAGCAGATGCCGAACAGCGGGGTGCCGCGCTCCAGCACCTCGCGCATCAGCGCGACCGGCTGGTCCGCCTGCTCGGGGTCGCCGGGGCCGTTGGAGAAGAAGACGCCGTCCGGGGCGACGGCGTAGACCTCGTCGGCGCTCGCGGTGGCGGGCAGCACGTGCACCTCGATGCCGCGCTCGGCCATCCGCTGCGGGGTCATGCCCTTGATGCCGAGGTCGACGGCGGCGACGGTGAACTTCTTCTCGCCGACCGCGGGGACGACGTACGCCTCCTTGGTGGCGACCTCCTCGTAGAGGCTCGCGCCCTTCATCTCCGGGGCGCGGCGCACCTCTTCGAGCATGGCGGCCTCGGCGGGCAGCGCCTCGCCGGAGAAGATGCCGACGCGCATGGCGCCGCGCTCGCGCAGGTGGCGGGTGAGGGCGCGGGTGTCGACGCCGCTGATGCCGACGACGCCCTGGGCGGCCAGCTCCTCGTCGAGGGTGCGGCGGGAGCGCCAGTTGGAGGGCTTGCGGGCGGGGTCGCGCACCACGTAGCCGGAGACCCAGATGCGGGCGGACTCGGGGTCCTCGTCGTTGACGCCGGTGTTGCCGACGTGCGGGGCGGTCATCACGACGACCTGGCGGTGGTAGGAGGGGTCGGTGAGGGTCTCCTGGTAGCCGGTCATGCCGGTGGAGAACACGGCCTCGCCGAAGGTCGAGCCGACCGCCCCGTAGGAACGGCCGCGGAAGATCCTGCCGTCCTCCAGGACGAGTACGGCGGGGCTCTTCGGGGCCCCCTGTGTGGAGGTCGTCATCGTGCGCCTTCCGTTTCCGTCGTTTCCGTCTTGCTGATCATGTTGTTGATGGTCCGGACCCACTCGGCGTGCTCGGCGGCCGTGTCGGAGCGGAAGCCGGAGTCGAGCTCCTTGCCGCCGTGCTCCCAGGTCACGACGAGCAGTCCGCCCTCGGTGAGGACCTTGCCGGCGATGCCCTTGTCGAGCCGGGCCTCGCGCAGCCGTGCGGCCGGTACGAAGAAGTCGCTCGCACCGGGGCGTACGACGTCCAGTCCCGCGTCGGTCAGGGTCAGCTCGACCCGGCTGCGCGTGCCGAGGCCGCGGGCCACGATCCGGTCGAGCCAGTGCCCGGCGGTGGTGGAGCCGTGGTAGCGGCCACTCATCACCAGTCTCGCCGGACCGGCGTCCTCGGGCACTTCCGGCAGTTCGGGCAGGTCGTTCTGCAGCGTGCCGCGCCACTTCCAGCCCTCGCGCATCAGCCAGTAGACGAGGGCGACGAAGAGGACGAGTCCGACCAGCCAGCCGATCCGGGCGGACCAGTCGGTCACCTCTGCCGACTTCTGCTGGGCGGCGAGGAGGGTTGCAGGCATCACGTGAGCTTCCCGTCGACGAGGGTGGCCTTGCCCCGCAGCCAGGTGTGGGTGACGCGCCCCGGCAGCTCACGGCCCTCGTACGGGGTGTTGCGGCTGCGCGAGGCGAAGCCCGCGGGGTCCACGCGCCCACGGTATGCGGTGTCGACGAGGACGAGGTTGGCGGGCTCGCCTGCCGAGACGGGGCGGCCGTGGCCGCGGGCGGACCCGATGCGCGCCGGGGCGAAGGACATCCGCTCCGCGACGCCCGCCCAGTCGATCAGGCCGGTCTCGACCATCGTCTCCTGGACCACGGACAGGGCGGTCTCCAGACCGACCATGCCCATGGCCGCCGCGGCCCACTCGCAGTCCTTGTCCTCGTGCGGGTGCGGGGCGTGGTCGGTGGCGACGATGTCGATCGTGCCGTCGGCCAGGGCCTCGCGCAGCGCCAGCACGTCCCGTTCGGTGCGCAGCGGCGGGTTGACCTTGTAGACGGGGTTGTAGCTGCGCACCAGTTCGTCGGTGAGCAGCAGGTGGTGCGGGGTGACCTCGGCGGTGACGTCGATGCCGCGGGACTTGGCCCAGCGGACGATCTCGACGGAGCCGGCGGTCGACAGGTGGCAGATGTGGACGCGGGAGCCGACGTGCTCGGCGAGCAGCACGTCGCGGGCGATGACGGACTCCTCGGCGACGGCGGGCCAGCCGCCGAGACCGAGTTCGGCGGAGACGACGCCCTCGTTCATCTGGGCGCCCTCGGTGAGCCGGGGCTCCTGGGCGTGCTGGGCGACGACGCCGCCGAAGGCCTTCACGTACTCCAGGGCGCGGCGCATGATCACGGCGTCGTCGACGCACTTGCCGTCGTCGGAGAAGACGGTGACCCCGGCCGCGGAGTCGTGCATGGCGCCCAGCTCGGCGAGCTTCTTGCCGGCGAGGCCGACGGTGACGGCGCCGATGGGCTGCACGTCGCAGTAGCCGTGCTCCTGGCCGAGCCGCCAGACCTGCTCGACGACGCCGGCGGTGTCCGCGACGGGGAAGGTGTTGGCCATGGCGAACACGGCGGTGTAACCGCCGCTCGCGGCGGCGCGGGTGCCGGTGAGGACGGTCTCGGAGTCCTCACGGCCGGGCTCGCGCAGGTGGGTGTGCAGGTCGACCAGGCCGGGCAGCAGCACCTTCCCGTCGGCCTCGACGACCTCGGCGCCCTCGGCGGACAGCCCGGTGCCGACGGCCGCGATCGTCCCGCCGTCGATCAGCACGTCCTGCGGCTCGCCGCCGAGGACCTTCGCACCACGGATCAGGGTCTTGCTCATGTCGGTCACTTCTCCTCGGTACGGGTGTTGCCGGCGGGCGCGCCCTTGGCGTCGAAGACGGCGCCGCCCAGAAGCAGGTAGAGGACGGCCATGCGGATGGAGACGCCGTTGGCGACCTGCTCGACGACCGTGCAGCGGTCGGAGTCGGCGACCTCGGCGGTGATCTCCATGCCGCGGACCATCGGGCCGGGGTGCATCACGATGGCGTGCTCGGGCATCTTCGCCATGCGCTCGCCGTCGAGTCCGTAGCGGCGGGAGTACTCGCGCTCGGTGGGGAAGAACGCGGCGTTCATGCGCTCGCTCTGCACGCGGAGCATCATCACGGCGTCGGACTTCGGCAGGGTGCTGTCGAGGTCGTAGGACACGTCGCAGGGCCAGGCCTCGACGCCGACGGGCAGCAGGGTCGGCGGCGCGACGAGGGTGACGTGCGCGCCGAGGGTGTGCAGCAGGTCGACGTTGGAGCGGGCGACGCGGCTGTGCAGGACGTCGCCGACGAGGGTGACGCGGCGGCCGTCGAGGTCCTTGCCGAGCCCGGTGTCGTGGCCGACGAGCCGGCGCCGCATCGTGAAGGCGTCGAGCAGTGCCTGGGTGGGGTGCTGGTGGGTACCGTCGCCGGCGTTGATGACGGCGGCGTCGATCCAGCCGGAGTTGGCCAGCCGGTAGGGGGCGCCGGAGGCGCCGTGCCGGATGACGACCGCGTCGACGCCCATGGCCTCCAGGGTCTGCGCGGTGTCCTTCAGGGACTCGCCCTTGGAGACCGAGGAGCCCTTGGCGGAGAAGTTGATGACGTCCGCGGACAGCCGCTTCTCGGCGGCCTCGAAGGAGATCCGGGTGCGGGTGGAGTCCTCGAAGAAGAGGTTGACGACGGTACGGCCGCGCAGGGTCGGCAGTTTCTTGATCGGCCGGTCGGCGACCCGGGCCATCTCCTCGGCGGTGTCGAGGATCAGGACGGCGTCGTCGCGGGTGAGGTCGGCGGCCGAGATGAGATGACGCTGCATCTGTCAGGCTCCGTAAGGCAGTTCAAGCGGGCGATTCGGGAGATTCGGTACGGACGGGCACGCGCGTGGGCATGCCGGAGCGGCGTCCGGCGGGACGCGCGTACCGGGCGCTAGGGCTGCCGCTCGTCCGCGGTCGGGCTGAGACCGAGCAGGACGGTGTCGCGGCCGTCCTCCTCGGCGAGCTGGACCTTGACCGTCTCCCGCAGCGACGTGGGGAGGTTCTTGCCGACGTAGTCGGCGCGGATGGGCAGTTCGCGGTGGCCGCGGTCGACGAGCACCGCGAGCTGGACCGCGCGCGGCCGTCCGATGTCGCCGAGGGCGTCGAGCGCGGCGCGGATGGTGCGGCCGGAGAAGAGGACGTCGTCGACGAGGACGACGAGGCGGCCGTCGATGCCGTCACCGGGGATCTCGGTGCGGGCGAGCGCACGCGGCGGGTGCATGCGCAGGTCGTCGCGGTACATCGTGATGTCGAGGGAGCCCACGGGGATCGTCCGGCCGGTGATCTCCGCGAGCTTCGCGGCGACGCGCCGGGCGAGGAAGACACCCCGGGTGGGGATGCCGAGGAGCACCACGTCGTCGGCACCCTTGGCGCGCTCGACGATCTCGTGGGCGATGCGGGTCAGTACCCGCTCGATGTCGGGGCCCTCGAGTACGGGCCGGGCATCGGACGCTTGAGTGTCCATGTGGAAACGGACCTCCTTCTCCGTCTCACGGGACGGCTCTTAAAGGACGTCGGATTTGCGCCATCCACGGTAGCAGGCCCCCGGTCGCCCCCGTTCACCCCCCTGGCGCAACGGACCGGGGCCGTCCGGGAGGCATCGGTGCGGACCTTTCGGCTTGACGCAGAAGAGTAACGCTGCGTAACCTCACAGTGAGTTACCAGCCGCGCGGCGCGCAACCGAGGCAGCCGCGTCGACACAGTGTCCGGGGAGCCATATGTCCAGCGAATACGCCAAACAGCTCGGGGCCAAGCTCCGGGCCATCCGCACCCAGCAGGGCCTTTCCCTCCACGGTGTCGAGGAGAAGTCCCAGGGCCGCTGGAAGGCCGTCGTGGTCGGTTCGTACGAGCGCGGCGACCGTGCCGTGACCGTGCAGCGCCTCGCCGAGCTGGCGGACTTCTACGGCGTGCCGGTGCAGGAGCTGCTGCCGGGGACCACTCCGGGCGGAGCGGCCGAGCCGCCGCCGAAGCTGGTCCTGGACCTGGAGCGGCTGGCCCACGTGCCGGCCGAGAAGGCGGGCCCGCTCCAGCGCTACGCGGCGACGATCCAGTCCCAGCGCGGCGACTACAACGGCAAGGTGCTCTCGATCCGCCAGGACGACCTGCGCACACTCGCGGTCATCTACGACCAGTCGCCCTCGGTGCTGACCGAGCAGCTCATCAACTGGGGTGTCCTGGACGCGGACGCGCGCCGCGCGGTGGCCCACGAGGAGGGCTGAGCCCACCTCAGCAGAAACGTGCCGCCGGGGTGGCCGGAACTTCACCGTTCCGGCCACCCCGGCGGCTTTCTGCGGGCCTCGGGCGCCTCACGGGTCCCAGGAGCCGCAGCCGCCGCGCCGACGGCGGAGAACGCCCGTGGTCCCGGAGAACGCCGAAGGGCCCGCAGCAGCGCTGCGGGCCCTTCGGTCTTCGTGGATGCCGGACTCCGGCGGTCCGGGCCAGGTGCCCGCCCGGCTGCCCGGCGCCTCCCTCGCGGGAGACGGCTCCCGGGTCTCAGGCCTCGTCGCGGCGGAGCGAGGGCTTGAGCTCCTTGAACCGGCCGAGCAGGCCGTTGACGAACGAGGGCGACTCGTCCGTCGAGAACTCCTTCGCCAGCTGGACCATCTCGTCCAGCACGACGGCGTCGGGGGTGGCGTCGACCCAGATCAGCTCGTACGCGCCCAGCCGCAGGATGTTGCGGTCGACGACGGGCATGCGGTCGAGCGTCCACCCGACCGCGTACTGCGCGATCAGTTCGTCGATCCGCCGCGCGTGCTCCGCGTAGCCCTCGACGAGCTGCATGGTGTACTCGCTCACCGGCGGCTGGCGGGTGTCGTCCCGGGAGAGCCGTACCCAGTCCGCGAGGACCGTCAGGACGTCTGCGCCGCGCTGGTCGCCCTCGAAGAGGATCTGGAAGGCGCGCTTACGGGCCGTGTTGCGGGCAGCCACGGTTAGCTGTTCACCCGGCCGAGGTAGTCGCTCGTACGGGTGTCGACCTTGATCTTCTCACCGGTGGTGATGAAGAGGGGCACCTGGATCTGGTGACCGGTCTCCAGGGTGGCGGGCTTGGTGCCGCCGGTGGACCGGTCGCCCTGGACGCCCGGCTCGGTCTCCTGGATGACGAGCTCGACGGCGGCCGGCAGCTCGACGAAGAGCACCTCGCCCTCGTGCTGCGCGACGGTGGCCGTGAAGCCCTCGATGAGGAAGTTGGCGGCGTCGCCGACGGCCTTGCGGTCGACCATGAGCTGGTCGTAGGTGTCCATGTCCATGAAGACGAAGTACTCGCCGTCCATGTACGAGAACTGCATGTCGCGCTTGTCGACGGTGGCCGTTTCGACCTTGACGCCGGCGTTGAAGGTCTTGTCGACGACCTTGCCGGAGAGCACGTTCTTGAGCTTGGTGCGCACGAAGGCAGGGCCCTTGCCGGGCTTGACGTGCTGGAACTCGACGACGGACCAGAGCTGGCCGCCTTCGAGCTTGAGCACCAGGCCGTTCTTGAGGTCGTTCGTGGAAGCCACGGTTGCGGAATCTCCTGGACTGGACTGACGTGGACGACCACGGGGCGTGCGCCCAGCGCGAGGCTAGAGCGCGAGCAGCTCCTTGGTCGTGATGGTGAGTAGCTCGGGTCCGCCGTCCGCCTCGGGGCGTACGACGAGCGTGTCATCGATCCGGACACCACCCCGTCCCGGGAGGTGGACCCCCGGTTCGACGGTGACCGGCACGCAAGCGTCCAGTTTACCCATGGCCGAGGGGGCCAACTGCGGGTCCTCCGCGATTTCGAGTCCGACCCCGTGTCCGGTGAGCTGCGACAGGCCCTCGGCGTACCCGGCGGAGTCCAGTACCTGCCGGGCCGCGCGGTCCACGTCGCGGCAGACCACACCGGGTACGAGGCTCTCCCGGGCGGCCCGCTGGGCGGCGAAGACCAGCTCGTACAGCTCGATCTGCCAGTCGGCGGGAGAGCTGCCGATCACGAAGGTACGGCCGATCTCGCAGCGGTATCCGCGGTACGCGGCACCCAGGCAGACGGTGAGGAAGTCGCCCTCCTCCACCCGCCGGTCGGTGGGCCGGTGGCCGCGCCTGCCGGAGTTCGGCCCGGTGGCGACGGAGGTCGGGAACGCGGGGCCGTCGGCACCGTGGTCGACGAGGCGGCGTTCCAGTTCCAGGGCGAGGTGCCGTTCGGTGCGGCCCACCAGGATGGATTCGAGGAGTTCGCCCAGCGCCTGGTCGGCGATCTCCGCGCCGATACGGAGGCTGGAGATCTCCTCCTCGTCCTTGACGATCCTGAGCTGCTCGACCGCCCCGCCCACGTCCGTCAGCCGCAGGCCGGGCGCGACGGCGGCGACGGCACGGTGGCGGGCGACGGTGAGGTGGTGCTCCTCGACGGCGAGGGAGTCGGCGCCCTGGCCGAGGACGAGACCGGCGGCGGCCACGGCGGCATCACCGGCGGGCGACCGCACGGTCTCCACGCGCAGCGCCTCGTCGGGCCTGCCCTCACCGGGCCGTTCCTCGGGCGCACCGGCACACACCAGCAGGTCCTCCCCCCTGCCGAGCAGCAGCACGGCGCCCGCGGGGGCGGTGCCCGCGAGATAGCGCACGTTGGCGGGACGGGTGACGAGCGCTGCCGCGCTGCCGCCCGCGGTGCAGCGCTCCCGTAGCCGGGCCCGACGGGCCGCGTAGACCTCTGACATGAGGCCGAGCGTAGGTGCGGTGGCCGAAAGCCGCCGGTCGGGAGGGGCCGAGTGGGCGGGGCGCCGACGCGGTACGGGGACGACCATCGCCGGGGCAACGACAGGCGGCCGGCGGCGCGCGGGGCCGCGCCGGACGCGGCACACCCCGGACGGAGCCGGGGACGGGGTGAGGGGCAGCGGCAGACGGCGGCCGGGCCGAACCGGTCGGCCCGGCCCGGCCCGGCCGCCGCAGGGTCAAGGCCCACCGGGTCGGGCCGACCGAGGGGGCGATCCGCCGGAGTCGCAACCCTTCGGGTGCAGGGACGGGCCACACCAGGTCCGGGCCGGCCGGGAGGGCGACCCACTGGAGTCGCGCCCCTCGGGCGTAGGCCGGGACGGGCGAGCCGAAGCCCGGGGCGGACAGCGCCCGAAGAGGCGGGACGGGCCGCAGCGCGCGGAGCAGACGCCGGACGACGGAACGCCGACCGACGCGCTGTCCGGGGGCCGACGCGGGCCGACCCGGCCGGGGAGCCCGTCCGGCATTCGTGCGGGACGAGGCCGAAGGCCGGTTCCGACCGGCACCGGACCCGCCCCGCCCAGGAGAAGCACCCGAACCGGGCCGACCGAGAGGGCGATTCCTGGAGTCGCGCCCCCTCGGGTGCAGACCGGGACGGGCGAGCCGAAGCCCGGGGCGGACAGCACCCGAAGAGGCGGAACGGGCCGCAGCGCGCGGAGCAGACGCCGGACGACGGAACGCCAACCGCCGTGCGATCCGGGGGCCGACCCGGCCGGGGAGCCCGTCCGGCGTTCGTGCGAGGCGACACCGAAGGCCGGTCCGACCAGCACCGGACCCTCCACGCCCGGGAGACGCCCACCCGAACCGGAGTCGCGCCCCTCGGGTACAGGCCAGGAGGGGCGAGCCGAAACCCGGTGCAGAACAAGCGCCCGAAGAGACCGGACGGGCCGCAGCACGCGGAGCAGACGCCGCACGACGGAACGGCGACCGCCGCGCTGTCCGGGGGCCGGCGCGGGCCGACCCGGCCGTGAAGCCCGTCCGGCATTCGTGCGGGACGAGGCCGAAGGCCGGTCCGACCGACTCCGGGCGCACCCCGCCCGGGAGACGCACACCTAAACCGGAGTCGCGCCCCTCGGGTGCAGGCCGGGACAGGCGAGCCGAAGCCCGGCGCGGACAGCACCCGAAGAGGCGGAACGGGCCGCAGCACGCGAGGAGCAGACGCCGGACGACGGAACGGCGACCGCCGTGCTGTCCGGGGGCCGGCGCGGGCCGACCCGGCCGTGAAGCCCGTCCGGCATTCGTGCGGGACGAGGCCGAAGGCCGGTCCGACCGGCATCGGCCCCGCCCCGCCCGGCAGACGCTCGCCCGAACCGGGCCGACCGAGAGGGCGATCCCCTGGTGGAGTCGCGCCCCTCGGTGCAGGCCAGGACGGGCGAGCCGGAGCCCAGGGCGGACAGCGCGCGAAGAGCCGGGACGGGCCGCAGCGCGCGAGGAGCGGACGCCGGACGACGGAACGCCGGTCCGACCACCACCGGAGCCGCCCTTCCCCAGCCCCGATAGACGCACACCCGGACACAGGCCCGACCGAGAGGGCGACCGCCGGTGCCGCAACCCCCGAGGTGCCGACGGACGGGCCTCAGCCGGCACTCGGGCCGGACAGCGCATCGAGGCCCGGGGATGCGAGGTGAGGGCGTGAGACGACGCCGGCACGGCAGGACCATGGGGCGACCGAGGGGCGGCCCCCTGACGTCCGGGGGCCCGGGCCGCGGTGGCCGCGCCATGCGGGCCCGGGTCGCCCGTACGGCCCTGTTCCCCTTCCCCGCGTCGCTGCCGACGCGACCGGCGGAACGGGACGAGGGCGCCTATCCTTGTCCGCCGACCGCCGCCGCGTGGGCGACGGCGGAGCCGGACCCCGGGGCGGCCGCCGCCCCGCCCTCACCAGTTCGGCGGGCTCGCGATCGAGCGGGCCAGGACCTCGTCCAGGACCTGGGCCGTACTGGCCACGTCCAGCTGCGAGTTGTCGATGATCGGCAGCCCGGAGCCGTACCAGCCCGCCATCCGGCCGTGGATCTGGGCGACCTCCTCGTCGGTGAGGCGGCGGTTGCCCGACCGTTCCGCGTTGCGTTCCAGCACGACGTCCAGGCCGGGCAGCAGCACCACCGGGAGCAGGCCCGGTCCGACGTGCCGCTTCCAGCCGCCGAGGCCGACGACCGGGCGGTCGGGGAAGACCGCGTCGTCGAGGATGCAGGAGATGCCGTTGGCCAGGAAGTTGCGCGCGGCGAAGCCGCAGGTGCGGCGGGCCAGGCGGTACTGGGCCTCCGAGTGGTCGTTCCACCCCGTCTGCGGGTCGGCGAAGCCGGAGCGGACCCACTCGCGGACGTCGTCGAGGCTGATGTGCGCGGTCGGCACCCGCCGGTGCTCGGCCCAGTACTGCGCCACGCTCGTCTTGCCCGCGCCCGCCGGACCGATCAGCAGCACCGCGAGCGTCGTGGACGCCGGGTCGGGCACGCTCGCCGCGGGCGGTACGGCGACGGGCGTGCCGGACGGCAGCCGGACGTGCCCGGTGGTGTCCGGCGGCAGCGCCGCGCCCGGGTGGGCGGGCGGCACCGGCGGCACCTGGGCGGGCGGGGCCCCGGCGAAGCCCGGCATCGCGGGCGCGACGGGGGCGGGGGGAACGACCGGGGGCGGTACGGGCTCGCCGCCGTAACCCGGCGGGGGCTGCGGGGGTTCGGCGGCGGAGCCCCACGGGGGCCCCGGGTGGTGTGCGGCCGGTCCGTGCCCCGGCTGGTGGGGCGGCGGCAGCGGTACCCCCACTGCGTGCTGCATCCGGTGCCACTCCGTCTCGTGCAGGCGACTGGCGCTGGCGGGCGGGGCCCTGGGCCCCGGTCTTCCGCACAGCCTAGGGCCTGCCGCCGAACTCCCGTCGGCCGCCCACGGGGAGCGGCGGGCAGATCGTCAACTGGCCCTGGACCAGCGAAAGGTACCGCCCGCCGGTCCACGGAGTGCGAACGCCCGGGAACCGCCCGAAGTGCCCGGAAACGCCTCGCGCCCCGCCGCACCGCCCCGGAAACCGGCGCGGGACCGCGGGGCGCGAGGGTGAACTGCCCTGGCCCGTAAGGGACTTGGGTTACTGGCCGACCTCGCCGTAGGCCGCGAGAAGGACCGCGGGGTCGGGGCCCTCCAGCACCGTGGGCCGGGCGAGACCGTCGAGGACGATGAAGCGCAGCAGGTCGCCGCGCGACTTCTTGTCGACCTTCATGTTCTCCAGCAGCTTGGCCCACTGGTCGTGCCGGTAGTGCACGGGCAGCCCGACCGACTCCAGGACCGCGCGGTGCCGGTCGGCGGTCGCGTCGTCCAACCGCCCTGCCAGGCGCCCGAGTTCGGCGGCGAAGTGCATGCCGACGGCGACGGCGGCGCCGTGCCGCCACTTGTACCGCTCGTTCTTCTCGATGGCGTGGCCCAGCGTGTGGCCGTAGTTGAGGATCTCGCGCAGCCCGGCCTCCTTGAGGTCGGAGGAGACCACCTCGGCCTTGACCCGGATCGAGCGCTCGATGAGTTCGGCGGTGTGCGGGCCGGCCGGGGTGCGGGCGGCCTGCGGGTCCGACTCGATCAGGTCGAGGATCACGGGGTCGGCGATGAAGCCGGCCTTGATGACCTCGGCGAGCCCGGAGACGTAGTCGTTGACCGGCAGCGAGTCCAGCGCGGCCAGGTCGCAGAGCACGCCCGCCGGCGGGTGGAAGGAGCCGACGAGGTTCTTGCCCTCGGCGGTGTTGATGCCGGTCTTGCCGCCGACGGCCGCGTCGACCATGGCGAGCACGGTGGTCGGCACGGCGATCCAGCGCACGCCGCGCAGCCAGGTCGCGGCGACGAAGCCGGCGAGGTCCGTGGTGGAGCCGCCGCCGACGCCGACGATGACGTCGGTGCGGGTGAACCCGGACTGGCCGAGGGCCTTCCAGCAGTAGGCGGCGACCTCGTAGGTCTTGGCCTCCTCGGCGTTCGGGACCTGGATGGCGACGGCCTCGTAGCCCTGGCCGGCGAGGTCGGCGCGCAGCGCCTCGCCCGTCTCGGCGAGCGACTCGGGGTGCACGACCGCGACGCGCTGGGCGCGGTCGCCGATCAACCCGGGCAGTTCACCGAGGAGTTGGCGGCCGACGAGGACCTCGTAGGGGTCGCTGCCCGCGGAGCCAGCGATGTGGATGCGGGTCACCTGGTCTGCCATCGCGTCCTCCTGCGGGGTGGCCGGGGTCGGCACGGCTGCTGCGGCCGACAGGTCGAGTGCTTCGAGCACGGCGTCGACGACCTCTTCGGGCGTGCGGTCGTCGGTCGCCACGACCGCGTGGGCCGCCTCGGTGTAGAAGTCCCGCCGGGCGTCCATGAGTTCACGCCACTGCTTGCGCGGGTTGACCGCGAGCAGCGGGCGGGCCACGTTGAGGCCGGTGCGCTTCGCCGCTTCCTCGACGTCCATCGAGAGGTAGACGACGCGGCGTCCCGCGAGCAGTGCGCGGGTGTCCGCGTCGAGGACCGCGCCGCCGCCGAGGGCGAGGACGCCGTGGTGCTCGTCGAGGGCGGTGCGCACGGCCTCCTTCTCCAGCGCGCGGAAGACGGGTTCGCCGTCGTCGACGAAGATCTCGGCGATGGTGCGCTTCTCGGCCTCGACGATGTCGTCGTCGGTGTCCCGGTAGCCGACACCGAGACGCTCGGCGAGCAGCCGGCCCACGGTCGACTTGCCGACACCCATCGGCCCGACGAGCACCACCAGGAGCGGAGCGCTCACCGGATGGCCAGGTTCTTCAGGTAGGACTCGACGTTGCGCCGGGTCTCGGGGACGGAGTCGCCGCCGAACTTCTCCGCGACGGCGTCGGCGAGGACGAGCGCGACCATCGCCTCGGCGACGATGCCGGCGGCCGGCACGGCGCACACGTCGGAGCGCTGGTGGTGGGCCTGGGCGGCCTCGCCGGTGACGACGTCGACGGTCCGCAGGGCGCGCGGCACGGTGGCGATGGGCTTCATCGCGGCGCGCACGCGCAGGAGTTCACCGGTGGTGAGGCCGCCCTCGGTGCCGCCGGAGCGGCCGGTGACGCGGCGGATGCCGTCGTCGGTGACGACGATCTCGTCGTGGGCCTGGGAGCCGGGCACGCGGGCCAGGTCGAAGCCGTCGCCGACCTCGACGCCCTTGATCGCCTGGATGCCCATGAGGGCCGCGGCGAGCCGCGCGTCCAGGCGGCGGTCCCAGTGGACGTGCGAGCCGAGACCGACGGGCACGCCGTACGCGAGCACCTCGACGACGCCGCCGAGGGTGTCGCCGTCCTTGTGGGCCTGGTCGATCTCCTCGACCATCGCCTTCGACGCCTCCTCGTCGAGGCAGCGCACCGGGTCGGCGTCCAGCTTCTCGACGTCGGCGGGCGTGGGGTAGACGCCGTACGGGGCCTTCGCGGCGGCCAGTTCGACCACGTGCGAGACGATCTCGATGCCCGCGGTCTCCTTGAGGTAGGAGCGGGCGACGGCGCCGAGGGCGACCCGGGCGGCGGTCTCGCGCGCGGAGGCGCGCTCCAGGATCGGCCGGGCCTCGTCGAAGCCGTACTTCTGCATGCCGGCGAGGTCGGCGTGGCCGGGGCGGGGCCGGGTGAGGGGCGCGTTGCGGGCGAGGCCGTCGAGGACGTCCGCGGGGATCGGGTCGGCGGACATGACCTGTTCCCACTTGGGCCACTCGGTGTTGCCGACCATGACGGCGACCGGGGAGCCGAGGGTGAGTCCGTGCCGGACGCCGCCGAGGAAGGTGACCTCGTCCCGCTCGAACTTCATGCGCGCGCCGCGGCCGTAGCCGAGCCGCCGCCTCGCCAGATGGTCCGCCACCATGTCCGTGGTGATCGGCACGCCGGCGGGAAGGCCCTCCAGCGTCGCGACGAGTGCGGGACCGTGGGACTCCCCCGCGGTCAGCCAGCGCAACCTGCTCAACGGTGCTCCTCAAGTACTCGCGCTCTGGTACTGCCTCCCCGTACGCCCCTTCGCGTACGGCCGCGGCGGAACCGGGTGCGCGGCCCTGGCCCGCCGCCCCCGATCCTCCCACGTCCGGAAGGTGATCCTTACGTGGGTCCAGCAGGCGGACGCGGCGGCGGGCACCCGCGGCCCGGTGCCGGCGGACGTCAGCGGGCGGCGAGCGCGGCCTCGCCCGCCGCGCGCATGGCGGCGACCGGGGCGGGCTTGCGGCCGGTCATCTGCTCGACCTGGAGGACCGCCTGGTGGACGAGCAGGTCCAGGCCCCCGACGACGGCCCCGCCGTACGCGGACCAGCGGGCGGCGAGCCCGGTCGGCCACGGGTCGTACAGGACGTCGAAGAGGGTGGCCGGGCGCTCCGGGATCTCGGCGGCGAGGGCGTCGGTGGCACCGGCCGGGGTGGTGGCCACGACGAGGGGCGCGCGCAGCGCCTCGGCGGCGTCGGCCCAGTCGGCGGTGCGCACGGGGACGCCGAGCCGCTCGCCCCAGCCCCTCATCTCGGCGGCGCGCCCGGCGCTGCGGACGTAGGCGACGACCTCGCCGGTGCACACCCGGGCGAGGGCGGCGAGGGCGGAGGACGCGGTGGCGCCGGCGCCGAGGATCGCGGCGCTCTCGACCTGTTCGACGCCGCGCTCGCGGAGGGCGGCGACCATGCCGGGGATGTCGGTGTTGTCGCCGGTCTTCCGGCCGTCGTCGGTGAACACCAGGGTGTTGACGGTCTCCACGGAGGCGGCGGTCTCGGTGATCTCGTCGAGGAGGGGTATGACCGCGCGCTTGAGCGGCATCGTCAGCGAGAGCCCGGCCCACTCGGGGCCGAGCCCGGCCACGAAGCCGGGCAGCGCCGCCTCGTCGACGTCGAACAGGTCGTACGACCAGTCCGTCAGGCCCAGTTCCGCGTACGCGGCGCGGTGCAGCACCGGGGAGAGCGAGTGGGCGATGGGCGACCCGAGAACGGCCGCCCGGCGGGCGTCAGTTGCCCGAGCTGTCATCGAATTTTTCCTTGAGCCTGTTGAATTCCGCGAGCGTCTTCGCGAATTCCGTCTTCTCCTGGCCGTCCGTCGCGACGAAGTAGATCCAGCCCTGGTCGGTCGGATCGAATGTCGCGTCGAGCGCGTCTTCTCCGGGGTTGTCGATCGGGCCCGGCGGAAGACCCTTCTGCGTATAGGTGTTGTACGGGTCCTTGTTGCTGTAGATCTCGTTGATGCTGATGTTGATGTTGCTCTCGCCCTTCAGGTAGTTGAAGGTCGAGTCGAACTGGAGGAGCTGGTTGGTCTCGGTGTTCGTGGGCTTGAGGCGGTTGTAGACCACCTCGGCCATCTTGCGGTAGTCGTCCGAGGTCTTGCCCTCCGCCTGGACGAGGCTCGCGACCGTGATGACCTGCAACGGGCTGTCGAGACCGAGCGTCTTCGCCTTGGCCGCGAGGTCGTACCTGCCGTAGGCCTCGTTCGCCTGGGAGACCATCTGCTTGAGGATCGCCCGGGGCTTCATGCCCTTCGCGACACCGTAGGTCCCGGGGTAGAGGAATCCTTCCAGCGGGTCCTTGATGTCCTTGTTGTCGTTCGCCCAGCTCGGCAGACCGAGACTCTTCCAGTCCGCCTTCGCGACCTTTCGCGTGCTGCCGGCGGAAAGGCCGAGTTTCTTGTCGAGTTCGGTGTAGACCTTCGTGGTGCGCCAGCCGGGAGCGACGACGAGATTGTTCTGGCTCTTCGGGTCGAGCATCAATGTCACGGCACTCGCGGCGGACATGTGCTCCTTGAGCAGATAGACGCCCGCCTGGATCTTGTTGCCGTCCGCGTTCTGCGACTGGGCCGAGACGAAGGCGTCGACGCTCTTGACGACGCCCTCCTTCTTCAGCGCCTGTCCGATGGCATAGCCGCCCGCGCCCTTGGGGATGGTGACGCTGACCGAACCGGTGCCCCCGCCCTCGTAGTCCGGGGCCGCACCGAAGCGGTTTTGGTAGAACTGGTAGCCGAAATAGCCGACGCCGCCGAGGCCGCCGCCGAACACCAGTACGACCACCATGCAGGCGCAGCCGCTGCGTCTCTTCTTGCCGCCCTTGCCCTTGCCGTCGCGTCCACGCCGGTCGCCCCGGCCGCCGTCGAGGTCGTCGCCCTCGTCGTCACCGCCCGCGAAGAACGCGTGTTCCCCCTGGTCCGGACCCGGATCCCAGTCGGTGCGCGGTTCGGGCTCGGCGCGCCTGCGGGCCGGCGGCTCCGGCGGCGGGTAGGCGTCGGGGGTGTTGTAGAAGTCGGGCTGCTCCGCGCCGTAGTTGACGGCCTGCTGCCCGTAGGGGTCGCCGGGATCGGCCGCGTACGGCACCTGCGCGTGCGAACCGGTGCCGTCCCAGTACCCCTCCTGCGGGTACTGCGGCTGCTGGGCCTGCTGGTACTGCTGCTGCCCGTAGCCCTGCTGGGCGGGGTCGGCGTACGTCTGCGGGGCCTGCTGCCCCTGGTCGGGGTAGTGCTGGTTGCCCTGCTCGTCGTAGTACGGGTACTGCTGCTGCTGCGCCTGCGCCGGGCCGGGGTAGGGGTGCCCGCTCTGCTCGTCGTAGTACTGCTGCTGCGGGGCCTGGCCGTAGGGGACCTGATGACCTTGGCCCCAGTCGCCGTACTGCGACTGGGGCTGCTGCTGCGGGTGATTCTGCTGGTGGCCGTCGTAGGAGGACTGCTGACCCGTGTGGCCGTGCTGGTCTGCCCAGCCGCCGTCCCCGTACAACGGGTCCTCCGGGTGCCACGGATCGGAGCCTGGGCCCCGGCCATACTCAGTCATCGATCCCCTAGAGCCGCGAGGCGGCGGTCGCGCGGCTTTCACCCCTGCGCCCGTTCCGCCTCTTTCTGTGCGGCGACTGTTCGAACACCGCCGCATCGCGCGGAACGTTACCGTATCGCGATCAGATGACCACTTCGACGCCCTCGCCGGGCGGAGCGCCTGACACCCGTTCGGATTCGAGTGCCTGCTGAAGGATGATCACAGCGGCTGCCTGGTCGATGACGGCCCGGCCCTTCCTGGACCTGACGCCGGAGGCGCGCAGTCCCTGACTGGCCGTCACCGTCGTCATCCGCTCGTCCACCAGCCGGACCGGTACGGGGCTGATACTCCGGGCGAGTTCATCGGTGAACGCCCGGACCTTGACCGCGGCCGGCCCCTCGCCCCCCTTGAGGGAGCGGGGCAGACCGACCACGACCTCGATCGGTTCGTACTCCTCGACGAGCTGCTTCAGCCGGCGGTGGGCCGCCGGGACGTCGCGTCCCGGAACGGTCTCCACCGGTGTGGCGAGGATGCCGTCGGGGTCGCACGAGGCGACCCCGATCCGGGCGTCCCCGACGTCGATCGCGAGCCGGCGTCCGCGGCGCATCACTTGGCCGTGTCCGCCACGAGGCGCTCGACGGCGTCGACGGCGTCCCCGACCGCGGCGGCGTTCTGGCCGCCGCCCTGGGCCACGTCCGGCTTGCCGCCACCGCCGCCGCCGAGGGTCTTGGCCGCGGCGCGCACCAGCTCGCCGGCCTTGAGGCCGCGCTCGCGGGCGGCCTCGTTGGTGGCGATGACCGTCAGCGGCTTGCCGCCGACGACGCTGAACAGCGCGACCACGACGGCCCGTCCGCCCTGGATGCGGCCGCGCACGTCGAGCACCAGCCTACGCAGGTCGTCGGCGGTGGTGCCGTCCGGGACCTGGCCGGTGACGAGGGCGACGCCGTGCACGTCCTTGGCGCTGGAGGCGAGACCGGCGGCGGCCTGGAGCACCTTCTCCGCGCGGAACTTCTCGATCTCCTTCTCGGCGTCCTTCAGCTTGCCGAGCATGCCGGAGATCTTCTCGGGAAGCTCCTCCGGGCGGCCCTTGAGCAGTTCGGTGAGCTGGTTGACCACCGTGTGCTCGCGGGCGAGGAAGTTGTACGCGTCGACGCCGACCAGGGCCTCGATGCGGCGCACGCCGGAGCCGATGGACGACTCGCCCAGCAGCTTCACCAGGCCGAGCTGGGCGGTGTTGTGGACGTGAGTGCCGCCGCACAGCTCCTTGGAGAAGTCGCCGATGGTCACGACGCGCACGCGCTCGCCGTACTTCTCGCCGAACTCCGCGATGGCGCCCTGCTTCTTGGCGTCCTCGATGCCCATGACCTCGGCCTGGACGTCGAGGTCGCGGGCGAGCACCTCGTTGATCTTCTGCTCGACGTCCGTCATCACGGCCGTGGGCACGGCGGACGGCGAACCGAAGTCGAAGCGGAAGCGGCCCGGCTGGTTCTCCGAACCGGCCTGGGCGGCCGTCGGGCCGAGAGCGTCGCGCAGCGCCTGGTGGGTGAGGTGCGTGGCGGAGTGGGCGCGGGCGATGGACTTGCGGCGCCGGGTGTCGATGGTGGCCTGGACCAGGTCGCCGACGGTGACCTCGCCGACCTGGACGACGCCCTTGTGGACGTAGACCCCGGGCACCGGCTTCTGGGTGTCCCGCACGGAGACGATCGCGCCGGAGGCGACCTTGATGCGGCCGGTGTCGCCGATCTGGCCGCCGCCCTCGGCGTAGAAGGGGGTGCGGTCGAGGACGATCTCGACCTCGTCGCCCTCGGTGGCGGCCGGGGAGGAGACACCGTCGACGAGGATGCCGACGACCGTGGACTCGGTCTCGGTGTCGCTGTACCCGGTGAAGTCGGTCTGGCCGGCGCGGTCGGCGATCTCGCGGTAGGCGCCCATGTCGGCGTGGCCGGTCTTCTTGGCCTGGGCGTCGGCCTTGGCGCGCTCCCGCTGCTCCTTCATCAGGCGCCGGAAGCCGTCCTCGTCCACGGACAGCCCCTGCTCGGCGGCCATCTCCAGGGTGAGGTCGATGGGGAAGCCCCAGGTGTCGTGCAGCAGGAACGCCTTGTCGCCGGCGAGGACCTTGCCGCCGGCGGCCTTGGTGTCGCTGACGGCGGTGTCGAGGATGTTCGTGCCGGCCTTCAGCGTCTTGAGGAAGGCGTTCTCCTCGGCGAGAGCGACCTTCTCGATGCGCTCGCGGTCGGAGACCAGCTCCGGGTACTGCTGCCCCATCATCAGGATGACGGTGTCGACGAGGTCGCGGACGACCGGGCCGCCGGCGCCGAGCAGGCGCATGTTGCGGATGGCGCGGCGCATGATGCGGCGCAGCACGTAGCCGCGGCCCTCGTTGCCGGGGCTGACGCCGTCGCCGATGAGCATCACCGAGGTGCGCATGTGGTCGGTGACCACGCGCAGGGCGACGTCCGTCTCGTGGGACTCGCCGTAGGCGACGCCGGTGAGTTCGGTGGCGCGCTCGATGACGGCCATGGAGGTGTCGATCTCGTACATGTTCTGCACGCCCTGCAGAATCATGGCGAGACGTTCGAGGCCCAGGCCGGTGTCGATGTTCTTGCTGGGCAGCTCGCCGAGGATCTCGAAGTCCTCCTTGCCGATGCCCGCGCCGCGCTCGTACTGCATGAAGACCAGGTTCCAGATCTCCACGTACCGCTCGTCGTTGACGGCCGGGCCGCCCTCAACGCCGAACTCGGGGCCGCGGTCGTAGTTGATCTCGGAGCACGGGCCGCACGGGCCGGGCACGCCCATGGACCAGTAGTTGTCCTTCTTGCCCAGGCGCTGGATGCGCTCGGCGGGGACGCCGACCTTCTCGCGCCAGATGCGCTCGGCCTCGTCGTCGTCGAGGTAGACGGTGATCCACAGCCGCTCGGGGTCGAGGCCGTAACCACCCTTGTCCTGGGGCGAGGTGAGCAGCTCCCAGGCGTAGGTGATGGCCCCTTCCTTGAAGTAGTCGCCGAAGGAGAAGTTGCCGCACATCTGGAAGAAGGTGCCGTGCCGGGTGGTCTTGCCGACCTCTTCGATGTCAGGGGTGCGCACGCACTTCTGCACGCTGGTGGCGCGCGACCACGGCGGCTTGACCTCACCGAGGAAGTACGGCTTGAAGGGCACCATGCCGGCGGGGACCAGGAGCAGAGTCGGGTCGTCCGCGATGAGCGACGCCGAAGGGACGACGGTGTGACCGCGCTCCTCGTAGAAGCTCAGCCAGCGGCGGCGGATCTCAGCCGACTCCATCAGTGGTCCTCATTCCGGTTGTTCCGGTACGTCGACCTCTCGACGTACCCGGTGTGCTTGAAGGTGTTGCTGTTCTCGATGACGCGGTGCCGCGCCGGCGCGGGCAGTTCGTGCCCGTCGGACGCGTTCAGGCCGAGCGCGTCGCCGAGTTCGGCCTCGCGCTGCGCCATGTTGTCGCGGACGTCGAGGGCGAAACCGAGGGCGCGGTCCTTGATCCGGCCGCCCGTCTCGATCGCCTTGTTCGCCGCCTGCACGGCGAGGTTCTCGGGGGTCAGGGCCCTCAGCTTGCGGTTGACCTTGGTGGTGGCCCACACGCCGGCTGCGACGCCCGTGGTGAACCAGAAGGAACGGCGGAACATAGCTGGGTTCAGTCCTTCTTCCGCTTCGTCCGCCGCGCGGCCGGGACACTGCGGCCCACGATCACGGTGCGCCTCGGCGTCTTCTCGGGCACGTCCTCCCGCGCACTTCCCCCCGCGCCGTCGCGGCGGCCGCCCAGGGCGCGGCGCACCCCGTAGCCGAAGGCCGCGACCTTCACGAGGGGGCCGCCGAAGGTGG
The DNA here is from genome assembly GCF_042956945.1 of Streptomyces sp. NPDC008150. Classification (NCBI taxonomy): domain Bacteria; kingdom Bacillati; phylum Actinomycetota; class Actinomycetes; order Kitasatosporales; family Streptomycetaceae; genus Streptomyces; species Streptomyces sp. NPDC008150. Next base: position 315,389 of record NZ_JBIBHJ010000007.1, on the reverse strand, counting down.
AGGCGACGGTGGTCGACAGGGCGGAGGCGTTCGACGTGACCTCCTGGACGTCGGTGGCGATCGCGTCGACCCGGTCGATCTGGGTCTGCGCGGAGCGCACCGCGGAGGAGGCGTCGGCCAGCAGCGGGACGGCCTGGTCGGTCACGTCCGCGACGAGCTTGGTGGTCGCCCTGAGCGTCTGGGCCAGCCTCGCCAGCGCGACGGCCAGGAAGGAGACCAGGATCGCCCAGAAGACGGCCACCAGCATGCCGGCCACTTCACCACCGGACACTGTGCGCACCCGCTCCCTGAAGACAAATACGTGCGAGACAAAAACATGCGTGAACAACATAAAGAGTCGCCCACCGAGCCTATCGCGCCCCGGGCGGGCCTCCGTACCCGATTTCCCCCGCGGGCGGGGCCCACTCGCGGGAAGCGATTGTACGGACTGATTACGGTTCAGTACGCTCCGTGTCCCATGCGAGATGCTCAAGCCCCCGGCGCCCCGGAGAACGGCGGCCCGCCGCCGGAACTCAACGCGTTCGTGGGCCGTGCCGCCGAGCTCGACGCCCTGTCGCGGACCCTGGACGCCGCCCGGCTGGTGACGCTCACCGGCGCGGGCGGGGTCGGCAAGTCCCGCCTCGCGGCGCGGGCCGCGGCGGCCCGGCCGGTGCGCGACGGGGTGTGCTGGGTGGACCTGGCGGCGCTGCGCGACCCCGAACTGCTCGACTACGCCGTGCTCGAAGCCCTCGGCCCGGCCGACCACACCGCGCGGCTGCCGCGCGAGACCCTCCTCGACGACCTGGCCGGACGTGAACTCCTGCTGGTGCTCGACGGGTTCGAACACCTCGTGGACGTGTGTGCGGACCTGGTGACCGAACTGCTGCGCCGCAGCGCCGCGTTGCGGGTACTGGCGGTCGGCCGCAGGCCCCTGCGGATCACCGGCGAACGGCTCGTCGAACTGCCGCCCCTGGACACCGACGCGGCGGCCGAGCTGTTCGCGGACCGGGCCGCCGGACAGGGCGTGGCCCTCGCCGAGCGGCACCGCGCGGACGTACGGGAGCTGTGCCGCCGGCTCGACGGCGTCCCGCTGGCCGTCGAGCTGGCGGCGGGACGGCTGCGCGCGCTGTCGCCCGGCCAGTTGCTGGAGCGGCTGGACGACCGGTTCCGGCTGCTGACGGGCGGGGACCGGGGCGGCCCGGACCGGCACCGCGCCCTGGTCACCGCCGTCGGCTGGAGCCACGAGCTGTGCACGCCCGCGGAGCGGCTGCTGTGGTCGCGGCTGTCCGTGTTCGCCGGGGCGTTCGACCTGGAGGCCGCCGAGTACGTGTGCGGCGGCGAGGGCCTGCACGCCGACGACGTGCTCGACGTGCTGTCCGAACTGCTGGCGCAGTCCGTGCTGAGCCGCGAGGAGACGGCGACGGGCGTGCGCTACCGGATGCTGGAGACGGTACGGGCCTACGGTGCCGACTGGCTGGAGGCGACCGGGGACGCGGAGCGGCTGCGGCGGCGGCACCGGGACTGGTTCGTGGGCCTGGCGACCTGGTGCGAGCTGGACTGGTTCTCCCCCCGGCAGGGCGAGGTGGCCGCCCGCATGGAGGCCGAACTGCCCAACCTGCGGCGGGCGTTGGAGTACTGCCTGGGCGAGCCGGACCAGACGCACCTGGGCCAGTACCTGGCCGGCTCACTGTGGTTCTACTGGGCCGGCTGCGGCCGCCTCGCGGAGGGCAGGCACTGGCTGGAGCGCAGCGTGCGGCTGTACTCCGAGAGCGACAACGAGCAGTCGCGGCTGAAGGCGCTGTGGGTGCTGAGCTACGTGGCGATCCTCCAGGGCGACCGGGTCCCGGCGCTCGCCGCGCTCCAGGAGTGCCGCGAGGAGGCGGAACGTGCCGCCAACGCGGTGGCCGTGGCGTACGCCGAGCACCGTTCGGGCTGCCTCGCCCTGGTCACGGACGACGTGGAGCGCGCGGAGACGCTGCTGCGCTCGGCCCTCGACCGCTACCGGGAGATCGGCGAACTCAACAGCAACGTCCTGATGGGCCAGGTCGAACTGGCGATGACGCGGGCGTTCCAGGGGGACCTGCCGGACGCGGTGCGGCTGTGCGAGGACGTGCGCCAGGTCTGCGAGGACCACGGCGAGCGGTGGACCCGCTCGTACGCGCTCTACGTCCTCGCGTACGCGGCCTGGCACGACGAACGCCCGTCGCAGGCACGGGAGTTGCTGGTCGACTGCCTGGCCGGCGCGCACGGCTTCCACGACCTGCTGGGCTGCGTCCTGGCGCTGGAGCTGCTGGCGCTGGTCACGCTGACCGAGGGCGACCCGGCGGAGGCGGCGGTGCTCCAGGGCGCCGCGGCGGCGCAGTGGCCCTCGGTGGGGCTGCCGCTGTTCGGCTCCGCGTACTACCACGCGCCGCACGAGCGCTGCGAGACGGCGGCCCGCCGCGCGCTGGGCGACGAGCGGTACGGGCGGTGCGCGGAGGAGGGGGCGGGGCTGACCCGGGACGCGGCGGTCGCCCGCGCGCTCGGCTGGACGGAGGCGGCGCGGACGGCCCCCGCGCCGCCCGCGCCCCGGGACGGCGCGCGGCACGGCGGCGGCACGGCCCCGGACGTGCGAAGGCCCGCCGCCTCGCCCGCCCACAGGGGCGGGGAGTCGGCGGGCCGACGCGGAGAGGGTCCCTACGACCGCTGAAGGAAGATCAGCGGGCGTAGTACTCGACGACGAGCTGCTCGTCGCAGATGACCGGGATCTCCTTGCGGTTCGGGTCGCGGTCCAGGCGGAACGCGAGGGCGCGCAGGTTCACCTGGAGGTAGCGCGGGGTCTCGCCGTCGGGGGCGAAGCCACCCTCGCGGGCGATCTCGAACAGCGGCTTCTGACGGCTGCGCTCGCGGACCATCACGACGTCGTCGGGACGGACGCGGAACGAGGGCTTGTCGACCTTCTGGCCGTTGACCTCGATGTGGCCGTGGACGACCATCTGGCGGGCCTGGTAGATCGTGCGGGCGATGCCCGAACGCAGGACCAGCGCGTCGAGACGACGCTCCAGCTCGATGATCAGGGCCTCGCCGGTCTTGCCCTGCACCTTGGAGGCACGCTCGTAGGCGCGGACGAGCTGACGCTCGGACACGTCGTACTGCGCGCGCAGGCGCTGCTTCTCCAGCAGACGGACCTTGTAGTCCGAGTTCTGCTTGCGGCCGCGGCCGTGCTCACCCGGCGGGTAGGGGCGGGCCTCGAAGTACTTGACGGCCTTCGGGGTCAGCGCGATGCCGAGGGCACGCGACTTCTTGACCTTGGGGCGGGACTGGTTCGGCATGAACCAAACACCTCGTGTCTCTGATGCGAATACGGCTTCACCAGGGTTAGGGGAGGTCGCAATCCGCAGCCGGGGAAACCCTTGAGGTCCGCGTGGAACCTGTCGGGCAGCCGCTCCCCTGGTCTGGGCACATACGTGCAGCACGCGAGTGGCCCACCGACCGGTCCCGGAAGTACGGGGGGTGGTGGGCTGCCCGCGACACCTTCGACGGTGCGCGACGCTCCTGGAGAACCCCGCCCGGGGGCCGGGTCTCCGGCTGAATGTCCCGTTCTGGTGATGTCGGCCGAAGCCGGACACGGGACGCAGCACTGCGAGCCATCGTACAGGCTCCGCGGGAGCACTCCCGACCGGGCTCCGGGGGCCGCCGGGCGGGCCGGCGCTCAGGAGTCCCTGCGGCCCAGGTTCCTGCGGGTCCACTCGACGGCGTCCGCGTACCGGGCCTCGGCGCCGTGCCGGGTCGGTTCGTAGTACTCGCGGTCCTTGATGCTGTCCGGCGCGTACTGCTGGGCGGCGATGCCCTCCGGCAGGTCGTGCGGGTAGACGTACCCCTGCGCGTGGCCCAGCTTCGCGGCGCCCTGGTAGTGGCCGTCGCGCAGGTGCGGCGGGACCTGGCCGGCGTGGCCCTTGCGGACGTCGGCGAGGGCGGCGCCGATCGCGGTGGTCGCGGCGTTGGACTTCGGGGCGAGGGCCAGCGCGATGGTGGCGTGGCTGAGGGTGAGGGCCGCCTCGGGGAAGCCGATCATCGCGACGGCCTGCGCGGCGGCGACCGCGATCGGCAGGGCGTTCGGGTCGGCCAGGCCGATGTCCTCGCTGGCGGAGATCATCAGCCGGCGGGCGATGAAGCGGGGGTCCTCGCCGGCGTCGATCATCCGCGCGAGGTAGTGCAGGGCGGCGTCGACGTCGGAGCCGCGGATGGACTTGATGAGGGCGCTGGCGACGTCGTAGTGCTGGTCGCCGTCCCGGTCGTAGGTGACGGCCGCGCGGTCGACCGTCTCCTCCAGGGTGCCGAGCGCGATCTCCGCCTCGCCCTTGTCGAGCGCGGCGCCCGCGGCGGCCTCCAGGGCGGTCAGCGCGCGCCGGGCGTCACCGCCCGCGATGCGCAGCAGGTGGTCCTCGGTGTCCGCGGGGAGGGTGACGGCGCCGCGCAGGCCGCGTTCGTCGGTGAGCGCGCGGCGCAGCAGGCCGCGCAGGTCGTCGTCGGTGAGCGGTTCGAGGGTGAGCAGCAGGGAGCGGGACAGCAGCGGGGAGATCACCGAGAAGTACGGGTTCTCCGTGGTGGCCGCGATGAGGGTCACCCAGCGGTTCTCGACGGCGGGCAGCAGGGAGTCCTGCTGGGCCTTGCTGAAGCGGTGGATCTCGTCGAGGAAGAGGACGGTCTCCTTGCCGTAGCCGCCGGTGGCGCGGCGGGCGCCCTCGATGACCGCGCGGACCTCCTTGACGCCCGCGGTGATCGCGGAGAGCTCCACGAAGCGCTTGTTGGTCGCCTTCGAGACGACGTACGCCAGGGTGGTCTTGCCGGTGCCGGGCGGGCCCCAGAGGATCACCGAGGAGGGACCGGCCGGGCCGCCGGCACCCTCGCCGACCAGGCGGCGCAGTGGTGAGCCCGGTTTGAGCAGGTGCTGCTGCCCCTCGACCTCGTCGAGGGTGCGGGGACGCATGCGTACCGCCAGGGGACTGCCGGACGGATCCTTCTCCTGGCGTTCTTCCGCCGCGGCGGTGAAAAGGTCGGGCTCCACGGACAAAACCCTATGTCACCCCACTGACAACGCCCCGGCCGAGGCCGGGGCGTGCGTCGGGTGACCGGACCCGGCCGGTCAGCTCGTCCAGAAGGTCCACCAGCGGGTCAGGATCAGCACGCCGATGATCCCGATGTGCAGCACCGGCAGCACCCAGGTGAACTCGCTGAAGAAGGACTTCAGCCAACGCGGCCCGGGAAGCAGGGAGTTGCGGACGTTGAAGGAGGTCACGTACCAGAACATGGTGATCGTGGCGACCCACGCGAGGCAGCACCACAGGCACAGCGCGTTGATCCGGTACAGGGACTGGAACTGCAGCCAGGTGCAGAAGCCCACACCGAACAGGGTGCCGAAGTTGAAGGTGAGCCAGTACCAGCGCGGGAAGCGGGCGCGGGCCAGCAGACTCATGCCGACGCAGATCACGATGCCGTAGCAGACCAGGCCCAGCATCGGGTTCGGGAAGCCGAAGGCGTGCGCCTGCTCGGACTCCATGACGCTGCCGCAGGAGACGACGGGGTTGAGGCTGCACCCGGGGGTGAAGGTCGTCCCGGCGACCTTGGCCTCCAGCAGCTTGAACTTGTCGATCGTGATGACCCACGCGGCAAGCAGTCCGGCGGCGCCGGTGATCAGCAGCAGTACGGCGAAGGCACGGCTGCCGCCGACCGAACGGGACACCGGATCGTTCTCCGGGGCGGGGTCGGTGGAGACCTCTCTCACAGTCGTCTTGCTCATCACGCCGATTCCGTCGGTCGGGGGCCGGATGTTCTTCGGACCCGGTCATTGTGCCGCACACGCGCGGGTGTCCACCGTTCGATCCGCATAAGGAAGTCCCGTGCGCGGGTGCCCGCGGTGGTGACGCGGGCACCCGCCGCGGCCCACACTCTGCGCATGACTGTTCACGGGGACGATCTCGCGGTGGAGGTACGGGGGCTGCGCAAGCGGTACGGGGAGGTCACGGCCGTCGACGGCGTGGACCTCTTCGTGCGGCGCGGCGAGGTGTTCGGCCTGCTGGGGCCCAACGGGGCGGGCAAGAGCACGACGGTGGAGATCCTTCAGGGGCACCGCTCGCGGGACGGGGGCGAGGTGCGGGTGCTCGGCGGCGACCCGGCGTCGGGCACGCGCGCGTGGCGCTCGCGGATCGGGATCGTCTGGCAGGACGAATCGGCACCCGCCGAGTTGACGGTCCGGGAGACGGTGCGGCACTTCGCGCACTACTACCCGGCACCGCGCGACCCGGCGGAGGTGATCCGTCTGGTCGGTCTGGAGGAGAAGGCGGACAGCCGGGTCAAGGGGCTCTCGGGCGGGCAGCGCCGTCGTCTCGACGTGGCGCTCGGCGTGATCGGCGGCCCCGAGCTGCTGCTGCTGGACGAGCCCACGACGGGCTTCGACCCGGCCGCGCGGCGGCGGTTCTGGGACCTGGTGCGCAAACTCGCCGCCGAGGGCACCACGATCCTGCTGACCACGCACTACCTGGAGGAGGCGGAGGCGCTCGCGGACCGCCTCGCGGTGCTCGCGGGCGGCCGGATCGCCGCCGAGGGCACACCGGCGGCCCTGCGCGAGCGGTACGGCACGGAGGCCGTCGTCGAGTGGACCGACCCGGACGGCACGCCGCGCGACGAGCGCACCACGACGCCCACCGCCGCGGTCGCCGCCCTCATGGAGCGCTTCGACGGGGAGATACCGGGGCTGCGGGTCGGCCGCCCCACCCTGGAGGACGTGTACCTGCGGCTGACCGGACAGGAGGACGCGCGGTGAGCGCCGAGGCCCTGCCCGCGGACGGCGGGGACGCGCGCGCCACGGACACGACGGGCGCACCCGACGCGCGGCGGCTGCCCGGGGCCTGGGCGCTGGGGCTGCGGCGGGGCGGCCTGGAGATCCGGCAGTTCTTCCGCCAGCGCGACCAGGTCGTGTTCACGTTCTCGTTCCCGGTCGTGCTGCTGTTCCTGTTCGCCTCGATCTTCGACGACGACCTGCGCGGGACCGGGGTCACCGCCTCGCAGCTCTACGTTCCCGCGATGATCGCGTCCGGGATCATGTCCACCGGGTTCCAGTCGCTGGGCATCTCCATCGCCGTGGAACGCGACGAGAAGATGCTGCGCCGGCTGCGGGGCACACCGATGCCGCCCGCCGCGTACTTCCTGGGCAAGATCTGGCTGGTGCTGGTGACCGGTGCGCTGGAGACGGCGCTGCTGCTCACCGTCGGGGCCGTGTTCTACGACGTGCCGCTGCCGTCGACGGCGGCCCGCTGGGGGGACTTCGCCTGGATCTTCGTGCTGGGTCTGACCGCGTGCGCGCTGCTCGGGGTGGCCGTCAGCTCGCTGCCCCGGTCGGCGAAGAGCGCGAGCTCGGTGGTCGTGCTGCCGTTCCTGGTGCTCCAGTTCGTCTCCGGGGTGTACATCTCGGTGGACGACCTGCCGGAGTGGATGCTGAACATCGGCGCCCTGTTCCCGCTGAAGTGGATGTGCCAGGGCCTGCGCGGGGTGTTCCTGCCGGACTCCGCGCGGGTGCTGGAGCAGACCGGGCAGTGGGAGTTCGGGCGGTGCGCGCTGGTGCTCGGCGCGTGGTGCGTGGGCGCGCTGGTGCTGTGCCTGCTGACGTTCCGCTGGAAGGACCGGCGGGAGGGGTAGCGGGAGGGGCGGTGCCCGCGTGCGGCACCGCCCCACCCGTCCGTTCCCTGCCGTCAGCCGAGCCGGGACTCCAGCTCCGCGACGATCTCGCCGACGCCGATCGCGGTCTGCTCGCCGGACTCCATGTCCTTGAGCTGGACGACGCCCTCGGCGAGGTCCCGCTCCCCCGCGACGACGGTGAAGCGCGCGCCGCTGCGGTTGGCGTTCTTCATGGCGCCCTTGAGCCCCTTGGCGCCGTACGAGAAGTCGGCGGCGATGCCGACCTTGCGCAGCTCGGTGACCTTGGCGAACAGCACGCGCCGGGCCTCCTCGCCGAGCGGCACCGCGAACACGCTGGTGGTGGCGGGCAGTTGGAGCTCGACGCCCTCCGCCTCCAGCGCGAGGACGGTGCGGTCGACGCCGAGCGCCCAGCCGACCGAGGGCAGCGCGGGGCCGCCGATCATCTCGGACAGGCCGTCGTAGCGCCCGCCGCCGCCGACCGCGGACTGCGAGCCGAGGCCGTCGTGGACGAACTCGAAGGTGGTGCGCGTGTAGTAGTCCAGGCCGCGCACCAGTCGCGGGTCGTCCTCGAAGGCGACGCCGGCCGCCGTGATCAGCTCGCGGACCTCCTCGTGGTACGCCTTGCAGGCGTCGCACAGGTAGTCGCGCAGCAGCGGGGCGTCGGTGAGCTGCTTCTGGACGTCGGCGCGCTTGTCGTCGAGGACCCGCAGCGGGTTGATCTCGGCGCGGCGCAGCGTGTCCTCGTCGAGGTCGAGGCCGCGCAGGAACTCCTGGAGCGCGTCCCGGTACACGGGGCGGCACTCCTTGTCGCCGAGGCTGTTGAGCAGGATGCGGAAGGTGCGCAGGCCCAGCGAGCGGTACGCCTGGTCGGCCAGGATGATCAACTCGGCGTCCAGCGCCGGGTCCTCGGCCCCGATCGCCTCGGCGCCGACCTGGGAGAAGTGCCGGTAGCGGCCCTTCTGCGGGCGCTCGTAGCGGTAGTAGGAGCCCGAGTACCAGAGCTTGACCGGGAGGTTGCCGGCCTTGTGCAGGTTGGCCTCCAGTGCCGCGCGCAGCACGGAGGCGGTGCCCTCGGGGCGCAGGGCGAGGCGGTCGCCGCCCTTGGTCTCGAAGGCGTACATCTCCTTGGTCACGATGTCGGTGGACTCGCCGACACCGCGGGCGAACAGCTCGACGTTCTCGAAGCCGGGGGTCTCGACGTAGCCGTAGCCGGAGTTGCGCAGCGGGGCCGCGATCGCCTCGCGCACCGCGAGGTACTTGGCGCTGTCCGGCGGGATCAGGTCGTAGGTGCCCTTGGGGGCCTTGAAGGTGCTCACGGAAGTACTCGTCACATTCCTCGTCGGGGAGCGTCCGCGCTCCCGTGGCCGGGCGCCGCCACCTGCCGCATGTACGGGTTGGTGGCGCGCTCCTGGCCGATGGTCGTCTGGGGGCCGTGGCCGGACAGCACCACGGTCGAGTCGTCGAGCGGCAGGCACACGCGGGCCAGCGAGTCGAGCAGCTCGGCCGGGTCGCCGCCGGGCAGGTCACTGCGTCCGACGGAGCCGGCGAACAGCAGGTCGCCCGAGAACAGGATCGGCGGCACGTCCGCCGCCCCGGGCGTCCCGAAGGTCACCGACCCCTTGGTATGGCCGGGCGCGTGGTCGACGGTGAGGTCGAGTCCCGCGAGGCTCAGCCGTGCCCCGTCGGTGAGTTCGCGCACGTCGTCGGGCTCCCCCACGGTGAGTTCGCCCATGAGCGGCATCCCGATGGAGCGGCCGAGCGCCTTCTCCGGGTCGCTCATCATGTAGCGGTCGGCGGGGTGGATCCAGGCGGGCACGTCGCTCGCGCCGCACACCGGGACGACGGACGCCACGTGGTCGATGTGGCCGTGCGTGAGGACGACGGCGACGGGCTTGAGCCGGTGCTTCCTGACGGCGTCCTCGACTCCCTGGGCGGCCAGGTGGCCCGGGTCGATGATCACGCACTCCTCGCCCGCTGCGGGGGCGACGAGGTAACAGTTCGTCCCCCAGGCACCGGCGGGAAACCCGGCAATGAGCACGATCGTCCTTCGTTGTGTCGGTTCGGGCGGCCCGGATCGCGGGCTTCGGCTGTGGTCAGAGCCTACCGGCGCTGCCGAATCCTCAGCGAACCCATATACGGTACGGGGCACACGCGGGCGGTCGGCACACGAGGACGCGCGCGTATCCGACCTGTGTACGCGAACGCATGAGGAGAGAACCGGTGGTCACCCAGGAGCAGCGGCGGCGTCAGCTCGCCCGGGAGAAGTTCTTGCGGCAGCAGCAGCGGCGCACCTCGGCGCGGCGCAGGGCGCGGGTCCGCAATTCCGTGATCGCGTCGGTCCTCGGTGTGGTCGTCATAGGCAGCGTCGCGCTGTACACGACGGGCGTCCTCAAGGGCGACGACGACAACAAGAGCAACGCGAGTGCCGCGGCCAGCCCCAGCGCGAGCGCGTCGGCGAGCAAGGCGCCCGACCCGTGCGAGAAGCCGGCGGCGGGCAAGATCAAGTCGCTGAGCTGGAAGAAGGAGCCGGCGATGACGATCGACAAGTCGGCGAAGTACTCGATGCAACTCGCCACGACCTGCGGCGAGATAGACGTCGCGCTGAAGACGGCGGCGGCACCGCACACGGTGAACTCGTTCAACTTCCTTGCCGCCAAGGGGTTCTTCGACCACACCAAGTGCCACCGGCTCACCACCACGGGCATCTACGTGCTGCAGTGCGGTGACCCGACGGGCGCCGGCAGCGGCGGTCCGGGCTACACGATTCCGGACGAGAACCTGAAGGACAAGAGCCTGAAGGGCAACGTCTACCCGGCCGGCACGATCGCGATGGCGAACACCGGCACGGCGCACACGGGCGGCAGCCAGTTCTTCCTGGTGTACCAGGACAGCCAGCTCTCCCCCAACTACACGCCCTTCGGTACCGTTTCGGCCTCGGGCATGAAGGTGCTCAAGAAGATCGCGGCGGCGGGCGAGAGCACCGGAGCGGGTGACGGTGCCCCGAACGCGACGGTTGTGATCAACAAGGCGACCGTCACCAAGTCCTGAGCACGGTGTCCCCGAAGGCGGAACTTCCGTTGCCCGGGATGCGGACAGGCAACCCGCCGTTCGCCTATGTTGGCCGTGACGAAACTGTGGACGATGCCCGGGGGAGCTCATGCGGCCCCCCGCGGACATCATGTGGAGGAGGCGCTGTGAGCAGCGACCCGTGGGGACGCGTCGACGAGACGGGGACCGTGTACGTGCGTACGGCCGACGGCGAGCAGGTCGTCGGCTCCTGGCAGGCCGGATCGCCCGACGAGGCACTGGCCTACTTCGAGCGCAAGTACGAGGGTCTGGTCGTGGAGATCGGCCTCCTGGAACGCCGGGTGACGACCACCGACCTGGCGCCGAAGGACGCTCTCGCCGCCATCGAGCACCTGCGGGAGCAGGTCGACGCCCATCACGCGGTCGGCGACCTCCAGGCACTGCGGGACCGGCTGGACAAGCTCGTCGCGAACGTCGACGCGCGCCGTGAGGAGCGCAAGGCGCAGCGGGCGCAGCAGACCGACGAGGCCCGGCACGCCAAGGAGCAACTGGTCGCCGAGGCCGAGGAGTTGGCCCAGTCCGACCAGTGGCGCTCCGCGGGCGAGCGGCTGCGGGCGCTGGTGGACACCTGGAAGGGTCTGCCGCGGCTGGACCGCAAGTCGGACGACGAGCTGTGGCACCGCTTCTCGCACGCCCGGTCCGCCTTCTCCAAGCGCCGCAAGGCGCACTTCGCGCAGCTCGACGCGCAGCGCGAGGACGCCCGCAAGGCGAAGGAGAAGCTGGTCGCCGAGGCGGAGTCGCTGTCGGGCTCGACGGACTGGGGTCCGACGGCCGCGCGCTACCGCGACCTGATGACGGAGTGGAAGGCCGCGGGCCGTGCGCAGCGCGAGCACGAGGACGACCTGTGGAACCGCTTCCGCGGCGCCCAGGACGTGTTCTTCGCCGCGCGGGGCGCGCTGTTCGCGGAGCGGGACGCCGAGCAGACGGAGAACCTGAAGCTCAAGGAGGAGCTGGCCGAGGAGGCCGAGAAGCTCCTGCCGATCCAGGACCTCAAGAGCGCGCGGGCCGCGTTCCGCTCGCTCAACGAGCGCTGGGAGGCCGTCGGCCACGTGCCGCGGGACGCCCGTCCCAAGGTCGAGGGCCGGATGCACACCGTCGAGCGGGCGCTCCAAGAGGCCGAGGAGGCCGAGTGGCGCCGGACCAACCCGGAGGCGCGTGCGCGCGCCCAGGGGCTGACCGGTCAGCTCCAGGCGGCGGTGGACAAGCTGCACGGCCAGATCGAGCAGGCGCGCGCGGCGGGCAACGCCTCGCGGGCCGACAAGCTCGAACGGGAGCTTGAGGGCCGGCAGGCGCTGCTGGACCAGGCGCTGAAGGGCCTGCACGAGTTCGGCGGCTGACACCGGCCGCCGCACCGGCACAGCACGCGGAAGGGGCCCCGTACGAGGCGTACGGGGCCCCTTCCGCGTGCCCGGACGGGCTACGAGCGGCTGCGGGCCGACGTGACGCGGTAGACGTCGTAGACGCCCTCCACTCCCCTGACGGCCTTCAGGACGTGCCCCAGGTGCTTCGGGTCGCCCATCTCGAAGGTGAAGCGGGAGGTGGCGACCCGGTCGCGCGAGGTCTGCACGGCCGCGGAGAGGATGTTGACGTGCTGGTCCGACAGGACGCGCGTGACGTCCGACAGGAGCCGGGAGCGGTCCAGTGCCTCGACCTGGATCGCGACGAGGAACACCGACGACTGGGTGGGCGCCCACTCGACGTCGAGGATCCGCTCGGGCTCGCGGGACAGCGAGTCGACGTTGACGCAGTCGTTGCGGTGCACGGAGACGCCGCTGCCGCGGGTGACGAACCCGATGACCGGGTCGCCCGGCACGGGTGTGCAGCAGCGGGCCAGCTTGACCCACACGTCGTCCACGCCCTTGACGACGACACCCGGGTCCGCGTTGGAGCGCCGCTTGCGGCCGCGGCCGCGCGACGGCGGCACGCTCTCGTCGATCTCCTCGGTGGCCGCCTCCTCGCCGCCGAGCGCCTGGACGAGCTTCTGCACGACGTTCTGCGCGGCGACGTGCCCCTCGCCGATCGCCGCGTACAGGGCGGAGATGTCCGGGTAGCGCATCTCGTGCGCGAGGGTCACCAGGGAGTCGCCGGTCAGGATGCGCTGGATCGGCAGGTTCTGCTTGCGCATGGCGCGGACGATGGCGTCCTTGCCCTGCTCGATCGCCTCGTCGCGGCGTTCCTTGGAGAACCAGGCGCGGATCTTGTTGCGGGCGCGCGGCGACTTCACGAAGCCGAGCCAGTCCCGGGAGGGTCCGGCCCCGGGCGCCTTCGACGTGAACACCTCGACCAGGTCGCCGTTGTCGAGGGTCGACTCCAGCGGCACCAGACGTCCGTTGACACGTGCGCCTATGGTGCGGTGGCCGACCTCGGTGTGCACCGCGTACGAGAAGTCGACGGGGGTGGCGCCCGCGGGCAGCGCTATGACGTCGCCCTTGGGCGTGAAGACGAAGACCTCGTTGCGGGACAGGTCGAAGCGCAGGGACTCCAGGAACTCGCCCGGGTCCTCGGTCTCCTTCTGCCAGTCGAGGAGCTGGCGCAGCCACGCCATGTCGTTGAGGTGGTCGTCCTTGCCGGTGCTCTTCGGGGCGTCCGAGCGCACCTTGGACGTGCCGGCGACGGCCTCCTGCTTGTACTTCCAGTGCGCGGCGATGCCGTACTCGGCCCGGCGGTGCATGTCGAACGTGCGGATCTGGAGCTCGACCGGCTTGCCGTTGGGCCCGATGACCGTCGTGTGCAGCGACTGGTACATGTTGAACTTCGGCATCGCGATGTAGTCCTTGAACCGGCCGGGGACCGGGTTCCAGCGCGCGTGCACGGTGCCGAGAGCCGCGTAGCAGTCGCGGACGGTGTCCACGAGGACGCGGATGCCCACCAGGTCGTAGATCTCCGCGAAGTCCCGGCCGCGGACGATCATCTTCTGGTAGACGCTGTAGTAGTGCTTCGGGCGGCCGGTCACGGTCGCCTTGATGCGGGCCGCGCGCAGGTCGCCCTGGACCTCGTCGGTCACTATGGCGAGGTACTCGTCGCGCTTGGGGGCGCGCTCCGCGACGAGGCGGACGATCTCGTCGTACATCTTCGGGTAGAGGATCGCGAAGGCGAGGTCCTCCAGCTCCCACTTGATGGTGTTCATGCCCAGCCGGTGGGCGAGGGGCGCGTAGATCTCCAGGGTCTCGCGCGCCTTCTTCTCCTGCTTCTCGCGCTTGAGATACCGCATGGTGCGCATGTTGTGCAGGCGGTCGGCGAGCTTGATGACCAGGACGCGCGGGTCCTTCGCCATGGCGACGACCATCTTGCGCACGGTCTCCGCCTGCGCGGCCTCGCCGAACTTGACCTTGTCCAGCTTGGTCACGCCGTCGACGAGCAGGGCGACCTGGTCGCCGAAGTCGCGGCGGAGCTGGTCGAGGCCGTACTCGGTGTCCTCGACGGTGTCGTGCAGCAGCCCGGCCATCAGGGTCGCCGGGTCCATGCCCAGCTCGGCGAGGATGGTGGTGACGGCGAGGGGGTGCGTGATGTACGGGTCGCCGCTCTTGCGCTTCTGGCCGCGGTGCCAGCGTTCCGCGACCTGGTAGGCGCGCTCGACCTGGCGCAGTGTCGCCGTCTCCGTCTTCGGGTCGTTGCTGCGCACTATCCGCAGCAGCGGCTCCAGGACCGGGTTGTACGGGTTGGAGCGCTGCACGCCGAGGCGCGCGAGGCGCGCGCGGACGCGGTTGGAGGAGCCGGAGCGCGCGGACGTGCCGGCGGACGGCCTGGCCGCGGCGCCGGTGCTCGGGCGCGCGGGCGCGGACGCGTCGGACCGCGGGCCCGCCGACGGCTTGTCCGCCGGGGCGGCCGGGGTGCGCGTCTCCGCGGGGCGTGCGTCCTTCTTGGCGTTCGGGGCGGGCTTGGCCACCGGTTCCGAGCCGCGCTCGGGCCGGTCGGCGGGGGGATTCCCCAGGCGCTCGGCGCTGGGGGAAACTGACTGGGCCTCGTCTGGCAAGAGGACTCCTCGTGCGCGATACCGGGTCCCCCGGTCAGGCTCCGGAGCACCCATGGTAGCGAGCCCGCGCCGCGGGCTCGCCTTCAGGCCGTGTGAGGCCCGTGTACTGGTGGAACGCGAGAGGCGGGCGCCGGATTCCTCCGGGCCCGCCTCTCGCGGTGTCCTGCGGGTGCCCCGCGCCGGTGCCGGACCCGCACACCCCGCGTGTTCGGGGGATGCGCGGGCGTACCGCGGCGGTGGGGCGGACTCCCGCGCCGGGCCCGCGCGCGGGGGCGCGGGGCGGCGGGAGCGCTCCGGCGGGAACGGGTCCGGGGCCGGGGCCCCGGGCGCGCTCAGACCTGGAGCAGGGCTTCGAGCGGGGCTCCGTCGAGGACGGGCTCCAGGCGGGCCCGGCCGGCCAGGAAGCCCAGTTCCATCAGCACGGCGACGCCCGCGACCTCGGCGCCGGCCCGGCGGACCAGGCGCAGGGACGCCTCGGCGGTGCCACCCGTGGCCAGGACGTCGTCGACGACCAGGACGCGGTCGCCCGCGCTCAGGTCCTCGGCGTGCACCTCGATCTCCGCGGAGCCGTACTCCAGGTCGTACGCCTGGCTGAGGGTGGCTCCGGGGAGCTTGCCCGCCTTGCGCACGGGGATGAAGCCGAGGCCGGCGCGGACCGCGACGGGGGCGCCGAGGATGAAGCCGCGGGCCTCCAGGCCGACGATCTTCGTGGCACCCGTGCGGGTGGCGATGCCCGCGAGCTCGTCGGTCAGGGCGGTGAACGCGGCCGGGTCCGCCAGGAGCGGGGTGATGTCCTTGAACATCACGCCCGGCTCCGGGTAGTCGGGCACGTCACGGATGCGGCTGAGCAGCAGCTCCTGGATGTCGGTCATCGGCGCTTTCCGGAGGGTCGGCCGCGGCCGCGGTTGCGGGACGCGGGCTGGTTGCGCGGGCCGACGACGGCGGTCGCGACGTCGTCGTCCTCGTCGTCGTCGAAGACCGGCGCCTCGGCGTCCTGGCGGTCCAGGGGCTCGCCCTGGGCGGCCGCCTGCGCGCGCTTGGCCATGACGCGCTTCTTGAGCGCCTTCATCTGCGGCTCGCGCTCCTTGAGGTCGGCGACGAGCGGCGTGGCGATGAAGATCGACGAGTAGGCACCGGCGGCGAGGCCGACGAACAGCGACAGCGAGATGTCGTTGAGCGTGCCCGCGCCGAGGAAGCCGCCGCCGATGAACAGCAGGCCCGCGACCGGCAGGAGCGCGACCACCGTGGTGTTGATGGAGCGGACCAGGGTGCCGTTGATCGAGCGGTTCGCGATGTCGCTGTAGGTCCAGCGGGTCTGCTTGGTGATGCCCTTCGTCTGCTCCTTGAGGCTGTCGAAGACGACGACCGTGTCGTAGAGCGAGTAACCGAGGATCGTGAGCAGACCGATCACCGTGCCGGGGGTGACCTCGAAGCCGACGAGGGCGTAGATGCCGGTGGTGATGGTGATGTCGTGGATCAGGGCGACCAGGGCGGCGATCGCCATCCGCCACTCGAAGGCGATCGCCAGGTAGATCACGACGAGGACCATGAAGATCGCCAGGCCCTCCCATGCCTTGTCGGCGATCTGCTGGCCCCAGCTGGGACCGACCAGGTCGGCGTTGATCTTCTCCGCGTCGACCTTGAGGTCCTTGGAGAGTTCCTTCTTGATCTGGTCGGCCTTGCCGGTGTCGATGCCCGCGATCTGGATGCGCAGGCCGCCGGTGCCGAGCTTCTGGACCGTGGAGTCCTGGCCGGAGGCCGCGTTGGCCGCGGTCTCCGCCTGGGACACCGAGATGCTCGTCTTCGGCGTGGTGAAGACGGCACCGCCCTGGAAGTCGATGCCCATGTTCAGGCCGCGCACCGCCAGGCCCAGGATCGCCGTGATGGTGATCAGGATCGAGATGCCGTACCAGATCTTGCGGTTGCCGACGAAGTCGTAGCCGACCTCGCCGCGGTGCAGTCGGGCGCCGAGATCGCCGAGCTTCGACATCTCACGCCTCCTTCGAGTCGACGGGGGCGGCGGGACGGCGGGTGCGGCGCAGCGGCGGCTTGGCACCCAGACGCTTGGGATCGAGACCGGACCAGCGGTGGCCGCTCGCGAAGAACTGGCGGCGCGCGAGGATCGTCATCAGCGGCTTGGTGAACAGGAACACCACGACGACGTCGAGCAGGGTGGTGAGGCCGAGCGTGAACGCGAAGCCCTGGACCTTGCCGACCGTGACGATGAACAGCACCGCGGCGGCGAGGAACGAGACGAAGTCGGAGACCAGGATGGTGCGCCGGGCGCGCGGCCAGGCCCGCTCGACGGCGGGCCGCAGGCTCCGGCCCTCCCTGATCTCGTCACGGATGCGTTCGAAGAACACGATGAACGAGTCCGCGGTGATACCGATCGCGACGATCGCGCCGCAGACGGCCGGCAGGTTCAGCGCGAAGCCGATACCGGGGCCGAGCAGCGCCATGATCGTGTACGTGAGGATGCCGGACACCACGAGCGAGGCGATCGCGACCATGGACAGACCGCGGTAGTAGACCACCAGGTACAGCATGACCAGCGCGAGGCCGATGGCACCGGCGATGATGCCGGCCTGGAGCTGCTCGCCGCCGAGGGCGGCGGTCACCGTGGTGACGGTGTCTTCCTTGAACGTCAGCGGCAGGGCGCCGTAGGACAGCATGTTGGCGAGGCTCTGGGCCTCCTCCTGGCCGAAGCTGCCGGAGATCTCGGCGCTGCCGCCGGTCAGGGCCTCGCTGACGTACGGGTTGGAGACGACGTCGCCGTCGAGGACGATCGCGAACTCGTTCTGCGGGGTCTGCTGCTGGGCGAGCTGACCGGTCACCGTGGCGAACTTCTTCGAGCCGGAGCCCGTGAAGTCCATGGTGACGGTCCAGCCGGCCGCGGTCGTCGTGTTGTAGACGGCCTGGGCCTTCTTGATGTCGGTGCCGTCGACGGCGGCGGGGCCGAGGACGAACTTGTTCCAGCCGCCCGTGGAGGAGTCCTTGCCGCAGGCCACGATGGAGTCGGTGGCCTTCGTGCCCGTGGTGACCTTGGCGCGCTGGGCCGCGTCCGAGCAGTCGAGGGCCGCGTACGCGGCCTGCAGCTTCGCGGTCGCGGCGTCGGTGGACGCGCTCGCGGAGGGGCTGGCGGAGGGGCTCGACGAGGACGTGCTGTCGGCCTTCAGGGCGTCGGTGACGGCACGGCCCTGGGAGGTGGCGCTCGCCGAGGGCGACGCCGACGACCCGTCCGTGGCCTTCTGGGAGGAGCTGCTCGACGGGCTCGCCGACGCACTGGGAGAGGCGCTGGAGGAGCCGCTCGCCGACGGGCTCGCGGTGGACGCGGCCGAGGCTGACGCCTCCGTCGCGAGCACCGGGCGGAAGTAGAGCTTGGCGGTGGTGCCGACCTGCTGGCGGGCCTCTTCGGAGTTCGTGCCCTTGGGGATGTTGACGATGATGTTGCGATCGCCCTGGGTCTGGACCTCCGCCTCGGAGACACCGAGGCCGTTGACACGGCGCTCCATGATGTCGACCGCGGTGTCCATGTTGGCCTTGTTGATCGCCGATTCCTGGCCGGCCTCGGGAACCGCCCGCAGCGTGATGCTCGTACCGCCGGCCAGGTCGATGCCGAGACGCGGAGTGGTGTGCCCGGACGCGAACATGCCCCCGGTGAGCGCCACGATGGCGATCAGGATCAGGGCCAGCGGGCGCCCCGGCCTGCTCTGGGCGCTCGCGCTCCGGCCCTTCTTAGGTGCTGCCACCTTCTCGTACTCCCTCTCGGGCCGCGCCGCGCCGCGAGGGCTCGGAGAACGGCCATGACATGGTGTCGGGATCCCCTGTGCGGGACGCACGCGGCGGAACGCGCGGACCCGGCCGCGCGTCCCGGGGCGGCGCTACTTCGCCTCGGAGTCGCCCTCGGGCTTCTTGGCCTCGTCGGCCTGCTTCACCTCGGCGGGGACGGCACCGTCGACGGGCTCGGCCGGCTCCGCGGCGGGCTCGACGGCCGCGTCCTTCTTGCCGAAGTCGACGGGCTTGGCGTCGGAGGCGGCGGCCTCGTCGGCCCCGGTGAGGGAGGAGGCGTCGTCCGGCACCACGTCGGGGTCGGACTTCAGGTCGTGCTCCACACCGTGGACGATGCGGTTGTACTCGTCGTCGGTGAGGACGGCGCCGATCGCGTTCTTCGCGAAGAGCAGCTCGACACCCGGGCCGGCGTCGAGGAGGACGGTGTCGTCGCCGAGCTCCTTGACCGTCGCGTACATGCCCCCGATCGTGCGCACGCCGCTGCCCGGCTGGAGTTCGTTGCGCATGTTCGCGGCCTGCTGCTGCTTCTTCTTCGCGTTCCGCGTCATGAGGAACATGAACACGATGAACAGGAGGACCAGGGGGATCAGGGAACTCACGGGTCGGTACTTCCTTCACACGACCGCGGGTCACGTGCGGCCTGATGGATTGGGGGGTGCGCGGGTGCGCGGGCTGCCGACAGACGCGGCATCGGCGGAGTCTAAGCGAGTCCACGCGCAGGGAACAACGCTCAGCATGGCACCCGAGTTCCTCGGGCGGCCAATCCGTCCCCGTCACGCCCCGAAGAGGTCCCCTTGTCCGTTTCCCGTACCCGCGGGGCGCGGCGGGGTGAGTCCGAGGTGCGCCCAGGCCGCCGGAGTGGCCACCCGGCCGCGCGGAGTACGGGCCAGCAGCCCCTCGCGCACGAGGAACGGCTCGGCCACCTCCTCCACGGTCTCGCGCTCCTCCCCCACCGCCACGGCCAGCGTGGACAGGCCGACCGGGCCGCCGCCGAACAGCTTCAGCAGCGCCTGGAGCACGGCACGGTCGAGCCGGTCGAGTCCGCGGGCGTCGACCTCGTACACCGCGAGGGCGGCGCCGGCGATCTCCCGGGTGATCAGCCCGTCGGCCTTGACCTGGGCGTAGTCGCGGACGCGGCGCAGCAGACGGTTGGCGATGCGGGGCGTGCCGCGGGAGCGCCCGGCGATCTCGGCGGCGCCCGCCGTGTCGATCTCCACGTCGAGCAGCAGCGCGGAGCGGTGCACGACGCGCTCCAGCTCGGCAGGCTCGTAGAACTCCATGTGCGCGGTGAAACCGAAGCGGTCGCGCAGCGGGGGCGGCAGCAGACCGGCCCTGGTGGTGGCGCCGACCAGGGTGAACGGGGGCAGTTCCAGCGGGATGGCGGTGGCCCCGGGGCCCTTGCCGACGATGACGTCGACGCGGAAGTCCTCCATCGCCATGTACAGCATCTCCTCGGCGGGCCGGGACATCCGGTGGATCTCGTCGAGGAAGAGCACCTCGCCCTCCTGGAGGGAGGAGAGGATCGCGGCGAGATCGCCGGCGTGCTGGATGGCGGGACCGCTGGTGATGCGGATGGGGGCGCCCATCTCGGCGGCGATGATCATCGAGAGGGTGGTCTTGCCGAGGCCGGGGGCGCCGGAGAGCAGCACGTGGTCGGCGGTCGCGCCGCGCGCGCGGGCGGCCCGCAGGACCAGGTCGAGCTGTTCGCGGACCTTCTCCTGGCCGATGAACTCGCCCAGGTCCTTGGGGCGCAGCGCGGCCTCGACGGCCTGGTCCTCGCCGTCGGCGGACGCGCCGACGAGCCGCTCGGCGGTGGCGTCGGCGCCGGCCGTCTCTGCCGTGTCGGCCGTGTCGTCCCAGTTCATGTGGTGTGCCTCGCGGGGTGGTCGTGGTACCGGTGGCGGAGCGGCGCCGGGCGGGACGCCGGCGCGGGGCCGGTCAGCGGGCCCGGTTCAGGGACTGGAGGGCGGCCTTGAGGAGGGAACCCACGTTCGGGTTGTCGGCGGCCTCGGCCTGCGGGGCGACCGCGGCCACCGCCTCGTCGGCCTCCCGGGTGGCGTACCCGAGGCCGATCAGCGCGGCGTGCAGCTGGTCGCGCCAGCCGGAGCCGGCGGGGGCGCCGACCCCGGGCGCGGTGCCCAGCGGCGGGCCGAGCCGGTCCTTGAGGTCCAGGAGCAGCTTCTGGGCGCCCTTCTTGCCGATGCCCGGGACCTGGATCAGGGCCTTCTCGTCGCCGCTCGCGACGGCCCGGCGCAGCGCGTCCGGGGAGTGCACGGCCAGCATGGCCTGGGCGAGGCGGGGGCCGACACCGCTCGCGGTCTGGAGGAGTTCGAACACCTGGCGGGCGTCGTCGTCGGCGAAGCCGTACAGGGTGAGGGAGTCCTCGCGCACGACGAGCGAGGTGGCGAGCCTGGCCTGCTGGCCCGTGCGCAGTCCGGAGAGCGTGTCGGGGGTGCACTGCACCGAGATGCCGATGCCGCCGACCTCGACGACCGCGGAGTCGGGGGCCAGGGCGGCGACCGGGCCGCTGACGAAGGCGATCATGCGGGGCGCCCTTTCGAGGCGTGCAGGGCGACGGCCTGCTGGAGTCGGTTCTGGGCGGGGGCGCGCCAGATGTGGCAGATGGCGAGGGCGAGCGCGTCGGCGGCGTCGGCCGGTTTCGGCGGCGCGTCCAGCCGCAGGAGCCGGGTGACCATCGCGCCGACCTGTGCCTTGTCGGCCCGGCCGCTGCCTGTGACGGCGGCCTTGACCTCGCTGGGGGTGTGCAGCGCGACGGGGATGCCGCGGCGGGCGGCGCACAGCATCGCGACGGCGCTGGCCTGGGCGGTGCCCATCACGGTGCGGACGTTGTGCTGGCTGAACACCCGCTCCACGGCGACGAATTCGGGCCGGTGCTCGTCCAGCCACGCCTCGATGCCGCGCTCGACGGCGACGAGGCGGTCCCCGAGGTCGGCCTCGGGGGGTGTCCGTACGACACCGACGCCGACCATGGTCAGCGGCCGTCCGGCGACGCCCTCGACCACGCCCACACCGCACCGGGTCAGCCCCGGGTCGACCCCCAGTACACGCACCGACGCCCCTCCTTCGCTTGCCTGTTTGTGCAGGCTATCGGGTGCCGCCGACATCGCGGCGGGCCGACATCCGTCGAGGGAGGGGCGGTGTGCTGTGCTGCGGAGGTGACGGCCCGCCGGGTGGCGGCCCGTCAGGAGGCCGCCCGTCAGGCGTCGACCTTCTCCATGACCTCGTCGCTGACGTCGAAGTTGGCGAAGACGTTCTGGACGTCGTCGCTGTCCTCCAGGGCGTCGATCAGCCGGAAGATCTTCCGCGCGCCCTCCTCGTCCAGCTCGACCTGCATGGTCGGGACGAAGTTGGCCTCGGCGGAGTCGTAGTCGATCCCGGCGTCCTGGAGGGCGGTGCGGACGGCGACCATGTCGGTGGCCTCGCTCAGCACCTCGAAGGACTCGCCGAGGTCGTTGACCTCCTCGGCACCCGCGTCCAGGACGGCGCCCAGGACGTCGTCCTCGCTCAGCTCGCCCTTGGGGACGATCACGACGCCCTTGCGGTTGAAGAGGTACGACACGGAACCGGGGTCGGCCATCGAACCGCCGTTGCGGGTCATGGCGACGCGCACGTCCGAGGCGGCACGGTTGCGGTTGTCGGTGAGGCACTCGATGAGCACGGCCACGCCGTTCGGGCCGTAGCCCTCGTACATGATCGTCTCGTAGTCGGCGCCACCGGCTTCCAGGCCGCCGCCGCGCTTGACCGCGGAGTCGATGTTCTTGTTCGGGACCGACTGCTTCTTCGCCTTCTGGATGGCGTCGTAAAGAGTCGGGTTGCCCTCGATGTCGACGCCGCCCATGCGGGCCGCGACCTCGATGTTCTTGATCAGTTTCGCGAAGAGCTTGCCGCGCTTGGCGTCGATCACGGCCTTCTTGTGCTTCGTCGTAGCCCATTTAGAGTGGCCGGACATCTGCCTGTCTCCTTCGCTTAACCCATCCTGAACGAACCCTCCGACCCTAACGGCCCGGGGGACCCCCGGAGATCCTACAAGGACTCCGGGAGCGCCCTCGCGCGCACCGCGTCGCGCACCATGCCGACGAACAGGGCGTGCACGCGGTGGTCGCCCGTCAGCTCCGGGTGGAACGACGTGGCGAGCGCGTTGCCCTGCCGGACGGCGACGATGTGCCCGTCGTGCTCGGCGAGCACCTCGGTGCCGGCGCCCACCGACTCGACCCAGGGCGCGCGGATGAAGACGCCCTCCACAGGATGGCCCTCCACGCCCTTCACGTCGACAGCCGCTTCGAAGGACTCGTTCTGCCGGCCGAAGGCGTTGCGGCGCACGATCATGTCGATGCCGCCGATGGTCTCCTGGCCCGAACGCGGGTCGAGGATCTTGTCGGCGAGCATGATCAGTCCGGCGCAGCTGCCGTAGACGGGCATGCCGTCGCGCACGCGCGCGCGGAGCGGTTCCATCAGGCCGAACAGGACGGCCAGTTTGGAGATCGTGGTGGACTCGCCGCCGGGCACGACCAGGCCGTCCACCTCGGCGAGCTCCTCGGGGCGCCGCACCTCCCTGGCCACGGCGTCGGCCGTGGCCAGGGCGACGAGGTGCTCCCGAACGTCGCCCTGGAGCGCCAGGACGCCGATCACGGGTGTGTCGCTCATCGGTGCCTACCAGCCGCGGTTGGCGTAGCGCTCGGTCTCGGGGAGGGTGTCGCAGTTGATGCCGACCATGGCCTCGCCGAGGTTGCGGGACGCGTCCGCGACGACCTTCGGGTCGTCGAAGAAGGTGGTCGCCTTCACGATGGCGGCGGCGCGCTTGGCCGGGTCGCCCGACTTGAAGATGCCGGAGCCGACGAAGACGCCCTCGGCGCCGAGCTGCCGCATCAGGGCCGCGTCGGCCGGGGTGGCCACGCCGCCCGCGGAGAACAGCACGACGGGCAGCTTGCCCAGCTCGGCGACCTCCTTGACCAGCTCGTAGGGGGCGCGCAGGTCCTTGGCGGCGGCGTACAGCTCGTTGTTGTCGAAGCCGCGCAGGCGGGAGATCTCGTTCTTGATCTGGCGCAGGTGGCGCACGGCCTCGACGACGTTGCCGGTGCCGGCCTCGCCCTTGGAGCGGATCATCGCGGCGCCCTCGGCGATGCGGCGCAGGGCCTCGCCCAGGTTGGTGGCGCCGCAGACGAACGGGGTCGTGAACGCGAACTTGTCGCTGTGGTTGACCTCGTCGGCCGGGGTGAGGACCTCGGACTCGTCGATGTAGTCGACGCCGAGCGCCTGGAGGACCTGGGCCTCGACGAAGTGGCCGATGCGCGACTTGGCCATGACGGGGATCGAGACGGCCTCGATGATGCCCTCGATCATGTCCGGGTCGGACATGCGGGCCACGCCGCCGTCCTTGCGGATGTCGGCGGGAACCCGTTCGAGGGCCATGACGGCGACGGCGCCCGCGTCCTCGGCGATCTTCGCCTGCTCCGGGGTGACGACGTCCATGATCACGCCGCCCTTGAGCTGCTCGGCCATGCCGCGCTTCACGCGCGCGGTGCCGGTCTCGGGGGTCTGGTGGGTGGAGGGCGCGGTGGACACGGGGTGACCTCACTCGGTGAAGAAGGGGGTTGATGCAGCACCGAGACAACGGCAGCGGAGCAGTCCGCGGCAAGGGCCAATGGGGAGCCGGTGGATCGTTTTGGCCGGGTCGTGCGCACAGGTCACCGGCGTACGGCGGCGCCCCGCGCGCCCGGCGGCCGGTGCCCCGCCCCTCCCGTCACGTCCGGTCGACCAGCGCCGCGGGCGGCTCGTCGTCCATCTCGAAGGCCGGCGGGAACGGGGCGTGGCCCGCGAGGCGGAACCAGCGCACCTTGCGGTGCTGCCGCAGCGCGCGGGCCGCGCCCACGGCGTCGTTGTGGAAGCGGCGCGCCATCGGGACCCGGCGGACCGCCTCGGCCAGCTCGTGCGCCGCCGACTCTCCCCCGGGTGCCTCCCGCACCGCCTCCACCTGCTGCGCGTCGGCGAAGACGGCCCGCAGCGCCTGGCTCAACTCGCTCTCGGCGACCTCCCGTTGCTCCTCGTCGGGCTGCCGGGCGGCGTGCGCGGCCTCGTACAGGACGATCGACGCGGCCGGGTCGAGCACACCGGAGGTGGCCACCTCCTGCGCGACCGAGGCGCGACGCAGGAGCTGGGCGTCGAGCGCCGCGCGGGCGGCGTCGATCCGGGTGTGCAGACGGTCGAGCCGGCCGGCGGTCCAGCTCAGGTAGAGGCCGACCGCGACCACGCCGACGATGATCCAGATGAGGGTTGACGTCACGGGCGGCAAGGCTACCGGGACCGCGGCGGCCCCCGGCCCGCGTCCCGCCGCCGGGTGACCGCGCCCGCCCCCGCCCCCGCGCCCGGGGCCCCGGCCGGCGTGCCTCAGTCCCGGGCCAGGCCGAACCTCGCCCGGAGCCCCGGGCGTTCGTCGGTCGCGACCGCCGTCGTGCCGGCCGTCACCGTCTCGTAGACGGAGAGGATGTCCGCGCCGACCGTCGACCAGTCGAACCGGCGGACGTGGACACTGCCGCGTTCGCGCAGTTCGGTCAGGCGGGCGGGGTCGCCGAGCAGGCGCACCGCCGCCTCCGCCAGCGCGTCCGCGTCCTCGTTGGCGAACAGTTCGCCCGCGGCGCCCTGGTCGAGCACCTGGGCGAACGCGTCGAGGTCGGAGGCCAGCACCGCGGCGCCCGCCGACATCGCCTCGACGAGGATGATGCCGAAGCTCTCGCCGCCGGTGTTGGGCGCGATGTACAGGTCGACGCTGCGCAGGAAGCGCGCCTTGTCCTCGTCGCTGACCATGCCGAGGAACTCCACGCGCGAGCGCAGCTCCTTGGGCAGCTTCTCGACCGCCTCCTCCTCGTCGCCGCGCCCGGCGACCAGCAGGCGGGTGTCCGGCCGGGCGGCGAGGATCTTCGGCAGCGCCCGCATCAGCACCGGCAGGCCCTTGCGGGGCTCGTCGATGCGGCCCATGAAGCCGATCGTGCCGCCCTGCCACTCGGGCTTCGGCTCGGCGCGGGCGAAGAAGTCGACGTCCACGCCGTTGGGGATCACCACGGCGTCGCCGCCGAGGTGTTCGACGAGCGTCCTGCGCGCGTACTCGCTGACCGCGATGCGCGCGCTGATCTTCTCCAGGGCGGCCTGGAGGATCGCGTACGCGGCGATCATGGCGCGGGAGCGCGGGTTCGAGGTGTGGAAGGTGGCCACGATCGGGCCCGACGCCGCCCAGCAGGCGAGCAGGCCGAGCGACGGCGAGGTCGGCTCGTGGATGTGGATGACGTCGAAGGCGCCGTCGTGCAGCCAGCGCCGCACCCGGGCCGCCGACAGGAAGCCGAAGTTGAGGCGGGCCACCGAGCCGTTGTACGGGACGGGCACGGCCCGCCCCGCGGAGACCACGTACGGCGGCAGCGGGGTGTCGTCGTCGGCCGGCGCGAGGACGGACACCTCGTGGCCGAGGCCGACGAAGTACTCGGCGAGGTCGCGGATGTGGAACTGGACGCCGCCGGGCACGTCCCAGGAGTAGGGGCAGACGATGCCGATTCTCACGCGGTTCCCTTCGCGGTCCCGGCGGCCGCCCT
Source organism: Streptomyces sp. NPDC008150 (assembly GCF_042956945.1). Lineage (NCBI taxonomy): Bacteria > Bacillati > Actinomycetota > Actinomycetes > Kitasatosporales > Streptomycetaceae > Streptomyces > Streptomyces sp. NPDC008150. The sequence goes on along the minus strand of NZ_JBIBHJ010000007.1, from coordinate 289,289 downwards.
GCGGGCCGGATCCCGGGCGGGATCGAGGTCCGCGAGCCAGAGCCGCTGGAGCATGTGCCAGTCCTGCGGGTGGGCGGCGATGCCGGTGGCGAAGGCGTCGGCCAGGGACTGCGTCATGACCGCGGTCCGCTCCTTGCGCGTCCCGCTCTCCGGCACCTCGACGGGCGGGTGGACCCGGCCCCGCATGACGGGCGAGTCGTCGAACCACAGCGTCACCGGGAGCAGCAGCGCGCCGGTCTGCTGGGCGAGCAGGGCGGGGCCCGCGGGCATCCGGGCCTGTTCGCCGAAGAAGGTGACCTCGACGCCGGAGGCGGACAGGTCCCGGTCGGCGACCAGGCAGACCAGGCCGCCGTCGCGCAGCCGCCGGGCGAGGGTGCCGAAGGCGGAGCCGCCGGTGTGCGGCAGCACCTCCATGCCCAGTCCCTCGCGGTAGGCGACGAACCGGTCGTAGAGCGTCTCGGGCCTGAGGCGCTCGGCGACGGTCGTGAAGGGGGTCTGGAGGTTGGTGGTCACCCACGCGCCCGCCAGGTCCCAGTTGCCCAGGTGCGGCAGCGCGAGGATCACGCCCCGGCCGGACGCGAGGCCGTCGGTGAGGTGGTGGACGTCCTCGGGGGTGAAGCCGTTCCTGATCCGCTCGTCGCTCCAGGCCGGCAGCCGGAAGGACTCCATCCAGTAGCGCAGGTACGAGCGCATGCCGGCCCGGGACAGCTCGGCGAGCCGCTCGGGCGTCGCGTCGGGCACGACGCGCGCGTAGTTGCGCTCCAGGCGCAGCACCCCCGCGCCGCGCTTCTTCCACGCGATGTCCGCGATCGTGCGGCCGAGCCGCACCGCGACGGACTCGGGGAGGTTCTTGACGGTGCTCCAGCCGAGGCCGTAGAGCGTGTCGGTGAGGCGTTCGCGGGTGCCGCTCACGAAGCGGCCCCGGTACCCGGGGCCGCCTTCTCGGCGGCGGCCAGGGCGTCCGCCTCGGCCGACTCGCGGCGCACCGTCACGACGCGCTGGACGAGCGTCACCAGGCTGCCGGCGGCGACCACCCACAGGGCGATCGGCAGCAGCCACTGGATGCCCGGCACGCCGAACTTGTGCAGTCCCGCGAAGCCCGCGGCGACCAGGGAGATCACCAGGCGCTCGGCGCGCTCGACGAGGCCGTTGACGGCGACGGGCAGTCCGATCGACTCGCCGCGCGCCTTCGTGTACGAGACGACCTGGCCGCTGGCGAGGCAGAAGATCGACACCGCGCAGAGCTCGTTGTTGTCGCCGTTGCCCGCGTACCAGAGGGCGAGTCCGCCGAAGATCGCGCCGTCGGCCACCCGGTCGAGGGTGGAGTCGAGGAAGGCGCCCCAGCGGCTGGAACGGCCGAGCTGGCGGGCCATGTTGCCGTCGACGAGGTCGGAGAACACGAACAGCGTGATGACGACCGTGCCCCAGAAGAACTCGCCCCGGGGGTAGAAGACCAGCGCCCCCGCGACCACGCCGGCCGTTCCGAGCAGCGTGACGGCGTCGGGACTGACGCCCCGGCGGATGAGGAACGTGGCGAACGGGGTGAGGACACGCGTGAAGAATGCACGCGCGTACTTGTTCAGCATGGCCTTCCCGAGGTTAGGGGCGCCGCACGGCCCCTGCTGGCCGTCGGCTGGCCCATCGTAGTCACGCGCGCGCGGGGACGACGTCCGGGCACCCGCACCGGCGTGGGACCGGGGGCCGCCGGGGCGCACGCGTCCGAACCCGTACGGGCGTTCGTGCCGGGTGTATGGACGGCCCGTGACCGGAGTGCGAAGCTCGGGGCACCGCGGGCGTCGCCGCCGCCGCCACCGCCGGGCGCTGTTCCCGGACGGCCGGTGCCGGGACCGTGCGTGTCCGCGCCCCCTACGACCTCACCGTGCACGGGAGGCAAAGGCCATGGGCGACAGGGCGAACGCGCACACCGGGGCCGCCGGCGGGGCACTGCCGGCGGGCCATCCCTCGTCCGTACGGAACGTGGTGCTGGTCGGCCACTCCGGGGCGGGCAAGACGACGCTGGTGGAGGCCCTCGCGCTGACCGCGGGGGCGACCACGCGGGCGGGCCGGGTCGAGGACGGCGCGACCGTCTCCGACTACGACGAGATCGAGCGGCGGCGGCAGCGGTCCGTACAGCTCGCGGTGGTCCCCGTCGAGTGGGACGGGCTGAAGGTCAATCTGCTGGACACCCCCGGGTACGCCGATTTCGTCGGGGAGTTGAGGGCCGGTCTGCGTGCCGCGGACGCGGCCCTCTTCGTCGTCTCGGCGGCCGACGGGGTGGACGGCGCCACGCGCGCGGTGTGGGAGGAGTGCGCCGCGGTCGGCATGCCGCGGGCGATCGTCGTCACGCACCTGGACGCGGCGCGCGCGGACTTCGGCGAGACGACCCGCCGCTGCGCGGAGGCGTTCGGCGGGAACGACCCGGACGCGGTGCTCCCGCTGTACCTGCCGCTGCACGGCCCCGCGGGCGGCGGTGACGCGCACGCCCCGGTGACCGGCCTGGTGGGGCTGCTCACGCAACGGCTGTTCGACTACTCGTCCGGGCGGCGCGCCGAGTCGGCGCCGGGCCCGGACGACCTGCCGCCGCTGGAGGAGGCCCGCGCGCGGCTGATCGAGGGGATCATCGCGGAGAGCGAGGACGAGACGCTGATGCAGCGTTACCTCGACGGCGAGCGGATCGACCTCGGGACCCTGGTGGGCGATCTCGAACGGGCCGTGGCGCGCGGCACGTTCTTCCCCGTGCTGGCCGCCGCGCCCGCCGCCGAGGGCGCCCGGCAGGGGCTCGGCACCGTGGAACTGCTGGAGCTGGTCACCGGCGGCTTCCCGACGCCCCTGGAGCGGCCCCTCCCGCACGTCACCGGACCCGGCGGGCAGGCGCACGACCCGCTGGTGTGCGACCCGGACGGCCCGCTGGCCGCCGAGGTGGTGAAGACCACGTCCGACCCGTACGTGGGACGCGTCTCCCTGGTGCGGGTCTTCTCCGGCACGCTGCGCCCCGACGAGACGGTGCGGGTGCTCGGCCGCGGTCTCGCGGCCCGCGCGGACGGCCCGGGTGAGCCGCACGAGGCCGACGAACGGGTGGGCGCCCTGTCGGCGCCGTTCGGCCGGCAGCAGCGGCCGGTGCCGCGGTGCGTGGCGGGCGACCTGGTGTGCGTGGCGAAGCTGGCCCGCGCCGAGACCGGGGACACGCTCTGCGGGAAGGACGACCCGCTGGTCCTCCGGCCGTGGAGCCTGCCCGACCCGCTGCTGCCGCTGGCGGTCGAGGCGCGCGGCAAGTCGGACGAGGACCGGCTCTCGCAGAGCCTGGCCCGGCTGGTCGCCGAGGACCCCACGACGCGGCTGGAACAGAACCGCGACACCCACCAGGTCGTGCTGTGGTGCCTGGGCGAGGCGCACGCGGAGGTCGCGCTGGAACGGCTGCGCGGCCGTTACGGCGTGCAGGTCGACGTGGTGCCGCACCGGGTGCCGCTGCGGGAGACCTTCGCGGGGCGGGCCGCCGGGCGCGGACGGCACGTCAAGCAGTCGGGCGGGCACGGGCAGTTCGCGATCTGCGAGATCGAGGTGGAGCCGCTGCCGGGCGGTTCGGGCCTGGAGTTCGTCGACCGGGTCGTGGGCGGGGCGGTGCCGCGGCAGTTCGTCCCGTCGGTGGAGAAGGGCGTGCGCGCGCAGGCCGCCCGCGGGGTCACGGCGGGCTGTCCGCTCGTCGACATCCGGGTCACGCTCCTCGACGGGAAGGCCCACTCGGTGGACTCCTCCGACGCGGCCTTCCAGACGGCGGGCGCGCTGGCGCTGCGGGAGGCGACCGCGGAGGCCCGGATCCATCTGCTCGAACCGGTGGCGGAGGTGACGGTGCTCGTCGGCGACGACTACGTCGGTGCCGTGATGAGCGACCTGTCGGGGCGGCGCGGCCGGGTGCTCGGCTCGGAACAGGCGGGCGGCGGGCGGACGTTGGTGCGCGCGGAGGTGCCCGAGATCGAGATCGGCCGGTACACCGTCGACCTGCGCTCCCTGTCCCACGGCACCGCCCGCTTCGACCGCGCGTACGCCCGGCACGAGCCGATGCCCGACCAGGTCGCGGAGCGGATGCGCGAACAGGAGCGCACGGGCGCCTAGTTCGCGCGCGAGGCGGCCGGCGGGGGCGCACGCGGACGCCCGTGCGCGCTCCGGCGCCGCGCCCGCGCGGAACATCAACTTCCGTTCGCGCGGAACCGCTTCCGCCGTCCCGCGACGGATACCGCCGCCTGCGGATAGGCTGATGAACCGATCACGTCGTGGCCGGAAAACCGGCCGGTGCACGGCGCGCACCTGGTCCACAGGTGTGCGGAGCCATCAAGCCGGGAAAGGCCGCAGCAGCGACACCGGCGGCGAGCGGGGGCGGGCATGACCGTTGAGATCGGGTACGAGGACGGCCCTCAGGTGCCACGCACGGGGGACGAGAGCCAGAAGGCGACCTTCGCGCTGGCCTCCGCGGCCTACCGCGACAACGAGGTCACCGAGATCCTCAAGGCCAACAACGACTGGCACGAATCCACGGTCAAGGCGGGCAAGTTCAAGCTGTTCCGGCCGAATCTCGGGGAGGCGTTCTCGCAGGCGGTGATCGGCCGGATGATAGGCCCCGGCCGCGGCGCGCTCATCCAGTCCTTCGGCGTCGCGCCGAACGTCGTCGTCGAGCACTGCCTCGCGGCCAACCGGATCCGGCGCGAACGCGACAACAAACTCGCCGCGGCGACGGTGCTGTGCGGCGTGATCTTCCTGCCCGGCTTCCTGCTGTGGCTGATCATCTTCCAGTTGCGCACGTCGGTGGCGAAGCGCGACGACAGGCGGGCCGGCACCATCGCCACGGTCCTGCTGTTCGCGGTGGGCGCCCTGGTGGTGCTGTTCCTGCTGAAGATGCCGTTCTCGGGCTTCTGGGCCTGGTACGTCCGGGCCGCGCTGATCGCCCCGGTCGTCGGCTGGTTCTGGGCGAAGCGGATCTGCGAGAGCACCGCGAAGGACCTGCGGGCCCGCTGGAGCAGCCTCCAGGGCGGCAGCAGCATCGGCGCGCGGGTGCCCGAGGCGGTGCCGAGCAGCCCGGGGCAGACGCCGGCCGAGCAACTGCGCCAGTCCCTGCGGAAGCTGAGCGCCGAGCAGCAGTCCAACTCCGTCTTCTACGCGGGACCCAAGGGTATACTCGGCATGGGCACCCGCTGGGGAAGCTGGCAGCTCGCCGAGGACCTGGTGCCGCTCGACTCCGACCGGGAGATCCACCCCTTCCGCAGCTGGGACGTCATCCGCTCCATCCACGACCAGCTCCGGCTCCTGGAGCGCGGCCCGCTGCACACCGGCGGCTTCCCGAAGCCCTCGGTACGGCACTGGATCGTCACGCCGATCGCGGAGAACGCCAAGTCGGTCTCCCGCCCCGAGGGCACGGACGTGGAGAACTTCCAGGTCAGGCAGCACGCGATACAGGAGATCTGCAACAACCAGCAGTTCGGCGGCGGCGACCGGCACTACCTCGGCGTCCAGTGGGCGCTGTGGGACGGCCAGTTGATCATCACCATGCTGATCACGGTGACGGTGCTGCACGAGACGCTGCGCATCGAGGTGACCGGGCACGCCCTGGGGCCGGTGCACTCCCTGTTCACGACGGGCCCCTCCGCGCCGAGCAAGACGGTCACCAAGTCGTTCAAGCCGTGGGAGACACGCTCGGTGAGCCTCCCGCTGGTGGACACCGACGAGGTGGTCAGGCTCGCCGTCCGAGCGCCCCTGACGCACCCGCGCGCCATGCCGGCGCTGAACTGGCTCGGCGGCTCGCTGGCGCTGCCCGAGCCGTTCGGCCTGCGGCACGCGTGGGCCGACAAGCCGTGGCGGCACCGGTTCATGGCGGACGACGCGCTGCGCGCCGCCACGCCGGTGCTGCGGGTGGTGCACGGGGCGGCGATCCGCGTGCTCAAGGAGAACGGCGTCGACACGGAGAAGTTCGGCGCGCGCTCGTCGTTCCTCAGCGGCGCGGTCCAGGACCCGTCGCCGCGCAAGGCGGACGTGTACGACGCGTGACGAGGGCCCGGCGCGCGCGCCGGGCCCCGCCGTCCGCGGTCAGTCCGTCGGCCAGGCCTCGGCGAGCATCTTGCGGGTGTCGGCGAGGAGCTGCGGCAGGACCCGCGTGTGGCCGACGACGGGCATGAAGTTCGTGTCGCCGCCCCACCGGGGCACGATGTGCTGGTGCAGATGGGCGGCGATGCCCGCGCCCGCCACCGAGCCCTGGTTCATGCCGATGTTGAAGCCGTGGGCGCCGGACGCGGCCCGCAGGGCGCTCATCGCCTGCTTGGTCAGCGCCGCCAGCTCGACGGTCTCGTCGTCGGTGAGGTCGGTGTAGTCGGCCACGTGCCGGTAGGGCACCACCATCAGGTGGCCGCCGTTGTACGGGTACAGGTTCAGCACCGCGTACACGTGCTCGCCGCGCTTGATGACCAGGCCGTCCTCGTCCGACTTGGCCGGAATCGAGCAGAACGGACACCCGTCGTCGGCCCCGGGTCCCGTGGGCTTGTTCTCGCCCTGGATGTAGGCCATCCGGTGAGGTGTCCACAGGCGCCCGAACGCGTCCGGCGTCCCGGCTCCGATCAGCTGCTCCGGCTCACTCGTCATGCGTGCAGCATATTGCTTCCCCCGTTCGCGGCGTGTCGGCGGGGTTGCGGCCCGGGGACGCCGGGCGAAGCTGGGCCCGTGGACAACGACAGCCGTGGGCACCGGTGGGAAGAGCGGACCGGGGTGCCGCTGGGAATCGCCTCGCTGCTCTTCCTCGCCTCGTACGCGGTACGGGTGCTGGGCCACGGCCTGCCGGATCCCTGGCGCGACCTGTGCCTCGCGGTGACGTACGCGATGTGGGCGCTGTTCCTGGCGGACTACGCGGTGCGCTGGCGCCTGAGCGGCCAGGGAAGACGCTTCCCCCTCCGCCACCTCCTGGACACCGTGGTCGTCGTGCTGCCGCTGCTGCGGCCGCTGCGGGTGGTCCGCCTCTACGAGGCCGTGGCGCGGCGGCGCGGGGAGCCGAGGCTGCCGCTGTATCTGCGGGTGATGGCGTACACGAGCCTCGCGACCGTGCTGCTCGGCTTCACGGCCGCCCTCGCGGTGTACCAGCAGGAGCACGGGGCGCCGGGCGCGACGATCCGCACCTTCGGCGACTCGGTGTGGTGGACGTGCTCCACCCTGGCGACGGTCGGGTACGGCGACGTCACTCCGGTGACGCCCCTGGGCCGCCTGATCGCGGTGGCCACGATGGCGTGCGGCCTCGCGCTGCTGGGCGCCGTCACGGGGTCCTTCTCGTCCTGGCTGCTCCAGGTCTTCGCGCGCGGCGAGGAGACCCCCTAGGCCGGGCCGCCGACAACGGGCGGAGGGCCCGCAGACGAAACGTCCGCGGGCCCTCCGGCGTATCCGGTCCACGCTCAGACCTGCGCGCGCTCCTCGACGACCGTCACGATCTTCGCGATGGCCTCGTCGAACGCGATGCCGTTCTCCTGCGAACCGTCGCGGTAGCGGAAGGAGACCGTGCCGCCGTTCATGTCGTCGTCGCCGACGATGACCATGAACGGGACCTTCTGCTTCTGCGCGGTGCGGATCTTCTTCTGCATGCGGTCGGACGACGAGTCGACGTCGACGCGCAGCCCCTTCTTCCGCGCCGCCGCGGCGAACTTCTCCAGGTACTCCACGTGCGCGTCGCCGATCGGGATGCCGATCGCCTGCACCGGCGCGAGCCAGGCCGGGAAGGCGCCCGCGTAGTGCTCCAGGAGCACCGCGAAGAACCGCTCGATCGAGCCGAACAGCGCGCGGTGGATCATGACCGGCCGCTGCTTGGTGCCGTCCGGGCCGGTGTACTCCAGGTCGAAGCGCTCGGGCAGGTTGAAGTCGAGCTGCACGGTCGACATCTGCCAGGTGCGGCCGATGGCGTCCTTGGCCTGCACGGAGATCTTCGGGCCGTAGAAGGCGGCACCGCCCGGGTCCGGGACCAGCGGGAGGCCCTGCTTCTCGGCGACCTGGCGCAGCGTCTCGGTCGCCTCCTCCCAGACCTCGTCGGAGCCGACGAACTTCTCCGGGTCCTTGGTGGAGAGCTCCAGGTAGAAGTCGTTCAGACCGTAGTCGCGCAGCAGGTTCAGCACGAAGGTGAGCGTCTTGTCGAGCTCGTCGGCCATCTGCTCGCGGGTGCAGTAGATGTGCGCGTCGTCCTGCGTGAAGCCGCGCGCACGGGTCAGGCCGTGCACCACGCCGGACTTCTCGTACCGGTACACGGTCCCGAACTCGAAGAGGCGCAGCGGCAGTTCACGGTAGGACCGGCCGCGCGCGTCGAAGATCAGGTTGTGCATCGGGCAGTTCATGGGCTTGAGGTAGTAGTCCACGCCCTCGTCGAGCTGCATGGGCGGGTACATGCCGTCGGCGTACCAGTCCAGGTGGCCCGAGGTCTCGAAGAGCTTCCCCTTGGTGGCGTGCGGGGTGTAGACGAACTCGTAGCCCTCCTCCTCGTGCCGGCGGCGCGAGTAGTCCTCCATGGTCCGGCGGACGATGCCGCCCTTGGGGTGGAAGACCGCGAGGCCCGAGCCGATCTGCTCGGGGATGGAGAACAGGTCCAGCTCGTTGCCGAGCTTGCGGTGGTCGCGCTTCTCGGCCTCGGCGAGGAAGTCCAGGTGCGCCTTCAGCTCGTCCTTGGAGGGCCAGGCGGTGCCGTAGATGCGCTGGAGCATCGGGTTCTTCTCGCTGCCGCGCCAGTACGCGGCGGCGTTGCGCATCAGCTTGAACGCCGGGATGAGCCGGGTCGAGGGCAGGTGGGGACCGCGGCAGAGGTCCTTCCAGCACAGCTCACCGGTCTTGGGGTCCAGGTTGTCGTAGATCGTCAGCTCGCCGGCGCCGACCTCGACGTCCGCGCCGTCGTCGCTGGAGGGCGCGCCCTTGAGCCCGATCAGCTCCAGCTTGTACGGCTCGTCGGCCAGCTCCTCGCGGGCGGCCTCGTCGGTGACGACGCGGCGGGAGAAGCGCTGGCCGCGCTTCTGGATCTCCTGCATCTTCTTCTCGACGGCCTTGAGGTCCTCCGGGGTGAAGGGCCGCTCGACGTCGAAGTCGTAGTAGAAGCCGTCCTTGACCGGCGGGCCGATGCCGAGCTTCGCCTCGGGGAACAGCTCCTGCACGGCCTGCGCCATGACGTGCGCGGTGGAGTGGCGCAGGATGTTCAGGCCGTCCTCGGAGGACAGCTCGACGGGCTCGACGACGTCGCCCTCGGCGAGGGCGTACGCGAGGTCCTTGAGCTCGCCGGCCACCCGGGCGGCGACGATCGAGCGCTCGCCGGGGAAGAGGTCGGCGGCCGTGGTGCCCGTCGTCACCGTGCGCTCTTCCCGCTCGGAATCGCGTTGGATGATCACACGGACGTCTGACACCGGACTCTCCTGCCTGAAGGTGGAAGCGCACCCGTACGACCCGGTGCGCGAGTGCCGATCGTACCGACCCGGGGGCGGCCTCCGCGAAACGGTTACCGCCCGGCCCCGGGACGGGGCCGCCGCCGGTCCCGCGCGACGGCACTGCCCGCCCCCGGGTCACGAACAACTCCCCCGCACCCCCGGCCGTCGTCTTCCTTGGCCCCGTGAACTGCAAAGACCGGCGGTGACGTCCCGTCCCGCCGCGTACGCCGCAAACAGCACGGGTATCACCGAACAGGGCAAACCGGTTGACCCGGCAGGACGTCAGCACACGTGGGACGAAAGGGAGTTGGGCGTTGATGACGACGAGCTGGTACGAGGGTCCGCTGGCGGCATTCGACACGGAGACCACGGGCGCGGACGCCGAGACGGACCGGATCGTGTCGGCCTCCGTGGTGATCCAGGACGCTCCGGGCCTGCGTCCCCGGGTCACCCGCTGGCTGGTGAACCCGGGGGTGCCGGTCCCGGCGGAGGCGACGGCGGTGCACGGGCTCACCGAGGAGCACCTCCAGCGCAACGGACGGTGGCCGGCCCCCGTCATGGCGGAGGTGGCCTGCGAGCTGGAGACCCAGGCCGCGGCGGGCCGTCCCCTGGTGGTGATGAACGCGCCGTTCGATCTCACCCTGCTGGACCGGGAGTTGCGCCGCCACCGGGCGTCCTCGCTGGCCGCCCGGCTCGGCCCGGTGCCGCTGCTGGTGCTCGACCCGCACGTGCTGGACCGGCACCTGGACCGCTACCGCAAGGGCCGCCGCGCGCTGAGCGACCTGTGCGCGCACTACGGGGTGGTGCCCGAGGGCGCGCACGACGCGGCGGCGGACGCGCTGACGTCGTTGGAGGTCGTGCGGGCCCTCGGGCGCAGGTTCGCGTCGCGCCTGGAGCGGCTGACCCCCGCCGAGCTGCACGGCCAGCAGGCACTGTGGCACGCGGCGCAGACCCGGGGGCCGCAGACCTGGTTCGCACGCGGCACCGGGCCGGCCTCGTCCGGCCCGCACTGGCCGCTGCGCCCGGCGCTGCCCGCGGTCGCCTGACGGTGAACACGGAAAGGCCGGTCCGCCATCGGCGGACCGGCCTTTTCCCGGTGGGCGATACTGGGTTCGAACCAGTGACCTCTTCGGTGTGAACGAAGCGCTCTCCCACTGAGCTAATCGCCCGGGAACGGACTGAACCATACAGGGCCCGGCGGGCTTCGTTCAAACCGCTTGGAGGCGGGCGGTCAGCCCGCGGCGCCCCGCCCGCATCATCAGCCGGTGGTTGGCGCGGAACAGCGGCCTCCCGGGCACCGCGAGCCGCCGCATGAGCGGCTTGCCCACCTCGACCTCCTGGTCGTAGCGGGCCAGGGTCCCGCCGCCCGCGCCCCGGACCGTCCAGCGCGCCCACCCGACGAGGTCACCGGACATGGCGATCTCCAGCACCCCGGCCGCGGGATCACGGCGGACGGCCCGCGCGACGAAGGTGAGGCGGTACGGGAGCACGGAGCGTACGGTGACGACCGCGCTGGTGCCGTCCAGCCCCCGCACCTCCTTCACCTGCGGCCACCACAGCGGGTACTCGTCGACGCGTTCCAGTGCCGCGTGCACGACGTCGGGCGGCGCGGGCAGGGACCACAGGCTGACGAAGCGGTAGCGGGTCCAGTCCATGGCACGAGTCTGCCCGGGGAACGCCCCGGTGCCACCGTTCCCGGCGCCCCGGCGGTGGCGGACTCCCGCCTTCCGTCACTCCGTCAGTTCGGCCCGCCCGCAAGGGAGTCGGTCCGCCTTTCCGGAGAAGAAGCGGAATTCCGCGCCGCATTTCGTTCACCCGACCGGCCCCGGGTGCTCCCGCGGGAAAAGCGGACAAGGCACGGATTCCCCTTGCCCGAACGGCACTTGAGAGCGGGCGGAAACACCCTTCTTGTCGTACTTCCGAAGAAATGTGACGCCGTTTCGGAATAGCTCTCCGTAATTGCCGTCGGCCCGGCCCCGATCCGTCCGGCGGCCGCGGAACGACGACGGCCCCCCTGCTGTTCGCAGGGGGGCCGTCGTGCCGGGTGGGCGATACTGGGTTCGAACCAGTGACCTCTTCGGTGTGAACGAAGCGCTCTCCCACTGAGCTAATCGCCCGGACGCAGAGAGAACATTACCCCATGTCAGCCGGTGCCCCGGCCACGTGCGGACAGGGCCGCCGAGCGGCTCACTGGTCCTTGATCCGCCAGGGCATCTCGAAGCCGAACCGCACCACGTAGACGGCGAGGACGGCGGCCACGACGACCAGCCCGATCACCGTCAGCACGATGTTGCGGCGGCGCACCCGCGGGTCGAGGGCGCGCTGCGCGACCTCGGTCACCTTCCGCTTGGTCCAGCGCAGCACGAGCTGCGCCCAGACGAACTCGGTCGCCCAGATCGCCATGCCGCCGAAGATCACCACCCAGCCGGGCCCGGGGAGCGGCAGCATCACCACGCCGGCCGCCACGACGGCGAGCCCGACCACGAAGACACCGACCTGCCAGCTCAGATGCAGGACCGGCCGGGCCCTGACGAATTCCGGGGCCCTCGACCCGAGCCCCTCCCCGTCGCCCTCGCCGCTCCCGTCGGCGGTGCGTGCGACGCCCTCCGCACCCTCTGCCGCGCCTTCGGTACGCCCGCCGTTCGCCGGCGCGGAGACCTCACCCGGCCGGTCACTCCCCGTATTCATACGAGCAAACCCTACCCGAGGGAAACAAGTCACCGGAATGGACGCACGGCACGAACGAGGCGTCGGCCGGATGAGTTACATAAAGGCACGCAAAACACTCAGAGGGGTTTACAACGGCACCGTAGGTGGCATGTCGATTTCGCCGACGTGCGAATCCCCGAGCGCACACTGAGCGAAAGGCCCTGGCGCTTATGAACACCACGGTCAGCTGCGAGCTGCACCTGCGCCTCGTTGTGTCGAGCGAGTCCTCCCTGCCTGTCCCCGCAGGCCTGCGGTACGACACGGCCGACCCCTACGCCGTGCACGCCACCTTCCACACCGGAGCCGAGGAAACCGTCGAGTGGGTGTTCGCCCGCGACCTCCTCGCCGAGGGGCTTCACCGTCCCACCGGTACCGGCGACGTCCGTGTCTGGCCGTCGCGCAGTCACGGCCAGGGCGTTGTCTGCATCGCCCTGAGCTCTCCCGAGGGCGAAGCCCTGCTCGAGGCCCCGGCACGGGCTCTCGAGTCCTTCCTGAAGCGAACGGACGCCGCCGTGCCTCCCGGCACGGAACACCGGCACTTCGACCTGGACCAGGAGCTTTCGCACATCCTGGCGGAAAGCTAGGCCGGACACACCCCACCAAGCCGCCCGGCGCCGTCCACTCGGGGAGACGGCTCGGGCTCAGACAACCGCATAGGGCACATCGCCGTCGCCGTCCCGCGGACCCACGTCCGCGGGACGGCGACGGCGCGTTCGCGTGCCGGGGGGCGGCACCGGGCCGTACGCGGGCGGGCGGAGCCACTACCATCGGCCAGCATCGGCGGGCGTGGGCCCGACCCCCAGGCCAGGGAGCGAAACGTTGCTGATCACCCACGACACCCGGTGCTCGCTCGACACCGTGGTGGATCTGGTGAACACCGCTCCGGAGGGTGACACCTCCCCCGAGGGGCTGCCGGACACCGGGGCGCTGGCGGAGTTCGTCGACCGGCACGAGGTCAGCGAGGTCGGCACGCTGTCCGAGGGGGACCTCGCCGCCGTGCGCGGGATACGCGCCCGGTTCGCCGCGATCTTCGCCGCCGAGGAGGCCGCCACGGCCGCCGGCCTGATCAACGAGCTGGTCGCCGCCGCGGGCACCACGCCCCGGCTCACGGACCACGACGGCTACAAGTGGCACGTGCACTACTTCGCGCCCGGCGCCTCGGTCGCCGACCACCTGGCCGCCGACTGCGGGATGGCGCTGGCCTTCTTCGTGGTCGCCGGGGAGGAGGACAGGCTGCGGCGGTGCGAGGCCCCGGACTGCCGGCGCGCCTTCGTCGACCTGTCGCGCAACCGGTCGCGGCGCTACTGCTCCAGCCGCACGTGCGGCAACCGGCTGCACGTGGCCGCGTACCGCGCGCGGCGCAAGGAGGCGGCGGGCTGACGGGCCGCGGGGCGAAGGGCGGAGGTCCGGTGGGACGCCGTACCCGGCGGGTGACGCCGGGGACGGCGGGTACGGCTCAGAGCAGCAGCAGGTCGTGCAACGCGGCCATGAGCAGCAGACATCCGATCACCGCTAGGAAGATCATCAGCGGTGGCTGGGAAAGGGCGAAGAGGCATCCGCGCGGCTCTTCCTGCGGCGGCGCGGTGTCGCTCTGGGTGGTGTCCAGCATCTCGCGGTGATGATGTCGCAGTCGGCACCGGCCGCGCGATCCCAGATCCGTATGGGGTGGGAGTTCGCCGATATCCGCGATGTCCGGTTCGAGCATGATCACGTGGTGATCGTTTCGCGGCGGACCGCGCCCACTCGGGGCGCACGCGGTGCCGGCGCTCAGATGCCGTGCTTCTTCAGGATCGCCTCGATGTCGCTGAAGTCGTCACCGCCACCCGCGCCCTTGCGCGCGGCGGGGGCGGGGCGGGCCGCCGGGCGGGCCGCGGTGGAGCCCAGCGCGGGGGCCGAGGCGCCGGGAGCGGCCACCGGCTCGTGCTCCGCGTCACGGGCGGCACGGCGCTCCTTGCGCGTGGTCCCGCCGCGGCGCTCGACGGCCCGGGTGAGCGCGAACAGGCCCCACGCGCCGCCGAGCAGGACCAGGCCGGCCCACGCGACGGGACTGAAGGCCTTGTCGGACGCCCAGCCCACGACACCCGTCATCACCAGCGCGACCGGGACGAGCGCGTACGCGGTGATGCGGGCCGCCGCGAGGAAGCGCTTGCGGAAGGCGGTGACGGCGGCGATGCCCAGGCCGGCCGCGGAGACCGCGCAGCAGACTGTCTCGGCGATCATGCGGTCCTCCAGGCGGGCTCGGCAGAGCGGTTCGTCCCCTCCATCCTGCACCGCCCGGCCCGCCCGGGGCCATGCCCGGGGCGGACATCAGGGACATCTCCGGGTCCGCCGCCGGGTTCCCTCCTCCCCACGTACCGGTTCCGCCGGGGCGTCGTCACGGCACGTCACCGCACGTCACCGCACGCGCACCGACCGCGCACCGGGGGCCGGGGCGGCGGCCGGTCCCGGTTGGGGGCGGGGCGGGCGGGCTGGAAGACTGGGGGCATGAGCGACCCCTCCCCCGACAGCGCGCCCGTTGCCGTCCTCGACGTCTGGTGCGAGTTGCAGTGCCCGGACTGCCGTACCGCCCTCGACGACGTCCGCGCGCTGCGTGCCCGTTACGGCGACCGCCTCGACCTGCGGCTGCGGCACTTCCCGCTGGACAAGCACCAGCACGCCTTCGCCGCCGCGCAGGCCGCCGAGGAGGCCGCGGAACAGGGCGCGCTGTGGCCGTACGTCGAGGCCGTGCTCGGCCGGGTCGAGGAGCTGAACCGGCGCGGGGAGCCGTTCCTGGTCGAGGTGGCCGGTGAACTCGGCCTGGACGCCGAGGAGTTCGACACCGCGCTGATCGACGGCAGGCACATCCTGATCGTCGACGCGGACCAGGCCGAGGGCCGCGCCATCGGCGTGACCGGTACCCCGACCTACGTGGTGGACGGGGAGCGGTTCGACGGCGGCAAGAGCCAGGAGGGCCTGCGCGAGCGCGTGGAGAGCGCCCTGGACGCGGTCCTGGCGCGCGCCGGGGCCTGACGTCCCGGCACGCCGCCCCGCGCCGGCCCCTCAGAGTTCCTTGTACATCGAGTACGTGACGGGCCGGTAGCCGAGCGACTCGTAGAGCCGCTCGGCCGGGGCGTTGCCGGTGAAGACGTTCAGGGCCAGGACCGGTTTCCCGGCGGCGGACGTCTGCGCCTCGGCCAGCAGCATCAGGGTGCGCCCGTGGCCGCGGCCCCGGAAGCGGGCGTCCGCCTCGACGTAGTAGACGAACCCGCGCTCCCCCGCGACCGAGAGCCACAGCGTGCCCACCGGGACGCCCTCGTGCTCCAGGACGCTCAGTACGACGTCGTCGCTCGCGAGACCGGCGGGCAGCAGCCGGTCGTGGTCCCGCTCCGACTTGGCCCGCGCCTCGTCCACGGGGACGCCGCGGTCGGCCCAGGAGGACGCGTACCTCTCCTTGAGGGCGGCGAGCCACGGCCCGAACTCGGCCTCCGTCATGGGCCGGCCGGCGCTGCCCGGGGGAAGTCGCGGCGCGGTGTCCACCGTCTTATCCAGGGTGCGGTTGCGGTGCCGGTAGCCGAGCGCGGTGGCGAGCCGCAGCGCCGCGGCGGTTCCGGCGGGCACCTCGGCCTCGACGCGGGCGCACCCCCAGCCGCGTGCGATCTCCTCGGCGGCCAGCGCCGCCACCGTGGCCCGGCCCCGGCCGCGGTCGGACTCGTCGACGCGCAGGTCCTCGACGACGGCGGCGGACGGGCCGAACACCGGGTGGGTCCTGAGCCGGAGTTCGCCGACGGGACGCCCGTTCACGCACACCCGGTAGTGGCGCGAGCGGGCCCCGTCGGCCGCGTGCTGGAGCGGCTCGGTCGGCCGCAGGGTGGTGGTCATCGCTGCCTTTCTACCCCTCGGCGGAGCGGCGCGGCAGCCTCGTTTCCGGTGGGGGTACGGCTCAGGGGTCGAGGTCGGCGCCGGAGCGCTCGTCGAAGATCCGCATCGCCTTGGCGGTCACCGGGCCCGGCGCGGACGGCAGTTCGCGCTCGTCGACGCGGTGCACCGCCTGCACGTCCCGCAGCGTGGACGTCAGGAAGACCTCGTCGGCGTGCTCCAGCACGTCGAGCGGCAGGTCGCTCTCCCGGGCGCCGGTCCACTCGGCGGTCAGCGCGCGGGTGATGCCCGCGAGGCAGCCGGAGGCGAGCGGCGGGGTGTGGATCTCGCCGTCGAGGACGACGAAGACGTTGGACCCGGTGCCCTCGCAGAGCTGTCCCACGGTGTTCGGGAACAGCGCCTCGGTGGCGCCGTGTTCGTGGGCGCGCGCCAGGGCGACCACGTTCTCGGCGTACGAGGTGGTCTTCAGGCCGGTCAGCGCGCCCCGCTCGTTGCGCGTCCAGGGCACCGTGACGACCGCGGTGGTGTCGGGGCGGCGGGTGGTCGCGCCGAGGGCGACCACGAGGGTGGGGCCGCGGTCGCCGCGGTCGGAGCCGAGCGGGCCGTGGCCGCCGGTGAAGGTGATGCGCAGCCGGCCGAGCTCCACCGGGTTGGCCTCGACGACCGCGGCACAGGCGCGGCGCACCTCGTCGAGATCGGGCTCGGGCAGCCCCAGGCCGCGGGCCGAGCGGGCCAGCCGGTCGAGATGCCGGGTGAGTGCGAACGTCCTGCCCCGCACCGCCTTGACCGTCTCGAAGATGCCGTCGCCCACGGTCAGCCCGTGGTCGAACACCGAGACGCGGGCGGAGTCGCTGTCGCGCAGCCCGCCGTCGAGCCAGATCTTCACGTCAGAGCGCCTCTCCGCTTGCTGGACGGCCTTGTCCGCCGTCCTCGTACGTTCCCGACGCTATCGCGAGCAGCCGCGACGCCTTCAGCTCGGTCTCCCGCCACTCCCGCTCGGGATCGGAGCCCCAGGTGATGCCGGCCCCGGTGCCGAAGCGCAGTGCGCCGGCGGCCCGGTCGAGCCAGAACGTGCGGATGCCGACGGCCAGTTCGCCCGTGCCCCGGTCGGCGTCGACCCAGCCGATCCCGCCGCAGTACGGGCCGCGGGGCGCGGTCTCCAGCGCGCCGATGATCCGCAGGGCGCTGGACCGGGGGGCGCCGGTGACCGATCCCGGCGGGAAGGCCGCGGCGAGCAGCTCGGGCCAGCCGGCACCGGGGAGCAGTTCGCCGCGGACGGCGGAGACGAGGTGGACGAGCCCGGGGTGCTTCTCGACCACGCACAGGTCGGGGACCGTGACGCTGCCGGTGGCGCAGACGCGCCCGAGGTCGTTGCGGACCAGGTCCACGATCATCACGTTCTCCGCGTGGTCCTTCTCCAGGAGGTCCGTCTCCGTGCGCCCGGTGCCCTTGATCGGGCCGGACCCGACCTCGCGTCCGTCGCGTCGCAGGAACAGCTCGGGGGACGCGGTGGCGATCTCCACGCCGTGCTCCGGCAGCCGGATCGTTCCGGCGTACGGGGCGGGGTTGCCGCGCGCCAGCAGGGCCGTCAGCGCGTCCACGTCGGCGGTCGGCGCCACGGGCGCGGACAGGACGCGGCAGAGGTTCGCCTGGTAGACCTCGCCGGCCGCGATGTGCTCCCGGATCCGCCGCACACCGGCCGTGTACGCGGCGCGGTCCAGCGAGGACGTCCAGTCACCGGCGGCCGGACCCCGCCAGCCGCCCGGTACCGGCGCGGGTACCGGGGCGCGGCGGACGTCGGCGAAGCGGGCGCAGGTCAGGCCGCCCTCGAAGTCGGCCGCGACGGCCCAGAAGCCGGCGGACTCCAGGGCGGCGGGGTCGCTGGTGACGTCCCTGAGGCCGGTGGCGAGGCGGTCGCCGAAGCGGGCGAGAGGAGCGAGGTCGAGCACGCGGGGAAGTCTATGGGGGTGCCGCGGGACGTCTCCCGGGTGACGTCCGGCCGCCCTCCCGGTGCCCCGACCTGGTCTTCGGCCGGACGCGGGGCAGCACGCTGCGCAAACGCGTTTTTGTGCTGGCGCCCGGATCCGCTAGAGTTCAACACGTCGCCGGGCCGCGCAAGCGGGCCGAACCGACAGGCGGACGTAGCTCAGTTGGTAGAGCGCAACCTTGCCAAGGTTGAGGTCGCGAGTTCGAGCCTCGTCGTCCGCTCGCAGGAACCGGGGGACCCGCAGTCCCCCCGCACTCCTGGTGGAGTGGCCGAGAGGCGAGGCAACGGCCTGCAAAGCCGTCTACACGGGTTCAAATCCCGTCTCCACCTCCAAGGACGATTAGCTCAGCGGGAGAGCGCTTCCCTGACACGGAAGAGGTCACTGGTTCAATCCCAGTATCGTCCACTGGATCCTCGGATCCCCCGCGCGATTAGCTCAGCGGGAGAGCGCTTCCCTGACACGGAAGAGGTCACTGGTTCAATCCCAGTATCGCGCACACCGCACCACCCACGTCCGGCCCGTACGGCGGCCGTGGTCCCGAGGACGATTAGCTCAGCGGGAGAGCGCTTCCCTGACACGGAAGAGGTCACTGGTTCAATCCCAGTATCGTCCACGCACCGGAGCCCCCGGCCGTCTCGAACGGCCGGGGGCTTCGTCGTGCGGGCGCCGCGCCGACGCGCGGCCCGCGTGCCGGGGTCGTCCCCGGTACGCGGGCCCGTGGTTCAGCTGGAGAAGAGCATGTGGCCGAAGCTCTTGTGGCGGTGGTGGCCGCCGCCGTGGCCGCCGTAGTGGCCCCCGCCGTGCGGGGCGCCCCAGGCCGGGGCCGAGGGGTACGCCTGCGGGGCCGCCGCCGGGTAGCCCTGCGGGCCGGGTGGGGGCGGTGCGGGCTGCGACCACTGCGACTCGACGCGGGTCAGGGCCTCCAGCTCGCCGTAGTCGAGGAAGATCCCGCGGCAGCCACTGCACTGCTCGATCTGCACACCGTTGCGGTTGTACGTGTGCATCGGTGCGTGACACTTCGGACACTGCATGCTCGGCTCAACTCCTCGCCGTTCGGACCTGATTCACATCTCGCCAGGACAGACACTGTCCGGCTCGGGTCGGTTGCACACTACTTGGCACCGTCGGCCTTCAACTCCGCGGGGACGGAGGTCATTCGGGCGCACGCGTCCACCACCACGCGTTCCACCTCGTCCAGCGGGCGGCCGTCCGCCGCGGCCTTGGCGATCGCGCGGGCCGCGGTCTGCACGGTGAGGGCGCGGGCCGGGACGTCGAGCGCCTGCCAGGGGTCGCCCGCGGGCGGTACCGCGGGGCCGCCGGCCGCCCGGTACGCGGCCAGGAACCGGGACCACTCCCCGGGCGGCAGCAGGCCGCAGGCGAACCAGGCCGCGGGGCGCGCGAGGTCCCACGCCGGGACGCCGCCGCCGATGTCGTCCACGTCGATGAGGAGCCAGTCACCGCCGGGGGCGGGATGCCGGACGAGCTGGCCGAGGTGCAGGTCGCCGTGGCAGAGCGTGCCGGTGTGCGGCTGGGGCTCCTCGGCGCGGGCCCACGGCGGCAGGGCGGACCAGGCGCGCAGCACGGCCGGGGTGTCCGGGTGCGGTCCGGCCGCGCGCAGGCGGGCGACGGCGCGGGCCGCCTTCAGGGGGCCGCGCATGGGCGGCAGACCGTCCGGCACGGGGGCGCGGTGCAGGCGGGCCAGGAGGACGGCGGCCTCCTCCCAGGGGGCGTCGTCCGGGGCCCCGGGGTCGACGGGGGCGCCGTACGGCCAGAGGGTGGCGGGGCGGGCGGGCGTGCCCGTCGCCGCCGGGCGCGGGCGGAGCGGCGGGAGCAGGACACCGGGGAGGGCCGCGGCCACCGCGAGGCGGCGGGCGAGGGCCGCCGGGTCGGTGTCCGGGGCGTGGGCCTTCGCGACGACGTGGGCGTGCCGGACGACCGTGCCGTCGGGGCGGTCGGCGAGGGTGCCGACGTCGGCGCAGGCGCAGCCGGTGTCCGGGGTGCCGTCGGGATGCGCCGCGGTCCGGGCGCGGTCGGCCAGTTCCGGCAGCGGCGAGGGCGGCGGGGCGGCGGTCACGGGGTCTCCTGCGGGGCGGCGGGCTGTACTCGGGCGAGGGTACGCAGGCCGTCGCCGGGCCGGCCGGGGGCGCCGACGGCTGTGGCCGCGGCCCGGGTCCGGGCCGCGGCCACCACCGCGAAGTTCAATGCCGGCGCAGCTCCCCAGCTGCGCCGGCATCTGTGCCGTCCGCCGCACCCCCGTCCCCACGGGGTTTCCAGGCCGGATGTCCCCGCCCGGACCGCTCTTCCGGGCCTGGGGTCGCCGCTCAGCGCCCCAGCATCACGCCCACGGACGACGCCTGTGTGCTCACCGTCTCCCAGCCGTCGAAGACGAGCAGGAGCAGGACCGCCAGGGGAAGGGCCATCAGCGTCGCCACCAGGGGGTGGCGGCGTCCTTGGCGTCCGGCGGGGAGCAGGGCGCGTCGCGCCGTGCGTCCCGGGACGCGGAACGGGGTCCGCGGTGCCGTGAGTGCCATGGTCCCTCTCCTGACCGATGAGGTGTCCGGGTGGCGGCGGGTGTCGGACCTCGGGGGACGAGTGCTGCACCCGCCGCTCAGGAACCAAACTAGACGCGCGGCAAGCTCGGGTCGTCATGCCCGCGTACCCCTTGGCGGGCCTCCCCGAGGATGAGCCGTGACCTGCGAACTACACCCCAGGGTGGAGACGGACCCTCAGGACTCGGGGTCCTCCCGGAGGGGACGGCCCGTGCGCTCGGCCCGCTCCGTGCTGTCCTCCCGGGGCACCGGCTGCTCCACCAGGGCCAGCACCCTGGTCGCCATGAACCGGGCGGTGCGGACGACCGATCCGCTGCGGGTGACTTCGCTCACTTCGACGACCCCCCTGCGCACCGCCGTCTCGACCCGGCGGCCCGCCCGGCTCGCCACCACCTCGTACGTGCGCGTCGTGTCTCCGGCATCCACGACTATCTCCACACGATCACCCTTCACGGGCTCAATCCCCCTTCTGCTGGCAGCGGTTGGGACGACGGCCGACGTGGGGCCGGCCGCTTCGCGCGCTTCCTGACCACCCTTCAAGTTTCCCACCGGGCACTGACAATCGATCGGTCCGGCAGGGCGCGGCCTCTGCGCGCCCGTCGGCGGGGAAACGTAAGCTGTCGCTCGTCATACGGACCGGCAGCGGGGATGGACATGACGATGATGCGCCTGAGGCGCGAGGACCCGCGCGTCGTCGGCTCGTTCAGACTGCACCGGCGGCTCGGCGCGGGCGGCATGGGCGTGGTCTACCTCGGTTCCGACCGCAAGGGGCAGCGGGTCGCCCTGAAGGTCATCCGGCCGGACCTGGCGGAGGATCAGGAGTTCCGTTCGCGTTTCGCGCGCGAGGTGTCCGCGGCGCGCCGCATCCGGGGCGGCTGCACGGCCCGGCTGGTCGCGGCCGACCTGGACGCCGACCGGCCGTGGTTCGCGACGCAGTACGTGCCCGGTCCGTCCCTGCACGACAAGGTCGCCGACGAGGGCGCGCTGAGCGTGCCGGACGCCGCCGCCATCGGTGCCGCGCTGTCCGAGGGGCTGGTCGCCGTGCACGAGGCGGGGGTCGTGCACCGGGACCTCAAGCCGTCCAACATCCTGCTGTCCCCGAAGGGGCCGCGGATCATCGACTTCGGCATCGCCTGGGCGACCGGCGCCTCCACCCTCACGCACGTGGGCACCGCGGTCGGCTCCCCCGGCTTCCTCGCGCCGGAGCAGGTGCGGGGCGCGGCGGTGACACCCGCCACCGACGTGTTCTCGCTGGGCGCCACGCTCGCGTACGCGTCGACCGGCGACTCCCCCTTCGGGCACGGGAGTTCGGAGGTGATGCTGTACCGCGTGGTGCACGAGGAGCCCCATCTGACCGGTGTTCCCGACGCGTTGGCGCCGCTGGTGCACGCGTGCCTGGCGAAGAACCCGGACGAGCGGCCGAGCACGCTCCAACTGTCCCTGCGGCTCAAGGAGATCGCCGCCCGCGAGGCACAGGGTCTGGCCGAGGCCCGGCCGCCCGCGCCGCGTTCGGCCGAGGCCGACCGGCCCACCGGGCGCATCGCGGAGACCTACCCGGAGCAGCAGCGCGCCCAGCGGCGCCCGCAGGGCCCCGGGCCGAGCACGACCGGCTCGCGCGGGCCGGGGGCGCCCCGCGGCGGCGTCCCCTCGCACGGCGGGGGCGCCCCGCAGCGTGGCGGTACGCCGTCCCGGGGCGGTGGTGTCCCGTCCCGCCCCGGCGGGCAGCGTTCGCAGACGTCGCGCAACGGCACCCGTCCGGGCGGCGCGAGCGGCAGCCGCCCGGCGCCGCGCACCGGCGGTACGGGGCGGCCCGCACCGCGCGGCACCGGGACCGGGCGGCGCCCGGCGAACCCGCGGTTGCTGCGGCAGCGCCTGTTCGTGTTCGTCGTCGTGACGCTGCTCGTGGCGCTCGGCATCGCGGTGGCCCAGGGCTGCTCGGGACCGGCCCGCGGTCTGGGCGTGGAGGACGGCGGCACGGGGGCGCGGGCGGTCAACGCGGCTGCCGGGGCGCCGAGTTCGCGGCAGGTCGCCCCCGGGCACCACGACGACGGCCGGGCCGCGCGGACCGCGTAGCCGACCGGCCCCACGGGCCGTCCGGCCGTACGGTCGCGTCGCCCGCGCGGCCCTCGGCCGCCAACAGGCTACCGGCGTCGGGCAGTCGGCGCGGCGGGGCCGCCGAGGTGCGCGGGGGCGGCCGATGCCGGCCGTCCAACCGGGCGGCGGCCGGGGGCCGTTGGGCTCGGACGGGGACAGCGGAACGCCGGGCGGGGCAGACCTCGTGGGTCTGCCCCGCCCGGCGTTCGCGGTTGGGTCATCCGGCCATGTTGAAGGTGTCCGGGTCGGGGCCCGTGCGCTCGTCGCGGTTGAGCGCCGAGATCTCGCTCATGTCCTGCGGGGACAGCTCGAAGTCGAACAGGGCGAAGTTCTCCTTCACCCGCTTCGGGGTCACCGACTTCGGGAAGACGATGTCGCCCCGCTGGATGTGCCACCGCAGGACCACCTGTGCGGTGGTGCGGCCCACGCGGTCGGCGACCGCCGTGATCACCGGGTCGTCGAGGACCTTGCCCTGGGCGATCGGGGACCAGGCCTCGGTGGCGATCTCGTGCTCGGTGCCGAAGGCGCGCACGTCGTCCTGGGTGAGGTAGGGGTGCACCTCGATCTGGTTGACCGCGGGCACCACGTCGGCCGTCTCCAGCAGGCGGCGCAGGTGGTGCGGCTGGAAGTTGGAGACGCCGATCGCCTTCGCGCGGCCCGAGCGGTAGATCTCCTCCAGCGCCTGCCAGGTGCGGGTGAAGTCCCCGACGGCCGGCAGCGGCCAGTGGATCAGGAACAGGTCGACATGGCCGATGCCGAGGTCCGCCAGGGTCTGGTCGAAGGCGGCCCGCGCGTCGTCCGGCTCGTGGGCGCCGTTGTTGAGCTTGCTGGTCACGAAGATTTCGTCACGGTCGATGCCGGAGGCGCGGACGGCCTCGCCCACCTGCTTCTCGTTGCCGTACATCTCGGCGGTGTCGATGTGCCGGTAACCGGTCTCCAGGGCGTTGCGCGTGGCTTGCCCGGTGTCCTCCGGCGGGATCTGGAAGACACCGAAACCGAGCTGCGGGATCGTGACCCCGTTGTTCAGGGTGATGTCGGGAACCGCAGGCATGATCCTCCTCAGTCGGGGCTGTCGCCCGGGACCACGCGGTGCCGCTCCCCCGCTTCCCCGCGGGGGCGGACCGGTCCCGGACGTCGTGCGGCGACGCCGCTCCGCGCCGGGTTCCCCTGCGCAAAGCGGACCAAACGGAGGAGCCCGGACGCGTCTCTCTAACGGGTCGCGTAGAAGGCGACCGCCGAGGCCGCGGCCACGTTGAGGGAGTCGACGCCCGCGTCCATCGGGATGCGGACGTGGGTGTCGGCGGCGCGCAGCGCGCCCGGCGACAGTCCCTCGCCCTCCGTGCCGAGCATCAGCGCCAGGCGGTCGGGGCGGCGGGCGGCCAGTTCGTCGAGCGGGACCGACGTCGGGGACAGGCACAGCGCGGCGAGGACGAAGCCGTGCTCGCGGACCGTCTCGGCGCCCTCGGGCCAGGCCGCGAACCTCGCGTACGGGACGTGGAAGACGGCGCCCATGGACACCTTCACCGCCCGCCGGTAGAGGGGGTCGGCGCAGCGCGGGGTGAGCAGGACGGCGTCCACCCCGAGTGCGGCGGCGTTGCGGAAGGCGGCGCCCAGGTTCGCGTGGTCGACGATGTCCTCGAAGATCGCGACCCGCCGCCGGGCCGCCGGGGCACCGTCGGCGCCCGGGGTCGATCGCCCTGTGTCGGACAGCAGTCGGTCCGCCGAGGGAAGGGGCCTGCGCCGCATCGAGGCGAGGGCGCCGCGGTGCACGTGGTAGCCGGTGACCTGTTCGGCGAGCTCCGGCGACACGACGTACACGGGCGCGGCGAGGTCCTCGACGACGTCGCGCATGACGTCGGCCCACTTCGCCGTCATCAGCACGGAGCGGGCCTCGTGGCCGGTCTCCAGCGCGCGGCGGATCACCTTCTCGCCCTCGGCGATGAACAGGCCCTCGGCGGGTTCGCGGCGGCGCCGCAGCTGCACGTCGGTCAGGCCGGTGTAGTCGTGCAGGCGCGGGTCGTCGGGGTCGTCGACGGTGATGGGTTCGGCCACGGGGTGATACTGCCTGTCCTGTGTGCTGGGGCGGTGCCGGGTCAGGCGGCCGGGGCGGGGCCGACGCCGACGACCTCGCCGACGACGATGACCGCGGGTGCCCTGACCTGCTCGGTCCGTACGGTGTCCGCGACGGTGGCGAGGGTGGCGTCGACGCGGCGCTGGGCGGCGGTCGTGCCCTCCTGGACCAGGGCCACGGGGGTGTCGGGCGACTTGCCGTGGGCGACGAGGGTCTCGGCGATGCGGCCGATCTTGTCGACGCCCATGAGGATCACGAGGGTGCCGGTGAGCCTCGCCAGCGCCGGCCAGTCGACCAGGGACCGCTCGTCGTCGGGGGCGACGTGCCCGCTGACGACGGTGAACTCGTGCGCGACGCCGCGATGGGTGACGGGTATGCCGGCCGCGCCGGGCACCGAGATCGAGCTGGAGATGCCGGGGACGACGGTGCACGGGATGCCGGCCTCGGCGAGCGCCTGCGCCTCCTCCATGCCCCGGCCGAACACGAACGGGTCGCCGCCCTTGAGCCGGACCACCGACTTGCCCTGCTTGGCGTGGTCGATCAGGGCGTTGTTGATGGCCTCCTGCGCCATGAAGCGCCCGTACGGGATCTTCGCGGCGTCGATGACCTCGACGTGCGGCGGGAGTTCGGCGAGCAGGTCGCGCGGGCCGAGGCGGTCGGCGATGACCACGTCGGCCTCGGCGAGCAGCCGGCGGCCGCGCACGGTGATCAGGTCGGGGTCGCCGGGGCCGCCGCCGACCAGGGCCACGCCGGGGGTGCGCGCACGGTGGTGCGGGGCGACGAGGGTGCCGTCGCGCAGGCCCTCCACCACGGCGTCGCGGATCGCCGCGGTGCGGCGGGGGTCGCGGTGGCCGGCGTCGGTGGTGAGCACGGCGACGGTGACGCCCTCGCTGCGGCCGGTCGCGGGCGTCCACGCGGTCGCGGCGTCGGCGTCGTCGGAGCGCACGCACCAGACGCGGTGCCGCTCGGCCTCGGCGGACGCGGCGGCGTTGGCCGCGGGGTCGCTGGTGGCGATGAGCGCGTACCAGGCGTCCGCGAGGTCGCCGTCGGCGTAGGGGCGGCGCTCCCAGGCGATCTCCCCGGTGTCCGCCATGACCTCGACGGACGGGGTGGCCGCCGGGGAGACGAGCAGGACGTCCGCGCCCGCGGCGACGAGGGCCGGCAGCCGGCGCTGGGCGACCTGGCCGCCGCCGAGGACCACCACGCGGCGGCCGGTCAGGCGCAGGCCCACGGGATAGGCGGGGTGTTCGGCCATGGCGGTGCGGCTCCTCGTCCGGGCGGGGCGGTGGGGCGGGCGGGGCGGGTGCGCGGTGGGAACACCTCGGCGCAACGCCCCGACGTGCGATTTTACGGGGTGACCGCGCGGGTTCGTACGGGCGTCCGATCGCTGGGACGGGCCCGCGGGGCCGCGGAACGCGCGCCGGGCCCCGGGGGCGCTCCCCCGGGGCCCGGTCCGCGGCTACTTCTCCGTGACGCCCGCCGAGTCGAACGTGGCGACCTCGTGCATGGCGCGGGCGGTGCTCTGCACCATCGGCAGCGCCAGCAGCGCGCCGGTGCCCTCGCCGAGCCGCAGGTCGAGGTCGACCAGCGGGCGCAGCCCCAGCTTGTTCAGCGCGGCGACGTGGCCGGGCTCGGCGCTGCGGTGGCCGGCGATGCAGGCCGCGAGGACCTCGGGGGCGATGGCGCGGGCGACCAGGGCCGCGGCGCCGGCGCTGACGCCGTCCAGGATCACCGGCGTGCGCAGCGAGGCGCCGCCGAGCAGCAGGCCCACCATCGCGGCGTGCTCGAAGCCGCCGAGCGCGGCGAGCACGCCGAGCGGGTCGGCCGGGTCCGGCTGGTGGAGCTCGATCGCGCGGCGCACGACCTCCGTCTTGCGGGCCAGGGTCTCGTCGTTGATGCCGGTGCCGCGGCCGGTCACCTCGGCCGGGTCGGTCTCCGTGAAGACGGAGATCAGCGCCGCGGACGAGGTCGTGTTGGCGATGCCCATCTCACCGGTGAGCAGCGCCTTGTTGCCGGCGGCGACCAGGTCGCGGGCCGTCTCGATGCCGACCTCGATGGCCTTGCGGGCCTCCTCGCGGGTCATCGCGGGCCCGGTGGTCATGTCGGAGGTGCCGGCCCGGACCTTGCGGGGCAGCAGGCCCGGGGTCGCGGGCAGGTCGGCGGCCACACCGACGTCGATCACGCAGACCTCGGCGCCGACCTGGCTCGCGAAGGCGTTGCAGACCGCTCCCCCGCCGAGGAAGTTCGCCACCATCTGGGCGGTGACCTCCTGCGGCCACGGGGTGACGCCCTGGGCGTGCACGCCGTGGTCACCGGCGAAGATCGCGACGGCCGCGGGTTCCGGGACGGGCGGCGGGCACTGGCGGGACAGGCCGGCGAGCTGCGCGGAGATGATCTCCAGCATGCCGAGCGAGCCCGGGGGCTTCGTCATCCGCTTCTGCCGCTCCCACGCCTCGCCGAGCGCCTTGGCGTCGAGCGGGCGGATCGCGGCGACGGTCTCGCCGAGCAGGTCGTGCGGCTCCTCGCCGGGCAGGGCACGGCGGCCGTACGTCTCCTCGTGCACGACCCAGGACAGCGGGCGGCGCTTGGACCAGCCGGCCTGCATCAACTCGGGCTCCTCCGGGAACTCGTCGACGTACCCGACGCACAGGTACGCGACGACCTCCAGGTGCTCGGGCAGGCCGAGGGCGCGGACCATCTCGCGCTCGTCGAAGAAGCTGACCCAGCCGACGCCCAGGCCCTCGGCGCGGGCGGCGAGCCAGAAGTTCTCCACGGCGAGCGCGGAGGAGTACGGCGCCATCTGCGGCTGGGTGTGCCGGCCGAGGGTGTGCCGGCCGCCGCGGGTCGGGTCGGCGGTGACGACGACGTTGACCGGGGTGTCGAGGATGGCCTCGATCTTCATTTCCTTGAACTGCTTGGCCCGCCCCTTGGGCAGCGACTGGGCGTACGCGTCGCGCTGGCGCATGGCCAGTTCGTGCATGGCCCGCCGGGTCTCGGCCGAGCGGATCACGACGAAGTCCCAGGGCTGCGAGTGCCCCACGGAGGGCGCGGTGTGCGCTGCCTCCAGGACGCGCAGCAGCACCTCGTGCGGGATGGGGTCGCCGCGGAAGCCGTTGCGGATGTCGCGGCGCTCGCGCATCACGCGGAGCACGGCCTCGCGCTCGGGGTCGTCGTACCCGGGAGCCGCGGGGCCCGTGGGCTGTGCTGCTTCTGCCACTGGGGCCGTGCTCTCTTCCTGGCCGGCGTCCCGGGTCGCGAGGTCGTCGGCCTGCTGTGCCTGTGCGGTTGCGTGCTCCTCGCCGGGGGTGACCGGCGCGGGGGCGTGCTCCGGTCCGCGGGGTGCGGGGACCGGGGCGAGGGGCTCGGCGGGGGCACCCGCGAGGTCGCTGTGCGCGGCCCCGGGGGCGTCCGCGGTGTCGCCGCCCACCGGGTCCTGGCCGGCGGTCGGCGCGAAGGCGTCGGCGACGGGCGGGGCTCCGGGGTCCTGCCGGGCGGGGCCGTCCGCGGGGGCGGTGCCGTGCGCGGCCGTCGCGCCGAGGGCGGCGTCGAGGGCCGATCCGACGGGCGGCGGTCCCGCGAACGCGGGGTAGCCCTCGGCGTCCGGCGTGCGCACGGCGTCGGGGGCCAGCGGGGCGGTGCCGTGGAGGGTGTGCGGGCCGGCGGGCGCCTCCTCGGTGAACGCGGGCTGCTCCCGCGCCTCCGGGTGGGCGGCCGGGAGCTCCGGCTCGGGGGCGAACTCCTCGGCGTCCTGCGCGGCCGGTGCCGCCGGGTCGTCGGGCAGCCGCGGCGCGAGGCCCTGCTCGTCGAACCGCGTGGTGCGGGCCGCCTCGAACGGGCCGCCGGGCTGCGCCTCGGCGGGGTACGCCGCGTGCGGTGCGCCGGTGCCGGGGGCCGGCTGCTCGTCCTGGTCCGCGGGGAGGCCGGGGTACTCCGGTCCGCCGGGGCCGGCCGGGGCGTCCGCGGCCGGGGTCTCGTCGGGGGCCGGCCAGGTGCCGTCGTGGCCGCCCTGGGCCGGGACCGCGTCCGTGGCGTACGCGCCGTCGGGGAGGCCGGCGGCGGGCTGCGGCACGAAGGCCGCGGGCTCGGCCGGCTGTCCGCCGCCGTACGTGTCGCCCGTGGCCGGGCCGCCGTACGTGTCGCCGGACGCCTGGACGCCGTACGCATCGTCGCCGTACGCCTCGTCGCCGGGGGGCTGCGCGCCGTACGCGCCGCCGTACGTGTCGCTCGCGTGGGCCGTGAGGCCGTCCTGGCCGGGGGTCGTCGTGCCCGCGGCGACGGCGACGCGGGCCGCCACGGCGTCGACGGGGTGTTCCGGGGCCGGAACAACCGTTTCCTCGGCCGGAGCCTGTGCCTGCGCCGGGGCCACCGGCCCGCCGCCCCAGGGCTGTGCGCCCTGCGGGGACATCTCGCGCAGGTGGGGAACGTCGAGGTACTCGGGTCCCGCGGCGGCCTGCGCTGTCTGCGCGGTCTGCCGCACGGGAGTGCCCGCGGGACCGCGGTCGGCGAGCGACCGGACGGGGCTGGCCGAGGCGTCGGGCACCAGCGGGCCCAGGTGCAGCGGC
This sequence comes from Streptomyces sp. NPDC008150, assembly GCF_042956945.1. NCBI lineage: Bacteria > Bacillati > Actinomycetota > Actinomycetes > Kitasatosporales > Streptomycetaceae > Streptomyces > Streptomyces sp. NPDC008150. Next base: position 260,045 of record NZ_JBIBHJ010000007.1, on the reverse strand, counting down.
CGGCGCGGCGGGACCGGGGCCGCCGCGGCCTGGTCGGGCAGCCGGACGCCGGAGAGGTCGACGGAACCGCTGTCCCGGCCGGACGTCTCGTGCGGTCCCGGGGCGTGGACGGTCTCGACGACCGGTTCGGGGGCGGGCGGCGGCACCTCGTTGCCCCAGGCGCTCTGGGCGCCGGGCAGGAGCAGAAGGTCTTCGTCCGCGACAGGAGATTCGGAGAGGTAGGTGTACGCACCGTGCGCGGAGGCGCCCGGCTGCTCCACCATGCCTGCGTTCTCCGGCAGTCCCTCGCCCGGGACCTGGCCGGTGTCGGTCATGCGTACCCCTCGCCCATCGGTTAGTGCTCCTACGACCAGTTCACCCGGGGCGGCGCACCGACCGTCCCGCTGTGAAGAACGAGCGTGCGTGCCCAGCGGCACGAACAACCCGTCCGTAAAAGGCGACAAAGCCATTGAGCGGCATTGTTCCGGTCGTCGCTCCGCCGCGACAGCCTGTTTCCGCGACGGGCCGTTGTGGACTGCGCCACGTTGCGCGTCCACCCGTTCCGCCGTACCAGTCCCCGCCCCGCATCGGGTGGGCACTTCGGGCATCGGCCGACGAATCGTCGGGGTGACCCGGTGCGGTGCAACGATCGGCCAGCCTACCGCGCGCGGTACGACAACAGGATCACGGGGGACGTTCCCGCCCGCACCGGACGTCCTGTCAGTACGGAGGCTCAGTGCGCGGTCTCGCGCGGGTCGAGCTCGCCGGTGATGAGGAAGGCGACGCTCCGTTCCTTCTCCGTCCAGGCGCGCGGGTCGAGTTCGACGGACTGGAGCAGGGCGCACTCCACCCGGTAGCCGTGCTCCGCCAGGTTCCGCCCGGCGAGTTCGGCGGCATCGCGCCCGGCGGCGTGCGTGACGATGCGCTGGGGCCTGCGCTCGGCGACCGCGTTGACGACGGCGGGGCCGCCCCCGCCGATGCGCACGACGTCGGGTTCGGGGAGGTTCTCCAGGATCAGCGGGGCGCTGCCGCGCACGGTCTGCACCAGCAGGCCGAAGCGCCGCGCGGCGCTCTCGGCACGGGCGCAGGCCGCCGGGTCGCGGTCGACCGCGATGACGGCGGCGCCGGCACGGGCGGCCTCGGTGGCGAACGCGCCGCTGCCGCAGCCGATGTCCCACACGAGGTCGCCGACGCGCGGTCCCAGGCGGGCGAGTTGGGCCGCGCGCAGCAGTTCCGACTCCCCCTCGCCCAGCAGGCCGCCGTAGACGTCGGCGGGCAGCGTCCAGCCGCGCGGTCCGGCGACCGGGTCCCGGCCGGCGATCCAGCCGTCGGCGGCGGAGACCTGGCCGACCTGGCCGCCGACGACGATCACCACGTTCGGGTCGCGCCAGGTGTGGTCGGCGGCCTTGTCGGAGGTGACGACGGAGACGCGTTCGTTGTCCGTGCCCAGCTCCTCGCAGATGACGAAGGTGCGGTGCACCCCGTCGAGGAGCAGGCCCAGTTCGGCGGGGCCGGCGCCCGGCGAGGTGAGCACGGCGACCTTGGAGTGGGCCCGGCACAGGTTGACCGCGCGGCGCAGGGTGCGCGGGTGCGCGACGACGACCTGGGCGTCGTCCCAGGGCATGCCCGCGCGGGCGAAGGCGGCGGCGACCGAGGAGACCGCGGGGGCCACCTCGACCTCCAGGCCGAACTCCGGTGCGCGCAGCGTCCGTACGACGCCGAAGAAGCCGGGGTCGCCGTCCGCGAACACGACCGCGCTGCCGCGGTGGGCGGCGATCCGGCGGGCGGCGAGGGAGACGCTGCCGAGGCGGACGCGTTCGGCGCCGTCGGGTACTTCGGGCAGCGCGAGGTGGTGGGGTGCACCCGCCACGAGGGTGGCGGCGCCGAGCGCCGAGCACGCCGCAGCGTTCAGCGGCGAGCCGTCCCAGCCGATCACCGTGACCCGGTCGGCCATCGTCGTCAGTCTCCAGGGTTTTCGCAGGTCGTGGGGGCAGCCCGGGGCCGGGCCGGGTGAGGGTACCCGGTGCGGCTGTCGAGGTGGTCGTGAGCGTTCCCCGAGTTGCCGGTTCCACTCGGGGCGATCGGCCTTCGCGGCCGGCGGGTGTCAGTTCCAGTCGGAGAACGCGGTGAAGCCGCCGGTGTCCGCCAGTTGCTCCCCCATGCCCTCCAGGTCCTCGGGCAGCAGGCTCCAGACGATGAGGTCGGTGCGGACGTCGGCCCACCGGCCGCTCTCGTCCTTCGCACGCGCTATCCACGCCCCGCGCAGCACGCCCTCGCTGATGCACCCGATCTTCTGGGCGACCTGCTGCGAGGCGGTGTTGTCGGCGGCGGTGCGCAACTCCAGGCGTTCGAAGTCCTGGTCGTGGAACAGCCATTGGGCCATCGCGAGCGCGGCCTCGGAGGCGTAGCCCTCGCCGCGCGCCCAGGGGGCGGTCACGTAACCGAGTTCGGCGGACCGCACGTGCCAGTCGGTGTCGTGCAAGTGGACGCAGCCGACGAGGCGTTGGGTGAGGAACTCGGTGACGGCGAGCACGATGCCGTGGCCGCCGGTGCGTTCGGCGGGGGCGAGGGAGCCGATCCAGGCGAGGGCGTCGGAACGGGTGTAGGGCTGGGGCACGGACGTCCAGGCGGTGACCATCTCGTCGTTCATCATCTCGGTCAGCGCGTCCGTGTCGGAGTCGTCGAAGGGACGAAGGACCAACCGCTCCGTACTGATGGAGATGTTGGGGAAGGTGGTCGTCATGCGCCGCTCCGTAACCTTCGGGAACCTTCGGGAAAGCCGTCAAACCGTCAGGGAATGCCGGACCGCCTGCCCAGCACGCTGAACTGCCCAGCATGCAGCATGAATGCCCCCGGACGCACCACGGGGTCCGTTCCCGGTCGGGAAGCGGACCCCGTGGTGCGTGCCGTGCGGACGCCGGTCAGAACGCGGCGACCACGGAACCGTCGTACTTGTCGTCGATGAACTTCCGTACCGCGTCCGAGTGGAGGAGCTTGACGAGCTTCTTCACCCGCGGGTCGCTCTCGTTGCCCTTCTTGACCGCGAGGATGTTGCCGTAGGGGTTGCCCTTCGAGGACTCCACGACGAGGGCGTCCTTGGTGGGCTTGAGGCCCGCCTGGATCGCGTAGTTGCCGTTGATGACGGCGGCGTCGACGTCGTCCAGCGAGCGGGGCGTCTGGGCCGCCTCCAGCTCCTTGAACTTCAGACCCTTGGGGTTCTTCGCGATGTCCGCGGGGGTCGCGTCGTCGCCGGCGCCGGCCTTGAGGGTGATGATGCCGTTGTCGTCCAGGAGTTGGAGCGCGCGGGCCTCGTTGGCGGTGTCGTTGGGGACGGCGACCGTCGCGCCCCGCTTCAGGTCCGCGGCCTTCTTCACCGCGTGCGAGTAGAGGCCGAGCGGCTCCAGGTGCACGGTGGCGACGGGCACGATGTCCGTGCCGTTCTTCTTGTTGAAGTCGTCGAGATAGGGCTGGGTCTGGAAGTAGTTGGCGCCGACCGAGCCGTCCTGGACCGCGGTGTCCGGGGTCACGTAGTCGGTGAACTCCTTGACCTGGAGGTCGAGTCCGGCCTTCTTCGCGAGGTGGTCCCGGACGTAGTCGAGGATCTCGGCGTGCGGGGTCGGGCTCGCGGCGACGACGAGCGGTCCGCTGCCGTCGCTCGCGGAGTCGTTGTCCGAGCCGCACGCGGTCAGCCCGAGGGTGAGGGCGCCGGCGGCGAGGACGGTGGTGGTGATCTTGGCGGTGTTACGCACGAAAAGTGCCTTTCCTGAACTTGCGGGTGGTGCACCCCCGGCGCACGCGGCCGTGCGCGGCCCGGGGACGACTGTGGTGGTGCGGCGGCCTGTCGGGCGGGCCCGGGGAGGCCCGCCGGGCTCAGGCGGCGCGGCTCGCGTCGGCCGCGGCGGGCTCGGCGGCACCGGGACGCAGCAGGCGCAGCACCGGCGCGGGGCCCGAGCGGCTGCCGCGGTTGTGCAGGGCGCGGGCGGCCCAGTCACCGGCGAACTGGATGACGGAGATGACAACCGCCAGTACGGCCACGGTCGTCCACATCAGCCCCGTCTCGAAGCGCTGGTAGCCGTAGCGGACGGCGATGTCGCCGAGGCCGCCCGCGCCGACCGTGCCGGCCATCGCGGAGTAGCCGATGAGGGCGACGATGGTGGTGGTCGTGGAGGACACGAGCGAGGGCAGGGACTCGGGCACGAGCACCTTGCGCACGACGGTCCAGGTGCTGCCGCCCATCGACTGCACGGCCTCGACGAGTCCGCCGTCGACCTCGCGGACCGCCGTCTCGACCAGGCGCGCGAAGAACGGGATCGCGCCGATGGCGAGGGGCACGACCGCGGCCTCACGGCCGATGGTGGTCCCGGTGATCCAGCGGGTGAAGCCCATCAGCGCGACCATCAGGACGATGAAGGGCAGCGACCGCGCGATGTTCACGACCTGCCCGAGCACCTTGTTCGCGACGACGTTGCCGAGCGGTCCGCCCCGGTCGGTGAGCACCAGCAGGACACCGAGCGGGAGGCCCACGACGACGGCGACGAGGGTGGACCAGCCGACCATGTAGAGGGTGTCCCAGGACGCCTGGGTCAGCAGCGGCTGCATCTCGGACCAGCTCACAGCGCGGCCCCCTTCACGACGGCCGGCAGCTCCTGGGCTGCGGCGGACTCCGGTGCGGTGGTCTGCGGTGCGGTGGTCTGCGGTGCGGTGGTCCCGGCGGGGGCTGCGTCGGCGCCGGCGGCGGCGCCCGGTTCGACCAGGTCGACGCGCAGTCCGCGCTCGCGCAGGAAGCCGACGGGCACCACGTTGTCCTCGTAGCCGCCGGGCAGTTCGATGCGCATGCGCCCGATCTGGAGGCCGCCGACGGTGTCGACGGCGGCACCGAGGATCGAGATGTCGATGTTGTAGGTGCGCGAGAGCTGCGAGATGACGGGCTGCGTCGCGGACTCGCCGTGGAAGGTGACGTCGACGACGGTGCGCCCGGGGCCGGACGCGGCGCCCTCGCCCACCGGGAAGAGGGCGGTGGCCAGTCGGGACCCCGGGGTGGCGAGCAGGTCGCCGACCGTGCCCGACTCGACGATCCGGCCCCGCTCCATGAGGGCGGCCGAGTCGCAGACGCTCTTGACGACGTCCATCTCGTGCGTGATGAGCAGGACGGTGAGCCCGAGCTGCCGGTTCAGGTCGCGCAGCAGCTGGAGCACGGACCGCGTCGTCTCGGGATCGAGCGCGCTGGTCGCCTCGTCGGAGAGCAGCACCTTGGGGTCGCCGGCCAGGGCGCGGGCGATGCCGACGCGCTGCTTCTGGCCGCCGGAGAGCTGCGCGGGACGGGCGCCCGCCCGGTCGGCCAGGCCCACCAGGTCGAGCAGGTCGAGAGCCTTGCGGGAGCGCTCGCGGCCGGAGAACCCGAGGATCTCCAGCGGGAGTTCGACGTTGTCCTGCACGGTGCGCGCGGACAGCAGGTTGAAGTGCTGGAAGACCATGCCGATACGGCTGCGCGCCCGGCGCAGTTCGCGGCCGGCGCGGGGGCCGCGGCCGGCGAGGGCGGTGAGGTCCTGTCCGTCGACGGTCACGGTGCCCGAGGTGGGGCGTTCCAGCAGGTTGACGCAGCGGATCAGGGAGGACTTGCCGGCGCCGGAGCGGCCGATGACGCCGTACACCTCCCCCTCGCGCACGTGCAGGTCCACGTTGTCGAGGGCGGTGACCTCACGGCCGTCCGCGTGGTCGGCCCGATAGGTCTTGGTCAGGCCCGATGTGGTGATCACAGGGGATTCCGTCACTGTCGAGTGCGCGGCGCGTGGGGACGCCGGCACGTGGCATGCATGGTCGGGTGCGGCCGGAACCGCGGGTTCACGCGAGCGCCTTGCGGGCGCGGGGGAACGGGGTCTCCGGCTGGTGCGCGGGGCGGCTCGGTCGCGGGCGCGCGGCGCACTGGCCGACACGAGCGGGTTCTCGCTTCGGGGCGCGAGAAACGGTGGTGCGGGGGCCCTCTAGAAGGCGCGCATTCGGCACGTCGGACACATGCGGCGAGCACCGGGCGTGGGGATCGCTCCGGTCGCAGGGATGCGGCTGCTCGTCGTGGTCATAAGGTCAGTAAAGCAGACGTATGGACCCGACCGGGAACCGCCGTCCGGTATCCGGACGGCGGCGGGCCGGGTTTTCGCGGGAAGGACGGGGGGCGGGAGCGGGTCAGGCGCGTACGGAGATCTCCAGTTCGCCGCCGACGACGCGCACGGTGAGGGCCGCGAGGTTCTCCACCACCAGGTCCGCCTCCAGTTCGTGCGCCTCGTGGGTCGTGGCCAGCGCGACGGTCCGCATCCCGGCCGCCCGGCCCGCCGCGAGCCCGGCGGGGGCGTCCTCGAAGACGACGCAGCGGGCGGGGTCGACGCCCAGTTCGCGGGCGCCGAGCAGGTACGGCTCGGGGTCGGGCTTGCCGCGGGTGATGTCGTCGGCGGCGACGAGCGTCTTCGGCAGGATGCCGACGGCGTCGAGCCGGGCGGCGCCGAGGCGGCGCGTGGCGGACGTCACGACGGCCCACCGGTCGGCGGGCAGCGCGTCGAGGAACTCCCTTGTCCCCGGCAGCAGTTCGACACCGCCGTTGGGCACGTCGTCCACCTCCAGCTGCTCGATGCGCGCGACGGCCGCGGGCACGGTCTCGGCGGGCAGCAGGTCGGCGACTATCTCCGCGGCGGGGCGGCCGTGCAGTGCCACGCGTCCGAACCGCTCGGCGGTGACCCCGTACTCCACCGCCCACCGGGTCCAGCAGCGGCGGACAGAGGCGAGGGAGGAGACGAGGGTGCCGTCGTTGTCGAACAGCAGGGCCTGCGCGCGCAGGACGGGGGAGGTGGGGAGGTTCATGGCTTCGAGCCTAAGAGCTGCCGTCCCGGCCCGGCGGGACGGAGGGCCCGGGACCGTCGGGCCGTTTGGTCCGTAATAGGGTCACGGCATGCTTGATGCCCTGACGCTGGCGACCGGTGTCGCCGCGATGCTGCTCGCCGCCTGGTGCGGCTGGGCGGCCTACCGCGACCAGCCGACGAAGGACTGGCACTTCATCGGCATGGCCGTGGTGTCCCTGCTGGTCGCGGTGCAGGTCGTGATCTCGGTCGTGCAGCTCGCACGGGGCGAGCGGCCGGATCAGGGCATGACGATCTTCGTGGCGTACCTGGTCGGCGCACTGTTGTGCGTCCCGGTGGCGGGGTTCATGTCGCTGAGCGAGCGCACGCGCTGGGGTTCGGTGACGGCGGCGGCCGGCGGCGTGGTGCTGGCCGTGCTGGAAGTGCGGCTCTACGACATTTGGGGAGGCTGACATGACGCCCGCGGACGACACGTCGCGGCACGGCACGGCGGCGGACCGGGTGCCCGCCCCGGCCCCCGCGCCCGAGCCGACGGCCACCGGACCGGCCGCACCCACCCCGGCTCCGGCTCCGGCACCGGCTCCGGCACCGGTGCCGGCTCCGGCGGGTGCCGAGCACGCGGATCCGGAGCCGGACGGCACCGGGGCACCGGGGCGCACCCGGCTGATCGGCGGCCCCGGGATGCTGCTGCTGTGGCTGTACGGCGTGATGGTCGTCGGCGCCGTCTCCCGCTCGGCGGTGCAGATCTCCACCGACTTCGGCCGCGCCCCCCTCGCCTACACGCTCTCAGCGGTGGCCGGCGTGGTGTACGCCTTCATCACGTACTCCCTGGTGCGCGGCGGCGAGACGGCCCGGCGGGCGGCGCTGGTGTGCTGCGCGGCCGAGCTGGTGGGCGTGCTGACGGTCGGCACGTGGACGCTGGCCGACTCCTCCGCGTTCCCGGACGCGACCGTGTGGTCGGACTACGGCATGGGCTACCTGTTCATCCCGGTGCTGCTGCCGCTGTCCGCGATGTACTGGCTGCGCAAGGCGCACCGGCGGGACGCCGGGACCGCCGGCGCCTGACCCGTCCCGGCACGGCCGACCGCCCGCGGGGGCGCTCCCCCGCGGGCGGTCGTGTGCGTGCGGTGGCGTGGCGCCGGGCCCGGCGTCAGGCCGTGGCGGCGAACGAGTCCGCCTGGGCCGGCTTCTCCAGCACGATCATCGGGACGCCGTCGGTGCCCTGCTGGGTGCCGACCGTCTGGTAGCCGACGCGGCGGTACAGACGCAGGTTGCCCTCGCTGCGGTGGCCGGTGTGCAGCCGGAAGCGGGTGGCGCCGCGCTCCTCGGCGAGCGCGGCCTCGGCGGCGCGCAGCAGGCGGGCGCCGATGCCGTGGCCCTGGAGCCGGGGGTGGACGCAGAGTTTGCCGATGGCGGCGGCGCCGTCCTCGGTGAGCCGTCCGGACACCGAGCCGACCACCTCCTCGCCCAGCCGGGCGACGAACACGCAGTCCGAGGCGACCTCCTCGCGGACCGAGTCCAGGCCCTGCACCAGCGGGTCGATGCGGTAGTTGCCGTAGAGCGCGGCCTCGCTCTGGAAGCACAGGTAACGCAGCCTGAAGATCTGCTCGACGTCCGTCCCGGACGCCACGGAGATGGTCACGCTCATGCCCATGTGTGCACGCCTCCCGCTCACTTGCTCGCCTTTGGTTCCACTCCTATCCCCGGGCCCGACGGGCCGCAACCTCCGCCGCGAGCATCCGGTGCAGACATCCGAGACATCTGGAACGTTCCGGCCCGACAGCGCCCTGTGAGATACCCAACTCCCCCGCGATCTCGCGGTAGGTGAGGTCGGCGGGCGACAGCAGCGCCTCCAGCAGACGGGCGCAGCGCGGTGCCGTCCGGCGCACCGCCTCGCGCACGAACCGGTGGCGGGCGGCGGCCAGCAGGACCTCCTCGGGACCGCGCCCGCCCGCGTCGGCCGGGTCGGTCTCGTACGGCAGCTCGGCACGGGCCGCGCGGCGGGCGCGGCGCGCCTCGGAGCGGACGGCCCGGCGCAGCCAGCCGGGCGGGTCGGACGGCGGACCGTGCCGGTCGAGCCGTTCCAGCAGCCGCAGCCACACCGCCTGTTCCAGGTCCCCGGGCTCGGTGCCGCTCGCCGGGGCCTCGGCGCGGACCTCCGCGGTGAGCAGCGGACGCAGCGCGGAGACGAGGTCGTACGTCATGTGCGGCACGACGCGGCCCCCCGGGCGGGCGGTTGCCCGGGGGGCCGCGGTTCACCCGCGGCGGTGGCGCGGGCGGCGGAGGTTGACGGGCGGGCCCGCGCTCAGCCGTTGCCCTTCTCCGCGAGGAAGTCGGCGCGGGCGAGGAGGGCGGTGTCGGCGTTGTCGGTGAAGATGCCGTCGATGCCGGCGGCGAAGTACGCCTTGGCGGCGGCCACGGGGTCGCCGTAGCCGTCGGCGTCCGTGCCCCTGCGGTAGGCGGGCGGCAGGAACGGGTTCTCGTTGCGCAGGGTGTAGGGGTGCAGGACCAGGCCGGCCGCGTGCGCGTCGCGCACCAGCGCGGTCGGCGTGGAGAGGCGTCCCGCGGCGTCCGGCGGGACGACCAGTTCGGCCGACGGGCCGATGCCGTCGGCGTACGAGGCGATCCACTTCAGGCCGGCGGGCGTGACCAGGTCGGCGACCGTGCGCGGGTCGTTCGCCTCGACGAAGTCCCAGGGGCGGGTGGCCGCGCCGGACAGCAGGACGGCGAGGTGGTTGCCGACCAGGCGGTTCAGGCGCTGGATGCTGCTCGGCTCGAACGACTGGATGAGGACCGGGGAGTCCTTCCGGTCCTTGCCGTGCGCGCGGAGCACGCGGGCGAGGCGCTCCTCCAGGCCGAGGCCCAGCTTGCGGAAGTAGGTGGGGTGCTTGGTCTCGGGGTAGATCCAGACCTGCTTGCCGCGCCTGCGGGTCTGCTCGTCCTGCCAGCGCAGCACCTCCTCGAAGGTCGGGATCTCCCACCGGCCGTTGTAGAGGGTGTTGTGCGGGCGGTTGGCGGGGATGCGCTCGACCGCCCGCAGGGTCTTCAGCTCGGCCAGGGTGAAGTCCTCGGTGAACCAGCCCGTGGTGGAGATCCCGTCGAGGACCTTCGTGGTCCTCAGCGCGGCGAACTCGGGGTGGTCGGCGACGTCGGTGGTGCCGCCGATCTCCGGTTCGTGGCGGCAGACCAGGTGGCCGTCCCGGGTGGGGACGAGGTCGCCGGCCTCGATGATGTCGGCGCCGAGGTCGAGGGCGAGCTGGTACGACCCGAAGGTGTGCTCGGGCCGGTAGCCCGCCGCTCCGCGGTGGCCGATGACCGCCGGGACCGGCAGGCCCTTCAGGCCGCCGCCGGTGCCGCGCGGTGCGGCGCTCGCCGCGCCGGGCAGACCGACCGCGGCGGCCGCGCCCGCGCCGAGCACCGCGGCGGACAGCAGCGCCCGCCGCCCCGTCCCGGACGGCACGTCCCTCGAACCCTGCGGCTGCTGCGGCTCCTGCGTTCCCATGAGCGCCTCCTGCGGTGTGGTCGTCGTCCGGCGGGCCGTTCGGGTCGGTGCGCGCCGATGGTAAGAGCGTGTACATGGCGACCGGGAGACGCGGGCCGGAACAGTCGGGTGCCACGGAGTGACGGCCATGCCACAAGTCGCGCCGCGCGGAACGGAGTTGGCGCCGCCCGCCCGCGCTCCCGGCCCGCGGCACCGGCGCGGCGCGGCCCGTCGGCATGGGCGTGCCGGGCAGGGGTACTCGGAGCGCGACGGGTCCGCGGCAGGACCGGGCCCGTGCGGGACGGGCCGAGAGGCCGCCGCGGGCGCCGCGCGCCGGAAGGTTCCGGCGGGGTTACGGAGCGGCGACGGGCGCGTGACCAGGGGTGAACCGAGGTCAACAGTGCGTAAGACCTCGGCACACCCGATGTGCGTCCGACCCCGCGCGGCGAGTATCGTCCTCACCTGCGTAGTTTCACAGTTGCCGGAATCGTCGCCGATTCCCTCACACCGGAGGGCCCGTTGTCCCGCTTCGTGCTCATCAAGGCAGTGCTCGGATCGATCATGCGCCTGATGTTCCGACTCCGGGCGGAGGGTGTGGAGAACATCCCCGGTGACGGCCCGGTGATCCTGGCCGGCAACCACCTCACGTTCATCGACTCGATGATCCTCCCGCTGGTCTGCGACCGGCAGGTGATGTTCATCGGCAAGGACGAGTACGTCACCGGCAAGGGCTTCAAGGGCCGCCTCATGGCGTGGTTCTTCACCGGCGTCGGCATGATCCCGGTGGACCGCGACGGCGCCAACGGCGGTGTGGCCGCGCTGATGACCGGCCGCCGGGTGCTGGAGGAGGGCAAGGTCTTCGGCATCTACCCCGAGGGCACCCGCTCCCCCGACGGCCGCCTGTACCGCGGCCGGACCGGCATCGCCCGCCTCACGCTGATGACCGGCGCCCCGGTGGTCCCGTTCGCGATGATCGGCACCGACAAGCTCCAGCCCGGCGGCTCCGGCATGCCGCGCCCCGGCAAGGTCACCGTCCGCTTCGGCAAGCCGCTGGAGTTCTCCCGCTACGAGGGCATGGACCGCGACCGGTACGTGCTGCGCGCGGTCACCGACTCGGTGATGACCGAGGTCATGCTGCTGGGCGGTCAGGAGTACGTGGACATGTACGCCACGAAGGCGAAGGCCGCGTAACTCCCGGCACGCACAGCCGAGTACGCGTGAGGGACGGCCGGACTCCGGCCGTCCCTCACGCGTACCGGCCGCCCCCGCACGGCAGTCGACCGCCGGCCGTGGCCCGCCGTCAGATCGTCCGCGGCTCCCGCTCCGCGTCACCGTCCGGACCGCCGGGCTGCCCGTCCGGGGCCAGCAAATCCGTCACCGCGTCGGCCGCCGTGCGGTGCCACAGACCGGCGCGGCGCAGCATCGCGTGGTCGCCGTCCCGCACCAGCAGCAGGCGGGCCCGTGCTCCGGCGGCGCGGGCGCGGCGCACCCAGGCGTCCGAGCCGGCCGGGTCGGTGATGCGGTCGGCGGTGCCGTGCAGGACGACGACGCGGGTGCCGGCCGGGCGTCCCACCGGTTCGCCCGGCGGGCACCAGGGGGCGAGCGCGACGACCCCGCGCACCTCGGGCCGCGAGGCGGCGCGCAACGCCGCGCGCCCGCCCATCGAGTGACCCACCAGCACCACGGGGAGACCGCCGCCGGTGCGGGCGGCGAGTTCGTCGAGCGCGCGCAGGGTGTCCCGCAGCGGGTCGGCCGCCGTGCCGTTCCAGCCGCGTACGCGGTAGCGCACGTCGGCGGTCAGCACGTCCCGGTGCCGCCGCGCCACGGCGGCGCGGAACGGGCGCATCCGCAGGGCGGCGGGCTGGGCCGGGCTCGTGGGCAGGGTGCTGTCGGCCGTGCCGCCGTGCAGGAACAGCACGGCGGCACGGGCGTCGGGCGGCCCGCGCCGCACCCGCAGCGCCTCGCCGGACGGCTCCGGGGGCTCCGGGGGCCCCGGCCGGTTCTCCGCCGCACCGTTCACGTGTTCCGCTCCTTCCGGGCGCCGGCTCCGCCGACCGCCTCCACCGCGCGCGTCGGCCGCGCCCCACTGATGATCCGTCGCCCGGCGGAGCACGGCTTGGTCGCGACCGGACGCCGCGCGTGACGCGGGGGGCGCCGGAGGACGCCCGGGGTCCCGCTCGCGCGGCCCGGTTCAGGCACGGGCGCCCGTGTCCGCGTCCTGCTCCGCGTCGCCCTCGGGCAGGACCGACAGCCGCTGTCCGCGCAGCAGGAACCAGGCGGCGACGGCCGTCGCGAGCAGGACCAGCGAGCCCGCGACGGACGCGAGGACGAGGCCGTCGACGAACGCGGCGCGTGCCGCGTCGAGGAGTCGCGCGGCCTGTTCGGACGGCAGGCCCGCCGCCGCCTCGACGGCACCGCCCAGCGACTCGTGGGCCGCCGCCGGTGTCCCGGAGGGTCCGGTGAAGCCGCGGTAGACGCCGGTGACGACACTGCCGAGCAGGGCGATGCCGAGGGCGGCGCCGAGTTCGTAGGCCGTCTCGGAGACCGCGGAGGCGGCGCCCGCCTGCTCCTTGGGGACGCTGGAGAGGATGACGTCGGCGGTCACGGTGAACGACAGGCCCGCGCCGACGCCCACCACCAGCAGCACCGCGCCGAGGAGCGGGTAGCCGGTGTGCGGGGTCAGCACGGCGAGCGCGGCGAGGGCGAGGCCGACCGCGGCGAGTCCGCCGGCGACCGCCGCCCGCACCGAGAACCGGCGCGCGACCCGTCCGGCGACCAGACCGGCGGCCACCGCGCCCACGGCGGCGGGGAGTTCGGCGAGACCGGCCTGGAACGGCGGGCGGTCCTGCACCAGTTGCAGGTACTGCGAGAGGAAGAACACCAGCCCGGACAGTCCGAGGACGGTCAGCAGGTCGGCCAGGACAGCACCGCTGAACCCTCGGTGCGAGAACAGCCGCATGTCCAACAGCGGCTTCGGCAGGGCGAGTTGGCGCCTGACGAAGCCGTAGAGCGCGGCGGCGCCCAGCAGCCCGGTCACGAGGGCCGGCCAGGAGGCACCGTGTGCCGCCGCGTCCTTCACCGCGTACACCACGGCGATCAGGCCGACCAGGGACAGCAGCACGCTCGGCAGGTCCCAGGGGCCGGGGTCGGGGTTGCGGGACTCCGGCAGCAGCTTGATGCCGACGAGCACCAGGACGGCCATCACGGGCAGGTTGATCAGGAAGACCGAGCCCCACCAGAAGTGTTCGAGCAGCAGTCCGCCGACGACCGGTCCGACGGCCGCGCCGGCCGAGGCGGCGGCACCCCAGATGCCCACGGCGAGGCTGCGCTCGCGCGGGTCGTGGAAGATGTTGCGGATCAGGGCGAGGGTGGCCGGCATCAGGGTGGCACCCGCGACGCCGAGCAGGGCGCGCGCGAGGATCATCGACTCGGGCGACCACGCGTACGCGTTGAACACGGACAGCGCGCCGAACAGGGTGGCTCCGCCGAGCAGGATGCGCTTGCGGCCGATGCGGTCTCCGAGGCTGCCCATGGAGACGAGCAGTCCGGCGATGACGAAGGAGTAGACGTCGCCGATCCACAGCAACTGGGTGCCGGACGGGGCGAGATCCTCGCTGATGTACGGGGTGGCCAGGCCGAGGACGGTCGCGTCGACGGCCACCAGCAGCACGGCGAGCACGAGGACGGCGAGCGCGAGCCACCGGCCCGGACGGCTCTCGGCCCCGGTGGTGTGCGCCGGCCGCAGGGTGCTGGTCATGATTCCTCTCTTCTCAGTGCACCGCCGAGCAGCAGCTCGACGATCATGTGCGTGAAGTCGTTGCGGGCGACCCTGCCCTCCGACACGGCCCAGGCGGCGGAGGCCATCAGGCCGTAGAGGGCCTCGGTGAGCCAGGCCGGGCTGAGGTCGGCGCGGAACTCGCCCGCGTGCTGCCCGCGCCGGAACACCGCGGCGAACCGCTCGTCGAGACGGGTCCAGCCCGCGTGCTGCCCCGGCCCCTCGAAGAGCTGGTTCTCGCTGTAGAGGAAGGCGAGCAGCCCGGCGGCCGGTTCCAGCGCGGCCACCACCCGGCGTACCGCGTCGGCGGCGGTCCCCTCGTCGAGGCGGGCGGCGTCCAGGGCCGCCTCGCACTCGGTGATGCCGAGGTCCTCCAGGGCGCGCACCAGCGCGTCCCGTCCGGCGAACTGCCGGTGCAGCGTGGCGCGGCTGATCCCGGCCGCGCGGGCCACCTCGTCCATGGTCGCGGTGGACCGGCGGGTCAGCAGGGCGGCCGCGCTGCGCAGCACCTGGTCACGATCGACAGCCATGAGACAACGGTAACCCACATGAGACAAGTTTGTCTCAACAGAGGCACGTGTCACTCACCGTCCCGGGCCCGGGCGCGCGCCGGGACGGCTCCGCGCGGCGCGGTCAGTGCCAGGGCAGCCCGGCGCGCGTGCTCCAGTACGCGTGCGGGTCCTCGGCGAGGGCGTCGAGGCGGGCGAGCTGGTCGTCGCCGAGGTCGACGGCCGCCGCGTGCAGGTTGGAGGCGAGCTGCCCGGTGGTGGCCGCGCCGGACAGGACGACTCCCGCCCAGGGCCGGCACAGCACGAGCGCGAGGGCGACCGCGTCGCAGCCGAGCCCGGTCTCCTCGGCGACGGCCCGCAGCGCGGCCGGCGCCCGGTCCCCGGCGAGCCGGCCGTTGGCCATGCCCTCCTTGACGATGACCGTGAGCCCGGCGTCGTGGGCCTCCGCGAGGGCGGGGCCGACGGAGGTCTCCAGGGCGTTGTAGGTGGACTGCACCGTGCGGAAGAGGGGCGCGCCGTCCACGGTGACCGCGAGGGCGGCGCGGACGGTGTCGGCCTGCGCGGGCCCGCTGGTGGAGAACCCGATCGTGACGCCCGCGGCGGCGGTCTCGGCGAGACGGGCGTGCAGGTCCTTGTCGGTCAGCGCCGGGCTGTCCGGGGTCAGGGAGTGGATCTGGTAGAGGTCGAGCCGGTCGCCGAGCAGGGCGGCGCTCTCCGCGCGCTGGCGTTCGAAGGTGGCGAGGCCGTGGTCCTTGACCTCGTGCTTCTCCGCGTCGGTGGTCCAGTCGGCGGTGTAGGTGTAGCCCCACTTGCTGCCGACGACCACGTCCCGCACGTCGGGGCGGCCGGCGAGCCAGCCCGCGAGGAACTCCTCGGAGCGGCCGTAGGAGCGGGCGGCGTCGAAGTAGCGCACGCCCTGCGCGTAGGCCGCGTCCAGGAGTTCGTGGGTGCGGGCGCGCAGGGCGTCGACGCTGCGGTCGGCCGGCAGGTCCCGCTCGCGGCCGAGGTTGATGTAGCCGGGCCTGCCCACGGCGGCGAGCCCCAGTCCGAGGTGGGCGGTGGGGGTGGTGGCTGCGGCCAGCTGCGCGAAGGGCATCGCGGGCTCCGTCCGGTCGGCTGTGACGTCCCGACCAACGTAACCCGCGACGCCTCCGCGGGGCCGTACCGCCTACTTCCGGGCGTCGGCCCAGACGTGCTGCGCGGCGACGTCCGCCTTGATCTCGGCGAGCTGCACGGCGACCGCGCCGGGCGCCGTGCCGCCGCGGCCGTCGCGGGAGGCGAGGGCGCCGGCGACGTCCAGGACGGTGCGGACCTCGGGCGTCAGGTGCGCGGAGATCTTCGCGAACTGCTCGTCGGTCAGCTCGTCGAGTTCCTTGCCGTCGGCCTCGGCGACCTTCACGCACTCGCCGGCCACCTCGTGCGCGACGCGGAACGGCACGCCCTGCTTGACCAGCCACTCGGCGATGTCCGTGGCGAGGGAGAAGCCGGCCGGGGCCAGCTCCTCCATGCGCTCGCGGTTGACCGTGAGGGTCGCCATCATGCCGGTGAAGGCGGGCAGCAGGACTTCGAGCTGGTCGCAGGAGTCGAAGACCGGCTCCTTGTCCTCCTGGAGGTCGCGGTTGTACGCGAGCGGGAGGGCCTTCAGCGTCGCCATCAGGCCGGTCAGGTTGCCGATGAGGCGGCCGGACTTGCCGCGCGCCAGCTCGGCGATGTCCGGGTTCTTCTTCTGCGGCATGATCGACGACCCGGTGGAGAAGGCGTCGTGCAGGGTAACGAAGGAGAACTCCTTCGTGTTCCAGATGATGACCTCCTCCGCGATGCGGGAGAGGTTGACGCCGATCATCGCGGTGACGAAGGCGAACTCGGCGACGAAGTCCCGCGAGGCCGTGCCGTCGATGGAGTTGGCGACGCTGCCGCGCTCGAAGCCGAGGTCCTTGGCGACCGCCTCCGGGTCGAGCCCGAGGCTGCTGCCCGCGAGGGCGCCCGAGCCGTACGGGGAGACGGCGGTGCGCTCGTCCCACTGCCGCAGCCGCTCGGCGTCCCGGGACAGGGACTGCGCGTGGGCGAGGACGTGGTGGGCGAAGAGGACGGGCTGCGCGTGCTGGAGGTGGGTGCGGCCGGGCATCGCCACGTCCGGGTGCGCCTCGGCCAGGCCGATCAGCGCGTCCTGGAGATCGGCGATCAGCGCGCCGATGGTGCGGGCGTGGTCGCGCAGGTACATCCGGAACAGGGTGGCCACCTGGTCGTTGCGCGAGCGGCCGGCGCGCAGCTTGCCGCCGAGGTCCGGGCCGAGCCGCTCCAGCAGGCCGCGCTCCAGGGCGGTGTGGACGTCCTCGTCGGCGACGGTGCCGGTGAAGGCGCCGGAGGCGACGTCGGCCTCCAGGCGGTCGAGGCCGTCGATCATGCCGGTCAGCTCGTCCGCGGTGAGCAGCCCCGCCTTGTGCAGGACGCGGGCGTGCGCGCGCGAGCCCGCGATGTCGTAGGGGGCGAGCCGCCAGTCGAAGTGGACGGACGCGGACAGCTTGGCCAGGGCCTCGGCGGGACCGTCGGCGAAACGGCCGCCCCAGAGCCGGACGTCACCGCTGTTGCTGCTCACTTGCTCGCTCCTCGGGGGTGTGGATGTGCCACCGCCTCCCCACGAGGTGTGTGCGGGGAGGCGGTTGTCAGGCTAGTGCGTGCGGGACGGGGCCCGGGGCCCCGGCGGCGTCAGCCGAGGTCGCGCTTGGCGGCGATCTTCGACGACAGGCTGTAGATGTCGATGAAGCCCTTGGCCGCGGCCTGGTCGAACGAGTCGCCGGTGTCGTAGGTGGCGAGGTTGAAGTCGTACAGCGACGACTCCGAGCGCCGGCCGGTGACGACCGCGGTGCCCGCGTGCAGGGTCATCCGGATGTCGCCGGAGACGTGCTGGTTGGCCTCGGCGATGAAGCCGTCCAGGGCGCGCTTGAGGGGGGAGAACCACTGGCCGTCGTAGACCAGTTCGCCCCAGCGCTGCTCGACCTGCCGCTTGTAGCGGGCCAGTTCGCGCTCGACGGTGACGTTCTCCAGCTCCTGGTGGGCGGTGATCAGGGCGATGGCGCCCGGAGCCTCGTACACCTCGCGGGACTTGATGCCGACGAGACGGTCCTCGACCATGTCGATCCGGCCGATGCCCTGGGCGCCGGCGCGCTCGTTCAGCTGCTGGATGGCCTGGAGCACCGTGACGGGCTTGCCGTCGATCGCGACCGGGACGCCCTGCTTGAACGTGATGACGACCTCGTCGGCCTCGCGCGGCGTGGCCGGGTTCTGCGTGTACTCGTAGATGTCCTCGATCGGCGCGTTCCAGATGTCCTCCAGGAAGCCCGTCTCGACCGCGCGCCCGAAGACGTTCTGGTCGATGGAGTACGGGGACTTCTTGGTGGTGGCGATCGGGAGGTTCTTCTCCTCGCAGAACGCGATGGCCTTGTCGCGGGTCATCGCGTAGTCGCGGACCGGGGCGATGCACTTGAGGCCGGGGGCGAGGGCGACGATGCCGGCCTCGAAGCGGACCTGGTCGTTGCCCTTGCCGGTGCAGCCGTGGGCGACGGTGGAGGCGCCGTGCTTCTGGGCGGCGGCCACGAGGTGCTTGACGATCGTCGGCCGGGAGAGCGCGGAGACCAGCGGGTAGCGGTCCATGTAGAGGGCGTTGGCCTTGATCGCCGGGAGGCAGTACTCCTCGGCGAACTCGTCCTTGGCGTCGGCCACTTCGGCCTCGACCGCGCCGCACGCGAGGGCGCGCTTGCGGATGACGTCCAGGTCCTCGCCGCCCTGGCCGACGTCCACGGCAACGGCGATGACCTCGGCGCCCGTCTCCTCGGCGATCCAGCCGATGGCGACGGAGGTGTCCAGTCCGCCGGAATAGGCGAGTACGACGCGCTCGGTCACGGGTTTTCTCCCTCACAGTGCATTAGCTGACATGCATGAGTATGCAGGACTCTGCATGGTTCGTCAATTCCACCCTTCGAAACACCCGCGCCGGCCCCGGCCCGGCCCGGAACAATGGGCCGCATGGGAAAAACGTACGAGCGCATCGACGGCCGGCTCCGCGCGTTCATCGAGGCCCAGCCGCTGTTCTTCACCGCGACCGCGCCCCTGTCGGGCGACGGCACCGTCAACCTCTCCCCCAAGGGACTCACGGGCTCCTTCGCCGTCCTCGACGAACACACCGTCGCCTACCTGGACTTCGCGGGGTCCAACGCCGAGACCATCGCGCACCTGCGGGAGAACGGGCGGATCACCCTCATGTGGTGCGCGTTCCAGGGGCCGCCGAACATCGTGCGCGTCCACGGCCGGGGCGAGGCCGTCCTGCGCGACGACCCCCGCTTCGCGGCGCTGCTGGCCCGCTTCCCGGACATCGACCCGGACCCGCACGGACTGCGCGCCGTCATCGTCGTCACGGCGGACCTGGTGCGCGACAGCTGCGGCTACGCGGTCCCCCACATGACCTACGACGACGACCGCGAGCTGCACGGCAAGCGCTTCGCGCGCGAGGACGACGCCTCCCTGAGCGCGTACTTCGCCAAGAAGGACCACATCGCCACCAGCATCGACGGCCTCCCCGGGCTCCCGCTCCCGCTGCCGCCCGTGCCGGCCCCCGCGCACCCGGCACCGGGCACGCCGGACTGAACGCACCGCGCCGCGCACCGCCCGCCCGTACGGCCCACCCCGGCTGCCGGGGCCGGTGCCCGGCCGTAACGTCCGGTCCATGCACCTCGCCGCCGCCGTCGCCGTGTCCCTCGCCGCGTCCGTGTCCCTGCTCGCCCCGGCCCCGGACGGCCCGGCCCCGCTGCCCGGCCGGCTGGCCGACACCGGCGGCGGCAGCCAGCTCATCACCGCCGAGGCACCGTCCACGGGCGCGACCTCCGGCACCCTCGACTGGTGGGACCGCGTCAACGGGGCCTGGGTGAAGGCGGGTTCGGCTCCCGCGCGGTTCGGCGCCAACGGGCTCGCGGACGGCGCGACGCGCAAGCAGGGCACCAACACCACGCCCACCGGGCTCTACGACCTGCCGTACGCGTTCGGCACCGAGGCCGCGCCCGACGGCACGCGGAGCACCTACCGCCGCGTACACCAGGACTCCTGGTGGTGCCAGGACAACGACTCCCGTTCCTACAACCGGTGGACGGAACCGCGTCCCGCGGACTGCCGGGCCGCGGAGGCCGAGCACCTGGTCACCTACCCGACCCAGTACGCGCACGCGCTCGTGATCGGCTTCAACTACGACCGGCCCGTGCGCGGTCGCGGCGCCGGGATCTTCCTGCACGTCAACGGCCGTGCCGCGACGGCCGGTTGTGTGTCGGTGCCGGCCGACGCGATGCGCCGGATCCTCGCCTGGGCCGACCCCGCCCGCGCGCCGCACATCGCGATCGGCACCAGCGGCGGCGCGACGGCGCTCACCAGGTACTGACCGGGCGGCCCGCCCGGGGCGGCGGCGGGCGCACCCGACCCGGCGGGCCGTGAACGCTCCGGTGTCCCGGCCCGTATCTGTGGGCCAAGGGACCCGTCCCACCGGAGGAACCGTGACCAGCACGCTCGCAGGCGGCCGCGCCGCCCGTCGCCAGACGATGCGCCGCATCCGCCCGCGCCGCTCCCCGGCGACCCTGCTGCTGCTCGCCGTCGGCGCGGGCGCCGCCGGGGTGCTCTGGCTCTGGTGGTCGAACACCCCGGCGATCACCGGGAACGGCGGCATGATCCTGAACGCCGGCCGGATCACGGGCCTCCTCGCCGGGTACCTGATCGCGCTCGTGGTGCTCCAGATGGCCCGGGTGCCCGCGCTCGAACGGCGGGTGGGCTCCGACCGGGTCGCCCGCTGGCACGCGATGAGCGGCCGCTACACGATCAGCCTGGTCCTGGCGCACGTCCTGCTCACCATGTGGGGCTACGCCGCGCAGGCCGGCAGGGGCCCCGGCGACATCGTCGGGCAGACCGTCGACTCGGTGCGGACCCTGCCCGACCTGGGCAAGGCCGCGATCGGCACGGGCCTCCTCGTGGTCGTCGGATGCGTCTCGATCGGCCCGGTGCGGCGCCTCATGCCGTACGACACCTGGTACCACGTGCACCTGCTGACGTACGCGGCGGTGTTCCTGACGTTCTGGCACCAGCTGTCCACCGGCAACGACTTCGCGGTCGCGCCGCTCGCGAAGACCGTCTGGTACGGGCTGTACGGGGCCGTGACGGCACTGGCCCTCTGGTACCGGGTCGTCACCCCGGTGCGGCTGAACCTGCGGCACCGGATGCGCGTCGAGGCCGTCGTCGAGGAGGCGCCCGGGATCGTCTCGGTGCTGATCGGCGGCCACCGGCTGCACCGGATGGGCGCCGAGGCCGGCCAGTTCTTCCGCTGGCGGTTCCTGACCAGCGGCATGCGGTTCTCCTCCCACCCGTACTCGCTGTCCGCGGCGCCCCGCCCCGACATGCTGCGGATCACCGTGAAGGCGATCGGCGACCACAGCGCCATGCTGCGCGGGCTGCGGCCCGGCACGCGGGTGTGGGCCGAGGGTCCGTACGGGGCGCTGACGGCCGCCCGGCGCAGCCGGGGCAAGGTGCTCCTCATCGCGGGCGGCGTCGGGATCACGCCGATGCGGGCGCTGTTCGAAACGCTGCCCGGCGCGGCGGGCGACCTCACGCTGCTCTACCGCGCCAACAGCACGCAGGAGCTGGCACTTTGGGACGAGCTGGCGGAGATCGCGGACGAGCGCGGCGCCCGGCTGATGTACGCGGTGAACAGTCCCGGCGGGGAGCGGCCCGACATCTCCGCGGACACCCTGCGCCGCAAGATGCCGGACATCGACCGGCACGACGTCTTCCTGTGCGGGCCGCCCGGGTTCGCGCAGTCGGTCTACGAGGCCCTGCGCGGCGCGGGCGTTCCGGCCCGCCGCATCCATCACGAGTCGTTCGCGATGTGAGCGACGGCACCGAAGCTCGTTGGGAGTTCCGCAGATGAAGAGCCATCCACTGCGGCGCGCGGTGCTCGCCACCGCCGCCACCGTGTCCGGGATCGTGCTGCTGCTGTCGCTGAAGCCGGGGTCCGACCCGGCCTCGGCGGGTTCCGCGTCGGACGCGCGGCCGGCGCCGTCGGTGACGGCCACCGTCGAGCCGTCGGCCGCGGGCGCGGCCGAGGCGGCCGGGGTCACGACGGTGACCGGGGACGCGACGACCACCCAGTACGGGGTCGTGCAGGTCCGGCTGACCGTCCGGGACGGGCGGATCACGATGGCGCAGGCGGTGCGGGCGCCGAGCGGCGGACGCAGCGACCAGGTCAGCGCCATGGCGGTACCGAAGCTCAACCAGGAGGCGGTGGCGGCCGGTTCGGCGGACATCGACGCCGTGTCCGGCGCCACCTACACCAGCGGCGGCTACAAGAAGTCGCTCCAGTCCGCGCTGGACAGGGCGAAGGCGAGGACGGCGCCGTCCGGTGCGGCGGGAGCCACCGGGTCGCCCTCGGCGGGCGGCGGCCCGGCGAAGCCTCCGGCCGCGCGGGCCCGGACGGTGACGGGCAGGCTCGTCCAGACCGACTACGGTCCGGTCCAGGTCCGCGTCACGGTCAGCGGCGGGAGGATCACGAAGGCCGAGGCGGTGCGGACACCGACCGGCGGACGCAGCGACCAGGTCACCGCGATGGCGGTGCCGACGCTCAACAAGGAGGCGGTGGCGGCCGGTTCGGCGGACATCGACGCCGTGTCGGGCGCCACCTACACCAGCGGCGGCTACAAGAAGTCGCTCCAGTCGGCCCTGGACCAGGCCGGTGTCTGACACCGCGACCGGGCCGGCGGCACCGGCGGGGACGACGGCACGGACGCACAACGTCGCACGGCACGTCGCGGAAGTGATGGGCACCGTCTTCTCGTTCGACGTGCGCGGCGGCGAACCGCATGCCGTCCGTGCCGGGTTGAACAGGGCGGTGGCCCAACTGCGCCAGGTGGACCGGGTGTTCAGCACCTACCGCGAGGACAGCCAGATCTCCCGGCTGGCACGGGGCGAACTCGCCCTCGGCGACTGCGATCCCGAGGTCGCCGAGGTGTTCGCCCTGGGCGCGGAGGCGGAGCGGCGCAGCGACGGCTTCTTCAGCGTCCGGTACGGGGGCCCGCCCGACCCGACCGGGATCGTCAAGGGGTGGGCGACGGAACGCGCCGCGCGGCTGCTCGCCGGGACCGGGGCGGCCGGGGTGAGCGTCAACGGCGGCGGCGACGTCCAGGTGTTCGGGGCCCCCGGCGCCGGGCGGGCGTGGCGGGTCGGGGTCGCCGACCCGTTGCGGCCCGGCGGGCTCGCGGCGGTGGTGTCGGCGGCGGGTGCCGAGGGCCTGGCCGTGGCCACGTCGGGCACGGCGGAGCGCGGCGAGCACATCGGCGATCCGCGCACCGGCCGGCCCGCGGTCACCGACCTGGCGTCGGTGACCGTGGTCGCACCCTCGCTGACCTGGGCCGACTGCTGGGCGACGGCCGCCTTCGCGATGGGATCGCGGCGGGCGCGGCGGTGGCTGGAGTCGCTGCCGGACGCGGAGGCCCTGCTGATCACGGCGGACGACGAGGTCCACTGCACCCGGGGGCTGGCGGCACTGCTGGGGTGAGGCCGGGCGGCGCGGGGACGGCGGGGCGCCGTGCTCCGCCCCGCTCCGCGCGGCGGGGCCCGTACGGCGGGCGGGGGGGCGCCCCCCCCCCCGGGGGGCGGGGGGGGGGGGGGGGCGGGCGGCCCGCGGGGGGGGGGGGGGGGGCGGGCCGGGGGGGGGGGCCCGGGCCCGGGGCGGGGCCCCGGGGGCGGGGCCCCGCTTCCGCGAGCGGGCCGGACCCGGCGGGGCCGGCCGCTCAGTGGTCGTTCTGGGCCAGGCGCAGCAGGTGCTCGGCGAGGGCCTGGCCGCCGGTGGGGTCGCGGCTGATCAGCATCAGCGTGTCGTCACCGGCGATGGTGCCCAGGATGTCGTGCAGTTCCGCCTGGTCGATGGCCGACGCCAGGAACTGGGCGGCGCCCGGCGGGGTGCGCAGGACCACCAGGTTGGCGGACGCCTCGGCGGAGATCAGCAGCTCGGCGGAGAGCCGCCGCATCCGCTCCTCCTTCGCGGACTCCCCCAGCGGGGCGCGCGGGGTGCGGAAACCGCCCTCGCTGGGGACCGCGTAGATGAGGTCGCCGTCGTTGTTGCGGATCTTGACGGCGTTCAGCTCGTCGAGGTCGCGGGAGAGCGTCGCCTGGGTGACGCTCAGCCCGTCGTCCGCGAGGAGCTTCGCCAACTGGCTCTGCGAGCGCACCGGTTGGCGGTTGAGGATGTCCACGATCCTGCGGTGGCGCGCGGTGCGGGTCTGCGGCACCGCCGGTCCCGCGTATCCGCTGTCCTGGGCCTGGCTCATCGTCGCTTCATTCTCCGGATCGTCCGTCCCCGCAGGCCACGTCCAGGATGCCGGGCAGCGCCCTGAGGAAGGCGTCCACCTCGCGGTCGCCGAGGTTGAGCGGCGGCATGAGCCGTACGACCTCGGGGGCGGGCGCGTTCACCAGGAGGCCGGCGTCCTGAGCCGCGCGCTGGACCTGCGCGGCGAGCGGCTCGGTGAGCACGATACCGAGCAGCAGGCCCGCGCCCCGGACATGGGCGACGAGGGGGTGTCCCAGTGCCTCGACGCCCTCGCGCAGCTTCTCGCTCTGCCGCTTGACGTTCTCCAGCAGGCCCTCGTCCTCGATGGTGTCGAGGACGGCGAGTCCGGCGGCGCAGGCGACCGGGTTGCCGCCGAAGGTGGTGCCGTGGTGGCCGGGCCTCAGCAGGTCGGCGGCGCGGCCGAAGGCCACGGTCGCGCCGAGCGGGAGGCCGCCGCCGAGGCCCTTGGCGAGGGTGACGACGTCCGGCAGGACGCCCTCGTGGGCCTGGTACTCGAACCACTGCCCGGTGCGGCCGACGCCGGTCTGCACCTCGTCGAGGACGAGGAGGCTGCCGGTGGCGGCGGTGATGGCCCGAGCCGCCTTGAGGTAGCCGGGCGGCGGGACGACGACGCCGTTCTCGCCCTGGACCGGCTCGATGATCACGAGGGCGGTGTCCTCGGTGACCGCGGCGGCCAGTGCCTGCGCGTCGCCGTACGGGACGTGCGTGACGTCGCCGGGCAGCGGCAGGAACGGGGTCTGCTTGGCGGGCTGGCCGGTCAGGGCGAGGGCGCCCATGGTGCGGCCGTGGAAACCGCCTTCGGTGGCGACCATGTGGCTCCGCCCGGTCAGCCGGCCGATCTTGAAGGCGCCCTCGTTGGCCTCGGCGCCCGAGTTGCAGAAGTAGACCCGGCCCTCGCGGCCGAAGAGCTGGAGCAGCCGTTCGGCGAGGGCGACGGGCGGTTCGGCGATGAACAGGTTGGAGACGTGGCCGAGGGAGGCGATCTGCCGGCTCACGGCCTCGACGACGGCGGGGTGGGCGTGGCCGAGGGCGTTGACGGCGATGCCGCCCACGAAGTCGGTGTACTCCTTGCCGTCGGCGTCCCACAGCCGGGCGCCCTCGCCCCGCACGAGGGGCAGGCGCGGGGTGCCGTAGTTGTCCATGAGGGAGCCCTGCCACCGTTCGGTGAGCCGGTCGTTGCTCCGGGTTCCCTCGTCGGTACCGGTGGCGGTCATGCGGCGTCCCCCTTCTCGGGCTTCCCGGGCTTCCCGGGCCGTGCGGTGTCGTTCTGCTCGTCGGGCTCGTCGGGCTCGTCGGCGACGACCATCGTGCCGATGCCCTCGTCCGTGAAGATCTCCAGCAGGATCGAGTGCTGGACGCGGCCGTCGATGACGCGGGCGGTGCTGACGCCGTTGCGGACGGCGTGCAGGCAGCCCTCCATCTTCGGCACCATCCCGGACGACAACTCCGGGAGCAGCTTCTCCAGTTGGGAGGCGGTGAGGCGGCTGATCACCTCGTCGCTGTGCGGCCAGTCCTCGTAGAGGCCCTCGACGTCCGTGAGGACCATGAGGGTTTCGGCGCCAAGAGCAGCAGCGAGTGCCGCAGCCGCCGTATCAGCATTGACGTTGTAGACATGGTGATCGTCCTGGGAGCGGGCGACCGACGACACGACGGGGATGCGGCCGTCGGCCAGCAGCGCCTCGATCGCGCCCGTGTCGATCTCGGTGATCTCGCCGACCCGTCCGATGTCGACGAGTTCGCCGTCTATCTCGGGCCGGTGCTTGGTGGCGGTGATGGTGTGCGCGTCCTCGCCGGTGAGGCCGACGGCCAGCGGGCCGTGCTGGTTGAGCAGCCCGACCAGTTCGCGCTGGACCTGCCCGGCGAGCACCATCCGTACGACGTCCATGGCGTCCTCGGTGGTCACGCGGAGGCCGGCCTTGAACTCGCTGACGATGCCGTGCCGGTCGAGGGCGGCGCTGATCTGCGGGCCGCCGCCGTGCACGACGACGGGCTTGAGGCCGGCCTGGCGCAGGAAGACGACGTCCTGGGCGAACGCGGCCTTGAGGTCCTCGTCGACCATGGCGTTGCCGCCGAACTTGATGACGACGGTCTTGCCGTTGTGCCGGGTCAGCCAGGGCAGCGCCTCGATGAGGATGCGGGCCTTGGGCAGCGCGGTGTGCTTGCGCGTCGGAGTGCTCATGAGCTGTAGGCGCTGTTCTCGTGGACGTAGTCCGCGGTGAGGTCGTTGGTCCAGATGGTGGCGGTCTCGGTGCCGGCGGCGAGGTCGGCGACGATGTGCACCTCGCGGTAGCGCATGTCGACGAGTTCGCGGTCCTCGCCGACGCCGCCCTCGCGGCACACCCACACGCCGTTGATGGCGACGTTCAGCCGGTCCGGCTCGAACGCGGCGGCGGTGGTGCCGATGGCGGACAGCACCCGGCCCCAGTTCGGGTCCTCGCCGTGGATGGCGCACTTGAGGAGGTTGTTGCGGGCGATCGAGCGGCCCACCTCGACGGCGTCGTCCTCGGTCGCGGCGTTGACCACCTCGACCTTGATGTCCTTGCTGGCGCCCTCGGCGTCCCGGATCAGCTGCTGGCCCAGATCGTCGCAGACGGTCCGCACGGCCTCGGCGAACTCGTCGTAGTCCGGGACGGCTCCGGACGCGCCGGAGGCGAGCAGCAGCACGGTGTCGTTCGTCGACATGCAGCCGTCGGAGTCGACGCGGTCGAACGTGGTGCGGGTCGCGGCGCGCAGCGCCTTGTCGAGCGCGGCGGCGTCGAGGTCGGCGTCCGTGGTGAGGACGACGAGCATGGTGGCGAGGCCCGGCGCGAGCATGCCGGCGCCCTTGGCCATGCCGCCGACGGTCCAGCCGTCCCGGGTGACGACGGACGTCTTGTGCACGGTGTCCGTCGTCTTGATGGCCAGGGCGGCCTTCTCGCCGCCGTGCGGGGAGAGTTGGGCCGCGGCCGTGTCGACTCCCGGGAGCAGCTTGTCCATCGGGAGCAGGGTGCCGATGAGACCGGTCGAGCAGACGGCGACCTCGGCGGCGTTCAGTCCCAGCCCATCGGCGACGCGCTCGGCCGTGGCGTGCGTGTCCTGGAAGCCCTTGGGTCCCGTACAGGCGTTGGCGCCACCGGAGTTGAGGATCACGGCGGACACCTGGCCGCCGCGCAGGACCTGCTCCGACCACAGGACGGGAGCGGCCTTGACGCGGTTGGAGGTGAAGACGCCAGCGGCGGCGAGGCGGGGGCCGTTGTTGACGACGAGTGCCAGGTCCGGGTTGCCGTTCGACTTGATGCCGGCGGCGATGCCCGAGGCGGTGAAACCCTGGGCGGCGGTGACGCTCACGGTGCGACTCCGATCGTGGAAAGGCCCGTGTCCTCGGGCAGTCCGAGAGCGATGTTCATGCTCTGGACGGCACCTCCGGCGGTGCCCTTGGTCAGGTTGTCGATGGCGCTGATCGCGATGATGCGGTGCGTGTCCGGGTCGTGCGCGACCTGCACCTGAACGGCGTTGGAACCCTGGACGGAGGCGGTGGCCGGCCACTGCCCCTCGGGCAGCAGGTGCACGAACGGCTCGTCGGCGAACGCCTTCTCGTAGGCGGCGCGCACGGCCTCGCCGGTGACACCCTCGCGGGCACGGGCGCTGCACGTGGCGAGGATGCCGCGCGGCATGGGCGCGAGGGTCGGCGTGAACGACACGGAGATCCGCTCGCCGGCCGCCGCGCTGAGGTTCTGGATCATCTCCGGGGTGTGCCGGTGCACTCCGCCGACCCCGTACGGGGACATCGATCCCATCACCTCGGAGCCCAGCAGGTGCGGCTTGGCCGCCTTGCCCGCCCCGGAGGTGCCGGAGGAGGCGACGATCACGGCCTCGCTCTCCGCGAGGCCCGCCGCGTACGCGGGGAACAGCGCGAGGGAGACCGCGGTCGGGTAGCAACCGGGCACCGCGATGCGCTTGGACCCCTCCAACGCGGCGCGGGCGCCCGGCAGTTCGGGAAGACCGTAGGGCCAGGTGCCGGCGTGCGCGGAACCGTAGAAGCGCTCCCAGTCGGCCGCGTCGGCGAGCCGGAAGTCGGCGCCCATGTCGACGACGAGGACGTCCGGGCCGAGCTGCTCGGCGACCGCCGCGGACTGCCCGTGGGGCAGCGCGAGGAAGACGACGTCGTGTCCGGCGAGCACCTCGGGGGTGGTCTCGGAGAGCACCCGGCCGGCCAGTGGCAGCAGGTGCGGCTGGAGCGCGCCGAGGCGCTGCCCCGCGTTGGAGTTGCCGGTCAGGGCGCCGATCTCGATCCCGGGGTGGGTCAGGAGCAGACGCAGCAGCTCACCACCCGCGTATCCGCTCGCTCCCGCCACTGCCGCACGTACCGCCATGGAACCCTCCTCTTGGATGGCATGACTATACGTATCCATGCACTTTTATGCAATCCATGCCGGGAGGCGCGCGGCGCGGGGCGGTGGTGCCGCCGTCGTCATTGTCGCGGGTGGGAGCGCCCGTCGGCCAGGGGGCGTCCGGGCGCGGCAGGACGGGACGGGGCGGCGCAGGGGTGGGGGCGGGCGGCGCGCCGGGGAGCGCGCCGCCCGCCGCCGTGGCTCAGGCGCGGGTGACGCTGACCCCGCCGAGCAGTCCCCACGCGTCGACGCGGACGGTCGGGCCCCCGGGGACGGTCGGGCCGTCGTCCTTCACGCCGCCGAGGCGGATGCCGTGCACCTCGACGACGACGTCCGGCCGGACCTTGATGCTGACGCCGCCGATCAGGCTCAGCTTGGTGATGCGCAGTTCCGCGCCGTCGGGGATGGCGATGTCGGTGAGGTCGACGTCCGCCCCGCCGACCAGGGACGCGGTGAGCGTGCGCTCGTGCAGGGTCTCGCCCTTGAGGCGGTGGCCCCCGATGAGGCTCACCTTGATGTCGGTCTTCTGCGGGTCGCCCTTCGGCGCGTCACTCTTCGGCGCGGCGCTCTCGCCGGGCCCGCTCTGCTGCGGATCGTTTCCGCCTGGCTTCGTCATGGGACGAAGGTAGGGGCCGCGCGGGTCCCGGCCCCAGTGTCTTTGGCACACCTTTTCCCATGACGGTTGTCATGTGCCGGGGCCCGCCGGACCGACCGGTCCAACGGGCCCGGCAGGGACGGCAGTTGACCGCGCCGGAGCGTTACGCGGCGGTCCGTTCAGGACGCCGCGGGGGACGTCACCTCCGCGGGCTCCCAGGCGAAACCGTCCGGGTCGGCGAAGGAGCCGGCGTCGGCGCCCAGCACCAGCCGGTGCGAGCCCGAGCCGTCCTCGGGGACACCCGCGTCCTTGGCCAGGGCGCGACGTCCGTACAGCGCCAGTTTCACCGGGGCCGGACCGGCGCCCCCGGCGCCCTCCGGGGTCTCGAACTCGACGTACTTGCGCCCGAAGCTCTTCCCCACGGTCAGGCCGCGGCCGACGTAGAACCGCTTGCTCGCGAGCACGTCCCCGGCGCCGAGCAGGAGCACGATGTCCTCGAACCGGCGGGGCGCGGTGCCCGCGTTCTTCTTCGTCGACGTCGCGATCTTCCAGATCGTGCCGTCGGGCGCCCGCAGGACACCGCCGTACCCCCAGAACGACTTCGCGGCCGGCTTCAGGATCTCCGCCCCCGCCTCGACGCCCGCCGCGAAGTAGGCGTCCACGACGGACGGCTGCGCGACCGTGAGGGACAGCGTGAAGCCGCGGAAGCCGGCCGTCGGCTCCTGCGAAGCCCGTGCCCGTACGTGGGAGTCGACGCCGAGGGCGGTGTGGAAACGCTGGGCGGCGGCGGGGTCGGCCGCCTCGATGGTGACGTACGCGATGGAGGTCATGCGTTCCACGCTAGGCGCGCCCCTGCCGCCCGCGCTTCTCCGATCCTGACCGGTTCGCGCCCCGGCGCGGGCGGCTCAGCGCCCCGGCGCTCCGCACACCGTCCCGATCGCCGCGCGCGCCTGCTCGCGGAGCCAGGCGTGGGCGCGGTCGCCCTCGTAGCGCCGGTGCCAGGACAGGTGCACCGGGGCCGGCGGGACGTCCAGCGGCAGGGGCTGGGTGCGCAGGGCGAGGGCCGTCAGCAGCGGGCCGCTGACGAGGGCCGGAACGGCCGCCAGCGCGTCGGTGGAGCACGCCAGGTGCAGGGCGGCGGCCGCGGTGGGCACCGTGGCCACCACCCGGCGGCGCAGTCCGAGCGCGGCCAGCGCCTCGTCGACGGGGTCGCTCAGCCGGCCCCGGCGCGAGACGGTGACGTGGTGGGCGGCGGCGTAGCGGTCCACGGTGAGCGGCCCCCCGGCCAGCGGGTGGCCGCGGCGCAGCGCGACGACCAGGCGGTCCTGGCCGACGCGCTCGTGACGGTTCTCCGGCAGCGGCTCCTGCCCCCCGGCCTCCAGATCGGCCTCGCCGGGGCGGGGCTCGGGCGCGTCGGGTCCCGCCTCCGCCAGGAACCGCAGCCGCACCCCGGGGGCCTGGGTGCGCACGGCGGCCAGCAGGACCGGGCCGCAGGTCGCCGTGAGGGCGTCGCTCCAGCGCAGGGTGAAGGTGCGCTCCAGCGCCGCGAGGTCGAGGTCCCGGCGCGGCGCGAGCAGGTCCTCGGCCTGCTGCACGAGGGCGTGCACCCGCGCGTGCACTCCGAGCGCGTACGGGGTGGCCGTCATCGTGCGGCCGGTGCGCACCAGGATCTCGTCGCCGGTGGCGCGCCGGATGCGGCCGAGCGTGCGGCTCATGGCGGGCGCGGTGACGTGCAGCCGGGCGGCGGCGCCCGCGACGCTGCCCTCCTCCAGCAGCGCGTCGAGCGCGGCGAGCAGATTCAGGTCCAGGCGCATACCGGCGATGCTAGGCATGCCGGGCGTACCGGCGCCGTCGGACGCGGCCCGCGTCACCGGCTGTTCGGCGGGCACGGGACGGCCCGCGCACCCCGCCCGCGCCGACCGCGTGTCGCCCGACAGGTTGCCGCCAACCGTGCCCGCGCACGCGGCGACCGGCGAGGAGCGCCGGGGGCGCCGGCGGCTCAGTCCTCCGGCCCCCCGTACGTCCAGCGCCCCGCCAGCAGCGTCGCGTGCACCGGCATCGCGCGCAGCGCGGCCGCGTCGGCGGTGAGCGGGTCCGTGTCCACGACCGCCAGGTCGGCCCGGTCGCCGACCCGTACCAGGCGGCGGCCGCCGCACGCCGCCGTGAGCGCGTCGCGCACGGGTATCTCCTGCTCGGGGTGCCAGGACGGCCGGTCGTCCGCGCTGCGGTGCACCGCCGCCGCGATCGCGCGCCACGGGTCGAGCGGAGCGACCGGCGCGTCCGAGCCGAACTCCAGCCGGGCGCCCGCGTCCAGCAGGTCGCGGTACGGGAAGGCGCGGCCGGTGCGGCCGGCCCAGTGGCGGTCGGCGACGTCCCGGTCGTCCACCGCGTGCTCGGGCTGGACCCCGGCGGTCACCCCCAGTTCGGCGAAGCGCGGCACGTCGGCGGGGGTGAGGAGCTGGGCGTGTTCGACACGGCCGCGGCAGCGGACCTCCGCGAACGCGTCCAGGACCACCGCGTTCGCGCGGTCGCCGATGGCGTGCACGGCGGGCTCGATGCCGTGCGCGGCGGCCCGCCGCATCAGCCGGACCAGGTCGGCGGAGGGGACCAACTCCAGCCCGTGGGCGTCCTGTTGGCCGGCGAGCCCCGGGTACGGGTCGTAGCACAGCGCGGTACGGGTGTTCAGGGAACCGTCCGTGATCATCTTCAGCGGGCCCATGCGGACCAGGGGGTCGGCACCGGGCACCGGGTCGCCGGTGCGCAGGCCGCGTTCGATCGCGCTCTCCAGGTGCTGGGACCACACCGACGCCGAGACCCGTACGGCGGGCGCGGCGGCGGCCGTACGGCGGGTCCAGTTCGCGAGGTTGTCGGCGTACTCGAAGTCGGTGACGCCGGTGACACCGCGCGCGGCGGCGGCCTCGCACGCCTGCGCCACCCACCGGTCGGCGGTCTCCTCGTCGGCCTCGGGCAGCGCGGCGAGCGCCGCCATGCAGGCCTGCTCGCGCAGCAGCCCGGTGGGGTGGTCGGCGCCGATCAGGGCGAGGCACGCCGAGTTCATCCACACCGCGTGCAGGTCGGCACCGACGAGGGCGACCGGCCGGCCGGGGGCTGCCGCGTCGAGCAGGTCCCGGTGCGGGGCGTCGGGCCACAGGCCGTCACGGAAGTTGCACCCCAGGAAGATCTCGCCCGGCGGCAGGCCGGCCGTCGCGGCGGCCACGGCGTCGGCGGCCTGCCGTGCCGAGCGGGCCGCCGAGAGGTCGGTACGGCGGCGGGTGCCGGCCCACTGGGTCATGTGCACGTGGGCGTCCCGCAGGCCGGGCAGCACGGTGCGCCCGTCGAGGTCGACCACCCGCTCCCCCGTGCGCAGGGGCGGCCGTTCGGCGGCGGGGACGACGGCCGTGATCCGGCCGCCGTCCACCCGCAGCGAGACGGGCGGGCCGCCCGCGCCGAGCCGCGCGCGGGTCAGCACGAGCGGCGGGGCGGCGGGGCGGGCGGCTGCGGTCCTGGGCGCGGTGCTGGTCATGGGGCGACTCCGGCTGGTGCGCGCGGCCTCGGGGAGGCGGCGGTCGGCGTGCGGCTGGTCGGCGGTGCGGGTGCGTCCGGTGCGGGTGCGTCCGGTGCGGGCGCCCGCGGGCCGCCGGGGGTGCCGGGCCGCCCGCGTGTGTCGCGCCCCGGGCGACACTCTCACCCCGGGTGCCGCGCGCTCCAGAGGGCATCGGCCCCGTCCCGGTACCCCGGGGGTCGTGGGCGGCCCGGCGCGGATGTTAGACAGAGGGGCGGGGGCCCGGGGTCCCTCGGCGTACGGAACGGAGAGCGGACGTGAGCGACGAGTACTGGCCGGTGGCGGACACCCCGGCGTACCTGGCCGGCCGGTGGACGGTGCGGCGCACGGTGCGCGACCTGCTCGCGGGCGAGGACGGGGAGTTCTCCGGGGAGACGGTGTTCGGCCCCCTCGGCACCCCGGACCCCGCCGGGGCGCCGGACCCCGCCGGGGCGCCGGACGGCGACGGGCTGCTGCACGAGGAGTCCGGCACGTTCGTCTGGCGCGGTGTCGCCCGCCCCGCGCTGCGCACCCTGCGGTTCCTGCGGGGCCGGGAGCCCGGCACGGTGGACGTCCGGTTCGCGGACGGGCGGCCCTTCCACGACCTGGACCTCAGCACGGGCCGGCACGTCGCCGACCACCCGTGCTCGGCGGACCTGTACCGGGGCGAGTTCACCGTCCGGGACGCGGACCACTGGCGGACCGTGTGGCGGGTGGCCGGCCCGGCCAAGGACCTGCTCATGGTCACCGAGTACACGCGGGCGGGCTGACGGACCGGCCCCGCGCGACCCGGACACCAGCCGCCCGGGTCCCTAGCGGAGCACGCCCGTCTCGCCGTCCAGGCGCAGGGTCCAGCGGCCCGCCCCGCCGGTGACGGTGGCCGTCGACAGCGGCTGGACGTCGATGTTCCAGTACGCGGTCGGCGGCGCCCTGAGCACGTAGACGAGGGCGGCGCGGATCACGGCGGGTTCGGCGACGGCGACGATCCGCACCTCGGCGCCGGGCGGCCGGGTGTCGAGCCAGCCGCCGACCCGGGTGATGAACGCGAGCAGCGACTCGCCGCCGTGCGGGGCGGAGCGCGGGTCGGCCAGCCAGGCGTCCACCGCCTGCGGTTCGCGGGCCATCGCCTCGCCCAGGGTCAGCCCGCGCCAGCGCCCCATGTCGCAGTCCCGCAGGGCCGGTTGGAGGAGCGGGGCGTAGCCGAGGGCGTCCCCGGTGGTGCGGCTGCGGGGGGTCGGCGAGCAGTAGCGCAGTTCGGCGGCGGCGAGCGGGACCAGCAGGTGCGCGGCGCGCCTGACCTCCTCCCAGCCGGCCTGGTCGAGCGGGCGGTCGTCCTGGAAGCGCTCCGCGAGCAACGGGGAACTGCGCGCGGTGGCGACGAACGTGACCCGAAGTGCCATGCCGCGATCGTGTTCCGACAAAAGTGGCCAGGTCAAGGCTTGTTGACTGTGACTTGGTTGAAAGAGGAAAGCATTTGGTGAAGACCGGCGCAGGTCCTGTGCGCACCGGTCGCGGCACTCCCGTCCCAGCGCCATCGCCCGCACCGCCCGGTGTCCCCGTCCGCCCCTTCCGTCCCGCCCGCAACGCGGGACGGCGGCCGAAAGCGGCGCCCGTCCGGGCGAGTTCGGCCGGATCGGTCCGTACACGCGACGGCGACCGGCGGTGACCCAGGGTGGCCGGCGCCCGCGCTCAGCCCGGCGCCGAAGCGGTGGGCGCGGCGGTGGGCGCGGGCGCGGCCGTGCCGTAGTGGTCGGCGACGACCCGGGCCATCGCGCCGTTGCGGTCGGCGGCCACCTCCGTCGCCGCGAAGAAGACGTGCCCGCCCGCCTCGGGCACACCCCGCGCCAGTTCCAGGTGCGAGGAGAGTTCGGCGGGATCGCGCCAGGCCGCCGGCTGGCCGGCCGCACCGGCCTTGTAGAGCGCCTCGCCCAGGTACAGCGCGGTCCCGCTGCCCCGGGCGGTCCCCGCCCACCAGTCGAGCAGCTTCGCGTAGTCGGCGGGCCCGTACCCGATGTTCCAGTAGAGCTGCGGCACGACGTAGTCGATCCAGGACTCGCGCACCCACCTCCGGGTGTCCGCGTAGACGTCGTCGTAGGTCTGCACGCCCGCGCGGGAGTCGGAGCCGAGCGGGTCGGTCGCCTCGTTGCGCCACACCCCGAACGGGCTGACGCCGAAGCGGGTGCCGGGCCGCGCCTCGCGCACGCCCGTCGCGGTCCGCCGGATCAGCGCGTCGATGTTGGCGCGGCGCCAGTCGGCCCGGTTCGGGTGGCCGCCGCCGTACCGGTCGTAGGTGTCGTCGTCGTCGAAGGTCTGGCCGGGCACCGGATACGGATAGAAGTAGTCGTCGAAGTGGACGGCGTCGACCGGGTAGCGGCGCACCGCGTCGAGCATCGCCTCGACGACGAAGTCGCGGACCTCGGGCAGCCCGGGGTCGTAGTAGAGCCGCCCGCCGTACGGCACCACCCAGCCGGGGTGGGTGCGCGCGGGGTGCGAGGCCGCGAGCCGGCCGGGGTCGGCGTGGTCCGCGACCCGGAACGGGTTGAACCAGGCGTGCAGGTGCAGGCCCCGCGCGTGCGCCTCGGTGACGGCGGTGCCGAGCGGATCCCAGCCGGGGTTCCCGCCCTGCGTGCCGGTGAGGACCTGCGACCACGGTTCGTGCGGGGAGGGCCACAACGCGTCGGCGGCGGGCCGTACTTGGAGGACGACGGTGTTCAGGCGGCGGGCGACCGCCGTGTCGAGGTGGGCGATCAGCTCGGCGCGCTGGCGGTCCGCGGTCAGCCCGGGACGGGAGGGCCAGTCGCGGTTGCTCGCGGTCGCCAGCCACACTCCGCGCATCTCGGGGGCCGCGCTCCGGCCGCCGGAGCCGCCCGCCCCCGCGGCGGGAACGGAACCGGAACCGGAACGGGAGGCCCGGGGGCCGTCCGCCCCGTTCGCGGCGCAGGCCCGTACGGCCGTGACACCGCCCGCCGAGGCGAGCGCTGCGAGCGTGCCCAGTGCCGCCGTCCGCCGCGAAACGCCGCCCATACGACCGTCTCCCACGCCATGGATCCGACCGGTCACGGATCGTCGCCGGGGGCCAGCATGCCGCACCCGGACGATCGATCAAGGCTCCCGCGAGGGTAACGTGCACGATCGGAGCAGGCGCCGGACCGCGGTCGGCCGCCTCCGCCGTGGGACAGCTCGATACAGCCGTGGAGCAGCGAAAGGGACGATGTGACCGACATCGAACGCGTCGGAGTGGTGGGCTGCGGCCAGATGGGAGCGGGCATCGCCGAGGTGTGCGCCCGTGCCGGACTGGACGTCAAGGTGGCCGAGACCACCGGCGAGGCCCTGGAGATCGGCCGCACCCGGCTGCTCAACTCGGTGGCCAAGGCGGCCGAGCGCGGCAAGATCTCCGAGGAGGAGAAGGACGCCACGCTCGCGCGGCTGAGCTTCACCACCGACCTCGGCGAGTTCGCCGACCGCGACCTGGTGATCGAGGCGGTCGTCGAGAACGAGCAGGTCAAGACCGAGATCTTCCAGGTGCTCGACCAGGTGGTGTCCCGCCCGGACGCGATCCTCGCCTCGAACACGTCCTCCATCCCGCTGGTGCGCCTCGCGGTCTCCACGTCGCGTCCCGACCAGGTCATCGGCATCCACTTCTTCAACCCGGCCCCGGTGCAGCAGCTCGTCGAGCTGATCCCGGCGCTGACCACCTCCGAGGGCACGCTCAGCCGGGCGCAGCTGTTCGCCGAGAAGACGCTCGGCAAGCACGCGATCCGCGCGCAGGACCGCTCGGGCTTCGTGGTGAACGCCCTGCTGATCCCGTACCTGCTCTCCGCGATCCGGATGTTCGAGTCGGGCATGGCCAGCCGCGAGGACATCGACAACGGCATGGAGCTGGGCTGCGCCCACCCGATGGGCCCGCTGAAGCTGGCCGACCTGATCGGCCTGGACACGGTCTCCTCGGTCGCCTACTCGATGTACGAGGAGTACAAGGAACCCCTGTACGCCGCTCCCCCGCTGCTCCAGCGCATGGTGGACGCCGGCCGCCTGGGCCGCAAGAGCGCCTCGGGCTTCTACACGTACGGCTGACGCACCGCCCCGCTCCGGGGAACGGGACGCCTTTCACACGGGTCCGGCACCGCGAAGGTGCCGGGCCCGCGGCGTTCGCACGGAGTGTGCGCGACGGGTCCGCATATGCCTTTCGCACACTCTCCCTCCTTGCCGCGCAGGCGAGTTGACTTCTGATGCGTAATCGAGGAGAGCGCAGGAGAAGGACGAACCGGCCATGACCGCGGAAAGGAGCGGACCCGATGAGCGCCGATCCCGAGCAGCCCGTGGTCCCGATGGAGGTGGCGGAGCTGCGGCGCCGCCTGGACGTGGCGCAGGCGCGGGTCGAGGGCGGGCTCGATCTCCTCGGCCACCGTGCCGAGGAGACCGCCAAGGATCTCGACGACCTGAGTGTCCGGGTCGTCGCCCTGGAGCACACGCGCTGGCCGCTGCCCGCCGTGGCGGCCCTCACCTCGCTGGGCGCGCTGGTGGTGACCCTGTGGCAGGGCCTCGGCCACTGACCGGCCGGCCGTGCGGGGCCCGTGGTCAGGGCAGGACGGTGACGGTGCCGCTGTCCTGCCCGAGCCGCAGGTGGTGGAGCAGGAGGAGGGCGGCGGCCATGTTCGCGGCCGGCACCTCGCCCCGCGCCACCATGTCCGGGACGAGCTTGAGCGGGACCCACTCACGGCGGTCCGACTCGAAGTCGTCCACGGGGTGACCGACGTAGTCGGCGGCCTCCGACCAGTAGATGTGGTGCCGGGCGTCGGTGAGGCCGTTGCACGGCTCCACGCTCATCAGGTGCTGGAGCGGGCCGGGGCGCCAGCCGGTCTCCTCCTCCAGTTCGCGGGCCGCGGCCAGTTCGACGTCCTCCCCGTCCTCCACGACGCCCGCGGCCAGTTCCCAGCCCCAGCTGTCGGTGATGAACCGGTGCCGCCACAGCAGCAGCACCTCGTTCGCGGCGTTCACCACCGTGGCCACGGCGACGGGCCGCAACCGGAACAGGAAGTGGTCCAGGTGCCTGCCGTCCGGGAGTTCGACGTCCGCCAGATTGACGCTGAACCAGCGATTTGAGTACACAGTCTGTTCGTTGTGTTTCGTCCATTGCACGGTTCTGCCACCTTCCGTCGAGTTGGTGGCAATATCGCAGCCCCGGCGACGCGACAGGAGGGGGCACTCCCGGTCGCGCGGGGCGCGCCGAAGGGGGCGCGGGCATCGCGGTGCCCGTACCCCCGGAAGATGTCGCGGCGGCGCCCCTACAGCGGGACGCGCAGGGCCACGTCGATGAGTTCGGCCGCCTCGGCCGTGCCGGCGCAGCCGCTGCGCACCAGCTGCTCGCGGACCTCGCGGAGCCTGTCGCGCAGCCGCTGCGACTCCATTCCGCGCGCCTCCTCCGTCATGCGCACCGCGGTGGCCACCGCCTTGTCCGCGTTGCCCTGGCGCAGGGCGATCGTGCTGAGCATCGCCAGCCGGTGCACCCGGCCCCGGTCGTGCGCGGGCGTGTCCACCGCGGCCCGCGCGTGCTCGGCGGCGGCGGACAGCTCACCGAGGCTCAACAGGGCTTCCGCGACCTGGACGTTGACCAGTCCGGGCTGGACGTAGCCGGTCTCGTCGGGCTCGTGCCCGCGCCGGATGTGCTCCGCCGAGGACTCCGCCCGGCGGATGCAGGACAGCGCGCTCGTGCCGTCCCCGAGGTGCGCGTACGCCTTGGCCTGCATCGCGTACAGGTCGGAGGCGAGGGCCGGGGTGATCTGCCGGCCGGCGGCGCGCAGCGCCGCCTCGGCGAAGGCGACCGCCTGCCGGTTCTCGCGCATGAACAGCGACTGGTTGACCAGCAGCGCGATGACGTACGCGCCGAGTCCGCGGTCCCCGCTCGCCTTAGCGAGCCGCAGCGCCTGGTGGAAGTAGCGCTGGGCGAGGCCCTGCGCGTCGGAGTCGTACGCGCAGATGCCGGCGACGGCCAGCAACCCGCCCGTGGTGCGGTGCAGTTGGCGTCCGGTGGCGTCGGTGTAGCTGCCGCGCAGCAGGGGCGCCGCCTCGGCGTTGAGGAAGCCGACGATGCGGTTGCGCGTCGCGACGCCGCCGGCCTTGCGGTACATCTGCTCGTAGTGGGAGCGGGCGGCGCGCAGCATCTGGATGTCGGCGGCGGTGACCGGGTGCCGGCCGCCGCGCGAGACGTCGACGTCCTCGGGCGGGTTCTCCCACTCCCACACCGGCATCACGGCGGGCGTACCGGTGACGGCCGGGGCGCCGAGGACGTGGGGGCGCTGCAACTCGTCGGAGCGCCACAGGGCGGTGGCCCGCTCGACGAAGCCGGACAGCGAGGTGGAGTGCGGGGCCGCCGGTTCGCCCGGCATGCCGAACCCGATGTCGTCGAGCGTCACGGGCCGCCGCAGGCGGGCGGCGAGCACCTCGCAGATCAGGTCGGGCACCTGGCCGCGCGGCCGCTGGCCCTTCAACCACCGTGCCACGGCGGTGTGTTCGTAGCGCAGCGCGAGACCGCGCGCCCGGCCCGCCTGGTTGACGTGGGCCGCCAGCCCCGCGTGGGAGATCCCGGCCTCGTCCAGCATGGCGTCGAGAAGGGTGTTGGGCTGCACGGTTTGCCCCCCGGTGACTCGGTGGGGACAGCGTAGTGCGCACGCCTTCGCACGGGGTGTGAACGGAGTACGCGCATCCGGGGCCCGCGTGCGCTGTCGCCGGGCGGGCGGGGCCGGTTGACTGGGGCACCTCGCAGGAGCCCGGCCGGGCCGTCGGCTCCCCCCTCGTCAGTGCGACGGCCCGACTCCGCACCGTCCGCCCGGCCGTCTGCCGGACGTTCCGCGGCGGGGCGGACGGTTCAGGGTCTTCCCGCGGGAGCGGGCGCATCGCCGGCACGCGGCACACGCGTGCAGCCCCGGTGCCACGTACGGCGATGCGCCCGAGAGCCGCGCCGGGCAAGGGAGTTGCCCCCGAGGCTCCCTACCTGGCGCTCCCGGGCAGCCCCCGGGAGGTCCGCCACCGGGGCGCCTCGTCGTCGGGGACGTCCGGTGAGGCGAAGTGGAACGGCACCCCGAGACGGTCGGCGAGGGCCTGTCCGGCCGCCGCCGCGACAGCCGCCGGGCCGCCGACGGCGTTCCTCCGGAGGACAGTCGCGAGGTTTCCCTCACCCTCCGGGTCGTCCAGGACCGCGATCAGCGTCACGAACCAGTCGTGCACGGTGTCGCCGTCCCACACCGCCTCGACCGCGGCCACCCGGCCCGGGAACGACGCGGCGGTCGCCACCAGCGTGGCGACGTCGAGAGGATCGGGCGGGGTGCGCCGCACCCGGTCGCCGAGCGCGCGGCAGCGGGCCTCGACCACCTCCTGCGCCTCCGGCAGGCGCAGCCCCCGCGGGCGCAGGGCGTCCAGCACGACCTTGACCGCCGGCAGCCGCCTGTCGCGCCGCGCAGCACGTTCGCGTCCACCGCGCGGCGGCTGTCCTCGTCGAGCTGCCCCCAC
Source organism: Streptomyces sp. NPDC008150 (assembly GCF_042956945.1). NCBI lineage: Bacteria > Bacillati > Actinomycetota > Actinomycetes > Kitasatosporales > Streptomycetaceae > Streptomyces > Streptomyces sp. NPDC008150. Next base: position 220,074 of record NZ_JBIBHJ010000007.1, on the reverse strand, counting down.
CAGTCGCCCACTACGTCCTCCGCGTCCGATTCCCCTGTGCAACAGGCGAGTTGAACCTCCGAGGGGCGCACCCGGAAAGTCCCGGGCACGCCCCTCGGTGCGGGCCGGCCCCTGTCGGGCCGGCCCGCCGTGCTCACGCTCCGCGCAGTACCGCTCCGGTGCGCTCCGCCGCCAGGGCGACGGCCGCGTCGCGGGCCGCGGAGGCCTCGTCGACGGTGAGCGTGCGGTCGGCGGCACGGAAGCGCAGCGCGTAGGCCAGCGACTTCCGTCCGGCGCCGAGCTGTTCGCTCTCGTAGACGTCGAACAGCCTCACCGCTTCGAGGAGTTCACCGGCGCCCTCGCGCAGCGCCGCCTCGACGTCCGCGTGCGGGACTCCGCTGTCGACGACCAGCGCGACGTCCTGCGTGGCGACCGGGAAGGTCGAGATGCGCGGGCCCTTCACGACGCCCGTGCCCGCCGCCTCGACCAGGTCCAGGTCCAGCTCCGCGGCGCAGGTGCGCGCGGGCAGGCCCAGGGCCTTGAGGACACGCGGGTGCAGTTCGCCGGCGTACCCGACGATCCGCTCGGTGCCCTCGACGGTGACCGCGAGTTCGGCGCAGCGGCCGGGGTGCCACGGGCCGTACTGGCCCGCGCGCACGGTGAGTTCGGCGCCGGCCTCGTGCGCGATCAGGCGGGCCGCCTCGACGGCGTCGGCCCAGCCGGCCGGGCGGCCCTTGCCCCACCAGCCGGCCTGCTCGCGGGCGCCCGTGAGGACGACCGCGGCGTGGCGGGGCTGCTCGGGCAGGGTGGCCGTCAGGGCGGCGATCTCCTCGTCCGTGGGACGGCGGTCGACGGGCAGCCGCCCGGCGACGCGCAGTTCCTCGCGGGCGTGGAAGACGAGGCCGGTCTCGAACAGCGCCAGGTCGTGCGAGCCGCGTCCGTCGTTGCGGCGCAGCGCGCCGAGCAGGCCCGGCAGCAGCGTCGTACGGAGGGCGGGCTCCTCGTCGGAGAGCGGGTTGACGAGGCGCACGAGGCGGCGGTTCGGGTCGTCGGCGGCCAGGCCGAAGGTGTCGAGGACCTGCTCGCCGATGAACGGGTAGTTCGGCGCCTCGACGTACCCGGCGCCCGCGAGGACCCGGCCGACCCGGCGGTGCAGGCGCTGCCGGTCGGTCAGGCCGCGGCCCGCGGGGGGCTTGGGCAGCGTGGAGGGCAGGTTCTCGTAGCCCTCCAGGCGGATGACCTCTTCGGCGAGGTCGTTCGGGTCGGTGAGGTCGGGCCGCCAGGACGGGACCGTGACGGTCAGGTCGTCCTGTCCGTAGACGTCGCAGCCGACCTGCTGGAGGCGGCGTACGACGGTCTCGCGGCCGTAGGCGACACCGGCGACGCGGTCGGGGTGGTCGGCGGGGATCAGGATGGTGCGCGGCGCGTGCGGGGCCGCGACCTCGGTGACGCCCGCCTCGGCGGTGCCGCCCGCCAGCAGGACCAGCAGGTCGACGACGCGCTGCGCGGCGGCGGCCGCGGCCTGCGGGTCGACGCCCCGCTCGAAGCGGCGGGAGGCCTCGGAGGCCAGCTTGTGACGGCGGGCCGTGCGGCCCACGGACAGCGCGTCGAAGTGCGCGGCCTCGATGACCACCTCGGTGGTCACCTCGCCGTCGTTCTCGTCGGCGATCTCCGTGTTGGCGCCGCCCATGACACCGGCGAGACCGATCGGCCCGCGGTCGTCGGTGATGACGAGGTCACCGGCGTCGAGGGTGCGCTCCACGCCGTCGAGGGTGACGAGCTTCTCGCCGGCCTCGGCGCGGCGCACGCCGATCGCGCCCCGGACGCGGGTGCGGTCGTAGGCGTGCAGGGGCTGGCCCAGTTCGAGCATCACGTAGTTGGTGATGTCCACGGCGAGGGAGACCGGACGCATGCCGGCCTTCTGGAGCCGGCGGCGCAGCCAGATCGGGGTGCGGGCCTCGGGGCGCAGACCGGTCACCGTACGGGCGGTGAAGCGGTCGCAGCCGCGCGGGTCGGCGACCTCGACGGCCTGGCCGAAGGCGTTCGGCGCGGGCACGTCGATGAGGGCCGGGTCGCTCAGCGGCAGGCCGTAGGCGATCGCGGTCTCGCGGGCGACGCCGCGCAGCGACAGGCAGTAGCCGCGGTCGGGCGTGACCGCGATGTCGAGGACCTCGTCGACGAGCTGGAGCAGCTCGATCGCGTCGGTGCCGGTCTCGTGCTCGGGCGGCAGGACGATGATGCCCTTGGTGCCGTCGTCGCCCATGCCCAGCTCGTCGCTGGAGCAGATCATGCCGTGGGAGACCTTGCCGTACGTCTTGCGCGCGGCGATCGCGAAGCCGCCGGGCAGGACGGCGCCGGGCAGCACCACGACGACCTTGTCGCCGACCGCGAAGTTACGGGCGCCGCAGACGATCTCCTGCGGCTCACCGGTGCCGTTGGCCCGGCCGACGTCGACGGTGCAGAAGCGGATGGGCTTCTTGAAGCCCTCCAGCTCCTCGATGGTCAGCACCTGGCCGACGACGAGCGGCCCCTTGAGGTCGGCGCCGAGCTGTTCGACGGTCTCGACCTCCAGGCCGACCGAGATCAGCCTGGCCTGGACGTCGCGTCCGGTCTGGGTGGCGGGGAGATCGACGTACTCCCGCAGCCACGAAAGCGGGACCCGCATCAGATCTCCATCCCGAACGGCCGGGTGAACCGGACGTCGCCCTCGACCATGTCTCGCATGTCCTCGACGTTGTGGCGGAACATCAGCATCCGCTCGATGCCGAAGCCGAACGCGAAGCCGCTGTACTTCTCCGGGTCCACGCCGCAGGCGGTGAGCACCCGCGGGTTGACCATGCCGCAGCCGCCGAGCTCGATCCAGCCCTCGCTGGAGCAGGTGCGGCAGGGCCGGTCCGGGTTGCCGACGGACTCGCCCTTGCAGACGTAGCAGAGCATGTCCATCTCGGCGGACGGCTCGGTGAAGGGGAAGTAGTTGGGGCGCAGCCGGGTCTTCATGTCCGCGCCGAACAGCGAGCGGACCATGTGGTCGAGGGTGCCCTTGAGGTCGGCCATGGTGAGGCCCTCGTCGACGGCGAGCAGCTCGATCTGGTGGAAGACGGGGGTGTGCGTGGCGTCCAGCTCGTCGGTGCGGTAGACGCGACCCGGGCACACGATGTAGACGGGCGGCTCGCGGTCCAGCAGGGCGCGGGCCTGCACCGGGGAGGTGTGGGTGCGCAGCACGACACCGGACTCGTCGCCGTCGGTGCCCTCGGGGCCCCGGACGAAGAAGGTGTCCTGCATCTGCCGGGCCGGGTGGTCCGGGGTGAAGTTGAGGGCGTCGAAGTTGAACCACTCCGCCTCGACCTCGGGGCCCTCGGCGACCTCGTACCCCATGGACACGAAGACGTCGGCGACCCGCTCCATGAACGTGGTCAGGGGGTGCCGGGCGCCGGCGGGCACGCGGTCGTAGGGCAGCGTGACGTCGACGGCCTCCTCGACGAGCACGCGTGCGTCGCGCTCCGCCTCCAGTTCCGTCTGCCGGGCGGCGAGCGCCTTGTTCACGGCGCCGCGGGCCTGCCCGACCCGCTTGCCCGCCTCGGCCTTGGCCTGCGGGGGCAGCGCGCCGATCTCGCGGTTGGCGAGGGACAGCGGCGAGGCCGGGCCGGTGTGGGCGACCTTCGTCTCGTGGAGGGCGTCGAGGGAGTCCGCGGCGGCGAAGGCGGCGAGCGCCTCGTCGCGCATGCGCTCGATCTCTTCCGGTTTCAACGCCTCGACCTCGACTGGGTCGTACGACTTGTTCGGTGCCGACATCTCTTCCCGTGCTTCCGGTTGGCTGGCTGGCGGTCCCGTCACCGACTCGTGGGCGACTCGTCCGTTTCGTGGACGAACCGTCTCCGCCCTCGGGACGCAAAGGTGCCAAAGGCCGAGTCTAACGGGGCTGGGGGTCGCGGACGCGCCCGTGGGTCCTCGGCGGCCTCAGAGCAGGTGGGCCGGGGTCCCCACGGGCAGGGTAAATCGGAACTGGGCGCCTCCGCCGGGGGCCCGGCCGACCGTGATGGTGCCGCCGTGCGCCTCGACGATGCCCTTGACGATGTAGAGCCCGAGGCCGGTGCCGCCGCGCTTGCTGCCCCGCCAGAAGCGGGTGAAGACGCGGTTCATGGACTCCTCCGGGATGCCGGTGCCCTCGTCGCTCACGGTGATCGACGTGCCGGCGTCCTCCTGTTCGCGGGGGGACGCGGCGGGCTTGACGTCAATGGTGACGGTTCCCTCGCCGTGCCGCACCGCGTTTTCCAGCAGGTTGCCGAGCACCTGGTCGATCTTGTCGGGGTCGGCCCACAGGTCGGGCAGCGGCTGTTCGATGCGCAGCAGGAACCGGTCGGCGGGGCGGCCGGCCGCGACGTGCGCCTGGATGTGCCGGGAGACGGCGGCGCCGAGGTCGACGGGCTGGCGGCGGACCTCCAGGCGGCCGGAGTCGATGCGGGAGATGTCGAGCAGTTCGGCGATCAGCCGCGTGACCCGGTCGGCGTCGGCGTCGACGGTCTCCAGCATCAGCCGCTTCTGGTCGTCGGTGAAGCGTTCCCACTTGGCGAGCAGCGTCGCGGTGAAGCCCTTGACGGAGGTCAGCGGGGAACGCAGTTCGTGCGCGACGGTCGCGATGAGTTCGGCGTGGCTGCGCTCGGTGCGGCGCCGGGCCTCCGTGTCGCGCAGGCACACCACGACCCGGCGGACGGGGCCCCGCGGTTCGGTGCGCACGTAGCGCGCGGTGACGAGGATCTCGCGGCCCCGGGGCAGGAGCAGGTTGCGCTCGGGCTGGCCGTTGCGGATGGCGAGGCCGCCGTAGGGGTCGGTGAGCTGCCACCAGCGGCGGCCCTCCAGGTCCTCCAGCGGCAGCGCCAGTTCCAGCGGCCGGCCGAGGGCGTCCTCGGCGCGGGTGGCGGTGATGCGTTCGGCCGCGGAGTTGAAGCAGATCACGCGGGCGTGCTCGTCGGCGACGACGAGACCGTCGGGCAGGACGTCCGGGTCGACGTCGAGCCCGGCCAGGCCGAAGGGGGTGGTGCCGGCGGCGGTGCTCGCTCCCGGTGCCCTGCTGGTGCGGACCGACATGTCCCCGTATCCCCACCTCTCGGACGGCGCAGTGGGTCCCGAGTGCGTCACCCTACTAGTGACGGACGGCTGACGACCAGTCACCGGGGAGGCACGGGGTGCGGGGGTGCCGGGCGGGGCCGGGCGTCAGGCGCGGCAGCCGCCGGGGGCGCGCTGCGCGCGGGCCGAGGCGTAGAGGCAGACGGCCGCGGCGGTCGCCAGGTTGAGGCTCTCGGCGCGGCCGTGCAGGGGGACGCGGACGACGGCGTCGGCGAGGGCGCGGGTCTCCTCGGGCAGGCCCCAGGCCTCGTTCCCGAAGACCCAGGCGGTGGGGGTGCCCATGGTGCCGTGGTCGAGTTCGGCGTCGAGGTCGTGCTCGCCGGCCCCGTCGGCGGCGAGGACCCGCACCCCGGCGCCCCTGAGTCCGGCGACGGCCTGCTCCACGGGGACGCCGACGGCGACGGGCAGGTGGAAGAGCGAGCCGACGGAGGCCCGCACGGCCTTGGGGTTGTAGAGGTCGACGGAGGCGTCGGTGAGGACGACGGCGTCGGCGCCGGCGGCGTCGGCGCACCGCAGCACGGTGCCGGCGTTGCCGGGGTCGCGGACGTTGGCCAGTACGGCGACGAGCCGCGGGCGGGCGGCGAGGACCTCGTCGAAGGGGGTGTCGACGAAGCGGCACACGCCGACCAGGCCCTGCGGCGTGACGGTGGTGGAGATGTCGGCGACCACGTCCTCACCGGCGAGGTGCACCCGGGCGCCGGCGTCGCGGGCCTCGCCGACGATGTCGGCGTACCGGTCGGCGGCGTCGGGGGTGGTGAACAGCTCGACGAGGGTGTCGGGGTGCGCGGCGGCCTCCCGCACGGCCTGCGGCCCCTCGGCCAGGAACAGCCGCTCCTTGCTCCGGAAGTTGCGCCGGGCGAGCCGTCGTGCGGCGGTCACGCGGGGCGACTTGGGGGAGATCGTCTCGGGGGCGGCGGCCATGAACTCACCTTCGGGGCGGGAGGGGCGGGCGGTGCTGGTCGCGGACGGCGCCGGGTCCGTCCGTGTCCGGGCGCGGACACAGACGGACCCGCAAGTCGCCCGGCGACTTGCGGGTCCGCGGTCACGTCCGGCTCGGCGGCGTGGCTCAGGCAGCGGCCTTCGGCGCGTTCACGTCCGAGGGCAGGGCCTTCTGGGCGACCTCGACCAGCGCGGCGAACGCGTTGGCGTCGTTGACGGCCAGCTCGGCGAGGATCTTGCGGTCCACCTCGATGTTGGCGGCCTTCAGACCCTGGATGAGGCGGTTGTACGTCATGCCGTTCTGGCGGGCAGCGGCGTTGATGCGCTGGATCCACAGCTGACGGAAGTCGCCCTTGCGCTTCTTGCGGTCGTTGTAGTTGTAGACCAGGGAGTGGGTGACCTGCTCCTTGGCCTTGCGGTACAGGCGCGACCGCTGACCGCGGTAGCCGGAGGCCGCCTCGAGGATCGCCCGGCGCTTCTTGTGGGCGTTGACTGCCCGCTTGACGCGTGCCACTTGTTAACTCCTTGTAGCGGGGCCGTGGTTGGACTCACACGGCCCGAAATCGATTGGGTCCCGGTCCTGACGCTCGGCGCGAGGGCGCCGCCGCGTCACTTGCCGAGAAGCTTCTTGATCTTCTTGGCGTCGCCCGGGGCCATCTCGGCGTTGCCGGTGAGGCGCCGCGTCAGACGGGACGACTTGTGCTCGAGCAGGTGGCGCTTGCCGGCGCGCTCGCGGAGCACCTTGCCGGAGCCGGTGATCTTGAAGCGCTTGCTGGCACCGCTGTGCGACTTGTTCTTCGGCATAGCGCCGTATCTCCTCGTCGGTGGCGTTCCGGTGCCCGGCCGTCGGACCGGGCACGGTGGAACGTCATGGGTTGTGGATGGGGTGTCCTGGGACTGGCTTGCCCCGGGCCCCCGCTGGCTCCCGCCCCGGTCTCCCCGGGGCGTTCGCCCTGGGTCAGGCGTCGGCGCGAGCCTCGGAGGGAGCCTCGGCGATCTCGTCCTCGGAGGTCTCGTCGTCGACGATCTCGTCCTCGGGGATCTCACCGTCGGCCGCGTTCTGCGAGCGGCCGGGGTTGGCCTTCGCCTCGGCCTTGCGGGCCGCCTGGGCCTCGCGCGCCTCGGCCATGGCCTCGGTCTTCTTCTTGTGCGGACCGAGAACCATGATCATGTTCCGGCCGTCCTGCTTCGGGTTCGACTCGACGAAACCGAGGTCCGCGACGTCCTCCGCGAGACGCTGCAGCAGTCGGTAGCCGAGCTCCGGCCGGGACTGCTCGCGACCACGGAACATGATCGTGATCTTGACCTTGTCGCCCTGCTTGAGGAACCGGACGACGTGACCCTTCTTGGTGTCATAGTCGTGCGGGTCGATCTTCGGCCGGAGCTTCATCTCCTTGATGACCGTGTGCGCCTGGTTCTTGCGCGCCTCACGGGCCTTCATGGCCGACTCGTACTTGAACTTCCCGTAGTCCATGAGCTTGCAGACGGGCGGGCGGGCGTTCGCCGCCACCTCGACCAGGTCGAGGTCGTACTCCTGAGCAAGCTCAAGGGCCTTGGCAAGCGGAACAATCCCGACCTGCTCGCCGCTAGGACCGACAAGTCGCACTTCGGGAACGCGAATCCGGTCGTTGATGCGGGGCTCGGCGCTGATGGATCCTCCTCGGTAGCACCACACGGCGGTCTGGCGGACAGCCGCGTTACGTCTCTATAACGTGTGAGACCTAACCGCCCAGGAGAACAAAAAATGCCCCGAACGATCACAGGCGGGGCTCCTCGTAATACCGGAGCACCGCCGCGGTGACCGCGGGGCGCACATTCGGGCCGGTCTCGCCTCGGAGGACGGGACCGCCTGACCGGTGACCTGCCGCCCGCGAGGGCGATCAGGTGGGAGTTCGGAGCCTCCACTTGTGGGCCGGGCCCGCGTGTCGTGGGACATGCGTGTCCGACCGGTCGATACACCAGGCTAGCAGCTCCCCGGGGGTGGCGCGAACCCGCCGGAGCCCGGGAACCCGGCGGGCGGCGGTGGGCGACCGGGCGGCGGGCGGGGCCCGGGGGCGCTGCGCCTATCGTGTGCAGCATGAGTGACACCACCCCCGCGGACTCCCCCGACTTCGACGCCATGACCCGCGACATCGCCGAGGTGCCGGCGGTCGAGGTGATCGTGACGGTCGCGGTCAACCTCATGAGCGCCGCCGCCGTCAAGCTCGGGCTGACCGAGGAGGGCGACAAGTACAAGGACCTCGACGAGGCCCGCAAGCTGATCCACTCCCTCGGCGGTCTGCTCGACGCGAGCGCGACGGAGATCAGCTCGTTCCACGCGGCCCCGCTGCGGGACGGCCTGAAGTCGCTGCAGCTCGCCTTCCGCGAGGCGTCGCTGGTCCCGGACGAGCCGGGCCAGGGGCCGGGCGAGAAGTACACGGGCCCCGTCTACGGCTGACACCGCTCCGCGGCCGGCGCACCGGCCGGCACCGGCCCCCCTCCGCTACGCGTCGGCTCCCCGTACGTACAGCGCCTCGCCCGGCGGTGTCGTGCCGGGCGGCAGCAGCGCCAGGTCGAGGCCGCGCACCAGGCGGGCCCGCAGGGTCTCGTCGGCGGCGAGCCGTCCGGCCACCGCCCGCGCGGTCTCGGCGGGGGCGGCGGACTCCGCCAGCACCAGCGCGAGGGTCCCGTCGGCCTCCCCCGGCCCGAGGTGGGCGCGCAGCACCGCCGGTTCGGCGGCCACGGCGGTACGGACCGCCGCGCGCACCGCGGGGTCGGCCAGCGGGTCGGCGCTCGTGCGGCCCTCGGCGAGGGCGCGCAGCGCGGCGCCGGTCAGCTCGTAGGGCACCGGTCCGGCCAGGTCGAGGACGATCGTGTCGGCCCGCTCGTGCACCGCGGCCTGCAACGCCTGCTGCAGCGGCACGGCGACCGGCCGGGCCGCGGGGTCCCAGCGGGCCAGCGAGGCGGTCGACGTGAAGGCCGGCAGCGCGACCCGGCCGCCCGCCTTCAGCGTCGGCACCGCCATGTCGCTGGTCTTCTCGCGGCGCAGCCCGTTCTCGTCCTCCTCGACCTCGCCGAGGACGGCGACGACGGGCACCAGCAGCCGGGCCTCGCGCAGGGCGGCCAGCACGGCCGGGACGGCGGTGCGGTCCGCGGCCCACGCCGCGAGGGCCGCGTCGAGCCGGGGATCGGCGGAACCGTCGTCGTCGGAGAAGCCCGGGTCGGGAATGTTCTTGTTCGCCACGGTCCCCGACCCTATCGGCGGGATACTGCTGCGGTTGTGCGCCCCCGGAAACGCTTGGGTGACGTTCTTAACAAATTTCTCACGTGCTCCTGACAAAGAACTAACTTTCGTCTAACGGCCCACACAGTCGGCTGACGGAGCATCGCCACCATGGAGTCCCACCGAGCCCATCGATCCGGCCGGGCACAGCCCCGGCGCCGCTCACTGGCCTACACGGCCGTCGCCACCGTCGTCGTGGTGGGCGGCACGGTCGCGGGCACCGCGTACGTGAAGGCGCAGGACCACCACCCGCGCACCGCGGCCGTATCGTCGGCCACGACGTCGAACGGTTCGGCGAGCGAGGAGGCCTCCGTGGAACCGGTGGCACAGCCGTCCGTCGACCACGACGCGGAACTCTCCAAGGCCCTGGGTTCGGTGAGCGTGCCGAGCGGGGCCTCCCTGTCGGTCTCGGTCCTCGACCTCGACGCGGGCGCGAGCGCGACCTACGGCACGGGCACCTTCGACACGGCGAGCATCGTCAAGGTCGACATCCTGGCGACGCTGCTGCTCCAGGCGCAGGACGACGGCCGGGCGCTGACCGCCCAGGAGAAGACGTACGCGACCGACATGATCGAGAACAGCGACAACGACTCGGCGTCGGCGCTGTGGCGGATCATCGGCAAGGCCGACGGGCTGGCGGCCGCCAACAAGCGCTTCGGGCTGACCTCCACGCAGGGCGGCGACGGCATGCTGTGGGGCCTGACCCAGACCACGGCGGCGGACCAACTGACCCTGCTCCAGCAGGTGTTCGGGGACGACTCGAAGCTGACGGACGCCTCGCGGTCGTATCTCCAGGGCCTGATGAAGTCGATATCCGCCGGCCAGCAGTGGGGTGTCTCCTCCGCCGCCGACGGTTCGGCCTGGGCGCTCAAGAACGGCTGGCTCCAGCGCAGCACCACGGAGCTGTGGGACATCAACAGCATCGGGCGCGTGACGGCCGGCGGTCACGACTACCTGGTGGTCACGCTGTCCAACGGCAACGAGACGCAGCTCGACGGCGAGACCCTGGTCGAGGCCGCCGCCAAGGCGGCGGTCTCGGCGTTCACCGGCGGCTCCGCGTCCGCCTCGGCCTCCGCGTCGGCGGACCCCTCCGGCACCTGAGCCGGTTGCCCGCTCCCCGGTCCGCGCCGTAGCCCGGCGGTCAGAACGCGGACGGCGGGGCCGCCCGCCCGGCCCGACGGCCGCGCCACAGCACGAACGCGACGACGAGCAGTACCCCGCCCACGCTGCCCGCGAGCGGTCCGGCCCAGCCCGTCGAGTCGTCGGCCGGCTTCGGGACGTCGGGCCCCGAGCCGAAGTAACTCCCGCCGTACGCGGCCGACTTGAGCCCCTCGGGGGCGATCTTCCCGGCGGCCTCGATCGCCGCCGCCGGGTCCACGAAGCCGAACCCGCGCGAGTCGTCGTGGCCGCCGACGGGCGCGTTGCGGGCGGTGTCCTCCAGGATCGTCTTGATCTGCGCCGGGGTCAGCCCCGGATGCGCGGACTCCACGAGCGCGACCGCGCCCGAGACGAAGGCGGCGGCCGCGCTCGTGCCCCAGCCCTCGTAGTACTTGTGGTCCGGGTCCGCGATGACGACGTCGTCCCCGGGTGCGCTGACCGTGGCGTACCAGCGCCGTGTGGAGAACGACGCCCGGGTGCCGTAGCGGTCGACGGCGGTCGCGACGATGACGCCGGGGTAGGCCGCCGGGTAGGAGATGTGGTCGCCCTCCTCGCCGTCGTTGCCCGCCGAGGCGACGACGACCACGCCCTTCTTCAGCGCGTACTGGACGGCCTCGTCCTCGGCGGGTTCCGGGTGCGCGGAGGACGAGTCGTCGCCGAGCGACAGGTTGATGACGTCCGCGCCGTGGTCGGCGGCCCAACGGATGCCGTCCGCAAGGGCGTTGCCCCGGTTCTTGCGGGCCCTGGAGCGGGCCGGGTCGCTGTCCTCAAGGATCACCCGCACCGGCAGGACACGAGCCTGGGGCGCGATGCCGACGACGCCGTCCGCGTCGCCGGGACCGTGTCCGTGACCGGCGATGATGCCGGCCATGGCGGTGCCGTGCCGGGCCCACGACCGGTCGCCGCGCGAGGCCCCGAACCCGACCATGTCCTTGCCCGGCAGGACGTTGCCCGCCAGATCGGGGTGGTCGTCCTCGACACCCGTGTCCAGCACGGCCACCGTGACGCCCCTGCCCTGGGTCGTGCGCCAGGCCTCCTGCGTGTGCATGGCGTCCAGTGCCCACTGCTGGGCGCGGATGCCGTCCGCGTACGCGCCGGTCGGCGGCACGAGCGCGACGCCCCCGGCGAGCAGGGCGGCGAGCAGCGCGAGGCGGGCACGGCTCCTGCGCATCCTCACGAGGTCTTCTCCCGGTCCGTGGCGATCCGGGCGCGCAGCGCGCGTCCGACGCGGTCGGCCAGCCCCTGCGCCTCGAAGCCGAGGCCGGCCTGGGCGACGGCGGTGGTGGCCCCGGCGCGCACCGCGTCGGCGGCGGGCTGGGGCGGATCGACGGTGCGGCCGTCGGCCCAGCCGGACACCGCGTACAGGACCACGGGGGCGTCGGTGAGGACGGACACCGTCCACGAGGCCCGCTGCGCGGTGCCGAATCCGGCCGCCGCGGTGCCGCGAGCGGCGAAGGGACGGGGCATCAGGTCGGCACGCCGGTCCAGGCCGCCGTCCGTGAACCGGGTGCGCAGCGCGGTCATGCCCTTCGCGTCGGCCTCGGTGAACAGCAGCCCGACGGTGGTGACATAGCTCTGGGTGGCGTCCGTGTAGGTGGCGCGCAGCAGCCGTCGGCAGCCGACGGGGGCGAGCGCCTTGCGCAGCAGCGGGTCGAAGGCGCCCGCGCAGCCGCTGTCGGGGGCGACGGCGACGCGGGTCCAGGTGCGGTCGGCCCCGCCGGGTCCGGCGCCGCGCCCCGCCACGGTGGGCGGGAACAGCCGGTCGACGGGGACGCTGTGCCAGAGCTCGGCCGCGGCGGCGTAGGTGTCGCCGGCGTCCTGCCCGTCCGGCCCCCCGGCGAGCAGGCTCCCGGTCGCGGCGCCGCCGATGAGGCCGAGCCCGAGCACGAGGCAGGCGACGGCCGCGGCGGTACGGGTGCGCAGCCGCTCGCCGAGCCCCCGGGAGGGCTGCCCGGCGGCGGGCGGTGCGGGGGGCGGCCCCACGGGCGGTGCGGCGGGACGGCTTCCGTGGACGTGTCCGTCGTCGTACCCGGGGACGCGGCGCAGCCGGGTGGTGGTCTCGGCCGGCGTCTCGTACGGGGCCGGGGCGGGCGGGCGCGCCGGCGGGGCGGGCACGCGGCGCAGCCGGGTCGTCGTCTCGGCGGGGCTCTCCGCGCGGGACGCGGGACCCGGCCGGGCGGCCGGGGCGGTGGCGTCGCCGCCGGGGGCCGGCCTGGCGTCGGGGAAGCGGGCGGAGGCGGGCGGCGGGGGCGGGGTCATGTGGTCGGCGCCCTCGGGCGTGAGGGAGCGGAAACCACCGGTGCGGTGCGCGGCCGGGGCGCCGCCGGGGGCAGGACCGCCGCGGGCGCGGCCGTCGGCGTCCCGGGCCTCGCCCCGGGAGAACGGGTACCGCTCCGAAGTGCCGTGCCCTGCGGGGGTGTTGGCGGCAGGCGTGGTGGGGGCGGAGGCGGCGGGTGCGGCGGCGTTCGTGCCGTCCCGCTCGTCGCCGTCGCGGCGCGCGTCCACGGCGTCCCCGGCCCCGGTCCGCCCGGGGGGCCGGCGGGGCGGCACGGGAGGCGGCGCCGCCGGACGCGGGGGGACGGGGGTGCGCCGCGCGTCCGTGCTCATGCACCCCCCGTTTCCTGGTACGGGCCCCGGCCCACGCGTGGTGGGGGCCGCCGTGTCGTGGCAGGCGCCCGGCGCGGAGTCGTCCGCACCCGGCACGCATACCCGCGCGGACGTGCCGTCATCCCGTGCCCCGGTGCGGGAAACGGGCGCGGGAGACCGCCGTGCGTTCGCGTCACTTTACGGGTTGCCCCCCGCGGGACGGGCATCAGTGCGCGACGCCGGGGGATCTGCCCGGAACGTCCCCCTACCCTGCGGTAATCCCGTCTGGCAGGCTGCGTACATGACTGCGCGCGCCACCGACAGGGCCCGTTACGACCGGGCCACCGCCCACCTCGACGCCCCTGTCGCCATCGTGGACCTCGAAGCCTTCGACGCCAACGCGGACGACATCGTCCGCCGCGCCGGGGGCAAGCCGGTCCGGGTCGCCAGCAAGTCCGTGCGCTGCCGCGCCCTGCTCGAACGGGTCCTGGCACGCGACGGCTTCGCCGGCATCATGTCGTTCACCCTGGCCGAGTCCCTGTGGCTGGCCCGTTCGGGCTTCGACGACATCCTGCTGGCCTACCCGTCGGCGGACCGCACGGGCTTCGCGGAACTGGCGTCCGACCCCAAGCTCGCCGCCGCCGTGACCGTGATGGTCGACGACCCGGCGCAGCTCGACCTGATCGACGCCGCCCGCGACGGCGGGCGCGAAGTCGTGCGGGTGTGCCTGGAGTTGGACACGTCGCTGCGCATGCTGGGCGGCCGGGTGCGGGTCGGCGCGCTGCGCTCCCCGCTGCACTCCCCCGCCCGACTTGCGGACGTGGCACGGGCGGTGACCCGCCGGCCGGGCTTCGAGCTGGTCGGGATCATGGCGTACGAGGGCCACATCGCGGGTGTCGGCGACTCGATCGCCGGCCGGCCGCTGCGCTCACGCGCGGTCCGCCTGATGCAGGCGAAGGCGCGCCGCGAACTCGCGGAACGCCGCGCGGAGGCGGTACGGGCGGTGCGGGCGGTCGCCCCCGGCCTGGAGTTCGTCAACGGCGGCGGTACGGGCAGCGTGCAGTTCACGGCGGCGGAGGACGCGGTCACCGAGATCGCGGCCGGCTCGGGCCTCTACGTACCGCGCCTGTTCGACAACTACACGTCGTTCACGGGCCGTCCGGCGGCCCTGTTCGCGCAGCCCGTGGTCCGCCGCCCCGGCGTCGGCGTCGTGACGGTCCTGGGCGGCGGCTACCCGGCCTCGGGCGCCCCCGGCCCCGACCGCCTCCCGGTGCCGTACCTCCCGGAGGGCCTGCGCTACGACGGCCAGGAGGGTCCGGGCGAGGTGCAGACCCCGCTGCTCGGCCCCCCGGCCGACGACCTGCTGATCGGCGACAAGGTCTGGTTCCGCCACGCGAAGGCGGGCGAACTGTGCGAACGCTTCGACGAACTCCACCTGGTGGAGGGCGAGTCGGTGACGTCGACGGTACCGACCTACCGGGGCGAGGGACAGACCTTCCTCTGACGGCGCCCGCGCCGGGCCGCGAAGGGTGCCCGGCGCACGACGGCCCGGGGCGTGTCGCACATGTTCGGCCTGCCGGGCGACGTCTGCCCTTGCCCTCCTGCCGTACGAACGTGTTCCAGGAACACGCTTCAGCTTCGGAAGCGGCGGAAAATGCCGTGCCCTGAGCGGTGCTCTTCCACCCGCCGTCCCTCTCGGCGGACGGTGACCCGGTCCCCGACGGCATCCAGGCCGTGGATCTTCCCCGCCCCGACGAGAATCAGTTCGGTGCCGAGCTTGCAGGCGTGCCGCAGTGGAGTCACGTCGACGGGCATCTGGTACCTCTGGCACGTGAGACGCAGGGTCAGTTCGGTCAACGAGGGAAAGGCACCCGTGAGATCCGGCAGTCCCCCGGGAGTGAGGACCGCGTCCATGTGGAGCGTCGTGACCTGAGGAAGCGCGGTGGCGGGGATGCCCACCGTGTAGGCCGAGGAGACGCGCAGCGTCCTGAGGCGCGCAGCCCCGGCGAGGAAGCCCAGATCCGCCCCGTGCGGCAACCGGTGCAGGTCGAGTTCCTCGGCTCCGGCCTCGGCGAGCGGGGACAGGTCCGCCAGGGCGTCGCAGGACTTGACGGTGAGCCGGCGCAGGTCGTCGAGTCGCGCAAGGGAGGGCAGGGTGACCGACACCGCACTCGACGGCGTGATCGACAGAGCGTGCACGTTCAACGACGCCACCGTGGCGACGACGTCGTCGGTCAGCAACTGCCCCTTGAGGGAGAGCTGGGGGATCCTTCGCAGTGTGCCCAGGCAGGCAGCCTGTTCGGGGCTCGCGACGCTGAGCGTCAGGTCATCCATGGGCAACCCCGAGAAGATCACCTGCGCGAACGATCTCGCGTCGAAGTAGGGCCAGGAATCCGCGATCTCCTGTCGTACCTCGCGTTCGGGAACCTGCCTGAAGCGGGCGAGTTGCTCCAGAGCGGCCTCACCACCGATCCGTGCGATCGTCATCACCGTCGCACGGGCCTGGCGTGGGGAGAGCTGCTCCGGGCCGGGGAGGAGACTGAGGACAATGTCCCCCGCCATGGCCAGGTGTTCCGCGTCACCGGCGGTCTCGGGGGGAATGAGCTCCGTCGCCCGGAACGTGACTGCCGCGCGGATGGCCGGGTCCAAGGTCGTGGCGTGTTCAAGGGCCACCGCCGCGAGGAGGTGGTAGCGGCGACGCAGCTTCGGGTTGCTCGTCCGGTCACCCAACTCAACCAATTTCTGCAGGAGTTGCCCTCGTTCACGATCACGGGCATGCCCCACCGCGAGCCCGATCACGTCTTCCCACTGGTCGTCCCTCCCCGACTCCGCCAGCAGGTCCAGGTCCTCGTCCTCGACGGCCGCCTTCGCACCGAGATAGTCCTGGAAGGTGCGGTGGATGAAGTCCACTGTGCCGACCGACGGCTCCCTCAGCAGGCCGCTGCGCAGCAGCAGGTACTGAAAGACATCTTCCGCCCGCTCGGGCTGCGCCATCTGCGGCATGCTCGGAAGCTTCTCGCGGATGATGCGGACCGCCGTGGCCTGTGCGGCCTCGGACCTTCCGTTACGGATCAGCCAGTACGCGATCCGCTGAAGAAGCTGTACCTGCGCTTCTTCCGTGGGAGCGAGTCCCTCGGGCACGGAAATCGCCCGCTCCTTGTCCCGCCGTACCAGCAGCATGTTGAGTGCTGCGGCGTACAACTCCATGCGGCGCTCGGGAAGATGAGTGAGGCGATCACGGTGCAGTGCGCAAATGAGCGCGCACATCAGTGGATTGGTCGCCAGTCGGTACAGGTCCTGCTTCTGCCGCAACGTGCCACGAAGAGTGTCCCGGAAGCCCTCCAGTGCCCGCTTCTCCTCGGGTTCGACCGTCGTCGTGGACACGGCGTCGTGCCACCGGTGCACGAACCGGTCGACGTCGCTGCGGTTCATGGGAAGAAGATTGAACTCGGTGAAGTCGACATCGGTCAGCCAGTGCGCGCCCACTGCCGACGGTCGGGAGGTGACCAGGAAGAAGGTTCGCGGATAAAGGTCCACCAGATCGAGCAACCACCGCCGCACAACTGGGCGTTCGCTCTCGGACACCTCGTCGACCCCGTCGATGAGCACCATGCCGCGGCCGCTGCTGAGCACGCGGTCGGCCCACCTTTCGGGCTGAAGCCCGTGCAGCGCGTTGCCTACGGCTCCCAGGAACCTCTCGGGAGCCGGAGGCGCTGCCTCCACGGCGCGCAGGGGCAGCATGAAGGGCACGCGCCCGCGCAGGGCGGCCAGTTCTTCGGGAAGCGAGTTCTGCGCGGCGGAGACCGCCAGCCACTGAAGCAGCGTGGTCTTGCCCGAACCGGCCGCACCGCGCAGCATGGCGCGGCTGCAGTCGGAAAGCGCGTCCTCGACCCGGTACCGGTTGGCCGACGCGGGGATTCCGCGCCGCTGCGCGGTCAGTTCGAGACTGAGGTACGCGGTGTCCAGCGGCCACCGTGCCTGATCGGGACTGCTCAGGTCGAGGCCGAAGATGTTGACCTTTCCGTACTTGTGCTCCAGATGAGCCAGGTACCTCCTCTCGAACTCCTCGTCGGCGCTCCCCGGCCGTGGAATGCGCTCCACCACCGCGTCCAGAAGGCGAAGTGTCTCGTCGAGCATGCGGGTCTGGGCCACCTGCGCGTGCGCGACAAAGGTCGACCGTTGGGTGAAGAAATGCAGGATGTGCAGGCAGCTGAGGTCGAGCAGACTGTCGTGCAGGTACGTCGCGTCGGCAGAGAGGTCGCGAGTGGCACCGGGATGCGCCGCGGCCAATCGGCGTGCGAGTTCCCGGTGGCCCAGCCGCACCGCCTGCACGTCGTCCATGTCCAGCTCGCCCAGGGCGCCGAGGGTCGATGCGAGGGCGACCGACAGGGGCTCCAACTCGGCCGAGGAAAGCGGTGGTTCGTACGGGTTCGCCTTGACCGCGGTCTGGACGAGTTCCCGCGCGATCTTCCACAGGTCCAGTTGGCTCAGCCGACGCTTCTCACCGTGCAGCCCCACCAGCCGGGAGACCCGCACCGGCTCCTCGACGAGTCCCGCTCCACGCCCCTCCTTGACGAAGAGACGAGCGATGATGGGCCGCGCCACCGAGGACGCGATTCTTGCGGTGGTGCCGACACTGACCGGATCCATGAGTCCCCCGGGCATCCACACCGCAGGGCCGACCCCCGCGTCGTCGAGCGTCCCTCCAGAATAGGGATCCGAGCCGTGCCGCACACCGGGTTCCCCGACCCGGTGTGGCTTCGTCGGCGCGCCCCGCAGCCGGCTCCGGCCCGGTCGTGCGGGCACCCCGCTGCCCCGGTGACGCCCGGACGGGACGGACAGCGCCGGGAACCGAGGCGTGCCCGGCGCTCCGCCCGCCTACAGCGGTGTCACGTACGCCCCCGAGATCCCCCCGTCCACCAGGAAGTCCGCCGCGTTCACGAAGGACGAGTCGTCGCTCGCCAGGAACGCGACCGCCGCCGCGATCTCCTCCGCCTCCGCGAAGCGGCCCGCCGGGATGTGCACCAGGCGGCGGGCGGCGCGCTCGGGGTCCTTCGCGAACAGCTCGCGCAGCAAAGGGGTGTTGACCGGTCCCGGGCACAGTGCGTTGACGCGGATGCCCTCGCGGGCGAACTGGACGCCCAGTTCGCGGGACATGGCGAGCACCCCGCCCTTGGACGCCGTGTACGAGATCTGCGAGGTCGCCGCGCCCATCCGGGCGACGAAGGACGCCGTGTTGATGATCGAGCCCCGGCCCTGGCGCCGCATGTACGGCAGGGCGGCCTTGCAACACAGGTACACGGAGGTGAGGTTGACCTCCTGGACGCGCTTCCACGCCTCCAGCCCCGTCTCCAGGATGGAGTCGTCGTCGGGGGGCGAGATGCCCGCGTTGTTGAAGGCGACGTCGACGCTGCCGTACGTGTCGTACGCGGCCTTGAACAGCGCCTCGACCTGTTCGGGGCTGGTGACGTCGGTCTTCACGAACAGTCCGCCGGTCTCCTCGGCCGCGGCCTGTCCGCGGGCCTCGTCGATGTCGGCGCAGACGACACGGGCGCCCTCGGAGGCGAGGCGGCGCGCGGCGGCCAGGCCGATGCCGCTGCCGGCTCCGGTGACGACGGCGGTACGGCCGACGAGGCGGCGGCAGATGGTTTCCTCGGTCACTGTGCGGGTTCCTCCGTGCTGATGAAGACGTTCTTGGTCTCGGTGAAGGCGGCGAGCGCGTCCGGGCCGAGCTCGCGCCCGAGTCCCGACTGCTTGAAGCCGCCGAAGGGGGTCCAGTAGCGCACGCTGGAATGGGAGTTGACGGAGAGGTTGCCGGCCCGGACGGCCCGCGAGACGCGCACCGCGCGGCCGACGTCGCGGGTCCAGATCGAGGCCGCGAGGCCGTAGTCGGTGGCGTTGGCGAGCCGTACCGCGTCCGCCTCGTCGTCGAAGGGCAGCACGACGGCGACGGGTCCGAAGACCTCCTCGACGGCGACGCGGGCGGCGGGGTCGACGCCCGTGAGGACGGTCGGCGGGAACCAGAACCCGGGCCCCTCGGGTGCCTTGCCGCGGATGCCGGGCGCGGCCGGGTCGACGTACGAGCGGACGCGGTCCAGCTGGACCCTGGAGATCAGCGGCCCCATCAGGGTGCTCTCGTCGGCGGGGTCGCCGACGCGGACGGACTCGATCGCGGGGGCGAGGAGTTCCAGGAAGCGGTCGTGCACGGAGCGCTGGACCAGGATGCGGGTGCGGGCGCAGCAGTCCTGGCCGGAGTTGTCGAGGAAGGACATGGGAGCGGCGAGCGCGGCGGCGTCGAGGTCGGCGTCGGCGAAGACGATGTTGGGGCTCTTGCCGCCCAGTTCGAGGGTGACGCGCTTGAGGCGGTCCGAGCTCCTGGCGAGTACCTGCTTGCCGACGGCCGAGGACCCGGTGAACACGACCTTGGCGACGCCGGGGTGCTCGACGAGCGCGTTGCCCGTCACGGGGCCCTCGCCGGGCAGCACCTGGAGGAGGTCCTCGGGAAGCCCCGCCTCCAGGGCCAGTTCGGCCAGGCGCAGCGCGGTGAGCGGGGTGGTCTCGGCGGGCTTGAGGAGCACGGCGTTGCCGGCCGCGAGGGCGGGTGCCGCACCCCACGCGGCGATCGGCATCGGGAAGTTCCACGGCACGATGACGCCGACGACGCCGAGCGGTTCGAGCAGGGTGACGTCGAGGCCGCCCGCGACCGGAATCTGACGTCCCGTCAGGCGTTCCACTCCCCCGGCCGCGTAGTCGAGGAGGTCGCGGACGTTGCCGGCCTCCCAGCGGGCGTTGCCGACCGTGTGACCGGCCTCCCGCACTTCCAGGCCCGCGAGTTCCTCGACGTGTTCGTCAACCACCGTCGCGAACCGGCGCAGTTGGCGTGCGCGGTCGCCCGGGGCGAGCGCGGCCCACCGCTCCTGGGCCCGCGCGGCCCGTGCGACGGCGGCGTCCACCTCGGCCGGGGAGGCGCCGGGGACGGTGGCGATCAGCTCCTCGGTGGCCGGGTCGAGCACCCGGAGTTCGTGCTGTGCGGACAACTGCGGTACCCCTCACATGCGTTCGAAGGAGCGGCGCAGCTCCCAGTCGGTGACGGCGGCGTCGAAGGCGTCCACCTCGACGCGCGCCATGTTGCGGTAGTGCGCGACGACCTCGTCACCGAAGGCGGCACGGGCGATGTCGCTCGCCTCCCACAGCTCGGCGGCCTCGCGCAGGCTGGTCGGCACGTGGTCGTAGCCGGCGGTGTAGGCGTTGCCCGCGCAGGGGTCGGGCAACTCCAACTCCTGTTCCACACCGTGCAGTCCGGCGGCCACGAGGCCGGCGACGGCCAGGTACGGGTTGACGTCGCCGCCGGGCAGCCGGTTCTCGAAGCGCAGGGAGCGGCCGTGCCCGACCACGCGCAGCGCGCAGGTGCGGTTGTCCTGGCCCCAGGCGACGGCGGTCGGGGCGAACGAGCCCGGCTGGAACCGCTTGTAGGAGTTGATGTGCGGGGCGTACAGGAGGGAGAACTCGCGCAGCGCGGCGAGCTGACCGGCGAGGAAGTGCCGCATGACGGGGGCCATTTCGGAGCCGCCGCCGTCCGCCATCACGCTGCCGCCGGCCGTGTCGGCGAGCGAGAGGTGGATGTGGCAGGAGTTGCCCTCGCGCTCGTTGTACTTGGCCATGAAGGTCAGCGACATGCCCTGCTGGGCGGCGATCTCCTTGGCCCCCGTCTTGTACAGCGCGTGCTGGTCGCAGGTGGTCAGCGCCTCGTCGTAGCGGAAGACGATCTCGTGCTGCCCGGGGTTGCACTCGCCCTTCGCGGACTCCACGGTCAGCCCGGCACCCGCCATGTCGTTGCGGATGCGGCGCAGCAGGGGTTCGACGCGGCCGGTGCCGAGGATCGAGTAGTCGATGTTGTACTGGTTGGCCGGGGTCAGCCCCGAGTAGCCCGCGTCCCAGGCCTGCTCGTAGGTGTCGCGGAAGACGATGAACTCCAGCTCGGTGCCGACCTGCGCGGTGAGGCCCAGCTCCGCGAGGCGTTCGAGCTGGCGGCGCAGGATCTGGCGGGGCGCGGCGACCACCGGGGTGCCGTCCTCCCAGGCGAGGTCGGCCAGGACCATGGCGGTGCCCTCGTGCCAGGGCAGTCTGCGCAGGGTGGCGAGGTCGGGGCGCATGGCGAAGTCGCCGTAACCGCGGTCCCAGGAGGACATCGCGTAGCCGTCGACCGTGTTCATCTCCGTGTCGACGGCGAGCAGGTAGTTGCAGCCCTCGGTGCCGTGCTCCAGCACCTCGTCGAGGAAGAAGCGGGCGGCGAAGCGCTTGCCCTGGAGGCGCCCCTGCATGTCGGGGAAGGCCAGGACGACGGTGTCGATCTCGCCGCTCTCGACGAGGGAACGCAGTTCCCCGGCCGGGAGCGGAGGCGTGCGGTCTGCCACGGGAGAGCCTCCTCGGGCTGCTGCTGAGTGCTGCTGCGTACTTCTGAGTACTGCCTGCCGCCGCCCGCATCCGGCTTCTGCCGGCCGGCCGGTACGCGTTAGGTTGGGTGCGCGGTCCATAAGGTATGGCCGCGAACCATTGCTTGGGAAGGGGACGCGGGCCCATGTCGCCGACGGGTACGCGCGACGCCCCGGACGGGGGCGGCAACGGCACGGCGGAACACCGGCACACCCCGGGCGCGCCGCCCGCGCCGGCGCAGCCGTCCGCGCCGTCCGCGCCGTCCGCGCCGAGCGCCGTGCACGCTGTGCTGCGGCCGGTGCGGGCGGGCAACGGCTTCGAGGAGGCGCTGGAGCAGATCCTCCAGGTGGTCCGCCTCGGCCTGCTGCCGGACGGCGGCCGACTGCCCGCCGAGCGGGACCTCGCCGAACGGCTCGGCATCAGCCGGGTCACGCTGCGCGAGGTGCTGAAGGTGCTCCAGGAGCAGGGGCTGGTCGAGTCGCGGCGCGGGCGCTACGGCGGCACGTTCGTCCGGCCCCGCGCGGAGGCGGCCGGCGAGCGCGAACTGCGGCGCCGGGTCGCCGGGATCGACGTCGAGGACGTCCTGCGCTTCCGCGAGGTGCTGGAGGTGGGCGCCGCGGGCCTGTGCGCGGCGGACGGCCCGGCGGGCGCACGGGAGCGGCGGCTGCGCGCGGCGCTGGCGGGCACGCGGGACGCCACCCCGGCCGAGTACCGCCGCCGGGACACCCTGTTCCACCTCACGCTGGCCGAACTGTCCGGTTCGCCGTCGCTGACCGAGCGGTACGCGGCGGTCCGGGCGACCCTCAACGACCTCCTGGACTGCATCCCGCTCCTCGTGCGCAACCTGGAGCATTCGCAGCGCCAGCACACCGCGCTGGTGGAGGCGGTGCTCGCCGGGGACCCGGACCGGGCGCGGGAGACGATGCGCGAGCACTGCGCGGGCACGGCGGCGCTGCTGCGGGGTTTCCTGACGTAGGCGCGCGGAAACGATCTGTCACGGCCGCCCGCGCCAAAGGTATGGTTCCGGTCCATTGGACTCGTCGGGGCCGGACGCACGGCACCGGGACGCGGGAGGGCAGGGCGCATGGCGCGGAGGCCGCTGGTCGGCATCAGCACGTACCTGGAGAACGGCGCGCGCTGGGGCGTGTGGGAACTGGAGGCGGCTCTGCTGCCCGCCGGTTATCCGCGGCTGGTCCAACGGGCGGGCGGACTGGCCGCGATGCTGCCGCCGGACGCCCCGGAGCACGCGGCGGCGACGGTCGCCCGGCTCGACGCCCTGGTGATCGCGGGCGGGCCGGACGTCGAGCCGGTCCGCTACGGCGCGGCCGCCGACCCCCGCACCGGACCGCCGGCCCGTGCCCGGGACACCTGGGAACTGGCCCTGATCGAGGCCGCGTTGGCGGCACGTGTCCCGCTGCTCGGCATCTGCCGGGGCATGCAGCTGCTGAACGTCGCCCTCGGCGGCACCCTCGTCCAGCACGTCGAGGGCCACGCGCGCACCGTGGGCGTCTTCGGCCGCCATCCGGTCGTCCCGGTCCCGGGCACGCTGTACGCGGCGATCGCCCCGGAGGAGACGTCCGTACCGGCCTACCACCACCAGGCCGTGGACCGCCTGGGCGCGGGCCTCACCGCCTCGGCCCACGCGACGGACGGCACGGTGGAGGCGGTCGAACTGCCGTCGTCGGACTGGGTGTTGGGGGTGCAGTGGCATCCGGAGATGGGCGAGGACCTGCGCGTGTTCGAGGCCCTGGTCCACGCGGCGTCGACGGCGTCGGTGTCGGCGGAGGTCTGACCGGGGCGCGGCGAGGCAGCCCGGACTCCGGCGGGGTGCGGCCTTCGGCGACGCCCGCGGCGGGGATGCCCTCCCTCCGGCGACGCCCTCGGCGGGATGCTCTCCGCTGCGTCGAGGCTCTGCCCCGCGGACGGACCACGGCCCCACGCGCCGGACAGGGCCGCGGCCCGGTCCGCCGGACAGGGCCTATCCCCTTGTCAGTGACAGCAGTTCGCGGGCCGGGCCCTCCGGGCGGTGGCCCGTCGGCCATACCGCGCGGAGCCTGCGACGAAGGGGGACGCCCTCCACCGGAACGCTCACCAGGCGGCGCAGGGACAGTTCGTCGCCCACGGCGAGTTCGCTGAGCACCGCGGGGCCCGCGCCGCTGACGGCGGACGCCTTCACCGCCGTCGTCGACGAGAGTTCGATCAGGGGGCGGGCGAGAGCGCCCAGCGCGCTCTCCAGGACCTGCCGGGTGCCGGAGCCCTCCTCGCGCAGGATCAGCGGGGTCGCCGCGAGTTCCTCGGCCGCGAGCGGGCGGCCCCGGCGGGCCCAGGGGTGGCCCGGTGCCGTGACGACGACGAGCCGGTCGTGGGCGACCACCGCCGAGTCGAGCCCCTTCGGCACGGTGAGGCCCTCGACGAAGCCCAAGTCGGCCTGGTCGTTGAGGAGTTGCTCGGCCACGGTCGTGGAGTTGCCCGCCAGCAGCGACACCGCGGTGTCGGGGCGCCGGGCGCGCAGCGCGAGCAGCCAGCCCGGCAGCAGGTACTCGGCGATGGTCATGCTGGCCGCGACACGGAGCCGCGAGTCGCGGCGGTCGCGCAGCGCGTGGGCTCCCGCGTCGAACGCCTCGGCGGCCTCGACGACACGGCGGGCCCAGTCGGTGACGAGTGCGCCGTGCTCGGTGAGGCGCGAGCCGCGGGGCGAGCGGTCGACCAGGGCGAGGCCCAACTGCCGTTCCATGGACCGGATCCGGCTGCTGGCGGCGGGCTGGGTGATGCCGAGGGAACGGGCGGCGGCGCCGAGGCTGCCGAACCGGGCGACGGCGAGGAGCAGTTCCAGCGCCCCGAGGTCCGGCACCCGGTGCGAGACGGACGCTCCCGGGCCTCCGGTCCCCTCGCCCGCCCCCGACGTGTGCGGGCCCGCCGGACTGCCTTCCTCGCTGCTCATAACGTCAGCTTATGCCCTGATAGGGAGGTGATCCCTGGTGGGCGGCGGCACCCGGCGCGACGGTGGGGACATGGTCACCGCCGTCCCCGTCCCCGCCTCCCCCGCGCCCGCCTCCTCCCCGCTCCTGTCCGGGCGTACCGCGCCCCGGCGCCGTGCGCCCGCCGTCCGGCACCTCGGCCCGAACTGGTACGCGGCGGTGATGGGCACGGCCGGTCTCGCCACGGCCGGCGCCGCGCTCCCGGCGCGCGTCCCCGGGCTGCGTACGGTGTGCGCCGGGGTGTGGGCGCTGTCGCTGGTGCTGCTGGTGTCGCTGCTGGTCGCCCGCGCCCTGCACTGGACCCACCACCGCGACCGGGCGCGCGCCCATCTCGCGGACCCGGCCGTCGTCCCGTTCTACGGCTGCCTGTCGATGGCGCTGGTGGCCGTCGGGGGCGGCGCGGCGGCCGTGGGCCGGGACTGGACGGGGGTGCGCGCGGCCGTCGCCCTGGACGCCGTGCTGTTCACGGCGGGCACCCTGGTGGGGCTGGTCGCGGCGGTGGTGGTGCCGTACCTCGTGGGCGTCCGGTACCGGACGGACCCGGCGGGGGTCACGCCGGTGTGGCTGCTGCCGCTGGTCGCGCCGATGGTGTCGGCGGCGGTGGGGCCGTCGCTGGTGCCGCACCTGCCGCCGGGGCAGGCCCGCGGGACGCTGCTGCTGGGGTGCCTGGCGCTGTTCGGGCTGAGCCTGCTCGCGGTGGGGCTGACGCTGCCGCTGGTGTTCGGGCGTCTGATGACGGCGGGGCCGCTGCCGCTCGCGCTGACCCCGACCCTGTTCCTGGTGCTCGGTCCGCTCGGCCAGTCGGTCACGGCCGCCGGGAACTTCGCGGACGCGGCGCCCGGCGCCCTGCCCGCCCCGTACGGCGGGGCACTGCGGCTCCTCCCCGTCCTGTACGGCGTGCCGGTCATGGGCTTCGCCCTGCTGTGGCTGGCCCTGGCCTGCGTCCACGTCGCGCGGGCCCGGCGGCGCGGCATGGGCTTCGCGATGACCTGGTGGGCGTTCACGTTCCCCGTGGGCACCTGCGTCACCGGGGCCGCCGCCCTCGCCCGGCACACCGGCATCACGGCGTTTACCGGTCTCGCCGACATCCTGTACGCGGCACTGGTGGTCGCCTGGGCCACGGCGGCGACGGGCACCGTACGCGGCCTCGTCCGCGGCGAACTGCTGCCCCGCGAGCACTGAACCCGGCGGCGCGGCACGGGCACGGCGACGGCACGCCCCTCCCGTCCGCGGGACGTCCGCCCGGGTTCGGTCCACGGGGTGCAGTCCACGGGGTGCGGTCCTTCGGGGCTCAGTCCCCCGGCCGCCCGCCGAGCGCGGCCCGTACGGCCGCCCCCAGCACCCGGGGCGCCTCGCCCAGGGTCGGGCCGTACCAGGTCAGGTGGCGGCCTCCGACCAGGGCGCAGGGCAGCGGCGCGAAGGCCTCCGGGCCGTCGTCCGCGGTGAAGCGGTACGGCTCGTCCGGCAGGACCACGACGTCCGGTGCCGCGGCCCGCAACTCCTCGGCGGTGACGCGCGGATAGCGTTCGGGGTGGCCGGTGTACAGATGGTCGACCCCGAGGCGGGCGAGCACGTCGCCGGCGAAGGTGTCCCGGCCCAGCACCATCCACGGCCGGCGCCAGACCGGGACCACGGCGGTGACGCGCCGGGACGGCGGGGAGAGCGCGGCCCACGCGTCCTGGGCCTCGTCCAGCCAGCGGGGCCGGACCGGTGCCCCGCACGCCTCCAGGACGCGGGCCAGTTCGCGGAACGCCTGGGGGACGTCGTGCACCTCGGTCACCAGCACGCCGAGGCCGGCCGCGCGCAGGGCGGCGAGGTCGGGGACGCGGTTCTCCTCCTCGTTGGCGACCACCAGGTCGGGAGCGAGGGCGACGATGCGCGCCACGTCGGGGTTCTTGGTGCCGCCGACGCGGACCACGTCGAGCCCGGCCGGGTGACTGCACCAGTCGGTGGCACCGACCAGGACACCCGGCAGCGAGACGGCCAGCGCCTCGGTGAGCGAGGGCACCAGACAGACCACGCGCATCAGCGCGACCGGTCCTGCACCGCCTCGATGTGCTCCGCGACGGCGACCACGACGACCCGGGTGTCCGGCACGGTGGCCCGCCAGCGGTGCCGCACCCCGCCGGTCAGGTACAGCGTGTCGCCGCGGCCCAACCGGTAGGCGCGGCCCTCGGCCTCGACCTCGACGGCGCCGTCCGCCACGTACATCAACTCGTCGTTGCGGTGCTGGAATTCGCGTCCGCCGTCATGGTCGCCGGTGAACTCCGAGGCGTGCAGCTGGTGGTGGCCGCGGACCAGGGACCGCACCCTCGACTCCGTGCCCTGCTCGGCCTGTTCGGCGCGCACGAGGTCGACGCTGCACGCCGGGTCGGCGGCGGCGAGGAGTTCGACCGCGGTGGTGCGCAGCGCGTCGGCGACCTTCTCCAGGGACGTGGTGCTGGGCCGGGCGCGGTCGTTCTCGATCTGGCTCAGGAACGGGACGGACAGGCCGCTGCGTTCGGCCACGACGGCGAGGGTCAGTTCCAGCGCTCGGCGCCGCCGTCGCACGGCCGCGCCCACGCGCAGGGGTTGTTCTTTGTGGTCGCCCATCGCTCCGGCTCCCTCCTCGGCTCGTCGGTACGGGTTCGGGTGCGCCCGGCTGCGGGCGCACCGCCTCTGATGAGTTCCTTGCACCCTACGCATGTTCGGCAAACCGTTTCGTGCGGCCGTCACATCGCTGTCACGTCTGGTAGGGCGGCACCCCTCAGTTCGCGCCAGTGGACAGGTCTCCCCGTCCGGCCGGGCGGGGCGCCTCCTTCGTCGGCGGCGGGGCGGTGCGTGTCCGTCCGCGGGCCGCGCGGGCCGGTGATCGCGGAGGTCGGGGGTTGACGAGGACGATCAGTGCGCGCGACACCTACTCATCGGTTCAATGCGCGTGGGCCGCCCGATGTTCCCGGCGGGCCGCCGGCGGCGGGCCCGCCGCGGGCGGGAGGGCCGCCCCGGGCCGCCTTGTGGCGCTGGGTAATTGGCCGAATCCGGCCCGTAGGCGCAGCGTCGGGTCCCCGGGCCGGGCACCGGCGCCGCGGACGCCCGTGAACCCGGGAGGGGCGGGTCCCGCCGCCGCGCGTCGCGCGTACGGACGGGACCCGCCCCTCGGAGGTGCCACCGGCGGTGGCCCCGCGGAACGGCTCCGCTACTGCGGGGTCATCCGGTCCACCATGTCCGGGTGCTCCTTGAGCCAGGCGTCGACCGCCTGCTCCTCGTGGCCCTGGCCGAGCTTGTTGATCTCGGCCTCCAGGCTGCCCAGTTCGCTCTCGCTCATCTTGAAGTTCTTGATCCACTTCGTGAGTTGCGGGTACTGCGACGGGAACTTCTTGCTGGAGATGGTGCGGATCGTGTTGCCCACGCCGAACTCCTGCTTGGGGTCCTTCAGTTTGGTCAGGTCGTACTCGCTGTACGCCCAGTGCGGCGACCACAGGACGACCGCGACGGGCTCCTTCTTGGCGTAGGCGCGCTTGAGTTCGGCCAGCATCGCCGGGGTGGAGCCGTCGACGACCTTGTACTCCTTGTCGAGGCCGTAGCCGGGCAGCACCTTCGACTTGAGCAGGTTCATCTCACCGGTGCCCGGCTCGATCCCGATGATCTTCCCGTCGAACTCGGCGGACTTGCCCTTGAGGTCGGCCAGGGACTTGACGCCCTTGACGTAGCTGGGCACCGCGACCTCCAGCGACGTCGGCGAGTACCAGGTGCCGAGGTCGTTGAGGTCCTTCTTGCTCTTGTCCCAGTAGTTCTGCTGCGCGTACGGCAGCCAGGCGTCGAAGTTGAGGTCGATGTCACCGGCGGCGAGGCCGGTGTAGACCGGGCCGACGTCCATCTGCTTCAGGTTGAGGCTGTAGCCGCGGCGGCCCAGCACCTCCTTCCACAGGTACGTGACGGCGATGTCCTCGTCCCACGGGAACCAGGCCACGTTCACGGACCGCTTCGCCTCGGCGGAGGCCGTGGCGGCGCTCTTGACGGGGGCGAGCTTGTCGACGACGCCGGGGTTCTTCTTCAGCCACGCCTTGACGGCGTCCTGCTGCTTGCCCTTGCCGGCCTTGTTGATCTCCGCTTCGAGGCTGGTGAGCTGCTTCTCGCTCATCCTGAAGTTCTTCAGCCACTTGGCGACGGTCGGGTTGTCGTCGCCGAAGCCCTTGCGGGACAGCGTGTGCACACCGTCGCCGGTGCCCCAGGCACCCTTCGGGTCCTTGAGCTTCTTCAGGTCGTAGTCGTTGTACGCCCAGTGCGGCGACCAGAGCGTGACGACGATCGGCTCCTTCTTCGCGTACGCGCGCTTGAGGTCCGCGAGCATCGCCGGGGTGGAACTGTCGACGACCTTGTACTCCTTGTCGAGGCCGTACTCCTTGAGGACCTTGCTCTTCAGCAGGGACATCTCGCCGGCGCTGGACTCGATGCCGGTGATCTGGCCGCCGAACTCGGCGGCCTTGCCCTTGAGGTCGGCCAGCGAGTCGATGCCCTTCATGTACGAGGGCACCGTCAGCTCCAGCGACGTCTTGCCGTACCAGGATCCGAGGTCGTCGAGCTGCTTGCCGTACTTCTTCCAGTACTGGGCGTGCGTGGTCGGCAGCCAGGAGTCGGTCTCGAAGTCGACGCTGCCCTGGGCGAGGGAGGTGTAGAGCGGTCCGGCGTCGAACTGCTTGGCGTCGACCTGGAACCCGCGCTCCTCCAGGATCTCCTTCCAGAGGAAGGTGGAGGCGACGCCCTCGTCCCACGGGATGTAGCCGATGGAGATCTTCTTGCCCTGGCCGACGTTCTTCGCGTCGGCGACGCCGGCGCTGTCGCCGCCGCCGTTGAAGATGCCCATGCCGCCCGCCACGAGGGCGAGGACGACGACACCGACCGCGGCGACGGACGCGCGGGGCCGGTACGACCAGATCCGCAGGCCCTGGGCGGCGCGCAGCTTCGCCGCGGCGCGGCGGCCGAGCGGCGAGACCTGGGTGCCGAGCGCGCTCGTCATCCGGTCGAGGTAGATCGCGAGGATCACGATGGCGACGCCGGCCTCGGAGCCGAGGCCCACGTTGAGCTGGCCGATGGCCTCGTTGACGTCGCCGCCGAGGCCGCCGGTGCCGACCATGCCGGCGATCGCGGCCATGGACAGGCCCAGCATGATGACCTGGTTGACGCCCGCCATGACGGTGGGCAGCGCCAGCGGAAGCTGCACGCGCAGCAGGGTGTTGCGGGGCGAGGTGCCGAACGCGTCGGCGGCCTCGACCAGTTCCTTGTCGACCTGCCGGATGCCCAGCTCGGTCATGCGGACGCCGGGGGCGAGCGCGAAGATCAGGGTGGCGACGATGCCCGCGGGGGCGCCGGTGCCGAAGAACAGGATCGCCGGGATGAGGTAGATCATCGCGGGCAGCGTCTGCATGAAGTCCAGCACGGGGCGGACCAGTCCGCTGACCCGGCTGGAGCGCGCGGCCCAGATGCCCACCGGCACCGAGACGACGAGTGCGATGACGGTCGCCACCAGCACCAGCGACAGCGTCACCATCGCGTCGTCCCACAGTTCGAGGGAGTCGATGAAGGCGAACCCGACGAAGGTGAGGACACCGGCGACGGTGCCGCGCAGGAAGAAGGCGATCACCGCGAGGATGCCCGCGAGGAGCAGCGGCTGGGGCGCCTGGAGGACGGCGTCGATGCCGTCGTAGGCGCCGTTGAACACGGTCTTGAAGAAGTCGAAGAGCCAACTCACGTGCGCGAGCAGCCAGTCGACGATGTCGTTGACCCAGTCACCGAGCGGAATCCTAGGCACGGGCGGTCACCTTCTCCCCGCCCTTGTCGCGCGGCGAGGCGCACGTCCCGGGCGCGTCGGCCGGCTCGTCCCCGAGGAAGCCGACGAGTCTCTGTCTGCGGACGACACCGACGAGCTTCCCCTTCCCGTCCAGCACGGCGACCGGGTGGGAGAGGCGCGCGCTGATGGCGCACAGCTCGGTGAACGGGGTGTCGGGCCGGGCGGTCTCGCAGCCGCAGTCGGCCTCGTCGCCGCGCACGTCCTCGTCCATGACGGTGCCGGCCGTGAGCACCCGGGAACGGTCCACGTCCTGGGTGAAGGAGGCCACGTAGTCGTTGGCGGGGCGCACCAGGATGTCGGTCGCGGTGCCGATCTGCACGATGCGGCCGTCGCGCATGACGGCGATGCGGTCGCCCAGGCGCATGGCCTCGTTCAGGTCGTGGGTGATGAAGACGATCGTCTTCTTCAGGGTCTTCTGGAGCTCCAGGAGCTGGTCCTGCATGTCGCGGCGGATCAGCGGGTCGAGCGCGCTGAACGACTCGTCCATGAGCAGCAGGTCGGCGTCGGTCGCGAGCGCGCGGGCCAGGCCCACGCGCTGCTGCATGCCGCCGGACAGCTCGTCGGGCCAGGACTTCTCCCAGCCGGCCAGGCCGCACAGGGCGAGCGCCTCGTCGGCGCGGCGTTCGCGCTCGGCGCGGGGCACGCCCTGCACTTCAAGGCCGTACGCGGCGTTCTCGCGGACGCTGCGGTGCGGGAACAGCGCGAAGTGCTGGAAGACCATGCTGATCTTGCGGGCCCGTACCGCGCGCAGGTCGCGGTCGCTGAGCGACGTCAGGTCCTGTCCGTCGAAGAGGACACGTCCGTCGGTCGGCTCCAGGAGCCCGTTGAGCATGCGCAGCAGGGTCGACTTGCCGGATCCGGACAGGCCCATGACCACGAAGATGTTGCCGGGCTCCACGGTGAACGAGGCGTCGATCACGGCGGCGGTGGTCCCGTCGGCGCGCAACTCCTCCCGGTCTGCTCCCTGTCGCAGTGCTTCCACCGCGTCGTCCGGTCGTCTGCCGAAGACCTTGTACAGGTGTTCGGCTTCTAGCCTCGATGACACAGGTACCTCTCGTCTCGTCGGCCAGTCTGTTCGGCCTGGGGGGCGGGGCGCCGGGGGCCGGGAACAACCGGTGAGTTGTGTCACAAACAGTTGAATTTGCAACCGGCGACGCCTCGGAGCCGCTCCTCCCCCCACTTGCTTATGTCAAACACAGCAGTGATCCAGTTCACAAAGGGTTCACCGGCGGACGGTTGCACAGGCCACCTTGATCGCGATGGCAAACGTTCGCCGGGGTCGGCGCGGCCGACCGGGCGGCGGGTGCCGGGCCACGCGGTGCGGCATGATGCGAGGCGTGACCGCGCGCCTGATGCTCCTCGACACCGCGTCCCTCTACTTCCGCGCCTACTTCGGCGTCCCCGAGTCGGTGAAGGCACCCGACGGGATGCCCGTGAACGCCGTACGCGGGCTGCTCGAATTCATCGACCGGCTGGTGAAGGACCACCGCCCGGACCGGCTGGTGGCCTGCATGGACGCCGACTGGCGCCCGCAGTGGCGGGTCGACCTGATCCCCTCGTACAAGGCGCACCGCGTCGCCGAGGAGCGCGCCTCCGGCCCGGACGAGGAGGAGGTGCCGGACACGCTGTCCCCGCAGGTCCCGGTGATCGAGGCCGTCCTCGACGCGCTCGGCATCGCGCGGGTGGGCGTCCCCGGCTACGAGGCCGACGACGTGATCGGCACGTTCACCGCGAGCGCCGACGGCCCGGTCGACATCGTCACCGGTGACCGCGACCTCTACCAGCTCGTGGACGACGCCCGGGAACGGCGCGTCCTCTACCCGCTCAAGGGCGTGGGCACCCTCCAGATCACCGACGAGACGGTGCTGCGCGAGAAGTACGGCGTGGACGGCGCCGGTTACGCGGACCTCGCACTGCTGCGCGGCGACCCGAGCGACGGCCTGCCGGGCGTGCCCGGGGTCGGTGAGAAGACGGCGGCGAAACTCCTGGCCGAGTACGGCGACCTGGCCGGCATCGTGGCCGCCGCCGCGGACCCGGGGACCCGGCTCACCCCGACCCAGCGCAGGCGCATCACGGAGGCCGGCCCCTACCTCGCGGTGGCCCCGACGGTGGTCCGGGTCGCGCTCGACGTCCCGCTGCCGGACGTCGACACCGCCCTGCCGCACGCGCCGC
Source organism: Streptomyces sp. NPDC008150 (assembly GCF_042956945.1). NCBI lineage: Bacteria > Bacillati > Actinomycetota > Actinomycetes > Kitasatosporales > Streptomycetaceae > Streptomyces > Streptomyces sp. NPDC008150. Next base: position 187,616 of record NZ_JBIBHJ010000007.1, on the reverse strand, counting down.
GCGACCCGGAGGCGCTCGACGCCCTCGCCGCCCGCTGGGGCCTCGGCGGCTCGCTGCGGCGCCTGGTGGTGACGCTCGGCGGCGGCTGACGGCGCCGCCGCGGCGGAGCCCGGCCGACCCCCTGCCGTGGATCGGCGAACTCTTTGTGTTCACGGTCCGACGTTCATGAACTCCTCATGTGCGGGGTGTCAGATAGAAGGGGATGCTAAGTTAGGTAACCCTAAGAAAACTGGGCAGGAGTGTTCACCATGGCAGAACGTCCGGCGCGCAAGCCGCGCAAGCCGCACACCGCGCAGGTCGTCCGGACCGAGCGGATCACCCCCCACATGCAGCGCGTCGTGTTCGGCGGTGACGGCCTGGCCGACTTCAACGCCGGCACCTGCACCGACCACTACGTCAAGCTCCAGTTCCCGGTCGAGGGCGTCACCTACCCCGAGCCGTTCGACATGGAGCGCGTGCGCGAGGAGTACCCGCGCGAGCAGTGGCCGGTCACGCGCACCTACACCGTGCGCGCCTGGGACCCCGAGACGCGCGAGCTGACCGTCGACTTCGTGGTGCACGGCGACGAGGGGCTGGCCGGCCCGTGGGCCGCCGCCGCGCAGCCCGGCCAGGTGCTGCGCATGATGGGCCCCGGCGGCGGCTACGCGCCCGACGCCACCGCCGACTGGCACCTGATCGCCGGTGACGAGAGCGCGCTGCCCGCCATCGCGGCCGCCGTCGAGGCGCTGCCCGAGGGCGCCGACGCCCGCGTCTTCGTGGAGGTCGAGGACGCCTCCGAGGAGCAGAAGCTCGACACGGCCACGGAGATCGTCTGGCTGCACCGCGGCACCCGCCCGGTCGGCGAGGCACTCGTCGAGGCCGTGCGCGGCCTCGACTTCCCGGCCGGCCGGGTGCAGGCCTTCGTGCACGGCGAGGCGGGCTTCGTGAAGGAGCTGCGCAAGCTGCTGCGCGTCGAGAAGAACGTCCCGCGCGAGGACCTCTCCGTCTCGGGCTACTGGCGCCTGGGCCACAACGAGGACGGCTGGCAGGCGTCCAAGCGCGAGTGGAACGCCACGGTGGAGGCGGAGCAGGAGCAGGCCGGCCCGGCCGCGTAACGAACCGCCGTCCGGGCGCAACGCCCGTACCGCACCGGCCCGTTCGGGCCGCACCAGGACACCCGGGGCGGTGGTCCTCCCCTCCGCGGGCGGACCACCGCCCCGCCGCCCTCCCGGGACAACCGCCCGGTCGTTCCGCGCCCCCGGCGGGAAGGCCCGTACGGGCACCGTACGCTGACCGTGATGACACGAAGACTCCGCATTCCGCCCGCTCCCCTGCCGCAGCGCGACGGGGTCGACGCGGCACGGGTGCGGCTGCCCGCGGGCGGGCCGGGGGCCACCGTGCGCGACCATCTGGTGGCCCGGCTCGCGGTGCCGGAGGAGACCGTCGACGCGATGTTCGCCGACGGGTTGTTCGTGGGGGCCGACGGCCGGCCGGTCGATCCCGAAACCCCTTACCGCGCGGGGCTGTTCGTCTGGTTCCACCGCGACGTGCCGGCCGAGGTGCCGGTGCCCTTCCCGGTCCGGGTGGTGTACCGCGACGAGCACATCGTCGTCGCCGACAAGCCGCACTTCCTCGCCACCACCCCGCGCGGCAGCCACGTCACCGAGACCGCGCTCACCCGGCTCCGCCGCGAACTGGACATCCCCTCGCTCGGCGCCGCGCACCGGCTGGACCGGCTCACGGCAGGACTGGTGCTGTTCACGGTGCGCCCCGACGAACGGGGCGCCTACCAGGGGCTGTTCGCCGAACGGCGCGTACGCAAGGAGTACGAGGCGGTCGCGCCCCACCGTGCGGGACTCGACCTGCCCCGCACGGTCACCAGCCGCATCCTGAAGGAACGCGGGGTGCTCGCCGCCCGCGAGGTGCCCGGTGAGCCGAACGCGGTCACCCGCGTCGAACTCGCCGAACACCACGCCGACGGCACGGCCCGCTACCGGCTGCTGCCGAGCACGGGGCAGACCCACCAGCTCCGGGTGCACATGAACGCTCTGGGCGTGCCGATCCTCCACGACCCCCTCTACCCCGTGGTGACCGGCCCGGTAGCGGACGGCGACTTCCGCGACCCGCTCCAACTGCTGGCGCGGCGGCTGGAGTTCACCGACCCGGTGACGGGCGCGGAGCACCGCTTCACGAGCGGGCTCACCCTCGCCGCCGCGGCCGGCGGTCAGTAGCCGCGCCACCAGCGCAGGAACCGCTGCCAGGCACCGGCCGGCCGGTCCCGCTCCGGCGCGGCGGCGGCAACCGGCGCCGACGCGGAGGCCTCGGGAGCGCCGGACCCGCCCGGTGTGGACGGCACGGACGGCTCGGCGAGGGCGGCGGGGGCGGACGGCACCCCCGGCGCGGACGGCACGCCGGACGTGGCCCCCGCGGCGGACGACCGGGCGGCGAAGGCCGGGTCGAAGATCGACTGCTTCGCGAACGGCCGCTCCGCCGGGGCCGGTTCGGGCTCCGCCGAGCCGACCGGCCTCGGCTCGGGTGCGCCGATCCGCCAGTCGTCGGGCCTGCGCTGCCGCTGCATGATGCTCGGGACCACGCGCACGTCCTGCTGCGGCCTCGGCGCGAAGTGGACGGGAAGTTCCACGAGGTGCTGCGAGGCGATCGACGCCGTCCACGTCAACTCGTCTTCAGAAACGGCCAGTTCGGCGTCCGGCAGCCGCAGCAGCAGCGCGTCGACGCCGATGTCGGCGATGGCGCGGCCGATGTCCTGACCGGGGCACTCGTGCGGACCGCCGCCGAAGGCGAGGTGCGAGCGATTGCCCTGCATGTGGGCGGTCGGGTCGGGGCGCACCCGGGGATCCACGTTCCCGGGGGCGATGCCGAACAGCAGGCCGTCGCCCTCGCGGATACGCTGCCCGCCCAACTCCGTGTCCTGCTTGGCGAAGTAGGCGAAGACGGAGCTGAACGGCGGCTCGTCCCACAGGGACTGCTCGACCGCCTCGGGCACCGTCATCTGACCGCCGTTGAGCTGCGCGCGGAACCGCGGGTCGGCGAGGACCGTGAGCAGCACGTTGCCGAGGAGGTTGGCGGTCGCCTCGTACGCGGCGATCAGCACGAGCCGCAGGTGCTCGCTGATCTCGGCGTCGCTGAGCCCGGCCGGGTGCCTGACGAGGTGGCTGGCGAAGTCCGTCCCGGGGTTCTCCCGCCGGCTCGCGGTGAGCCGGGTGAGGGCCGCCATGACGTACTCGTTGCTGGCGATCGCGGTGTCGGTGCCCTTGAGCATGTCGCGGGCGCTGTGCACGAGGCGGTCGCCGTACTCCTCGGGCATGCCGAGCACCTCGCACATGACGGCCATCGGCAGGTGGTCGGCGAACTGGCTGATCAGTTCGGCCCGGCCGCGTTCGCAGAACCGGTTGACGAGGCGCTGGCTGTGGCGGTTGATGTGCCGCCGCAGGCCGCGGCTGTCGATGGTCCCGATGGCCGAGCGGACCGCGCCGCGCAGCCGCACGTGCTCCTCGCCCTCGGCGTGGGAGGCGATCGGCTGCCACGCGATGTGCGGCATCAGCGGGTGGTCGGGCTTGACCATGCCCTCGCGCAGCGGTGTCCAGGTGCGGCTGTCGCGGGTGAACACGGCGGGCGTGCTCACCATGCGCAGGTTCTCGGCGTGCCCGAGGACCACCCACAGCGGGACGTCGTCGTGCAGCAGGGCGGGGGCCACGGGCCCGTGCACGCCGCGCAGTTCCTCGTAGACGGCGGCGAGGTCCTCCGCCCCCGGGCCGTAGAGGCGGCGCAGTCCGCCGGCGCCCACGCCGTGCGCGGGGCAGCCGGGGGGCGGGGCGGCGGCCGGTTCGTCCGTGCCGGTCGGGAAGTGCTGTTCAGGCGTCACGGTGTCGCTCCGGGAGGCTGTGGGTCAGGTCCGTCGTGGTGCAAGTCCGTTGTGGTGCGGGTCCGTTGCGGTCGGTCCGTTGCGGTCGGTCCGTTGCGGGTCTGGCCGGTTGCGGGTCGGGGTGGTTCGGGCGTCGCGGTCGCGGGCGGGCGGGCGGTTCAGGCCGGGGAGCCGGCCGGTGCGAGGGAGTGCAGGAAGCGCGTCAGGGTCAGCAGGACGTCCCGGCTGGAGGCGCGGCGGCGCGCGTCGCACTCGACGATGGGGATGCCCGCCGCGAGGTCGAGTGCGGAGCGCAGGTCCTCCACCGGGTAACGCGGGCCGTCCGGGAAGGAGTTGACCGCGACGACGAAGGGCACGCCGCGTTCCTCCAGGCGCCCCATGACGTCGAAGCTGACTTCGAGACGGCGGGTGTCGACCAGCACGACCGCGCCGAGCGCGCCCTCGAACAGCCCGTTCCACAGGAACCAGAACCGTTCCTGGCCGGGGGTGCCGAAGAGGTACAGCACCAGTTCCTCGCTGATCGTGATGCGCCCGAAGTCCATCGCCACGGTGGTGGCGGTCTTGGTCTCGGATCCGTAGTCGTCGTCGACGCCGTAGCCGGCCTGCGTCATCGTCTCCTCAGTGGTCAGCGGCCTGATCTCGCTGACCGACCCGACCATGGTCGTCTTGCCGACGCCGAAGCCGCCCACGACGACGATCTTCGCCGCGGCCAGCGTGGTGTGCGGCAGGTGGTCCTCGGCGCGGGGGCCCGGGAGCGTTTCAGAGCCGTTGAAGTCCATGCATCACCGCTTCGAGAAGGGAACGGTCGGGAAGCGCCTGCCGGACGATCGGGGCGCGGGCCTGGACCAGTCCGGCCGCCAGCAGTTCGGTGAGCAGCACGGTCACCACGCTGAACGGGAGGCCCAGGTAGGCGGAGAGTTCGGCGGCGGACAGGGGCGCCCCGCAGAGTCTGAGCAGCGCGGACTGCTCGGGCGGGACCGAGGCGGGCGCCCCGCCGTCCTCCTCGCGCCGCACGATCAGCGTCACGAGGTCGACGGCGGCCCGGTCACCGTCCTCGGCGGCGCCGGTCAGGATGTACAGCCGCCCCGGGTTCCCGCCGCCGTTCCCGCCGCCCGCACCCTGCGCGGGCGGGCCGGACGGCGGCCCGGGCGGGGGTCCCGGTGACGGACCGGGCGGCTGTTCCGCCTGCTCGGAGCGCCGCCGACGGGGCGGCGGGGGCGGGGGCGCCGACGGCGGAGGGGGCGGTGGCGGAGGGGTCATACGGTCTGCCCGTTGCGGCGCGGCGGGCTGGTGAGGTGGCTGCCGATCCGGACGACGAGGTCGCGCATGTGCGCGCTCATCAGCCCGGGTTCGGTGACGACGTCGGACAGCACCGCGAGATAGGCGTTGGCGCCGGCCGCCATCAGGTAGAAGTAGCCGCCGTTGACCTCGATGATCACCATGCGCATCCGGCCGTCGCTGTCCGGGATCTCGGCGGCGACGGCGCTCGCGAGGCTCTGCAGGCCCGCGCACGCGGCGGCGACGCGGTCGGCGCCGTCCGGGTCGCCGCCGTAGCGGGCGATGCGCAGGCCGTCGGCGGAGAGCACGACGATCTGCTCGATGCCCGGCACGCTGTCCGCGAGTTCCTTCAGCATCCAGTCGAAGCTGGGGCGGTACCGCTGGATCACTGGGGCTTCCCCTCGTCGTCGGCCTCGGGGCGGGCCGGTTCGTTGGTCGTGGCGGACCCGGCGACGGCGGCCGGGTCGGGACCGCCCTTGAGTCCGTTCATGAACGCCTCGACCCACAGCCCGGGTTCGGGTTCGTCCGGGTCCGGCACGGGACCGGTCAGGGGCGCCCCCCAGTCGGTCCTGGGCTCCTCGACCGGCAGGCCGGCCGCCCTGCGCGCCTCCCGCTCGGCCTGCTCCGCGGCGGCCTGCTCGGCGTAGCGCTGGGCGAGCGGGACCTTCATGCGGCTGCGGCGCTGCGGCAGGCCCTGGGCGGTCCATTCGGTGACCACGGGGACCTCGTCCTCCATGGACACGCCGGCCGGGATGCGGGGGCTCGTGGGGCGGCGCCGCTTGGGGGTGCGCTTGGGACCCTCCAGCGCGCCGGGGGTCTTCACGGCGAAGGCGGTCGCCCCGATGCCGTGGGCGACACCGTCGCCGGGCTCGGTGGTCAGCAGTTCGGAGGGCACCACGAGGACGGCGCGGACACCGCCGTAGGCGGACGGCCGCAGCGAGATCTGCATGTTGTACGCCTTGCAGATGCGGCTCACGACGGCGAGCCCCAGGCGCGGCGCCTCGTGGAGGTTGCGCAGGTCGACGTCGTCCAGGGCGAGTTCCAGCATGCGCTCCACGCGTTCGCGGGCCTCGTTGTTGAAGCTGACCCCGGCGTCCTCGATCTCGATGGCCACCCCGGTCTGCACCTCGACGGCGGTCACGTGCACCTTGGTCTGCGGGGGCGAGTAGCGGCAGGAGTTGTCGAGCAGTTCGGCGACGGCGTGCACGACCGGTTCCACGGCGGTGCCGATGACGTTGACCTGCGCGATGGAGTCGAGCTGGATGCGCCGGTACTCCAGGATCCGGGACATGGAGCCGCGCAGGGTGCTGTAGAGCGTGACCGGGCCCGGCCACTGGCGGCCGGGGCGGCCGCCGCCGAGGACGGAGACGGAGTCGGCGAGGCGGCCGATCAGGGCGGTGCCGTGGTCGATGCGCAGCAGGTCGTCGAAGACCTCGGGGTTGCGCCCGTGGTCCTCCTCCATCTCCCGCAGTTCCTTGGCCTGTTGGTGGACGATCGCCTGGACGCGGCGGGCGACGGACACGAAGGCGCGCTGCGAGATGTCGCGCCTGGCCTCCTCGCGGTCCACGACGTCGAGCACGCCGTACAGCAACGAGCGCTGCGGCAGCGGGAGATGGCGCCAGGCGGGGTCGCAGTCGACGAGCCGACGCAGCACCTCGGTGGGGTTCTCGCCGCTGCGCACCAGGATCAGGGCCTCGGGCAGCAGCTCGCGGGAGACCTTGATCAGGTCCTCGTCGTGCGCGGCGAGGCGGCTCTCCAGGTAGCCGGTGCGGCGGTCCGCCTCGGCGCGCACCCGCCGCAACTCGCGTCCGCGGCGCATCGCTTCGGCGGCCGTCGCGACGACCAGGAGCGTGGCGAGCGCGCCGCACAGTCCGACCGCCGTCCTGGCCTGCTGCGCGACCACGGCGACGGCTGCGCCGGTCGCGGCGGCCATCACTATGGCGGGCAGCAACAGCAGGCGTGCGTAGGGAAGTTCACTGCCACCGGGAGGCGATTGGACACTCACCATGTATGCCCTCTGAGACGAATCGGCTGGAGTTCGGGGGGACTTCGGGGACGAGCCGGGGGGATCCGACGGAACTTCCCGCGCAATCTTCATGTTTGGGGAACAAGCACACGAATACGTGCCAACTCGGTGCGTCGTGGGCGAGCTTAGTCCGGGCGGATCATCGCCGCGTCATATTCCGCAACCGCCTGAAACGCCCCGAGTGACAGGAGTAGCCTCGACCCCTTTGCACACAGGGCAGTTGTTCGCACACGGTGAGTGAGGGCGAACGGGCGCGCGAGAACCTTCACCGTGCGGGGTGACACGGGGGTTCCGCGCGCGGCCTCCCGGACGGGGCGCCGACGCGGGCCGGCCTCACCCGTACGGGTGGCGCGGTGCTCCCGGGGACCGGCCGGGCCGCCCCCGGCGCACGGCGGCGGGGGCGGGGGCGGGGCTGTCACACCGCGGGCCGCCGTCCCGGCCCGCACCCGGTGCCGGTGTGCGGGCCGGGCACGGCGGCCCGGACGATCGGACGGCGGCCGGCGGCCGGCGGGGCTCAGCCCACGGAGGAGTAGGCGACGACGCCGCGCAGCAGCGCGTCGACGGCCTTGCGGGCGTTCTTCGCGACGGTCGAGCCCTCCGTCGGCGCGGCGGCCGAGATCTGCCCGAGGACGTCGATGACCTGCTTGCACCAGCGCACGAAGTCGCCGGCGGGCATCTCCACCTCGCGCAGCACCTCGTCGAGGCCCTTGCCGGAGGCCCACATGTAGGCGGCCCAGGCGAAGCCGAGGTCGGGCTCGCGCTGGCCGACGCCCTCGGTCTGGCTGATCCGGAAGTCCTCCTCCAGGGCGTCGAGACGTCCCCAGATCCGCACGGTCTCGCCGAGCGCCGCCTTGGCCGGGCCGGTGGGGACCTTCGGCGTGGCGGCGTCGTCGCTGACCCGCGCCTCGAACACCAACGCCGAGACGCACGCGGCGAGTTCGGCCGGGGCCAGGCCCTCCCACACGCCTTCCCGCAGGCACTCGCTGGCGAGCAGGTCGAGTTCGCCGTAGAGCCGGGCGAGGCGCTTGCCGTGCTCGGTGACCTCGTCGCCGCGCAGGTAGTCCAGCTCGGTCAGCAGCGCCACGATCCGGTCGAAGGTGCGCGCGATGGTGTTGGTGCGGCCCTCGATGCGGCGCTCCAGCTGCGAGGTGTCGCGCAGCAGCCGGTGGTAGCGCTCGGCCCAGCGGGCGTGGTCCTCGCGGTCGGTGCAGCCGTGGCAGGGGTGGGCGCGCAGTTCGGCGCGCAGCCGGGCGATCTCCCGGTCGTCGGCCGCCGCGGCGCGCTTCCTGCGGTGCCGGTCGGGCTCGATGTGCCCGGCCTTGGTGCGCAGCGCGGACGCGAGGTCCCGACGGGACTGCGGGGAACGGGGGTTGAAGGTCTTCGGGATGCGCATCCGGTCCAGCGCCTCGACGGGCACCGGGAAGTCCATCGACGCGAGCCGCTTGACCTGCCGCTCGGCGGTGAGCACCAGCGGCCGCGGACCGTCGTGCGCGTCCAGCCCCCGGTGGCCGTTGGACCGCCCGGCGGGCAGTCCCGGGTCGAGCACCAGGGCGAGGCCGGCGTACTTGCCGGTGGGCACGTGGATGACGTCGCCGGGCTTGAGCCGCTCCAGCGCGACGGCGGCCTCGGCGCGGCGCTGGGTGGCGCCCTGCCGGGACAACTCGGTCTCGCGGTCCTTGAGTTCGCGGCGCAGCCGGGCGTACTCCTCGAAGTCGCCGAGGTGGCAGGTCATCGACTCCTTGTAGCCGTCGAGCCCTTCCTCGTTGCGCTGCACCTGGCGCGAGATGCCGACGACGGACCGGTCGGCCTGGAACTGCGCGAAGGACGTCTCCAGGAGTTCGCGGGAGCGGTGCCGCCCGAACTGGGACACCAGGTTGACCGCCATGTTGTACGACGGCTTGAAGCTGGAGCGCAGCGGATAGGTGCGGGTGCCCGCGAGGCCGGCCAGGTGGTCGGGGTTCATGCCGCGCTGCCACAGGACCACCGCGTGGCCCTCGACGTCGATGCCGCGGCGGCCGGCCCGGCCGGTGAGCTGGGTGTACTCGCCGGGGGTGATGTCGGCGTGCTGCTCGCCGTTCCACTTGACGAGCTTCTCCAGGACGACGGAGCGGGCGGGCATGTTGATGCCGAGCGCCAGCGTCTCGGTCGCGAAGACCGCCTTGACGAGGCCGCGCACGAAGAGGTCCTCGACGATCTCCTTGAAGGTCGGCAGCATGCCGGCGTGGTGGGCGGCGATGCCGCGCTCCAGGCCCTCCAGGAACTCGTAGTAGCCCAGGACGTGCAGGTCCTCGGTGGGGATGGCGGCGGTGCGCTGCTCGACGAGGGAGCGCACCTGCTCGCGGGCGTCCTCGTCGTTGAGGCGCAGTCCGGCGTACAGGCACTGCTGGACGGCGGCCTCGCAGGCGGCCCGGCTGAAGATGAAGGTGATGGCGGGCAGCAGGCCCTCGTTGTCGAGCCGTTCGATGACCTCGGGGCGGCCGGGCGTCCAGATCCGGTGGCGCTGGCGCCGCTCGCGCTCGCGGTCGGCCTCGCGCATGGCGCGGCCCCGTTTGCGGTCCTGGTACGAGGGGCGGCTCGCCTCGGTGCGGGCCAGCCGGGTGAGGTCGGGGTTGACGGCCTTCTTGCTGCCCTCGCCCTCCTCGAAGAGGTCGTACATCCGGCGTCCCGCGAGGACGTGCTGGAACAGCGGCACCGGCCGGTGCTCGGAGACGATGACGTCCGTGTCGCCGCGGACGGTGTCGAGCCAGTCGCCGAACTCCTCGGCGTTCGACACGGTCGCCGACAGGGAGACCAGGGTGACGGACTCGGGGAGGTGGATGATCACTTCCTCCCAGACGGCGCCGCGGAAGCGGTCGGAGAGGTAGTGCACCTCGTCCATCACCACGTAGCCGAGGCCGAGGAGGGTCTGCGAGCCGGCGTACAGCATGTTCCGCAGGACCTCGGTGGTCATGACGACGACCGGGGCCTCGGAGTTGACGCTGTTGTCACCGGTCAGCAGGCCGACCTTGTCGGCGCCGTACCGGCGGGAGAGGTCCGCGTACTTCTGGTTCGACAGCGCCTTGATGGGCGTCGTGTAGAAGCACTTCTTGCCCTGCTCCAGGGCGAGGTGGACGGCGAACTCGCCCACGATGGTCTTGCCCGAGCCGGTGGGTGCCGCGACCAGCACGCCCTTTCCCGCCTCAAGGGCCCGGCAGGCCTCGATCTGGAAGGGATCGAGACCGAAGTCGTACATCTCGCGGAAGTCCGCGAGTGCGGTGGCCTGCTCGGCAGCGCGCTTACGGGCTGCCGCGTACCGCTCGGCCGGTGAGAGGTCCTCTGTCATCGTGCATTCGAGCCTACCGGGCGCCGCTGACAACAGGACGATCATTATCCGAACGGTTCCCGGGAGGCGCCCGCGCCCGCGGGTCAGGGGCGGGCCACCCGCACGGCGGCCGGTACGCAGCGCGCGGTCAGCGGCAGCGGGCCCACCGGTTCCCCGTCGGCGTACGCGGTGGTGCCGGGCGCGGCGATCTCGACGCGGGCGGCCCGGTGCACGGTGACCACGGGGTGGTCGACGTGGGTGCCCCGGTAGACGCGCGGGAACACCCGCAGCAGGGTGGTGCGGTCGCAGGCGGCGACGACGGTGACGTCGAACAGCCCGTCGGTGAGGTCGGCGCCCGGGGTGATGCGCATGCCGCCGCCGTAGGAGGTGCCGTTGCCGACGGCGACGAGGACGGCCTCGGTCTCCAGGGGGGTGCCGTCGTCCAGGACGATCCGGTACGGGACCGGGCGCAGGGTGGCCAGCTCGGCGAGCATCGCCCAGTCGTACTTGAACCGGCCCAGCGGCAGCCGCACCCGGTTGCCCCGGTCGTTGACGCGGGAGTCGAAGCCGGAGGCGAGGACGGTGCCGAACCAGTGGCCGTCCACCTGCCCGAGGTCGATGTCGCGCACGCCGCCGCCCTTGAGCGCGTCGGCGACCAGGCGGGCGCCGGCGGCCGGGTCGCGCAGCGGGAGGCCGAGCGCGCGGGCGAAGTCGTTGCCGGTGCCGACGGCTATCACGCCGAGCGGGGTGCGGGTGCCGGCCACCGCCTGGAGGGCCAGGTGCACCAGGCCGTCCCCGCCGACGGCCACGAGGGCGCCGGTGCCGGCGGCGACGGCGGCGCGCGCCCGGTCCAGGGCGTCGGGGGCGTCCGCGCCGACGACGACGCGTACGGAGAAACCGGCCGCCCGAAACGCGGAAGCGGCCGGCTGCGCCGCACCGGCGCCCCGGCCGCGTCCTGCGGTGGGATTGACGAAGAGGGTGATCTCGCTGGTCACAGGCCCGACCCTACGAGGTGTGGCCCCTCTCTCAGGTCACGTCGTCATAACCGTTGACCCGCTCGCCGCTCGACTGCTCGGGCAGCACCCGGCTGGCCGGGACCGGCTCGACCTCACCGATGTCCTCCGGCGTGAGGTCGAGGTCGGACGCCTCGTCGTCGGCCGGACCCGCCTCGTCGCGCTTGCGCTTGCGGCGGTCGTTGAACAGCGAGAAGACGACCGCGCCGAAGTACAGGATCCAGATCGGCGCGGCGAGCGCCAGCATGGTCAGCGGGTCGGTGCTGGGCGTGGCGATGGCCGCGAACAGCGTGATGCCGAGGATCATGCCGCGCCACCAGCCGAGCATGCGCCTGCCGGTCAGGATGCCGGTGAGGTTCAGCATGATCAGCAGCAGCGGAAGCTCGAACGAGAGCCCGAAGACGAGCACCATGCGGATGACCAGATCGAGCAGGTCGTCGAGCGGCAGCAGGTTGTTGACGCCGCTCGGCGTGAAGTCGATCAGGACCTTCGCGGTGGTGGGCAGCACCTTGTAGGCGAAGAGCGCGCCGCCGAGGAACAGCGGGACGCCGGTGGCCACGAAGGCCATCGCGTACTTCTTCTCGTGCTTGTGCAGACCGGGGGCGACGAACCCCCACAGCTGGTACAGCCACACCGGGGAGGCCAGCACGACGCCGGCCATCAGGGAGACCTTGAGGGCGAGCGTGAACGGGGCGAGCAGACCGTTGATGGTGATCTGCGCGCAGGTTCCGTCCTTCTGCTTGGCCAGCTCCGAGAAGTTGGTGGGGCAGCCGACCGAGCTGAGCACCGGCTTGGTGAAGAAGTTGATGATGTCGTTGTAGAAGAAGGCGGCAACGATCGTCACGACGACGATGGCGAGCATCGCCTTGGCGAGCCGGTTGCGGAGCTCACGAAGGTGATCCGCGAGGGGCATCCGCCCCTCGGGGTCCTTCTCCTTCTTGCGGGCAGGCTTGGGCAACCCACGTCCTCATCTCGTGCGGCTGGCCGGCGAACCGGCCGGCGTCAGCGCTGGGTGGTGTCCGTCGGCTCGGCGACCGGGCGCGACGTGGACACATCACCGGGCGAGGCCTGGATGGTGCGGTGGACGGGGGGCTCCTCGCCGGCGTTCGGCGGGCCGGCCGGGGCGGACGAACCGTCGTCCTTCATCGCCTTGGCCTCGCTCTTGAGGATGCGCGCGGACTTGCCGAGCGAGCGCGCCATGTCGGGAAGCTTCTTCGCGCCGAACAGCAGAACGATCACGACGAGGATGAGAATGATCTCGGGGGCGCCGAGCCTTCCGAACATAAGTCTTTACCTTCTCACCGAGGCGGGTTTGTGGTGGGGGCCGTCCGGACAATCGGATATGTGTCCGACCTCCGTACTGACAGCGATCGTAACGCTCAGGGGTAAACGGGGGGCAATCCCTGTGCGTACTCCCGGTTCACGGCCCGCGCCTCGTTCTTCGGACCGAGACATGCAGCGTACCCGGCAGGACCGGGAGGGTGACAGACGTAAGTGGTGTACAACGCACCGAACACCGGGGTTCACAGCGGTCGCACAGCGACCGCCGGATCCCTCAAGGCCCACGAGTCAGCAGGTCAGAGGGCGTCCACGGCCCGCGCGGTGCGTGCCGCGGCCCGCTCCAGGTCTTCCGCTGCCCGGCCGATGCGACGGCCGGACTCCTCGACCTGGCGGCCCAGCCGCCGCGCCTCGGCGAAGACCCGCACGGCGAACACCGCGAGGACGGCGAGGCCCAGGAACCCGGCGGCAACAGCGAACATCGGCCAGAACATGGGGGCGAGCCTAGCCCCTAGGAGGGTGAGTGCAGCCGCAGGGTCCGCACCCCGCCGCCGGTGAGCAGTTCCACCACGCGCTCACCGGCCGGCTTACGCACCGCCGACCCGCACTCGGGGCAGGTGAACGAGTAGAACGTGGTGCGGCTCGTGGCACCGATCGCGAGGCGCAGGGCACTCGCCGCGAGTTCGAAACGGCCCCGGCAGTCCGGGCAGCCCGCCCGGAACACGACCGGCACCACCCGCTTCATCCCGGCGAACGCGGATGCCACTGAGATCTCCCGCGTCCCGCCGGACGTCGTCGCCGTCTCGCTCAACTCTCCTGCTCCCGCCTGTCGTTGGGCCGCCCGTACGCCGTCGGCCCGTCCTGCTCCGCCACCGGCCGGTCCCGCTCCGGCAGTTCACCGGCACCCGCCGGGCCGTCGGCCCCGTCCGGTGCGTGGTACTCCGTACGCCCCTCGTGACCCGCACCGGCGCCGGGCACGTCGTACGCCTGGAGCGCCTCGCGGGCGGCCCGGCGGGCGCTGTCCGCGAGAGCCGCCGGCGACACGATCCTGCCGTCCCCGCCGAGCCTCAGCGCGAGCCGCCGCAGGGAGGCCGGGTCGGGGGTCCGCAGGGTGATGCGCAGCCCGCCGTCGGGCAGTTCCTCGGCCTGGTCGTGCGGGTAGTACTCGGCCACCCAGCGCCCGCCCGGTCCCACCTCGACGACGACCTCGGGGTCCTCCGCGGCCGGCTGCACCAGGCTCTCGGACAGGTCGCGCAGCTCCACCTCGGGCGGCGCGGACGGCTCGTCGAGAACCCTGATCTCGGCGACCCGGTCGAGCCGGAAGGTGCGCCGCGCCTCCGAGCGGCGGCACCACGCCTCCACGTAGGTGTGGCCGACGCTGACCAGCCGGATCGGGTCGATCTCCCGCTCGGTCAGCTCGTCGCGGGCGGGCGAGTAGTAACGGATCCACAGCCGGCGCCGCTCCGAGATCGCCCGGTCGACGTCCGCGAAGACCCCGCCCTCCGACTCGAAGGTCACCGACAGCCGGGAACTGGCGCCCGCCGTCTCCCCCGCGGCCGTCTCCACCTTGGCGGTGGCGCGCAGCAGCGCCTGCCGGTCGCTCTCGCGCAGGCCGGGCAGCGTGGCCACCGCGCGGGCGGCGACCAGCAGGGCGGTCGCCTCGTCGGCGGCCAGCCGCAGCGGTTCGGCCGCGTCGGCGCCGAGGGCGGCCGGGTTGTGCCACCAGATCCGCTCGCCGTCGGTGTCGATGTCGAGGAGGTCGCCGCCGCGGAAGCTGGTGCCGCACATGGGCAGCACATCGAGGTCGGAGACCAGTTCGTCCTCGGTGATGCCGAACGCGCGGGCGACGTCCTCGATGCGGGCGCCGGGGCGCTCGCGCAGGTACGTCACCAGGGAGAGCATCCGCCGGGTCTGGTCGATGGCGTTCGCGGGCCTGACCGGTTTGCCTGCCACTGTCGTTTCCGCTCCCCCTCAGCCCTTGGCCACGGCGCGCAGCCGGTCGACCACGTCCGCCCGCAGTTCCTCGGGCTCCGCCACCACCACGTCCGGGCCGAACTCGACCAGCCAGGCGTCCAGTCCGTGCCCGTACGGAATCTCCAACTCGTCCCACCCGTCGCCGAGTTCCCGCACCGCCTTGGCGCGGGCCCGCAACGGGTAGCCGGCGCCCGTGCGCAGCCGGATGACGGCGGTGCGGTCGGCGCTCTCGCCCGCCCACCCGGCGACGGTCTCGCGCACGGTCACCACGTCGGGCACCTCGGCGGTGTAACGGCCGCTGCGGGCACGCACCTTGCCGGTGATCCGGGAGAGCCGGAAGACCCGCTCCGCGCCGCGGTCCCGGTCCCAGCCGGCCAGGTACCAGTGGCCGCGCCAGCACTCCAGCGCCCACGGCTCGACCTGACGGGGCTCGGGCCGCGCCGCGTTGGCCTTGCGGTAGTCGAACAGCACGGGCCGCCGGTCGCGGCAGGCCAGCATCAGCGGCTCGAAGGCGGCCTCGTGGACGGGGATGCGGGGTTCGAGCGCCGAGTGCGCCTCGTACGGGTCGACGCCCTCGGGCAGTCCCGCCGCGCGCAGCTTCTGCAGCGCCCCGCTGGCGGCGCCGGCGAGACGGGCCTGCTGCCACACCTTGGCGGCCAGGCCCAGCGCGGCTGCCTCCTCGGCGTCGAGCGTGATGGCGGGCAGCCGGTTGCTGTCGCGGCGCGCCAGGTAACCGATCTCACCGTCGAGGTTCTCCACGGTCTCGATCACCAGACCGAGCTCGCGCAGGTCGTCCTTGTCACGCTCGAACATGCGGTTGAACGAGTCGTCCGTCCCGGCGGTGCCCCGGTCCGGCCCGAAGGTCTCGACGTACGCCTCGATGGATTCGCGCAGCTCACGCTTGCTGAGCGGCCGGCGCGTCCCGAGCAGGCACAGCGCCAGGTTCATCAGCCGCTCGGCCTTGGCAATCGCCATCGACGCCCTTCGCTTTCCTGATGTTCTTCCGACCGCCGACCGTACCGCTCCCGGGTGGCGTGGCAAAAGTCGCGGCAAAAGCCGGGGGCCCGTGCCGGTCAGGCACGGGCCCCTGGTGACCGGGTCCGGTCACCCCGTGTGCACGTCGTGTTCGACGGCGGTACGGGTGCCGGTGCCCGGTGGGTCAGACGGAGACCAGGTCGCAGACGAAGATCAGCGTCTCGCCGGGCTGGATGGCACTGCCGGCACCGCGGTCCCCGTAGGCGAGGTGCGCGGGGATGGTCAGCTGGCGGCGCCCGCCGACCTTCATGCCCTGCACGCCCTTGTCCCAGCCGGCGATGACCTGTCCGATGCCGAGCCGGAACTGGAGCGGGGCGCCCCGGTTCCAGGACGCGTCGAACTCCTCACCGGTGGAGAAGGCCACGCCGACGTAGTGGACGGAGACGGTGTCGCCGGCCTTGGCCTCCGCGCCGTCGCCCTCCCAGATGTCCTTGATTTCGAGGTCCGCCGGGGGCTCGCCGCCCGGGAAGTCGATCTCGGGCTTCTCGATGCTCACGTCACTCGCTCCTGCTTGTTTACGACAAGACAACTAGACAACTCAGACAGTCTTGCATCCCGCCGGGCCGGGCGTGCGCGCCAGGGCGGGCCGCCCTCCCGCGTCCGCCGGGGCCGGCGCCGACGGGCGGCCGGGGGGCGCGGGCTCACATCTTGGCGAGGATGTCCACGGAGAAGACCAGCACGGAGTCCTTCTTGATACCGCTGCCGCTGGGTGGGTTGTCCCCGTAGCCCAGCTTCGGCGGGACCACGATCAGCACCCGGCTGCCCACCTTCTTGCCCGTCAGCCCCTGCGACCAGCCCTTGACGACCTGCTGGAGCGAGAACGAGGTCAGCGCCTTGCGGCTGTACGTCGAGTCGAACTCCTTGCCGGTGTCCCAGAGCACGCCCTTGTACTGCACGAGCACGGTGTCGCTCGCGGCGACCGCCGCCCCGTCGCCCTCGATGACGTACTCGCTGACGAGCTTCGTGGGCGCGTCGGCCTTCGGAACGTCGATGGACGGCGCCTTGCCGTCGGTGTTGGTGCCCACCTTCGGCAGCGCGGAGTCGTCCTGCGCGGCGTCCTTGCCCTTCGCGGAACTGGTCGAGGTGAACGTGTCCTCGATGTCGACGACGAACACCAGCGTGTCGGTGCCCTTGATCCCGGCGTCCGAGTTGCCGCTGGTGCCGTAGCCCCAGGTCGGCGGCACCGCCATCTCGACGCGGCTGCCCGTCTTCTTGCCGGTCAGCGCGTAGCGCCAGCCGTCGATGATCGTGCCCTCGGCGAGCTGGATGAGAATCGGCGTCTTGCGGTCGTAGGAGTTGTCGAAGACCTTCGCGGTGTCCCAGACCTGGCCCAGGTAGTTCGCCTGGATGTAGTCGTTCTCGGCGACGGTACGCCCGCCGCCCGCGACGACCGTCCGCACCGCGAGGTTCTTCGACGGGTCGCCGCTGCCCTTCGCCACGGTCGGCTTCTCGCCGAACTTCGTCCCCGCGGTGATGGCGGGCAGCGGACCGTCCACGATCTTGGGCGGCGGCGCCGCCGAGGTGGCCGAGGCCGAGGGCGACGCACTGTCGCCCGCCGTGGTCGACGAGTCGGACGATCCGTCACCGCATCCGGCCAGGGTGACCAGTCCAGCGGGTGCGGCAAGGAGAAGTGAGCGTCGGCGCACGGTGGAGCCTCGTAATCCGTCGTTCCGGTTGATGGGCGCGCGCAACTCTACGGCGTGCGAAGGGCGCCGTACGTGATACGTACGGCGCCCGTGTTGCGTTCCACGACTTTCCGCGCAACGCGTTCGCACAGTCATGTGATCGGCGGTGATCACATCACGCGGCTCACATTCCCGCGATGAGCTTCTCCACCCGGTCGTCCACCGACCGGAACGGGTCCTTGCACAACACGGTGCGCTGCGCCTGGTCGTTGAGCTTGAGATGCACCCAGTCGACGGTGAAGTCCCGGCGCTGCTCCTGCGCCCGCCGGATGAAGTCGCCGCGCAGCCTGGCCCGAGTGGTCTGCGGAGGAACCGACTTGCCCTCGAAGATCTTCAAGTCGTCGCAGATACGCGCCGCTTGCCCCTTCCTCTCCAGCAGGTAGTACAGCCCCCGACGGCGGTGGATGTCGTGGTAGGCGAGGTCTATCTGCGCGACCCTCGGGTGGGACATGGTCATGTTGTGCTTGGCCCGGTACCGCTCGATGAGCTTGTACTTCATGACCCAGTCGATCTCGGTGCCGATGCGGTCGAGGTCCTCCGCCTCGATCGAGTCGAGCGTGCGGCCCCACAGCTCCAGGACCTGCTCGACGGTGCCGGTACGGATCCCGCGGCGCTCGCAGAAGTCCACGGCCTTCTCGTAGTACTCCCGCTGCACGTCCAGCGCCGACGCCTCCCGGCCACTGGCCAGGCGGACCTTGCGGCGGCCCGTGATGTCGTGACTGACCTCGCGGATGGCCCGGATCGGGTTCTCCAGGGTCAGGTCCCGCATCACCGTGCCCGCCTCGATCATGCGCAGCACCAGGTCGGTGGCACCGACCTTGAGCAGCATGGTCGTCTCGGACATGTTGGAGTCACCGACGATGACGTGGAGCCTGCGGTAGCGCTCGGCGTCGGCGTGCGGTTCGTCGCGGGTGTTGATGATCGGCCGGGAACGCGTCGTCGCCGACGAGACGCCCTCCCAGATGTGTTCGGCACGCTGGCTGACGCAGTACACCGCACCCCGCGGCGTCTGCAGCACCTTGCCCGCGCCGCACAGCAGCTGCCGTGTGACGAGGAACGGGATGAGAATGTCCGCGAGCCGGGAGAACTCCCCGTGCCGCGCGACCAGATAGTTCTCGTGGCAGCCGTACGAGTTGCCTGCCGAGTCGGTGTTGTTCTTGAAGAGGTAGACGTCGCCCGCGATGCCCTCCTCGTGCAGGCGGCGTTCCGCGTCCACCAGGAGTCCTTCGAGAATGCGCTCGCCGGCCTTGTCGTGGGTGACCAGTTCGGTCACGTTGTCACATTCGGGTGTTGCGTATTCCGGATGTGATCCCACGTCGAGATAAAGCCGGGCGCCGTTCCGCAGAAAGACATTACTGCTGCGGCCCCATGACACGACACGGCGGAAGAGGTACCGCGCCACCTCGTCAGGCGACAGACGGCGCTGTCCCCTGAACGTGCACGTGACGCCGTACTCGTTCTCCAGCCCGAAAATGCGGCGGTCCATGACTGAACATTACGCCCGATCCCCCGAGCTGAAACGAGGTTCGACCGCACGATTTGGATCATTTTCCGATGAGGCCTTCGCCGGGACCACGACAACGGCACTTCCGGCGGGCGCCGAAAGCACCCGCCCGGTGGCCAGCAGAACCAGCAGGGACACCGCCCCGGCCGCCCCCGGCACCGCGAATCCCCAGACCGCTCCGCCCTCTTGGACCACCGGCCCCGTCACACCCGTCCCCACCGAGGCGCCCACCGTGAACGTCGTCACGAGCCACGAGAACGCCTCCGTCACCGTCCCCCGCGGCGCCTGCCGGTCCACGATGATGAACGCGCACGCGATGGCCGGCGCCAGGAACACACCCGCCAGCATCGTCAGCAGCGTCATGGCCACCGCGCCCGGCATCAGCGTCAACGGCAGGTAACACACCGCCAGCAGCCCCACCAGCACCCGCAGTCGCCGCTCCGGCACACCCGTCCAGCGGCGCGCCCCGTACACGGACCCCCCGGCGAGCGCGCCGAGACCCAGGGCCGCCATCAGCCAGCCGTAGACCGCGTCGCCGCCGTGCCCGTCCGCGTACCGCACCGCCGCCACCGTGATGGACCCCAGCGCGATGCCCACGAACAGGAACGCCCCCAGCAGCGCGAGAAGTCCGGGCGAGCGCAGCGCGCCCAGCCAGTGCGCCTCCCGCGGCGCCGAACGCCACGCCCGCGAGGGCGCCGACACGACCACCGACAGCGCGCCCAGGACACCCACCACGTTCAGCAGGACCAGCGCCGCCTGCGCCGACCACACCGCCACGCACAGCGTCACCAGGAGCGGCCCGGCGGTGAACATCACCTCCTGCGCCACCGCGTCCATCGCGTAGGCCGTGTGCACCTGCTCCTCGCCGCGCAGCACGGCCGGCCACAGGGCACGCAGGCCGCCCTCCAGCGGGGGCGTGAGAAGCCCGGAGACCGCCACGGCGGCGCAGGCCGACGGGAACGACCCGGTGCCCGTGACGGCGAACAGCGTCATCGCGAGCGCCGACCCGACGGCGGCGGGCAGTTGGACCCGGGGCTGCCCGTACAGGTCCACGAGACGGCCCAGCACCGGCTGCCCCACGGCGTTCGCGACGCCGTACACCGCGGCGAGCGCACCGGCCAGGCTGTACGTGCCGCCCTCCGCGCGCACGAACAGCACGATCGCGATGGCCGCCGTCGCGTTCGGCAGCCTGCCCACCAGCGTGCCGGTCAGCAGCCGCAGGGCGTGCCTGGCCCGCAGGATCTCCAGATACCCGGCCGCCGCCCCGGACCCCCCGGAGCCGTCCCGTTCCACCGATCCCGCTGCCATCCCGCGTCCCGCCCTCTCCCCCGGTGCCCCGGCGCAGCGGCCCGCGCTGCCGAAGTTTTACGTATAACGTCTTCCGTCATACGTACCATGTGCGCTGTCCGCAGTCCAGACGCGTCCCGGCCCGAGGAGCGCCCCACGGTGGCAACAGGCAACACCCGACCCACCAGCCGCGACGTGGCCCGCGCCGCCGGCGTCTCCCAGGCCGCCGTCTCCCTCGTCCTCGGCGACAAATGGCGCGGCCGCGTCTCCGAAGCCACCGCGGGCCGCGTCCGACAGGCCGCCCACGACCTCGGCTACCGGCCCAACCTCGCCGCCCGCAACCTCCGCCTCGGCAGCACCCGCACCATCCTGCTCGTCGTACCCGCCCTCACCACGGAATTCTTCGCCCGCCTCTACACCGGCGCCGCCCGCGTCGCCGCCGAACACGGTTTCGGCGTCGTCCTCTACCCCTCCCCCGAAGGCATCGGCCCCGCCCGCAGCCCCTTCCACTCCGCCGAAGCCGCCCTCGACGGCGTACTCGCCTCCTCCATGGCCGCCGACGCCCTCGCAGACCTCCGCGGCGACCGCCTCCCCCTGGTCATGCTCGACAGCGACCCCCGAAGCACCGTCGGCGCCGCCACCGTCAACCTCGACATCGGCGACGGCGCCCGCCAGGCCACCCGGCACCTGCTCACCCTGGGCCACCGCCGCATCCTGCACCTCGCCGCCGACGTGCCCTCCTGGACCTTCCACCGCCGCGCACAAGCGGTCACCGCCGAAGTGGCCACCGTCAGCGACGCGACCCTCGCCACCGCCCGCGCCCCCATCTCCATCGACGGCGCGCAGACCGCCGCCACCACCGCCCTCACCGCCCCCGGCGAACGCCCCACCGCCGTCGTCTGCGACGACGACCAACTCGCCGCCGGCGTCTACAAGGCAGCCCGCCGACTCGGCCTGCGCATCCCCGACGACCTCTCCGTCACCGGCACCGACGACCTCGCCCTCGCCACCGCACTCGACCCCGAACTCACCACCGTCCGCCTCGACGCCGAACTCTTCGGCGCACACGGCATGCGCGCCCTGCTCGCCGTACTCGCCGGCGACGAACCCCAACAGGGCGACATCCCCGTACACCTCGTCGTACGCCGGTCCACCGCCCCCCGCCACACCCCCTGAAACGCGCAGTGCCCCGGCACCAGGCCGGGGCACAGCGGGAAACGCGCGGACGACACGTCAGTCGTCGGTGTCCAGACCCGGCACGTCGTCGAGATCCGTCTCGTCCGCCACCGCCGGAGCCGCGGCATCCTTCGACGGCGCCTCCGAACCCGCATCGGCACCACCGGCCAGCAGCCGCGACAGCCTGCCCCCCGTGATGCGCTGGAACTTGCGCTGCTGCGGACGCGTCCGGTCCAGCACCGCGACCTCGAGACGCTCCGCCGGAATCTCCCGCTCACTGCCGTTGGTGTCGCGCGACAACGCCTGCACCGCCAGCTTCAGCGCCTCCGCCAGCGTCATGCCGTCCTGGTGACGCTGATCCAGATAACTGCTGATCTGCTCGGCGTTGCCACCGACCGCCACCGAACCGTGCTCGTCGACGATCGACCCGTCGTGCGGCAACCGGTAGATCTGGTCACCCTCCGGCGTCGCCCCGACCTCGGCGACGACCAACTCCACCTCGTACGGCTTCTCCGCCGCACTGGAGAAGATCGTGCCCAGCGTCTGCGCGTACACGTTCGCCAGGCCACGCGCGGTCACGTCGTCACGGTCATAGGTGTAACCACGCAGGTCCGCGTAACGAACCCCACCGATACGGAGGTTCTCGTACTCGTTGTACTTGCCCGCGGCCGCGAACCCGATCCGGTCGTAGATCTCGCTGAACTTGTGCAGCGCCCGCGACGGGTTCTCGCCCACGAAGACGATGCCGTCGGCGAACTGGAGCACGACCAGACTGCGACCACGGGCGATGCCCTTGCGGGCGTACTCCGCCCGGTCGGCCATGGCCTGCTGGGGTGAGACATAGAACGGCGTCGACACCGGCTATCCGTCCCTTTCTGTTGAAGTCACAGGATCACCTGGGAGAAGAAACGAAAGCCCGCGGTCAGAGCAGCGCGGCACGCGGGCCGTCGGGGGCCTGGAGCCGCCCGTCCAGCACAGCACGGGCGATCCCGGAGGTCTCGTCCTCGGTGAGACGGCGATAACCGTCCTCGGTGATCACGGTGACGATCGGATAGATCCGGCGCGCGACATCGGGACCACCGGTCGCCGAGTCGTCGTCGGCCGCGTCGTACAGAGCCTGCACCACCAACGTGGTGGCCTGCTCCTCCGTCATCTCGGCGTGGTACAGCTTCTTCATCGACCCACGGGCATACACCGAACCCGAACCGGTCGCGGCGAACCCGTGCTCCTCGGAACGACCGCCCGTGACGTCGTACGAGAAGATCCGCCCCTTGTCACGGTCCACGTCGAACCCCGCGAACAACGGCACCACGGCCAGGCCCTGCATGGCCATCCCGAGGTTCGAACGGATCATCGTCGACAGACGGTTGGCCTTGCCCTCCAGCGAGAGCTGCGCGCCCTCGACCTTCTCGAAGTGCTCCAGCTCCAACTGGAACAGCTTCACCATCTCGACCGCCAGACCGGCCGTGCCGGCGATGCCCACGGCCGAGTACTCGTCGGTCGGGAACACCTTCTCCATGTCACGGCTCGCGATGACGTTGCCCATGGTCGCCCGGCGGTCACCGGCGAGCACCACACCGCCGGCGAACGTCACGGCGATGATCGTGGTGCCGTGCGGCGCCTCGAACACGCCCTGCACGGGCGGGGTCTGACGGTTGCCCGGCAGCAGGGCCGGCTGATGGTCCGACAGGAAGTCCATGAAGGACGACGAACCGGGCGTCAGGAAGGCAGCCGGTAGACGCCCGGTGCCACGAGTGTTGGCTTCCACGCGATTCCTTCCACGTAAGCAGCAGCCCGCCTTATGGCCTCGGGCCGATCCTTGAACTGCCCCAGCGCGGCGTTGCAGCTGAAGCACAGTACGCCACGGACCCTACCCGTCTCGTGGCAGTGATCCACGTGTACGGCCGGAGCCGCCAGACATATGCAACAGACGCCGCCCTGGGAGCTGATGAGCCCGTCGCGTTCGCTCTCGGTGATGCCGTACCGCCGTTTCAGGTGACCCTGCCGGCCCTGGACGGCACGGCACGCCCTGCACCGCGTCGACAGGCCGTCGGAGGCACTGGAGTTGCGATGCCACTCGGCGTGCGGCTTGATCTGCCCGCACGATCTGCAGAGCTTGTGGCCCTCCGGGACGTCGACCTTCTCCCGTACCGGTTTCCCCTCGACCGCGCGGCGCCGCCGGTAGT
The DNA here is from genome assembly GCF_042956945.1 of Streptomyces sp. NPDC008150. Classification (NCBI taxonomy): domain Bacteria; kingdom Bacillati; phylum Actinomycetota; class Actinomycetes; order Kitasatosporales; family Streptomycetaceae; genus Streptomyces; species Streptomyces sp. NPDC008150. The sequence goes on along the minus strand of NZ_JBIBHJ010000007.1, from coordinate 164,011 downwards.
GCGCGGCACTGTACTGCGCCACGCACTCCCGGCAGTACGGCTGGAAGCCGTCCCGGCGGTTCCTGTCCCTCGCGAAGGACTCGAGGGACAGGTCACGCCGGCAGCGACCGCACCGCTTCAGGGTCGGCTCGCCAACCACGTTTTCCCCGCCAGCTTCTTTTCGAAGGGAGAACCGGTTTTAGACCTTCACTCTCCGCCTTTTTGCACGAAGGAACGCACGAAATCCTCGGCATTTTCCTCGAGGACGTCATCGATCTCGTCCAGAACCGAGTCCACGTCGTCGCTCAGCTTTTCCTGGCGTTCCTTGAGGTCGTCGGTCGCCTGCGCGTCCTGCGCCTGCTCCTCGACCTCCTCGGTGGAACGCGTCGCCTTCTGCTGTCCGCCGCCGGTGTCCTTGGTCGCCATAACCCTCACCCCGCTCGGTTCGACGTTCTTGATCAGACCCTACAAGCAGGGTCCGACATCGGCCCCGCAGTTTGCTCAACGTCCGGGGACCATCTCGATGATTCCCGGACGCACTCCTTTCCACCCTGCCGGATCTTCCGCAGCCGAGTACCCACTCAGCCGCCGGCGCCCCCGGAAAGCACCCTGACCAGGTCTTCCGCGGTCCGGCAGCGGTCCAGGAGCTCCTTGACGTGATTACGCGTTCCGCGAAGGGGTTCCAGGGTTGGGACCCGCTGCAACGAGTCGCGGCCGGGCAGGTCGAAGATCACGGAGTCCCAGGAGGCCGCCGCGACGTCGTCCGCGTACTGCTCGAGGCAGCGCCCGCGGAAGTAGGCCCTGGTGTCCTCCGGGGGCTGGGTCCTGGCGCGGTCGACCTCGGCGTCGTCCAGGAGCCGCTTCATGCGCCCGCGGGCGGCGAGGCGGTTGTAGAGGCCCTTCTCGGGCCGTACGTCGGCGTACTGGAGGTCGACCAGGTGCAGCCGGGCGGCGTCCCAGTCGAGGTCGTCGCGGCGGCGGTAGCCCTCCATGAGTTCGCGCTTGGCGACCCAGTCGAGTTCGCCGGCCAGGCTCATGTGGTCGTTCTCCAGCCGGTTGAGGGTGTCCTCCCAGCGGCCGAGGACGTCCTTGGTCTGGTCGTCCGCGTCGCCGCCGTAGCGCTCCTCGACGTATTTGCGGGCCAGTTCGTAGTACTCCATCTGGAGCTGGACCGCGGTGAGGGTCCGGCCGCTGCGGAGGGTGACCAGGCGCTTGAGGGTCGGGTCGTGCGACACCTCGTGCAGGGTCCGTACGGGCTGGTCGACGGCCAGGTCGACGGCGATGAAGCCGTCCTCGATCATGGCGAGCACCAGGGAGGTGGTGCCCAGCTTGAGATAGGTGGAGATCTCCGAGAGGTTGGCGTCGCCGATGATCACGTGCAGGCGGCGGTACTTCTCGGCGTCGGAGTGCGGTTCGTCGCGCGTGTTGATGATGGGGCGTTTGAGGGTGGTCTCCAGGCCGACCTCGACCTCGAAGTAGTCGGCGCGCTGGCTGAGCTGGAAGCCGTGCTCGTGGCCGTCCTGGCCGATGCCGACGCGGCCCGCTCCGGCGAAGACCTGGCGGGAGACGAAGAACGGCGTGAGGTGGCGCACGATGTCGGAGAAGGCGGTCTCGCGCCGCATCAGGTAGTTCTCGTGGGTGCCGTAGGAGGCGCCCTTGTTGTCGGTGTTGTTCTTGTAGAGGTGGATCGGCTGGGCGCCGGGGAGCTGTCCCGCGCGCTCGGCGGCCTCGGCCATGATCCGCTCGCCGGCCTTGTCCCAGAGCACGGCGTCGAGCGGATTGGTGACCTCGGGCGAGCTGTATTCGGGGTGTGCGTGGTCGACGTAGAGGCGCGCGCCGTTCGTGAGGATGACGTTGGCCAGTCCGATGTCCTCGTCGGTGAGCTGGCTGGAGTCGGCGGTCTCGCGGGCGAGGTCGAAGCCTCGCGCGTCCCGCAGCGGGTTCTCCTCCTCGAAGTCCCAGCGGGCCCGGCGGGCCCGGTGCATCGCCGCGGCGTACGCGTTGACGATCTGGGACGAGGTGAGCATGGCATTGGCGTTGGGGTGCCCGGGGACGGAGATTCCGTACTCCGTCTCGATGCCCATTACTCGGCGTACGGTCATGCGGCCCTCCTTGCCCGGCGTCGTCCCCGGTCGGGGGCGGCGCTCAAGTACCGCTGGTGCTCGGGTGCGCGTGCGGTGCCCGTCCCCGCACTGGGCGGCCCGGCGGTACGAAAGAGCCTAGAACGCCTTTGCGCTGGTGGGGAGATCATTTGCGTCATTGCCTTGCTCCAGCCGTGTCCTGAAAAACAGTCGGCTGCGGGTACCCCCGAAGAAGGCACCCGCAGCCGGCCCGTTTTTTTACAGGTACTGACCGGTGTTTGCCACCGTGTCGATGGAGCGTCCGGTGTCCGAGCCCTGCTTTCCGGTGATGAGCGTGCGGATGTAAACGATCCGTTCGCCCTTCTTGCCGGAGATCCGTGCCCAGTCGTCGGGGTTGGTGGTGTTGGGGAGGTCCTCGTTCTCCTTGAATTCGTCGACGCACGCCTGGAGGAGGTGCGACACCCGGAGGCCCTTTTGGGTCTTGTCGAGGAAATCCTTGATCGCCATCTTCTTGGCCCGGCCGACGATGTTCTCGATCATCGCGCCGGAGTTGAAGTCCTTGAAGTAGAGGACTTCCTTGTCACCGTTGGCGTAGGTGACCTCCAGGAAGCGGTTCTCCTCGGATTCGGCGTACATGTGCTCGACGGCGGTCTGGATCATGCCCTGGACCGTGGTCGTGCGGTCGCCGTGGTGTTCGCCGAGGTCGTCGCTGTGCAGCGGGAGGCGTTCGGTGAGGTACTTGCCGAAGATGTCCTTGGCGGCCTCGGCGTCGGGGCGCTCGATCTTGATCTTCACGTCGAGCCGGCCGGGGCGCAGGATGGCCGGGTCGATCATGTCCTCGCGGTTGGAGGCGCCGATGACGACCACGTTCTGCAGGCCTTCGACGCCGTCGATCTCGGCGAGGAGCTGCGGGACGATGGTGTTCTCGACGTCGGAGCTGACGCCGGAGCCGCGGGTGCGGAAGAGGGATTCCATCTCGTCGAAGAAGACGATGACGGGGGTGCCCTCGCTGGCCTTCTCGCGGGCGCGCTGGAAGACGAGGCGGATCTGCCGCTCGGTCTCGCCGACGTACTTGTTGAGGAGTTCGGGTCCCTTGATGTTGAGGAAGAAGCTCTTGCCGGTGGCCTGGCCGGTGACTTCGGCGACCTTCTTGGCCAGCGAGTTGGCGACGGCCTTGGCGATGAGCGTCTTGCCGCATCCGGGGGGCCCGTAGAGCAGGACGCCCTTGGGGGGCCGCAGCTCGTGCTCCTTGAACAGGTCGGGGTAGAGGTACGGGAGTTCGACGGCGTCCCGGATGGCCTCGATCTGTCCGCCGAGGCCGCCGATCTGCTCGTAGCCGATGTCGGGGACCTCTTCGAGGACGAGTTCCTCGACCTCGCTCTTGGGGACGACTTCGTAGACGTATCCGGAGCGGGGTTCGAGGAGCAGTGCGTCGCCGGGCCGGATGGTGACGTCGAGGAGGGGTTCGGCGAGCCGGACCACTCGTTCTTCGTCGGTGTGGCCGATGACCAGGGCGCGTTCGCCGTCCTCCAGGATCTCCTTGAGGGTGACGATGTCGCCGACGCGCTCGTAGGTCATGGCCTCGACCACGTTGAGCGCTTCGTTGAGCATCAGTTCCTGGCCGCGCCGGAGCTCGTCGAGTTCGACGCTGGGGCTGACGTTGACCCGGAGCTTGCGGCCGCCGGTGAAGATGTCGGCCGTTCCGTCCTCGTTGGCCTGCAGGAAGACACCGAATCCGGCGGGCGGCTGCGCGAGCCGGTCCACTTCTTCCTTGAGGGCCACGATCTGGTCGCGGGCCTCGCGGAGGGTGTTGGCGAGCCGCTCGTTCTGTGCGGACACGCCGGCCAGATTGGTCTGCAGTTCGACGATCCGCTCTTCGAGAATTCTCGTGTGCCGCGGAGAGTCGGCGAGCTTGCGTCGCAGGACGGCGATCTCCTGCTCAAGGTAGGCAATCTGCCCGGCCGGGTCGTCGGACCCGCGTCCTGGGCGGATGCCGCGGTTCATGTCGTCGTCGTGGGCTGCCACGGTCCTCACCTCCTCCAAGGGGAGCTGGACGTTTCCAGACCCTACCTGGGTGGGTGTCGATTGAAACCCCTAGATCACAAAGACTGTCGGGGTGTGTCCGATCTTCACCCTTGCGCTCTCCCTCACGCCAGGGGAATACCCACCGAACATGATTGGAAAGCGGGCGGAGGTAGGGTCGAACTGTTCAACACCCGCCAGAGCTGGCCCGACTTGCAGTGTTTCGGGTCGGCCCGGCACCGAGAAGGAGCAGGAGAATCCACGTGCAGCAGGAGGCCGGAGTCGACGGCGAGACGCTGGAGGTCTGGATCGACCAGGATCTCTGTACCGGCGACGGCATCTGCGCCCAGTACGCCCCCGAGGTCTTCGAGCTGGACATCGACGGGCTCGCGTACGTGAAGGGCTCGGACGACGAACTGCTTCAGGCGCCGGGGGCGACAACACGCGTACCGCTGCCGCTTCTCACGGACGTCGTGGACTCGGTGAAGGAGTGTCCCGGGGAGTGCATCCACGTACGTCGGGTTTCGGACAGCGTCGAGGTCTACGGGCCCGGCGCGGACTGATCGCCGGGGCGGCGGGCCCGCCGGGTCCGTCCGTCCTGTCCGGTTTCTCACATGTGCCCGGTGCGTCTGCGCACCGGGCACGTGTGCGTTCAGACGCTGCGGGCGTCCGAGGAGTCGGTGCGGACGAAGGTCCCGTCCTTGTACTGCCACTGTGCGGTGCCCTTGACGTCGGGGCAGCAACTGGGCACGTCCGTCGAGGAGTAGCCGAGGATCGTGGCCCGCACCGTCTCGTCGCCGACGGCGAGTTCGGTGATGTTCTCGCGGGACTTCGGGGCGACGAGGGTGGCGACGACGCGGGGTGCGGTGTCCTTGGCGCCCTGGGTGAGGACGTAGACGCCGTCGGGCGGTGTGCCCATGCCGGCGTCGCAGTGGACGACGGCGACGGTCTCGGGGCGGCCGTCGCCGTCGAGGTCGCCGCTGGCCTTCTTCACGACGACGGCCTTGACGGGGCCGCAGTCGAGGGGGAAGTCGACGCCGGTGGTGGCGGGCGCCGTGGTGGGCACGGGGGCGGGGGCCGATTTCGGGTCGGCCGCCTGGGCGGCGGTCGCCGGGCCGGGCTGGAGCGCCGAGGACAGGGCGAAGACGGCGGCGAGCCCGGTGGCCGTGGCGAGCCAGTGGATGAGCCTGGAGTCGTTGTGCGCCAGTTCCGGGACGACGGGTTGCTGCACTGGGGAGGTCTCCCGTTGGGGCTGTGCCGGTGTGGGGATGGCCAGCATGGTGCCACACGTCACAGCGCGCGTGAACAGGGGGTCGGCACTTTTCCGGTCCGTCGCGCGGGTCCCCGTGCAACGGCCGCGCGCCGCGGCCGGGTTCCGTCACGGGGGCGGGAACTCGGGCGCGGCGCGCGGGCGTTGTGCGGGTGCGGGGCGGTGTGTCAGCGGGGGCCGCCGCCGTCGGCGTTGGGGCCGTCGTAGTCCTCGCCGTAGGCGCCCTTGGCGGGGCGGCGGCGGCGCATGGGCGGTTCGACGCCGTCCGCGAGGCGGCGGGCGGTGAGCAGGAAGCCGGTGTGGCCGATCATGCGGTGGTCGGGGCGGACGGCCAGGCCCTCGACGTGCCAGTTGCGGATCATCGTCTCCCAGGAGGTCGGCTCGTTGAAGCAGCCGATCTCGCGGATGGACTCGACGGTCCGTGCGAGCTGCGTGGTGGTCGCCACGTAGCAGCACAGGATGCCGCCGGGCACGAGTGCCTTGGAGACGACGTCGAGGCATTCCCAGGGGGCGAGCATGTCGAGGATGACCCGGTCGACCTCGGTGTCGCTGAGGTTGTCCTGGAGGTCGCCGACGGTGAGCTGCCAGGCGGGGTGCGGGCCGCCGAAGTAGCGCTCGACGTTCTGCCGGGCGATGTCGGCGAAGTCCTCGCGGCGCTCGTAGCTGTGGAGCATGCCCTGGTCGCCGATGGCGCGCAGCAGGAAGCTGCTGAGCGAGCCCGAGCCGACGCCGGCCTCCACGACGCGGGCGCCGGGGAAGATGTCGGCGAAGGACAGGATCTGGCCCGCGTCCTTCGGGTAGACGACGGCCGCCCCGCGGGGCATGGACAGGACGTAGTCGGGGAGCAGGGGGCGCAGCGCGAGATAGGCGACGTTCCCGGTGGTGCGGACCACGCTGCCCTCGGGGGAGCCGATCAACTCGTCGTGCGGGAAGGAACCCTTGTGGGTGTGGAAGTTCTTCCCTGCTTCGAGAGTGAACGTGTAGTGGCGGCCCTTGGGGTCGGTCAGCTGTACCTGGTCCCCGACCTTGAAGGGCCCGCGTCGGCGGGCGGCACCGGTCGGTTCGGACATGTGACCAGCCTACCGGCAGCGCGGGGGGCCTCCGACCACGCGGGCGGCGGGTGGTGCGGCCGTGGGGCGGGCCGGTCGTGCGGGGGTCAGCTGGGGCGGGCCATGGCCTTGACGAAGGCGCGTTCCACGTCGGCGGCGGACAGGACGCCGTAGATCTCGCCGGTCTCCTCCACGACGAGGTATTCGGAGGCGGGGGTGGCGCGCAGGACGTCGAGGAGTTCCTCCCCGGCGAGTTCGGCGGAGACGCGCATGCCGTCGGTGAGGTCCTGTGCGAGGCCGCTGACGGCGACCCAGGGGCGCCGGTGTTCGGGGACGCCGACGATGGCGGCCTCCCGGACGAGGGAGAGGGGGTGGCCGTCGGCGTCGACGACGACGAGGGCGCGGGCTCCGGCGGCGTTGGCGCGGCGCAGGGCCTCGGAGAGCGGGGTGCGGGTCTCCACGGGCACGGCCCTGCGGGTGAGGGTGCGGGCCTGGAGTTCGGGCAGGTGTTCGCGCAGCCGGGCCATGCGGAGGCTGTTGCCGGCGCCGGTCCAGATGATCGCGGCGAGGATGGCGGCGAGCAGGGCGTCGGTGACGGTGCCGACGCCGCCGAGGGGCTGGTCGCCGGAGCTGAGGGTGGCGGTCTGGGTGAGCATGCCGACCAGTACGGCGACGGCGAGGGCGCGGCCGACCCAGACGGCGGCGACGGTGCCGCTCATCGGGCGTCCGGTGATCTTCCAGACGACGGCGCGGAGCATGCGGCCGCCGTCGAGGGGGAGGCCGGGCAGCAGGTTGAACGCGGCGACGATGAGGTTGGAGATCATCAGGCCGGCGAGCAGGACGCCGGGGACGGTGCCGGGTTCGACGGGGAGCATCGCGAGGTAGAAGACGCCGCCGAGGGCCAGGGAGAGCAGGGGGCCGACGAAGGCGAGCCAGAACTCGCGGCCGGGGGTCTCCGCCTCCTTCTCGATCTCGGAGACGCCTCCGAAGAACTGGAGCTGGATCCGCCGGACCGGCAGTTTGAAGCGCAGGGCGGCGACCGTGTGGGCGAGTTCGTGGACGAGGACGGAGGCGTAGAAGGCGACCGCGAAGAACAGGGCGACGAGGTAGCGCAGGGCGCCGAGTTCGGGCAGGACGCGGTCGAGCTGTCCGCCGAAGACCCAGGTGATGAGCGCGGCGACGAGGAACCAGCTCGGTGCCACGTAGACGGGGACGCCGAACGGGCGGCCGACGAGGAGGCCGCCGCCGGACTCCTTCGGCTTGGGGGGCGGCGGGCCGCCGGTGATGCCGGCGTCGGCGTGGGTGCGGTGTTCGCCGCTGCCCGAGCGGTGCTCGCCGGCGTGGGCCGGGGTGCGGTGCTGGGGCGGGGCGGGGCGGGTGGTGTCCGCGGGGGGCGCGTGGTCCTCGGCGGCGGGGTCGGTGGGTGCCGTGGGGCCGGGGCCGGCGGCGGGGGGTGCGTGCGCGGGTTCGCCCGGCGCCGTGCGGTCCGGGGTGCCGGTGTCCGCGGGGTGGGCGGAGTCGTCGTGGGGTGCCGGTGCGCCGGCCGGGGCCGTCGGGTCCGCGTGGTGGTCGGCCGCGTCGTCCCTGTCGGACCGCGGCTGTCCGCTCCCGCCGCTCTCGTCCACGGTGTCCCCTCGTTCGCAACGTCTCCGCGCCTGCCGGGCGGAAGGGTCTGGGGTCGATGGTATGCGGCGGTCGTGGCGTGTTCCGCCCCGGCACCCCTCGTGTTCGCCGCGTCGTGCCGCCGGTGTCCCGGGGTGCGACGCGGGGCGGCGGGCACGTGTCGGCGCGATGTCGGTGGGGGCCCGTAAGGTCTGGGGGCATGGAGACAAGGCCCGACGACGTCAGTGACGTCACCGAGGTGCGCGGCGACGCCGTGGCGGAGGCCGCCGTGGTGCCCGCGCCGGCGGTGCCGGCGGAGCAGCACGCGCCCAGACCGCCGACGTCGTTGTCCCCGTCGCGCGCGGGTGACTTCATGCAGTGCCCGCTGCTGTACCGGTTCCGGGTGATCGACCGGCTGCCGGAGAGGCCGAGCGAGGCGGCGACCCGGGGCACGCTGGTGCACGCGGTGCTTGAGCGGCTGTTCGACGCGCCGGCCGCGGAGCGGACCGCGCCGCGGGCGACGGCGCTGGTGCCGGGTCAGTGGGAGCGGCTGCGCGAGAGCAGGCCGGAGGTCGGGGAGCTGTTCGCGGACGATCCGGACGGCGAGCGCCTGGCGACGTGGCTGGGCGAGGCGGAGCGGCTCGTGGAGCGCTGGTTCACGCTGGAGGACCCGACGCGGCTGGAGCCGGCCGAGCGGGAGCTGTTCGTGGAGACGGAGCTGGCGTCGGGGCTGCGGCTGCGCGGCATCATCGACCGGGTCGACGTGGCGCCCACGGGCGAGGTCCGCATCGTCGACTACAAGACGGGCAAGGCGCCCAGGCCGCAGTACTCCGAGGGCGCGCTGTTCCAGATGAAGTTCTACGCGCTGGTGGTGTGGCGGCTGAAGAAGGTCGTGCCGCGCCGGCTCCAGCTCGTGTATCTCGGCAGCGGCGACGTGCTGACGTACGACCCGGTGCCCGCCGACCTGGAGCGTGTCGAGCGCAAGCTGCACGCGTTGTGGGACGCGATCCGGTCGGCGACGGAGACCGGGGACTGGCGGCCCCGGCCGACGAAGCTGTGCGGCTGGTGCGACCACCAGGCGCACTGTCCGGAGTTCGGGGGTACTCCCCCGCCGTATCCGCTCCCGCTCGGGGTGCCCGCGTCGGAGGTGGCGGAGCAGGGCAGAATGAGCGCGGACCAGGGTGCCCGCGTCGCTGCGGAAGTCCCGTCAGAAGCGCCCTGAACGAAGGAGACTTGTCGTGGCGATCCGTGTCCTGCTGGTTGACGACCAGCCCTTGCTGCGTACCGGGTTCCGGATGATTCTGGAGGCCGAGCAGGACATCGCGGTCGTCGGGGAGGCGGGCGACGGGCTCCAGGCGCTCGACCAGGTGCGCGCGTTGCAGCCCGACGTGGTCCTGATGGACATCCGGATGCCGCGCATGGACGGTGTGGAGGCGACCCGCCAGATCACCGGCCCCGGGCGGGACGGTCCGGCGAAGGTGCTGGTGCTGACCACGTTCGACCTCGACGAGTACGTGGTGGAGGCGTTGCGGGCGGGTGCCAGCGGGTTCCTGCTGAAGGACGCGCCGGCGACGGAGCTGGTGCAGGCGATCCGGGTCGTGGCGGCCGGTGAGGCGATGCTCGCGCCGAGCATCACGCGGCGGCTGCTCGACAAGTACGCCACGCATCTCCCGTCGGGCGAGGAGCCGGTGCCGGACACCCTGCACACGCTCACGGACCGCGAGATCGAGGTGCTGAAGCTGGTGGCGCGCGGGCTGTCGAACGCCGAGATCGCCGCCGACCTGTTCGTCAGCGAGACGACGGTCAAGACCCACGTGGGGCACGTGCTGACCAAGCTGGGGCTGCGCGACCGGGTGCAGGCGGCGGTGTACGCGTACGAGAGCGGGCTGGTGCGTCCGGGCGCGCAGTAGGCGGCCGCGGCTTCGGGGCGGCCGGGTTCTTTTTCGGCGGCCCGGCGCGGTCATCCCACGAGGCCGCGCAGGAAGGCCAGGTCGACGTGTTCGAGGGAGGCGACCACCGTGCGGCGGGCGGCCGGTGCGACGGGGGCCACCGAGGGCACGACGACGACGTGGCAGCCGGCGGCCTCGGCCGCCGCGACGCCGGTCGCGGTGTCCTCGACGACGGCGCACCTGGCCGGGTCCACGCCGAGTCCGGCGGCGGCGATCAGGTACGGGTCGGGGTGCGGCTTGGTGCGGGGCACCTCGTCGCCGGCCACGGAGAGCCGGAAGTGGTGCGGGCCGAGGACGTTCAGGACGCGGTCGATGATCCGCCGGTGCGAGGCGGAGACCAGTGCGGTGGGGACCCCCTGCGCGGACAGTTCGGAGAGCAGCCGGGCGGCGCCGGGCATCAGCGGCAGGGCCTGGCCGATGCGGGCCTCGAAGCCCTCGTTGAGCAGGACCGCGAGTTCGGCGAAGCCGATGGCGGCGCCGGTGGCCTCGATGAGGAAGCCGGCGCTGCGGGTCATGGGGCCGCCGACCACGACGTGCCGCCAGGACTCGTCGAGGCGGTGGCCGAGGGCGCGGAACACCTCGACCTCGACGTCCCACCAGAAGCCCTCGGTGTCCACCAGGGTGCCGTCCATGTCGAGGAGCACTGCCTGAAGGGCGGAGCCTTCGGCTGTTCGGGTCACTGGCGCGGGGACCGTACTGGTCATCCGGGCGCACCTCCTTGAGGGACGATCAGGCCGGTTCCCGTGACGGGAACCGGCCTGCGGTGGACCGACCAGTGTACGTGGTGCCCCGGTGAAGCGCCCGGTGGAATTCCCGGACCCCGGGTGAACCCCGGGGTCGGGGCGGTGCGGCGGGCGGCGCCCGGTGTTCAGCGTGCGTTGAAGTACTTCGCCTCGGGGTGGTGGATCACGATGGCGTCGGTGGACTGCTCGGGGTGGAGCTGGAACTCCTCGGAGAGGTGCACCCCGATGCGTTCCGGCTTGAGCATGTCGGCGATCTTCGCGCGGTCCTCCAGGTCGGGGCAGGCGCCGTAGCCGAGGGAGAAGCGGGCGCCCCGGTACTTGAGGGCGAACATGTCCTCGACCGCGTCCGGGTCCTCGCCCGCGTAGCCGAGTTCCGAACGCACGCGTGCGTGCCAGTACTCGGCGAGTGCCTCGGCCAACTGGACGGACAGGCCGTGCAGTTCGAGGTAGTCGCGGTAGGAGTCGGAGGCGAACAGGCGGGCGGTCTCCTCGCCGATGCGGGAGCCGACGGTGACGACCTGGAAGCCGACGACGTCCGTCTCGCCCGATTCCTCGGGGCGGAAGAAGTCCGCCAGGCACAGGCGTCGGCCGCGGCGCTGGCGGGGGAAGGTGAAGCGGGTGCGCTCGTTGCCGCTCTCGTCGAGGACGATCAGGTCGTCGTCCTTGGAGACGCACGGGAAGTAGCCGTAGACGACGGCCGCTTCGAGGAGGTTGCCGCTCTGGAGCCGGTCGAGCAGTCCGCGCAGCCGCGGCCGGCCCTCGTTCTCCACCAGTTCCTCGTAGGAGGGTCCGCCGGCGCGGGCCTCCTTCAGTCCCCACTGGCCCTTGAAGAGGGCGCCCTCGTCGAGCCAGGAGGCGTACTCCTTGAGCTGGATGCCCTTGACGACGCGGGTGCCCCAGAATGGCGGTGTGGGGACCGGGTTGTCGACGGCGACGTCGGAGCGGACGTTGCCCTCCTCGACCCGTTCCTCCACCACGGCGGAGGCGACCGGGCGGACCCGGCGCTGCTTCAACTCGGGGAGCTTCGCGCCGGGCACTCCGCGCTTGACGCCGATCAGGGCGTCCATCAGCCGCAGGCCCTCGAACGCGTCGCGTGCGTAACGGACTTCGCCCTCGTAGATCTCGTGCAGGTCCTGTTCCACGTAGGCACGGGTCAGGGCGGCGCCGCCGAGGATGACGGGGAAGTCGGCCGCCATGCCGCGCTGGTTGAGCTCCTGGAGGTTCTCCTTCATGATCACCGTGGACTTCACCAGCAGGCCGGACATGCCGATCACGTCCGCGCGGTGTTCTCCGGCGGCGTCGAGGATCGCCGAAACAGGCTGCTTGATACCGAGGTTGACGACGTTGTAGCCGTTGTTCGACAGGATGATGTCGACGAGGTTCTTGCCGATGTCGTGGACGTCGCCGCGCACCGTGGCGAGCACGATGGTGCCCTTGCCCTCGGCGTCCGACTTCTCCATGTGCGGTTCCAGGTACGCCACCGCGATCTTCATGACCTCGGCGGACTGGAGCACGAACGGGAGTTGCATCTGGCCCGAGCCGAACAGCTCGCCGACCGTCTTCATGCCGTCCAGCAGCGTCGCGTTGACGATGTCGAGGGCGGGGCGGTCCCGCAACGCCTCGTCGAGGTCGGCCTCCAGGCCGTTGCGCTCGCCGTCGATGATGCGGCGCTTGAGGCGTTCCTCCAGCGGGAGTGCGGCCAACTCCTCGGCCCTGCCCGCCTTCAGGGACTTGGTGGTCGCCCCTTCGAAGAGGGCCATCAGCTTCTGCAGCGGGTCGTAGCCCTCGCGGCGGCGGTCGTAGACGAGGTCGAGCGCGGTGGTGACCTGTTCCTCGTCGAAGCGGGCGATCGGCAGGATCTTCGAGGCGTGCACGATCGCGGAGTCGAGGCCGGCCTTGACGCACTCGTCCAGGAACACGGAGTTGAGCAGGACGCGGGCGGCCGGGTTCAGGCCGAAGGAGATGTTCGACAGGCCGAGCGTGGTCTGCACGTCCGGGTGGCGTCGCTTCAGTTCGCGGATCGCCTCGATCGTCGCGACGCCGTCCTTGCGGGACTCCTCCTGGCCGGTGCAGATCGTGAACGTGAGGGTGTCGATGAGGATGTCCGACTCGTGCACGCCCCAGTTGCCGGTCAGGTCGGCGATCAGCCGTTCGGCGATCTCCACCTTCTTCTCCGGCGTGCGGGCCTGCCCCTCCTCGTCGATGGTGAGGGCGATCAGCGCGGCGCCGTGCTCGCGGGCGAGGGAGGTGACCTTTGCGAACCGGGACTCGGGCCCGTCGCCGTCCTCGTAGTTGACCGAGTTGAGGACGGCGCGGCCGCCGAGCTTCTCCAGGCCGGCCCGCAGCACGTCGACCTCGGTGGAGTCGAGCACGATCGGCAGGGTGGAGGCGGTCGCGAAGCGGCCGGCGAGTTCGGCCATGTCGGCCACGCCGTCGCGGCCCACGTAGTCGACGCAGAGGTCCAGCAGGTGGGCGCCCTCACGGATCTGGTCGCGGGCCATCTCCACGCAGTCGTCCCAGCGGCCCTCCAGCATGGCCTCGCGGAACTTCTTCGAGCCGTTGGCGTTGGTGCGCTCGCCGATGGCGAGGTAGGAGGTGTCCTGCCGGAACGGCACCGCCTGGTACAGCGAGGCGGCACCCGCCTCGGGCTGCGGGCTGCGCCCGACGGGCTCCTTGCCGCGGACGCGCTCGACGACCTGGCGCAGGTGCTCGGGGGTGGTGCCGCAGCAGCCGCCGACGAGGGAGAGGCCGTAGTCGCCGACGAAGGTCTCCTGCGCGTCGGCGAGGCCCTCGGGGTCGAGCGGGAAGTGCGCGCCGTCCTTGGTGAGGACGGGCAGGCCGGCGTTGGGCATGCACAGCAGCGGGATGCGGGAGTGGCGGGCCAGGAAGCGCAGGTGCTCGCTCATCTCGGCGGGGCCGGTGGAGCAGTTGAGGCCGATCATGTCGATACCGAGCGGCTCCAGTGCGGTCAGGGCCGCGCCGATCTCGGAGCCGAGCAGCATCGTGCCGGTGGTCTCGAAGGCCAGCGAGCACAGCAGCGGCACCTCGGTGCCCGTGGCCTCCATCGCGCGCCGGGCGCCGAGCACGGCGGCCTTGGTCTGGAGCAGGTCCTGCGTGGTCTCCACGATCAGGGCGTCCGCGCCGCCCGCGAGCAGCCCCTCGGCGTTGGCTTGGAAGCCGTCGCGGACGACCGGGTAGCCGATGTGGCCGAGGGTGGGGAGCTTGGTGCCGGGGCCGATGGAGCCGAGCACCCAGCGCTGCCTGCCGTCCCCGGCGGTGAACTCGTCGGCGACCTCGCGGGCGATGCGGGCGCCGGACTCGGACAGCTCGTGCACGCGGTCGGCGATGTCGTACTCGGCCATCGCGGCGTGGTTGGCGCCGAAGGTGTTGGTCTCCACGCAGTCGACACCGACGCCGAAGTACGCCTCGTGGACCGAACGGACGATGTCGGGGCGGGTGACGTTGAGGACCTCGTTGCAGCCCTCGAGGTTCTGGAAGTCCTCCAGGGAGGGTTCCTGTTCCTGCAGCATGGTGCCCATGGCTCCGTCGGCGACCACCACCCGGGTGGCCAGTGCCTTGCGGAGTTCGGACACGCGGGTCCGGCTGTCGGCGGAAGGGGTCGGCGGCAACGCGGCCATGAAGGGGCTCCCTGGAGTGCGACGGCTGTCGGCTTCACGCCCGTTCCGGGGGCCCGTGGCGGGTTCCCCGGCGGGACGCACCGGGCCAGCGTAACCGGGTCGGTGCGCGATGTGGCCGCAAGGTCCACAGGTCGGACGGGTCTCCCGGGTCCCGGCGTCCGGGAGAATCCCGTGCGGAGGCACCCGCGGCGAGCGCTGGCCGCGGGTCGCCGGTGAACGATAATGTTCGACAATGCCGAACGGCGGGCATCGTGCCCGCCCGTGCGCGGTCGACGGGACGGAGGCGGGACGGCGATGGCACGGAACATCCAGTCGCTCGAACGGGCCGCGGCGATGCTGCGGCTGCTCGCGGGCGGCGAACGACGGCTCGGCCTGTCGGACATCGCCTCCTCGCTCGGGCTCGCCAAGGGCACCGCGCACGGCATCCTGCGCACGCTCCAGGTGGAGGGCTTCGTCGAGCAGGACAGCGCCTCGGGCCGCTACCAGCTCGGCGCGGAACTGCTGCGCCTGGGCACGACGTACCTCGACGTGCACGAGCTGCGGGCCCGCGCCCTGGTGTGGACGGACGACCTGGCGCGTTCCAGCGGCGAGAGCGTCTACCTGGGGGTCCTGCACCAGCGGGGCGTGCTGATCGTGCACCACGTCTTCCGGCCCGACGACAGCCGCCAGGTCCTGGAGATCGGGGCCATGCAGCCGCTGCACTCGACGGCGCTCGGCAAGGTGCTCTCGGCGTACGACCCGGTGGCGCACAGCGAGGCGATGGAGAACGAGCGCCGCTCCTTCACCGAGCGGACGGTGTGCGAGCCGGAGGGCTTCGAGCACGTCCTGGACATGACGCGGGCCCGCGGCTACGCGGCCGACGTGGAGGAGACCTGGGAGGGCATCGCCTCCGTCGCGGCCCCGGTGCACGACGGTCGGCGCATGCCGGTGGGCGCCGTCGGCATCACCGGCGCCGTCGAACGGGTCTGCCGGGACGGGGAGTTGCGCCCCGAACTGATCGCCGCGGTGCGCGACTGCGGACGGGCGGTGTCGCGGGACCTGGGCGGCGGCCGGTTCTGACCCCGGCCCCCCGGCACGGCGCGCACCACTGACGGCCCCCGCCCCGCGCGCGGGGACGAACCCGGCACGGCACGAGCCGTTCCGGGCCCTCGGCATGCCCCGCGCGGTAGCGGTGGCGCCCGCACGACGGTCCGTGCGACACCCCCCCCCGGCCACCCCGTCCGCCGCTCCCGCGGCAGACACCGTGCGGGCCCCGGGCGTACGCTTATCGGGTCATATCAGACAAATAGTCTGAGTCGGTCAGGCCTGCCCGCCCCGCGGGGCGCCCGTGCCGTCGCGAGCGGTCAAGCGATCGCGGCGGGGCAGGAGCACAGGAGCAGTCGACAGGAGTCGCACTTTCGACAAGTGGGTTCGGGAGATCCCTTGACTCACGGGGGACGCCGGAGTGAGACTCCCGTCCATCGGTCGGCATTGTCGAACGCTTTTCGGAAACACGCGTTAAGGTGGGACAACGCCAAGGGCCGGTACCGCTCCCCTCGCGGGGAGCGATCGATCCCCGGAGCAGATCCCCGGGAATCGTCTTCCCCTGGACGAAGGACAAAGGAGTCGCGGGTGTCCAGCTCCGACATCTTTATCGGCGAGACCATAGGTACCGCCGTACTGATCTTGCTCGGCGGTGGCGTGTGCGCCGCCGTCACCCTGAAGGCCTCCAAGGCCCGCAACGCGGGCTGGGTGGCCATCGCGCTCGGCTGGGGTTTCGCCGTCATGACGGCGGTCTACATCTCCACCCCGCTCTCGGGCGCCCACCTCAACCCGGCGGTGACGCTGGCCCTCACCATCAAGGACGGCAACTGGAGCGACCTGCCCATCTACTGGGGCGGTCAGATCCTCGGCGCGATGATCGGCGCCGTGCTCGTCTGGGCGGCGTACTACAGCCAGTTCCAGGCCCACCTCACCGACCGCGAGATCGTCGGCGAACCCGGCCGCCCGGCCCCCGACAAGTCCGTCGAGGCGGAGGAGAAGGGCGCGGGCCCCGTGCTCGGCGTGTTCTCCACCGGTCCGGAGATCCGCAACATCGTGGCGAACCTCCTCACGGAGATCATCGGCACCCTCGTCCTGATCCTCGCGGTGATGACCCAGGGCCTCAACCAGGCGGGCGACGGGCTCGGCGCCCTCGGCGGCCTGATCACGGCGTTCGTCGTGGTGGCGATCGGTCTGTCCCTCGGTGGTCCGACCGGATACGCCATCAACCCGGCCCGTGACCTCGGCCCCCGCATCGTGCACGCCCTCCTGCCGCTGCCCAACAAGGGTGGCTCCGACTGGAGCTACGCCTGGATCCCGGTGATCGGCCCCCTGGCCGGCGCGGCGATCGGCGCGGGTATCTACAACCTCGCCTTCGCCTGAGCACCCGGTGCCGGCCCGCCCGGCACCCCGCCGTACGGCAGCCCCTCACCCACGGAACCCCCAGGAGCACACAGTGAGCGACGCGCACACCACCGGGCCCTTCATCGCGGCGATCGACCAGGGCACCACCTCCTCGCGCTGCATCGTCTTCGACCGCGACGGCCGCATCGTCGCCGTCGACCAGAAGGAGCACGAGCAGATCCTCCCGAAGCCGGGCTGGGTCGAGCACGACGCGAAGGAGATCTGGACCAACGTCCAGGACGTCGTCGCCGGCGCGATCCAGAAGGCCGGCATCACCAAGGACGACATCAAGGCCATCGGCATCACCAACCAGCGCGAGACGACCCTGCTGTGGGACAAGAACACCGGTGAGCCCGTCCACAACGCCATCGTCTGGCAGGACACCCGCACCGACGCCCTCTGCCGCGAACTCGGCCGCAACGTCGGCCAGGACCGCTTCCGCCGCGACACGGGCCTGCCGCTCGCCTCGTACTTCGCCGGGCCCAAGGCCCGTTGGCTGCTCGACAACGTCGAGGGGCTGAAGGAGCGCGCCGAGGCGGGCGACATCCTCTTCGGCACGATGGACAGCTGGGTCATCTGGAACCTGACCGGCGGCGCGAACGGCGGACGGCACGTCACCGACGTCACCAACGCCTCCCGCACGCTGCTGATGAACCTCCGCACCATGCAGTGGGACGACCGCATCTGCGCCTCGATCGGGGTGCCCCAGCAGATGCTCCCCGAGATCCGCTCCTCCGCCGAGGTGTACGGCGAGATCACCGGGGGCAAGCTGGGCGACCTGCTCGGCGGCATCCCGGTGGCCTCGGCGCTCGGAGACCAGCAGGCGGCCCTGTTCGGCCAGACCTGCTTCACCGAGGGCGACACCAAGTCCACCTACGGCACCGGCACCTTCATGGTGATGAACACCGGCGACAAGATCATCAACTCGTACTCCGGTCTGCTGACCACGGTCGGCTACCAGATTGGCGACGAGAAGGTGGTCTACGCCCTGGAGGGGTCGATCGCCGTCACCGGCTCGCTGGTGCAGTGGATGCGCGACCAGATGGGCCTGATCAGCACCGCGGCGGAGATCGAGACGCTCGCCCTGAGCGTCGAGGACAACGGCGGCGCGTACTTCGTACCGGCCTTCTCCGGCCTGTTCGCCCCGCACTGGCGTTCCGACGCCCGCGGTGTGATCACCGGCCTGACCCGGTACGTCACCAAGGCGCACCTCGCGCGCGCCGTGCTGGAGGCGACGGCCTGGCAGACCCGCGAGGTCGCCGACGCCATGACCAAGGACTCCGGTGTCGAACTCACCGCCCTCAAGGTCGACGGCGGCATGACCTCCAACAACCTGCTGATGCAGACGATCGCGGACGTCCTGGACGCACCCGTGGTGCGCCCGATGGTCGCCGAGACCACCTGTCTCGGCGCCGCCTACGCCGCCGGTCTCGCCGTCGGCTTCTGGTCGAACACCGACGAGCTGCGCCGCAACTGGCGGCGGGCCGCCGAGTGGACGCCCCGCATGGACGCGGAGACCCGCGACCGTGAGTACAAGAACTGGCTCAAGGCAGTCGAGCGGTCCACGGGCTGGCTCGACAATGAGGAGTAAGAACCCGTAATGACCAGTCAGCCCACCCTGCAGTCCGTGCCTGCCCTCGGTTCGCACCCGGCGTCCGGCTCCAACCCGAGCCGGGCCGAGACCAGGGAGCAGCTCTCCAAGGCGTCGTACGACCTTCTCGTGATCGGCGGCGGCATCCTGGGCATCTCGACCGCCTGGCACGCCGCGCAGTCCGGCCTGCGGGTGGCCCTGGTCGACGCCGGCGACTTCGCCGGCGCCACCTCGTCCGCCTCCTCGAAGCTGCTCCACGGCGGTCTGCGCTACCTGCAGACCGGCGCGGTGAAGCTGGTCGCGGAGAACCACTTCGAGCGGCGTGCCGTGTCCCGGCAGGTCGCGCCGCACCTGGCGAACCCGCTCACCTTCTACCTGCCCGTGTACAAGGGCGGCCCGCACGGCGCGGCGAAGCTGGGCGCGGGCGTGTTCGCGTACTCGGCGCTGTCCGCGTTCGGCGACGGCGTCGGCCACCTGCTGTCGCCCGCGCGGGCCCAGCAGGACGTGCCCGAGCTGCGTACGGAGAACCTCAAGGCCGTGGCCGTGTACGGCGACGACCAGATGAACGACGCGCGCATGGCGCTGATGACGGTGCGTGCCGCCGTCGAGGCGGGCACCGTCGTGCTCAACCACGCCGAGGTCACCGGACTGCGGTTCACGCAGGGCCGGGTGACCGGCGCCGACCTCAAGGACGCGCTGAGCGGCGAGGAGTTCGGGGTCAACGCCCGGCTCGTGCTCAACGCGACGGGTCCGTGGGTCGACCACCTGCGGCGCATGGAGGACGCGGGCGCCTCGCCGTCGATCCGGCTGTCGAAGGGCGCGCACCTCGTGCTGAGGAGGACGTCGCCGTGGAAGGCGGCGCTCGCGACGCCGATCGACAAGTACCGGATCACCTTCGCCCTCCCGTGGGAGGACATGCTGCTGCTGGGCACGACGGACGAGGAGTACGAGGGCGACCCGGCGGACGTCGCGGTCAACGAGAAGGACATCGCGCAGATCCTCGACGAGGCCGCGTTCTCGGTGCGCGACCAGCAGCTCGACCGGGACCTGATCACCTACTCGTTCGCCGGTCTGCGCGTGCTGCCGGGCGGCCCCGGCGACACGTCGAAGGCCAAGCGCGAGACGGTGGTGACCGAGGGGAAGGGCGGCATGCTGTCGGTGGCCGGCGGCAAGTGGACGACGTTCCGGCACATCGGACGCACCGTCATGAAGAAGCTGGAGACGCTGCCCGGCCACCCGCTCGGCGAGGACATCGAGCCGGTCAACGAGCTGCCGCGGCTGCCGCTGCCGGGCATCGCGAGCCCGCAGGCGGTCGCCCACCGGCTGCTGATCGACCGTCCGGAACAGGGCAGCGGCATGGCGGCCGACACCGCGAAGCACCTGGCGACCCACTACGGTTCGCTCGCGTTCGACATCGTGCGCCTCGCCAACGAGCACCCGGAGCTGAGCGAGCGCATCCACCCGCAGGCCCCGGAGATCTGGGCGCAGGTCGTCTACGCCCGCGACCAGGAGTGGGCCGAGACGCAAGACGACGTGCTGCGCCGCCGTACGACGCTGACGATCCGCGGCCTGGCCACGGACGAGATCCGGGCGCGGGTGCAGGAGTTGCTCGACAAGAAGTAGGCGCGCCGCGGTCCCCCTCGCCCGTCGGGGGCCGGGCGGCGAGGCCGGTTCCGTCCCCGCGGCGGAGCCGGCCTCGCCGTGTTCGGGGCGGGCGGCGGGCGGCGCGCGGCGATTCGGAACCGTGCGGTCCGCGGGGCGGCGAAGGGGTGTTCCGCGGGAGTTATCGGGGCAGTGATCCGTTCACTCCCCCGGGCAAGGGGGCTGCGGAGGCCCCCGCCGCACGCCGTAAGGTTGGGACGTACGCGAGGGCACGTCGGAAGGAGGCACTGGGTGATCGAGCTCGAGGGGGTGCCCGAGCTGATCGACCCGGTCATGGTGGCCGCGTTCGAGGGCTGGAACGACGCCGGCGACGCCGCCTCCACCGCGGTCGCGCACCTGGACAAGGAGTGGCAGGGCAAGGTGTTCGCGGCGCTGGACGCCGAGGACTACTACGACTTCCAGGTGAACCGGCCGACGGTGTGGCTGGACGGCGGCGTCCGGAAGATCACCTGGCCCACGACCCGGTTGTCCGTGGTCCGGGTCGGCGGTGACAAACCCCGTGACCTGGTCCTGATCCGCGGCATCGAACCCTCCATGCGCTGGCGCTCGTTCTGCAACGAACTGCTGGGCTTCGCCCACGAGTTGGGTGTGGAGATGGTGGTCGTCCTGGGCGCGCTGCTGGGCGACACCCCGCACACGCGTCCGGTCCCGATCAGCGGCACCACCTCCGACCCGGACCTCGCGCGCCGCATGGACCTGGAGGAGACCAAGTACGAGGGCCCCACGGGCATCGTCGGCATCCTCCAGGAGGCGTGCACGCACGCGGGCGTGCCGGCCGTCTCGCTGTGGGCCGCGGTGCCGCACTACGTGTCGCAGCCGCCGAACCCGAAGGCGACGCTGGCCCTCCTCAACCGTCTGGAGGACCTGATCGACGTGCGCATCCCGCTGGGCGAACTGCCCGAGGACGCGCGGGCGTGGCAGGTGGGCGTGGACCAACTGGCGGCGGAGGACAGCGAGGTCGCGGAGTACGTGCAGACGCTGGAGGAGGCGCGGGACACCGCGGACCTGCCCGAGGCGTCCGGCGACGCGATCGCCCGCGAGTTCGAGCGCTACCTGCGCCGGCGGGACGTCAACCCGCAGCCCGGCGGGCACGCGACGGACGGCAGCGACACGGGGGCGTTCCGCCCGGCCGCGGCACCGGGCCGGACCCGGCCGCCGAGGCCCGCGCGGCCGGAGACCGGCACGGACGGCAGGGCGGACGACGACAGGGCGGACACCGGGAAGCCGGACACCGACGAGCCCGAGAAGCCGGACGACACGCCGCCCGGCCTCGCGGACGGGACCGCGCCCGGCGGCGAGGACACGAAGGACGGCACCGACGGGGACGGCACGGACGACGACGGCCCGGCGGACGGGCCGGGGCCGGCGCGGGGCTGACCGTCGGCCGCACCGGCCACGGCGAACGGCGAAGGGGCACCCCGGACGGGGTGCCCCTTCGCCGTCGTCGTGCCGGACCGCGCCTTTTAGAGCGCCACGCCCAGCAGGGCGTCCACGGCGCGCGAGACCAGGCCGGGCGCGCCGATGTCGTCGCCACCGGACTCCTGCTGCCGTGCGGCCCAGCGGTCGACGGCGGCGAGCGCGGCGGGGGCGTCGAGGTCGTCGGAGAGGGCCGCGCGGATCTCGTCCACGAGCGCCTCGGCGGACGGGCCGTCGGGCCGGGAGACGGCGGCGCGCCACCGGTCGAGGCGGGTCAGGGCGTCCTGGAGGACCTCGTCGGTCCACTCCCAGTCGGCGCGGTAGTGGTGCGCGAGCAGGGCGAGCCGGATCGCGGCGGGGTCGACGCCGTCACGGCGCAGCTGCGAGACGAAGACCAGGTTGCCCTTGGACTTCGACATCTTCTCGCCGTCGTAGGCGACCATGCCGGCGTGCACGTACGCCTTGGCCATGGGGAACTCGCCGGTCAGCACCTGCGCGTGGGAGGCGCCCATCTCGTGGTGCGGGAAGGCGAGGTCGGAGCCGCCGCCCTGCACGTCGAAGCCCATGCCGAGGTGGTCCAGGGCGATGGCGACGCACTCGATGTGCCAGCCGGGCCTGCCGCGGCCGAGCGAGCCGCCGTCCCAGCTCGGCTCGCCGTCCCTGGCCGCCAGCCAGAGCATCGGGTCGAGGGGGTTCTTCTTGCCGGGGCGTTCCGGGTCGCCGCCGCGCTCCGCGGACAGCAGCCGCATGGCGGCCTCGTCCAGGCGGGAGACGGTGCCGAAGTGCGGGTCGGCCTCGACGGAGAAGTAGATGTCGCCCTCCAGTTCGTAGGCGGCCCCCGCTTCCCGCAGCCGCTCGACGAGCGGGACGATGCCGGGTATCGCCTCGACCGCGCCGATGTAGTTCTTCGGCGGCAGCATCCGCAGGGCGGTCATGTCCTCGCGGAACAGGGCGGTCTCCTGCTCGGCGAGGGCGGTCCAGTCGACACCGTCGCGCTGGGCGCGCTCCAGCAGCGGGTCGTCGACGTCGGTGACGTTCTGGACGTAGTGAACCTGCCGCTTGGTGTCGAGCCACACCCGCTGCACGAGGTCGAACGCGTTGTAGGTCGCCGCGTGCCCCATGTGGGTGGCGTCGTAGGGGGTGATGCCGCAGACGTAGATACGGGCGACAGGACCGGGGTCGAGGGTGACGAGACCGGCGGTCGCGGTGTCGTGGATCCTCAGGTCGCGGCCCTGACCAGGCAGGGCGGGGACCTCGGAAGCGGGCCAGGCATGCATGTCATGAGCCTAACCCGGAGGAAGGTCACGTATACGAGCCGGAGCCGACCGGGTGCCCGGCCGGTGGCCCCGCGCCGGGCCCGTGCATCGCGAACCGCCGGGCCGGCGCGGGATTTCTCACACCGGCGGCCAGGGGATCGCCGGCCACTCCCCGCCGGGTTCGGGGTGCCTGCCGGACTCCAGGAGCGCGTCGACCCGCGCGCGCGTGGCGTCGATCTCCGCGGCGGTGATCAGCGGGGCCAGCCGCCCGGCCAGCGGACCGCCCTCGCCGAGGGCCTCGCGCAGCCCCCGGAGCACCTCGACCGCCTCCGGGGTGAGGGGCTCCCCCGCCCAGCCCCACAGCAGCGTGCGGAGCTTGTTC
Organism: Streptomyces sp. NPDC008150; assembly: GCF_042956945.1. NCBI lineage: Bacteria > Bacillati > Actinomycetota > Actinomycetes > Kitasatosporales > Streptomycetaceae > Streptomyces > Streptomyces sp. NPDC008150. Next base: position 140,947 of record NZ_JBIBHJ010000007.1, on the reverse strand, counting down.
TCGACGTTGAAGGTGACCCCGTGGTCGATGCCGTACAGCCGCTGTTCCGCGGTGGGCAGCAGGTGGCCGCCCTTGCGGTCGGCGTTGTTGATGACCGCGTCGAGCACGGCCAGGCGGCGCAGCCGTTCGTCGTCGGCGTGCACGAGCAGCGCCGTGCGGTCCTCCTCGACCTCGGCGAAGCCGATGGCCTTCCAGCCGGGGCCGGGCTCCTCGGCGTCGAGCAGGGCGAGGAGTTCGGCCTCGGGGGACGCCTCGATCCAGAGCTGGCACATGCCCTCGCCGTAGGGCCCGTCGCGCAGCACGGTGGGCGGCACGAGGCCCCAGCCGGTCGCCTCGGAGACCTCGTAGGCGGCCACCTCGCGCTGGGCGAGGGTGCCGTCGGGGAAGTCCCAGAGGGGCCGTTCGCCGGCGACCGGCTTGTACACGCAGGACACTTCCTGTCCGTCGCGGGTCACCGCGCAGAACAGGGCCGCGTTGGACGCGTCACGGATGCGGCCGCGGACGGTCAGTTCGCCCTCGGTGAGCAGTTCGGCCGGCGTCACGCGTCGCGCCGGTATCCGTTCTGGCGCGGACATACGTGTCCTTCCGGGTCGAGCGGGAGGCTGCACAGGGGGCACGGCGGGCGGCCGGCGTTGACGACGTCGAGGGCGCGCTTGGTGAAGGCGCGGGCCTGGGCCCCGGTGAGGCGGACCCGCAGCATGGGCGGGCCGTTCTCCTCGTCCTGGAGCAGCCGCTCCTCGGCCTCGGCGAGGTCCTCGTCGGACTCCGCGTCGAGCTCGACCAGGGCCTGCGCCTCGACGATCATGCGCTGCTCGTCGCCGTCCCAGGCCAGCGCCATCGTGCCGACCCGGAACTCCTCCTCGACGGGAGTGTCCAGGGGCCCCGTGTCGGGGCTCTCGGTGGGGGCGACGGCCGGTACGGGCGTGCTGCCGCCGCTGCGGCGCACCACCTCGTCCAGAAGCTCTTCCATGCGCTCGGCGAGCGCAGCGACCTGCGTCTTCTCCAGGGCGACGCTGGTCACCCGGGGGCCGGAGGTGGCCTGGAGGAAGAACGTCCGGCGTCCGGGCAGCCCGACCGTGCCGGCGACGAAACGGTCCGGCGGATCGTAGAGGAACACCTGACGGGACACGTCCTGTCTCCATGGGAGTCGTGAAACGGCATCGGGACCGGCGACCGGGGAGGGTAGCGCCGGCTACTGGCGGGTGCGGCGCCCGGCCCGGTCGGCGGAGGTCGGACGGGAGTCCGACGGCCGGGCCTGGTGCGACCGCTTCACCCTACTGCGGACGACGATCACGGTGCGCCCGCACCGCCACCGACCGGGGCGTCGCCCGTGGCGGGTTCCTCGTGCGGCGCGAGGGACGCGAAGTCGCCGGTGTCCCCGAGCCGGACGAGAAACGGGCGCAGACGGGTGTAACGGATCGCCGTGATGGAACACGGTTCTACGGAAATCCGCTGGAAGAGGTCGAGATGAAGTCCGAGTGCGTCCGCCACGAGCGACTTGATGATGTCGCCGTGCGAGCACATGAGGTAGACGGCGTCGGCGCCGTGGTCGCGCTCCACGCGCGCGTTCCACTCGCGCACCGCCTCCGCGGCGCGGTGCTGCATGGCCCGCATGGACTCCCCGCCGGGGAACGCCGCCGCGGAGGGGTGCGACTGCACCACCTGCATCAGCGGTTCGTCGCTCAGTTCGGCGAGCTTGCGGCCCGACCAGTCGCCGTAGTGGCACTCGCCGATCCGCTCGTCGGTGTGGGCCGACAGGCCGGGGCGGGCGTCGAGCAGCGGCTGCACGGTCTCCTGGCAGCGCTGCAGGGGGCTGAGGACGACTTCGGAGATCGGCAGGGCGGCGAGCCGGCCCGGCAGGGTCGCGGCCTGCTCGGTGCCGCGTTCGTCGAGGGCGACGCCGGGCGTCCAGCCGGCGAGGAGACCCGCTGTGTTGGCGGTGGACCGTCCGTGCCGGACGAGGATCAACGTGGGCATGCCGCCCAGGGTAGGCGCACGTCCGGGTGCACCGGCGGGCGGACGAAGGGAGAATGCGCTCCGTGATCGTGGACTGTTCCATCTACCGTGCGGGACACCGCACCGACAGCTCGCACGACCTGGACGGCGCCCTGAAGCAGGCGCGCGAGGCCGGGGACGCGTTCGTGTGGGTGGGTCTGCACGAGCCGACCGCGGCGGAGTTCGAGAGGGTCACCGCGGCGTTCGGGCTGCACCCGCTGGCCGTGGAGGACGCGCTCAAGGCCCATCAGCGGCCGAAGCTGGAGGTGTACGACGACTCGCTCTTCGTCGTCCTCAAGCCGGTCGAGTACGACGCGGAGAGCGACGACGTCACGGCGCACGAGCTGATGCTGTTCGTCGGGGACTCCTTCGTGGTGAGTGTGCGGCACGGCGACAGCGCCTCCCTGCACGGGGTGCAGAAGCGTCTGGAGAACGAGCCGGAGATGCTCGGCAAGGGCCCCACCTCGGTGCTCTACGGGATCGCCGACGCGGTGGTCGACCACTACCTGGACGTGGCGACCGAACTCCAGACGGACCTGGAGGAACTGGAGTCGGTGGTGTTCTCCCCGGACGGCGGCGACTCGCGCCCCGTCGCGTCGCGGATCTACAACTTCAAGCGCCAGATCCTGGAGTTCCGCCGGGCAACCGGGCCGCTGGTGATGCCGCTGGACCGGCTGGCGGGCAACGGGCTCTCGGGTGCGGCGGTGCCGTTCGTCGCGGACGGCGCGCGTCCCTTCTTCCGGGACGTCAGCGACCACCTGACCCGGGTGAACGAGTCGGTGGAGGGCCTGGACCGGCTGGTGTCGGACATCCTGAGCGCGCATCTGGCGCAGATGAGCGTCCGGCAGAACGACGACATGCGCAAGATCTCCGCGTGGGCGGCCATGGCGGCGGTCCCGACGATGATCGCGGGCATCTACGGCATGAACTTCGAGCACATGCCCGAGCTGCACTGGGTGTGGTCCTACCCGGCGGTGATCGCGGTGATGGGCATCCTGGAGTTCCTGCTGTACCGGACGTTCAAGCGGCGCGGCTGGCTGTAGCGGCACCGGCCCGGCGCGACGGCCGGGGGCCGGGAGCCGGGCCGGCGGCGGCCGGGGGTCAGGCGAACTCGGGGGCGGCGGTCGCCGGGCCGCCCAGGGCGTCGCGCCGCTCCGGCTGCGCCAGGGAGACCATGCGCCGCCAGCCGCCCGCGCGCTCGTACGCGTACACGGCGTGGATGCCGGCCGCGAGCAGCGCCGCCCTGGCGCGGGACCAGCCGAGCAGGCGGCCCATGTGGGCCATCACGGCGAGGCTGACGTCCCGGTAGACGCGGATCTCGGCGTGCGCGCACTCCCGCAGGGTGCGCTGGATGGTGCGGCCGTGGCCGGCGGCCGCGAAGCGCAGCAGTTCCTCGTGGCAGTAGGCGAGGTGGTTGTCCTCGTCGTTCGAGATCATCCGCACCGCGCGGCCGAGGTCCGGATGGTCGCCGAAGCACTTGCGCAGCATGTCCATCTGCTCCGACGCGCGCTGTTCGGTGACCCGGCTGTGGGCGAGGTAGGTGACGATGTCCGGCACGGTCAGCGGCTCGTCGCGGCGGAGCCTGTCGTGCGGGAGGCCGATGCCGTTGCGCTCCAGCAGCATCGTGTAGTCGGTCTCGGCGGGGACCTCGACGGGTTGCAGGCCGCGCTTGCGCAGGAGGGCGTTGAAGATCCGCCCGTGCTTGTCCTCGTCGGCGCCGTGCCGGGCGATCTTCGGCGCGAGCGCGCGTTCGCCCTCCGGGACGAGCGCGGCGATGCGCCCGTTCTCCCAGCCGCCCTGGGACTCGCCGCCGGCCGCGATCGAGCAGAACAGCCGGAACGACTCGTCGTCGTCGAGGATCTCCGTGAAAAGGCTCTTGGCAGACAGCATGTGTGACCTCCCTGCGAGGCTCCGGGGCACCCCGCGCGGGGCCCGCGGCGTGGGCCGCCGGGCCGTGGGGCCCGCAAGGAGGAGTCAAATGCCGCATCCCGGACGCTGCAACACGGGTGCCGGACGACTGCGCCAGAAGGGGGACGTTCCGGCGCGCCGGAAGGCGTAACCGCGCGGGGTGCGCGCGCGTTGTTCCCCACGACGGCCGTGGCGGGGAAGACCCCCGAGCCCCCACCACGGCCGCGGACCTCCCCGCCGGGACCCGCCGGTGCCCCGTGCCCCGGTGTCCTCGGCTCAGGCCAGGCCGGCCCGCTCCATGGCTTCGACGCCCGCCCGGAGCGAGGCCAGCCGGTCGTCCAGCGAGAAGCCCGCGGGGGCCAGCGTCAGGGTGGTGACGCCGGCCGCCGCGTAGGCCTTCATCCGGTCGGCGATGCGGTCCACGGAACCGAGCAGCGTGGTCTGGTCGATCAGGTCGTGCGGCACGGCGGCCGCGGCGCCCTGCTTGTCGCCGGACAGGTACTTGTCCTGGATCTCGGCGGCGGCAGCCTCGTAGCCCATGCGGCCCGCGAGCTGGTTGTAGAAGTTCTGCTTGCGGCTGCCCATGCCGCCCACGTAGAGCGCGGTGTACGGGCGGAAGGCGTCGGCGAGCGTGGCGACGTCCTTGTCCTCGCCGACGGCGAGCGGCAGCGTCGGGCACACGTCGAACCCGTCGAGGGTCTTGCCGGCCTTCTCCCGGCCGGCCCGCAGGTGACGGATCGCGGTGTCCTCCAGGTGGTCCGCGGACGGGAAGATCAGCAGCGCGCCGTCGGCGATCTCGCCGGTCTGCTCCAGGTTCTTCGGTCCGATGGCCGCGATGTAGAGCGGGATGTGCTCGCGCTCCGGGTGCACGGTGAGCTTGATCGGCTTGCCGGGGCCGCCGGGCAGCGGCAGCGTCCAGTGCTCGCCCTCGAAGGAGAGCCGCTCGCGGGACATCGCGCGGCGCACGATCTCGACGTACTCGCGCGTACGGGCCAGCGGCTTGTCGAACTTGACGCCGTACCAGCCCTCGGAGACCTGCGGGCCCGAGACGCCGAGGCCGAGGCGGAAGCGGCCGCCGGACAGGGAGTCGAGGGTGGCCGCGGTCATCGCCGTCATCGCGGGCTGGCGGGCCGGGATCTGGAAGATGGCCGAGCCGACGTCGATGCGCTCGGTCTGGGCGGCGACCCAGGTGAGGACGGTGGCCGCGTCCGAGCCGTAGGCCTCGGCCGCCCAGCACACGGCGTATCCGAGCCGGTCGGCCTCCTGGGCGACGGCCAGGTTGTCCCCGTCCATTCCGGCACCCCAGTAGCCGAGGTTGATCCCGAGCTGCATGGCCGATTCCCCTTACTGATCAGTAACGTCCCTTGTGCGCCGACCATAGCGCGCGGGCGGCACGGCCGGGAGGGCGGTGGGCCGCGCGGTACGGAAGCGCACGGCGGGCGGCGCGGGAAACCCGTTGTCCACAGGCACCCCACGCGACAACCCCTGGCCAGTAATCTCGGCGTCCATGGAGCAGAGGCATCTCGGCCGGACCGGCCTGCGTGTGTCCCGGATCGGGCTCGGCACCCTGACCTGGGGCCGGGACACGGACGAGCACGACGCGGCGGCCATGCTGAAGGCGTTCTGGGAGGCGGGCGGGACGCTCGTCGACACGGCGGACGTGTACGGCGACGGCGAGTCCGAATACCTGCTCGGACAACTGATGGAACAGCTCGTGCCGCGCCGGGACCTGATCGTCTCGACCAAGGCGGGCAGCGTCCCGGACCCCGACCGCCGCTTCGACGGCTCGCGCGGCCACCTGCTGGCCGCCCTGGACGACTCGCTGGCCCGCCTCGGCACCGACTACGTCGACCTGTGGCACGTGCACGCGTACGACACCGCGACACCGCTGGAGGAGACCCTCCAGGCGCTCGACCTCGCCGTCAGCAGCGGCCGGGCGCGGTACGCGGGCGTGTCCAACTTCTGCGGCTGGCAGCTCGCCAAGGCGGCGACCTGGCAGCTCGCAGCGCCCGGTGTGCGCACCCGCCTGGCCAGTACGCAGATGGAGTACTCCCTGCTCCAGCGCGGCATCGAGCGAGAGGTGCTGCCGGCCGCGCTGGACCTGGGCGTGGGGCTGCTGCCCTCCTCGCCGCTCGGCCGCGGCGTCCTCACCGGCAAGTACCGCAAGGGCCTGCCGCCGGACTCGCGGGGCGCCTCGGACCACATGGCGCCGTTCGTCGCGCCGTACCTGGACGACACCGCCGGACGCATCGTGGACGCCGTCACGACGGCCGCCGACGGGCTCGCCGTGACCCCGCTCCAGGTCGCCCTCGCCTGGGTGCGCGACCGGCCGGGCGTGACGGCGCCGATCGTGGGCGCGCGCAACGCGCAGCAGCTCACGGCGGCACTGTCGGTGGAGACCCTTAGTCTTCCCGATGAGATCTGCCGGGCACTCGACGACGTGTCGGTGCCCGTGCACCGCTATCCCGATCACCACTGGAGCACGCTGTGAGCACGGAGCCGGAAACCACGGAGGAAGCCGAGCCGGGGACGGACTCCGGGACGGACGGGACGCCGTCCGGCGCGCCGGACGCCACCAGCGGCACGGAAGCCTCGGAAGCCGCCGAGGGCGCGAGCGGCGTGGGCGCGCCGGACACGGAACCCGAGGACGCGGAAGGTGCGGGCGCGGAAGGCGCCGACGCGGGTTCGTCCGACGCCGCGGGCGGCACGGACACCGACGCCCCGGGCACCGCGGACGCCGATACCGACACCGACGAGGCACGGCGCAAGTCGGAGGCGGAGGCCGAGCTGGCGGCGCAGCGCGTCGAGCGTGAACGCATCGAGCGCCGCAAGGCCGCCAAGCAGGCGCCCATCGACGCCGGCACCAAGCTGAGCGGCCGGGCCGCCGACCTGCTGGCCGCCGTGCGCGCCGTGGAGAGCGGGGACAAGCCGCCCCGCGCGGTCTTCGTGCCCGAACCGGCGCAGGCCCGCCCCGCCGAGGCCCCCGCCGACCGGCCGCGGCAGCCGGCGCCCGCCGCCGCCCCCGCGGCGCCCGCACCGGCCGAGCACGCCGTGGAGTCCGTACGGCAGACCCTGGCACGCGCGGGCGCGCCCGAGACGCTCGCGGCGCAGGCCGCGTCGGTGCTCGGCGAGGGCGCGGACGAGGTGCTGCGGGCGGACCCGTGGCAGTTGCTGCGGATCACGGGGGTCAGGCCGGAGCAGGCCGACGGCTTCGCGCGCGCCCTGCTGGGCGCCGAGTGCGGGCCGGACGACGAACGGCGCGGCCGGTCCCTCACCGTGTGGCTGCTCGAACAGGCCGCCCTCGCCGGGCACACCGCGCTGGAGGCGTCCACGCTCGCGGAGGCGCTGGGCAGGCGTGGCGTTCCCGACCCGGAGGCGGCCCTCCAGGACGCGGTGGCCGAGGGCGAGGCGCTGCTCTTCGAGGACCCGCTGGAGGACGACTCCCCCGCCGGCGGCCCCGCTGCCGCCCCCCGGGCGGACGCCGCCGACGACGGCTCCGGCGTCTCCGGCGACGACGAGGAGGGCGCGGAGGAGGCGCAGCGGCCGGTCCGGGTCCTGCTCGGCCTGGAGCGGTACGCGCTCGCCGAGGAGAGCCTCGCCGACGGCCTGGCCCGGCTGGTGACCTCGGTGCCGAAGGACGGTCCCGGCTCGGCGGACGACTGGGAACGGGCCGCGGCGGCGACCAGGGGTTCCGCCGCCGAGCTGATCCGCGCGGTCGCCGGCCACGGACTCGTCCTGCACACGGGCGGGCACGCCTCCCTCGCCGACACCGCCGCCCTGCTGGCCGCCGCCCGCGAACTGGGCCTGCGGGCCTGGAGCGCGGTCCACAGCCCGCTCGGCCGGCCCGCTCCGGCGGACGGGTCCGTGTCCGGGCAGCCGGGGCCCACGACCGTGGCCGGGCTGCTGTCCGGCGCGGAGGGCCCCGGGCGGGACGCGGACGGCGCGCTCGACCTCGACCTCCTCGTGGTCGCCGACGCGCCCCAGCTCGACGTCGAGACGGCGGCCCTGCTCGCCGAGTCGCTGCCGGACGGCGCCCGGCTGGTGCTGGCCGGGGACCCCGCGGTCCTGTGGTCGGTGGGTCCCGGGCGGGTGTTCGCCGACCTGCTCGCCGCCCGGGTGTGCCCGCGGGTGGCGTCCCGGGTGCCGGACGAGGGCCCGATCGGCGAGCTGGTCTCCGGCATCGGGATCGGCGAGCTCAACCAGGTGGCGGCCCCCGGCAAGGAGGTCGTGATCGTCCCGGTGCGGGACGCGGGCGAGGCGGTGCACCGCACCGTGCAGCTCGTCGCGGACTCGGTGCCCCGGGCGATCGGCGTGCCCGCCGAGCAGACGGTCGTGATCACCCCCGGGCACGGCGGCGCCGTCGGCACCCGCGTGCTCAACACCGCGCTCAAGGAGCGGCTCAACCCCGGGCCGGGCCGGTTCGGCGGCTTCGACCCCGGCGACCGGGTCGCGTACTCCCCCGTCCCGGGCCGCACCCTGCCGGGGGAGGTCGTCGGGGCGGACGACGAGGGGCTGCACCTGACGTGCGCCGGTGAACCGGTCGTCGTCCCCCGGCAGCGCGTCGAACAGACCGTGCGGCACGGATGGGCACTGACCGCGCACCAGGCGATGGGCGGCCGGTGGCCCGCGGCCGTCGTGGTGCTCCCCGGGGACGCCGCGCAGTCGCTGAGCCGCCCGTGGGTCTACACGGCGTTCGGCCGCGCGGCCCGCCACCTGTCCGTGGTGCACGGCGTCGAGCAGGCGCTGCCGCGCGCGGTCGCGGAGGTCCCGGCGCAGCCCCGCACGACCCGGCTGCCGGTGCTGCTGCGCCCGCAGGTCCCGGCGGCGGCCCCCGCCGGCTGAGCCCGCGAACCGCCCCGACGACAGCGGCGGCGGTCCCGGAGACCTTCTCTCCGGGACCGCCGCCGTGGGTGCGTCGCGAGGCGGGCGGGGCGCTCAGCCCCGCGTTCCGCGGGGACCGGGCCCGGCGTCCGCCTCGTCGTCCTCGTCCTCGACGTCGTCGAGGTCGACGAGGTCCTCGGCGTCGTCGTCCGGGTGCAGCTCCGGGACCAGGTCGGGGTCGACGTCCGGGTCGAGCACGTCCGCGAGGTCGTCGTCGGGGTCGCTGTCGTCGTCGAAGTCGATCTCGTCGTCGAACACCGCGCTGACGTCGAACCGGCACACCACCCGCTCCGGGTCGGCCTGCTCGAAGGGCGCCTCCAGCCACTCACCGGGGTCGGCCGGCTCGTCCGCGGCCGTCACCCAGAGAGTCGAGTCACCCTCCTCCAGGCCGAACTCCTTGTGCCGGGAGGCGATCTCGTCGGCCTCGAACTCCCCGAACAGGGTGCCCAGCGCCGCGTGCACGGTCCCGGAGCCCTCGCCGCCGGTGTCGTCGCCGTCGGCCTCCTCGACCCGGCGTGCCTGTGCCAGCAGCCGCTGCGGCTCGACCACGACGTAGTCGCGCCGGATGAGGACGCTGAGCGCGCTCGGTTCCTCCGGCCCGGCATAGGGCGGCAGCGCGTCCTCGGTGCCGTAGATCTCGAACGGCGTGACCTCGTCGTAGCGGTCGTAGAGCAGCTCGTCGTACGCCTCGGCCGCCGCCGCGAGACGGCTGAACGCCTGGTGGACGGCCGGGTCGTCCTCCCCCGACCGGCTTTCGACCGCGGCCAGGTGGCGATCCAGCGCGGTCTTGACCGCCTCGGCGGCCACGCGTACCTCGGCAGCGGTGGGCTGCACAGCATCAGACATAGTGCAGACGCTATCCGTACCGAGCCCCAGCCCGCACAATAGATGCGATGCCGGAATACGAATTTGTCGACGTGTACGTGCCACGCGGGGTTTCCCGCAAGGACGCCACACGACTGCTGACCGACCATGCCGAGTACGGACACTGGGAGTTGGACCGCCTGAGCCTGATGCGCGACGGCAGCCGCAGGGTGCGGTTGCGCCGGCGGATCATCCGCCAGGTACGCGCGACCTGGTGAACCGGCCGGTACGGGAAGCGGGCCCGCCATGGCCGGGCCCGCTCCGTTCCGTGCGCCGCGCGGGAGCCCGCGGTGCTCGCGCCCGCGGCCCCGCTCCCCGCGCGTCGCCCGCCCTACGCCGCGGCGCGCGCCTTGCGGTAGAGCACCGCGCCCGCGAGCAGGGCGCCCGCGCCGACCGGCAGCACGGCACCCATCGGCAGGTCGCTGCCGGTCTCCGCGAGCTGCGCCGCCGGGGCGTTCGTGCCCGCGGACCGGGCGACCGGCTGGGCGACGGGGGTCACGTCACCGGACCCGCCGGGCGTGGACGACCGGCTGGGCGGCGCCGCCTGGCTGCGCTCGCCGGGGTTGCCGTGGCCGGTCCTCGGCGGGGTCCCGTGGTCGCGGGGCGGCGTGACCGTGTGGTGGTGTCCGCCGGTGTTGTCGCAGTCCTCGCCGGTGACGAGGTTGCCGATGCCGATGACGTCGATGCTGTTGCCGCAGACGTTCACCGGGACGTCGATCGGGATCTCGACGTGGTTGCCGGAGCCGACGCCGGGCGATCCGCCGGTGTGCCCCCCGGTGTGCGCGCCACCGCCGTGCCCGCCCGAGCCGCCGTGCCCGCCGGACCCGGAGTGCCCGCCGCTGCCGCCGCTGCCGCCGTGCGAACCGGAACCGCCGTGGGAGCCGGAACCGTCGTGTCCGCCCGGACCGGAGTGCCCGCCGGAGCCACCGGACCCCGAGTGCCCGCCCGAACCGCCGTGCGAACCACTGCCGCCCGACCCGCCGTGCGAGCCCGAGCCGCCCGAGTCCCCGTAGCCACCGGACCCGCCGTGGCCGCCGGACCCGCCCTGTCCGCCCGAGCCGCCGTGGCCGGAAGACCCTCCGTGGCCGGAAGACCCGCCGTGGCCCGAGGACCCGCCGTGGCCGCCGGACGTGCCGCCCTTGCCGCCGCCATCGCCTCCGTGGGCGGCGCCGTCGTTGACGCAGGTGTTGCCGGTCGCCGGGTTGAGGAGCCCGACGACGTTCACGGTGTTGCCGCAGACGTTGACCGGCACGTGCGCCGGGACCTGCACGGTGTTGCCGGACAGCACGCCGGGCGATCCGGCGGCGGCGCCGGCCGCTCCCGAGTCGGCGTGGGCGATGCCGCCCGTCGCGGCGATCACGCCGGTGGCGGCCGCCACGGTCATCAGGCCCTTGCGGGTGACCTGTCGCATTGCTGAATCCCTGCCTTCGACCATCTTTTCGAACGTTCCGGAGGGCACATCCGCGCCGCTGACGGGTAAGGATGCGCGCAAAGACCGGTCGGCCCCGGAGCGCATGGCTCGCGCTCCGGGGCCGACGGGTTCGGATCCCCGCGACGACCGCGGGGTCCACGGACCCCGCGCACCGCGCGGAGTCAGACCCTCAACGGGCCGGGCCCGACGTCAGTGGTTGACGCAGGTGTTACCGAAGGCGGGGTTCAGCAGGCCGATCACGGAGACCGTGTTGCCGCAGACGTTCACCGGCACGTGCACGGGAACCTGGATGACATTGCCGGACACGACACCCGGGGAGTGCACGGCGGCACCCTGCGCACCGGAGTCGGCGACGGCGAGACCCGCGCCGGCCATGACCAGACCACCCGTGACGGCGGCGGCAGCGACGACCTTCTTGATCATTATTTTTCCTCCTGGTAGGTAACGCGACCCCCAAGCAGCGGATCGCATCACCTGTAACGAGGAGGGAGTAATGGAGCTACGAGCTTATCGTCGCATTCACTCTTCTCAGTCAACTCCGCACGCGCTGACGAATGTTGACGTCCGAGGACCCGAAGTGCCCATACCCGCAGGGCAATCGGGCCTTACGAACCTCAACGGGCGCCCCGGGGGCGGGACTCAGGACGCGTCGATGAACCGGTCGAGCACGCGTACGCCGAACTTGAGACCGTCCACCGGCACCCGCTCGTCCACACCGTGGAACATGCCCGCGAAGTCCAGCTCGGGCGGCAGCTGAAGCGGCGCGAAGCCGAAGCAGCGGATGCCGAGGTCGTCGAAGGACTTGGCGTCGGTGCCGCCGGAGAGCATGTACGGCACCGCGCGCGCGATCGGGTCCTCGGCGCGCAGGGCGCTCTGCATGGCGTCCACGAGGCCGCCGTCGAAGTCGGTCTCCAGCGCCTTGTCGCCGTGCACGTCCTCGCGCCTGACGCGCGGGCCGAGGATGCGGTCCAGGTCGGCGTGGAACTCGTCCTCGAAGCCGGGCAGGAAGCGGCCGTCGACGTGCGCGGTGGCCTGGCCGGGGATGACGTTCACCTTGTAGCCGGCGCCGAGCATGGTGGGCGCCGCCGAGTTGCGCAGGGTGGCGCCGATCATCTTGGCGATGCCGCCGAGCTTGGCGAGCGTCTCGTCCATGTTCTCCGGGTCCAGCTCGGTGCCGAGCGCGTCGGAGAGTTCGTCGAGGAAGGACCGTACGGTCTTGGTGACGCGGACGGGCCACTTGTGCCGGCCGAGCCGTCCGACGGCCTCGCACAGTTCGGTGATGGCGTTGTCGGTGTTGGTCATCGAGCCGTGGCCGGCCGTGCCGTCGACGGTGAGCCGCATCCAGTGCATGCCCTTCTCCGCCGTCTCCACCAGATAGAGCCGCAGGTTCTCGTTGACGGTGAAGGAGAACCCGCCGACCTCGCCGATCGCCTCGGTGACGCCCTCGAAGAGGTCGGGGTGCTTCTGCGTCAGGTACTTCGCGCCGTACGTGCCGCCGGCCTCCTCGTCGGCGAGGAAGGCGAGCACGATGTCGCGCGGGGGCTTGCGGCCGCTGCGCAGCCGGTCGCGGACGACGGCCAGCGTCATCGCGTCCATGTCCTTCATGTCGACGGCGCCGCGCCCCCACACGCACCCGTCCGCGATCTCGCCGGAGAACGGGTCGTGGGTCCAGTCGGCGGCGTTGGCCGGCACGACGTCGGTGTGACCGTGGATGAGGAGCGCGGGCCGGGACGGGTCCTCGCCCTCGATGCGGGCCACGGTCGAGGCGCGGCCCTGGTGGGACTCGATGATCCGGGGTTCGAGGCCCACCTCGGCGAGCTTCTCGGCGACGTACTCGGCGGCCTTGCGCTCGCCGGGGCCGGAGTGGTCGCCGTAGTTGCTGGTGTCGATCCTGATCAGGTCGCGGCAGAGGTCCACGACCTCGTCCTGGCCGGTGACGCCCGTGGTCGTGTCCGTCTCGCTCACGCTGGTTCCTCCCGGTGGCACTGCTGCTGGTGGTCCTCGCTGGTCCTCCCATCCTCCCCCTCCACCCGCCCGGGACCCAAGGCGGACCTGGCCCGTCACACACCGTTCACGCGGGGACGGGGTGTGATCGGCGGCCCCCGAAAGCCTGGTAATGTTTCCTCCGTCGCCGCGGGCCGAACGCCCGCACGACAGACACCTTGTCCGGGTGGCGGAATGGCAGACGCGCTAGCTTGAGGTGCTAGTGCCCTTTATCGGGCGTGGGGGTTCAAGTCCCCCCTCGGACACCAGGAAGTACGGCGAGGGCCGCGACCGCGAGGTCGCGGCCCTCGTTCGTGTGCGGTGGTGAACCGGCGGCCCCCGGCGGCCGGGCACAATGGCAGGCATGACCACGCGTTCCTGCCCCTGCGGACTGCCCGAGCCGTACGAGAAGTGCTGCGGCCGCTACCTCTCCGGGGCCGCGACCGCGCCGACCGCCGAGGCGCTGATGCGCTCGCGGTACACGGCCTTCGTCCGCGAGGACGCCCGTCATCTGCTGCGCACCTGGCACCCGCGGACCCGGCCCGAGCGGCTCGACCTCGACGGGACCATGCGCTGGACGGGACTGGAGGTGTTCGGCACGACCGGCGGCAGCGCCTTCCACAACACCGGCACGGTGACCTTCCGGGCCTCCTACCGGGGCGGTTCACTGACCGAGCGGAGCCTGTTCGAGCGGGTCGACGGCGCGTGGGTGTACGTCGACGGGGAGTTCCCGCAGGACTAGCGGCCGGGCGGCGGGGCGGCAGCGCGGCCCCAACTGCCTTACGGGGCGAGGACGTCGAGTTCCTGGAGGGCGCCCACCGTGATCTCCCGGGTCAGGCGTTCGGCCGCCGCCGCGTCGCCCTCGCGCACGGCGTCGGCGACCCGTACGTGCAGGGTGACGGCGGCCGGGTCGGGGTCCTCGAACATGACCTCGTGCTGGGTGCGCCCGGTCAGGACCTCCGCGACGACGTCGCCGAGGCGCGCGAACATCTCGTTGCCCGACGCGTCGAGGATCACGCGGTGGAAGGCGACGTCGTGCAGCAGGTACTGGTCGAGGCGGTGGCCGCGCGAGTTGGCCACCATGCCCAGGGCGCACTCGGTGAGCCGGGCGCACTGGGCGGCCGTGGCGTGCCGCGCGGCGAGGCCGGCCGCCACGGGTTCGACGGCCGAGCGGAGCACGGTCAGTGAGCGCAGCTGCCGGGTGCGGTCCGCGCCGGCCAGGCGCCAGCGGATGACCTGCGGGTCGTAGACGTTCCACTCCGACTCGGGCAGCACGGTCACGCCCACCCGGCGGCGGGACGCCACGAGGTGCATGGATTCGAGGACACGTACCGCCTCGCGCATCACGGAGCGCGAGACGTCGAGACTCTGGGCCAGTTCGTCGGTGCGCAGAACGCTTCCCGGCGGGTACCCGCCCGCGGTGATGGCGGGGCCGAGGGAGTCGAGAACTCGGCCGTGCAGCCCCCGGCCCGGTGTGCTCATGCACTCAGCGTACGTGGCACATCACACAACTCAAAAGTCAGACTTATTGATGAAGCCCTCTTGAATTTGTCCTACCAAATAGGTTTCAGTGGCCACGGCATCACACGTGTCGACGAAGACAGCGAGAGCTCGATGGACCAAGTGCGCACCCCCCACGTCGTCGTGGTCATGGGTGTCGCGGGCACGGGGAAGACCACGATCGGTCCCCTGCTCGCGACCCGGCTGGGCGTCCCGTACGCCGAGGCCGACGACTTCCACCCGCCGGCCAACATCGCCAAGATGACCGCCGGCACCCCTCTCACGGACGAGGACCGCGCGCCCTGGCTGGACGCCATCGGCTCGTGGGCCCACGGCCGCGAGGGGCTCGGCGGAGTGGTGAGCTGCTCCGCGCTGAAGCGGTCCTACCGCGACCGGCTGCGCGCCGCCGCCCCCGGCCTCGTCTTCGTGCACCTCACCGGCGACCGGAGCCTCATCGAGGACCGGATGACCCACCGGCAGGGGCACTTCATGCCGGCCGCCCTGCTCGACTCGCAGTTCGCCACGCTCCAGCCGCTCGCGGCGGACGAGGCGGGGGTCGACGTGGACGTCGCGGGCAGCCCCGACGAGATCACCGGGCGTGCCGCGGACGCCCTCGCCGGACTCGACGCACCGGCCGCACCGCCCGCAGCGCCCGCCTGACCCGAACCGTCCGGCACCCGGCCGCGGCACGGCCGGGCCGCCGGGCGTGTCCGTGCTCCGGACGGCCGCGCAGGCGGCCCGGGGCGCGGCCCAGCCCCCAGTCCCCCACGACGACAAGGGAAGAACCCCGTGACCAGACTCAACGCCGAGATGCTGGCAGCGGACACCGTCGATCCGATCACGTCGGCCGGCCACGCCCAGTTGGGCATCGCCGTTCTCGTGGGCATCGCCGTCATCGTCCTGCTCATCACGAAGTTCAAACTGCACGCCTTCCTCGCCCTGACCCTCGGTTCGCTGGCTCTCGGAGCCGTCGCCGGGGCGCCGCTGGACAAGGTGATCACCAGTTTCACCGCCGGGCTCGGCGACACCGTCGCGGGCGTCGGCGTCCTGATCGCGCTGGGCGCGATCCTCGGCAAGCTGCTCGCCGACTCCGGCGGCGCCGACCAGATCGTCGACACGATCCTCGCGAAGGCGAGCGGCCGGACCATGCCCTGGGCGATGGTGCTGATCGCCTCCGTGATCGGCCTCCCGCTCTTCTTCGAGGTCGGCATCGTGCTGCTGATCCCGGTGGTGCTGATGGTCGCCAAGCGCGGCAACTTCTCGCTGATGCGCATCGGCATCCCCGCGCTGGCGGGCCTGTCGGTGATGCACGGGCTGATCCCGCCGCACCCCGGCCCCCTCGTCGCGATCGACGCGCTCCACGCCGACCTCGGCGTGACGCTGGCGCTCGGTGTGCTGGTGGCGATCCCCACCGTGATCGTCGCCGGGCCGCTGTTCTCCAAGGTCGCCGCCCGCTGGGTCGACGTGCCGGCGCCGGACCGCATGCTGCCGCAGCGCGTCTCCGACGACCTGGAGCGGCGCCCCGGCTTCGGCGCCACCCTGTTCACGATGCTGCTGCCGGTCGCCCTGATGCTGGTCAAGGCGCTGGTCGACATCGTCGTGGACGACGCCGGGAACACCGTGCAGCGGGTCTTCGACGTGGTCGGCTCACCGCTGATCGCGCTGCTCGCGGCCGTGCTCGTCGCCATGTTCACGATGGGGCGGCCCGCCGGATTCACCCGGGACCGGATCACGCAGACCGTCGAGAAGGGGCTCATGCCCATCGCGGGCATCCTGCTGATCGTCGGCGCAGGCGGCGGCTTCAAGCAGACGCTCATCGACTGCGGTGTCGGCGAGATGGTCCTGGACATCTCCAAGGACTGGTCCATACCCGCCGTCCTGCTCGCCTGGCTGATCGCGGTGGCCATCCGTCTCGCGACCGGTTCGGCCACCGTGGCGACCGTGTCCGCGGCCGGCCTGGTGGCACCGCTCGCGGCCGACATGTCGACCGCCCACACCGCGCTGCTGGTGCTGGCGATCGGCGCGGGCTCGCTGTTCTTCAGCCACGTGAACGACGCCGGTTTCTGGCTGGTCAAGGAGTACTTCGGGCTCAGCGTCGGGCAGACGCTGAAGACGTGGTCGGTGATGGAGACGATCATCTCCGTGATGGCCGGCGGTCTGGTG
Organism: Streptomyces sp. NPDC008150; assembly: GCF_042956945.1. Taxonomy (NCBI): domain Bacteria; kingdom Bacillati; phylum Actinomycetota; class Actinomycetes; order Kitasatosporales; family Streptomycetaceae; genus Streptomyces; species Streptomyces sp. NPDC008150. The sequence continues at coordinate 124,221 of NZ_JBIBHJ010000007.1, read as the reverse complement.
CTCGTGCTGTCGCTGCTGTTGTAGCGCTCTCCCCGGTCCTCGTCGCCGGCCGGTACGCGCGTGGGCCCGCCCCCGGCCCGGGGGCGGGCCCACGCGCGTACCGGCCGGCGGCCGTTCAGGGCCGCCAGAGCGGGTGTTCGCGGTCCGCCCACTCCCGGTCCACCGAGCCGGTGCGCAGTCCGCGCCGGGCCTCCGGGTCGTTCACCGCCATGTAGATGTGCCCGGCGAGCACGACCCCCACGGTCAGCGCGAGCCAGTCGTGGACGAAGGTCGCGCTGGTGCGCCACATCAGCGGGGTGAGGTGGGTGAACCACATCAGCAGCCCGGTGCCGAGCATCACCAGGGTGGCTCCGGCGATCCACGCGGCGTAGAGCTTCTGTCCCGCGTTGAACTTCCCCGCCGGGCGGGCGGCGCGCCTCTTGTCGCGGCGCAGCGCGGCGCGCAGCCAGACGCGGTCGTGCGGGCCGAACCGGTTGAGGAACCCCAGGTCGGCGCGGAACGCGCGGGAGACGAGGCTCACCAGGACCGGCACCGGCAGCAGCAGCCCGGCCCATTCGTGGACGCGGACCACCAGCTCGCGGCGGCCGACGAGCTCGGCGAGCTGCGGGAGGTACAGGCAGGCGGCCGTGACCACGCACACGCCCATCAGGAACGCGACCGAGCGGTGCGCCCAGCGCGAGGCGGTGGTGAAGCGGCGTACGCGCGTACCGGGCACGACGGGTACGGCGGTGTCAGGTGGTGGGGGCATCGTCACGTCCGTTCGACCGGCCGACCCAGGCGTCGACGTCGTAGCCGCGTTCCTCCCAGTAACCGGGACGGACGTCCTCGGTCACCGTGATGCCCGAGAGCCACTTGGCGGACTTGTAGAAGTACATGGGCGCGACGTACAGGCGGGCCGGGCCGCCGTGCGCGTGGCCGATGTCCTTGTCCTGCATGCGCAGGGCGACCATGACGTCCGGGCGGCGGGCCTGGGCGAGGGTGAGGCTCTCGCTGTATGCGCCGTCGAAGCAGGTGAAGCGCACGGCACCGGCCTTCGCGCGGACCCCCGCCGCGTCCAGCAGCCGGGACAGCCGCACCCCCTCGAAGGGGGTGCCCGGGACGCGCCAGCCGGTGACGCACTGGACGTCGCGCACCATCCGCGTCTGCGGCATGCCGCGCAGGTCGGCGAGGGTGTACTTCCCGGGCCGGTCCACGAGGCCGTCGACGGTGAGGCGGTAGTCGCCGGCGTCCTTGTGCGGCACGGACGAGGTGACCGAGTAGTAGCGGAAGCCGCCGCCGTTCGGGAGCAGGCCGGTCAGGCCGGTGGGGTCCTTGTCGGCGGCGCCGGCCAGGAAGGACTCCATGCCGCGCTGGAGCGCGGGGGCGGCGACGACGCCGAGGGCGCCCAGGCCCAGGGTGCCGAGGAACACGCGGCGGCCGACCGGCGTCCCGCGCTCCTCGGAACCGGGCGGCTCGGGGCCGGGCCGTTCGGAGGCGGGCCGCTCGGAGGCGGGGCCGGGCCCTCCGGGGCCGGACTGTTCGGGTTTCACCCACCCATTCGAGCACTACCGGCCCCCCTGCGGCCATGCCTCCGAGGTTCCGGTCCCGATTCACGGCGGCTTCTCACCCGGCCGACGCCCGCCGCCCGAGTGGGCGAGTGACCTTGCGCACGTCGCGCGGCGGGCCGCCGGTGCGCGGGGGCGGGAACCATGGGCCTGCTCCGTACGTCAATCAGGCAGACGCACGGGGCAGTTGTGCCCCATTTGTCCGGTATGGCGCGGCGTGCTCCCGTATGCCGGTGCGCGCCCCGGCCGCCGGGGCTGTGGCGCAGGCCATGGCGCCGGAGGCGCGGGCACCGGACAGTGGGACGTCCGGCGTGCAGCCGCCCCACCGACCGGTCGGGCCTGTGAACGCGTCATTCAAACGCTCCCGGGTACTTGCAAGGGCAGGTCTGTCACTGGAGCGCTACAGTCAGCCACTACGCACCCCGTGGCCCGGCAGAGACGATCGAGGTACGCAGCGTGTCCGTTCTGGTTCTGGTTCTGGCGGTGAGCGCGGCCTGCTGCCTGGGCTTCGGGTTCGTGCTCCAGCAGAACGTGGCCCAGCAGGCACCGCTGAGCGACTTCCTGTCGCCGCGGCTGCTGCTCGACCTGATGCGGGAGCGCCGCTGGCTCGGCGGTACCGCGCTGATGGTGGCCGGCATGGCGCTCGGCGCGGTCGCGCTGGCCCAGGGCGAGATCTCCCTGGTCGAACCGCTGCTCGCCACGAACCTGCTGTTCGCGCTCGCCCTCTCCCGGCACCAGACCCGGCAGCCACTGGGCCGCCAGGGCTGGGCGGGACTCGTCCTGCTGGCCGGCGGGGTGTCGATGTTCATCCTGGCGGGCCAGCCGCGCGGCGGCACCGCCGTCACCGACCCGGTGCGCCACTGGGTGATCATCGGCGTGATGGTGGGCCTCGCCCTGCTGCTGACGACGTTCGCGAAACGGTCCCGGCTGAGCTGGGGTCCCGTCCTGCTGGCCCTCGCGGCCGGGCTGCTCTACGGGGTGCAGGACGCCCTGACCCGGGTGAGCAGCGAGCGCTTCTCCGAGGGCGGCTGGACCGAACTGGTCACCGGCTGGCAGCCGTACGGCGTGCTCGCCCTCGGCGTCACCGGCCTGGTCCTGGTGCAGAGCGCCTTCGAGACGGCCCCGCTGCGCATGTCGCTGCCGGCCCTCACCGCCGCCCAGCCGCTGGCCGGCATCCTGTGCGGGGTCGGGTTCCTCGGCGACCGGCTGCACACGGACACCGGCGCGCTGGCCTGGCAGGCGAGCGGACTCGCGGCGATCGTGGCCGGCATCGTGCTGCTCGGGATGCATCCCGCCATGCCGAGCGGCTCGTCCGACCCTGAGCCCGCCCGGAACCTCCAGCCCCGCTGAGGCCCCGGGCGGCCCCGCCCCACCGCGCGCCGTCCCCGCACGCCCCGCACGCCGTCCCCGCACGCCCGCGCGCCGTCCCGGGACGGCTTTTGCTTGGATGGGCCCATGAGCCCCGAAGACGAGATCCTCGACATCGTCGACGAGCAGGACAACGTCGTCGGCCGACGCGCCCGCGGCGAGGTGTACGCGCAGGGCCTGCGCCACCGCTGCGTGTTCATCCGGGCGCGGGACGCCGCGGGCCGCCTGTTCGTGCACCGCCGCACCTCGACCAAGCTGGTCTTCCCCTCCCTGTACGACATGTTCGTCGGCGGTGTGGTCGGCGCGGGCGAGTCGTACGACGACGCGGCGCTGCGGGAGGCCGAGGAGGAACTCGGCGTGAGCGGGCTGCCCCGCCCGGAGTTCCTGTTCAAGTTCCTGTACGACGACGGCGACGGCCGGAGCTGGTGGTCCGCGGTGTACGAGGTGCGCTGCGAACTGCCCGTCGACCCGCAGGCCGAGGAGGTCGCCTGGCACGACTTCCTGCCCGAGGCCGAGGTGGAGGCGCGCCTCGACGACTGGGAGTGGGTGCCGGACGGCCTGGACGCGTACGAGCGGCTCAAGGCGTTCCGGGCGACGGGGTGACCACGCGTCCCGGCGGCGCGTCCGCCGCGCTCCCGTCCCCGTCCTGCCGCAGCTCAGCGGCCCTATAGGGTCCTGCACGTGATCGAGATCGCACGCAACGTCCGCCTCTGGTTCGCCCCCGCGCGGGTCCGCGAGGAGGGCGGCACGCCCGACTACCGGTTCTCGCTGGCCAACGAGCGCACCTTCCTCGCCTGGCTGCGCACCGCGCTCGCGCTGATCGGCGGCGGCTTCGCCGTGGACCAGTTCCTGCCGGACCTGCCGTGGGGGTGGCGGGTCGGGCTCGCGCTCGCGCTGATCGCCGCCGGGGTGCTGTGCTCGCTGCGCGCCGTCAACCACTGGGTGCGCTGCGAGCGGGCCATGCGCCGGGGCGAGGACCTGCCGACGTCCCGCTTCCCGGCGCTGCTGAGCATGGTCGTCGCCGTCGTCGCGCTGGCGATGCTGGTGGTCGTGCTGACCGGACGGGACGGATGAGCACGGCGGCGGCGCCGGAGCGCGACCCGGGGCTCCAGCCCGAACGCACCCGGCTCGCGTGGCGGCGCACGACGCTGTCGGCGACCGTCGCGGCCGTGCTCGCCGGCAAGACCGCCCTGCACTCCGGCTCGGCCTCGGGGATCGTCTCGTGCGCACTGTGCTGCACCCTGTGGCTGGCTTTCCTGGTCGTCGCCCACCTGCGGATGCGGGCCCTGGAGGCGCCGGAGCCGGGCCCGGACCCGCGGTTCGTCGTCGCGTCGGCGCTGGGCACCGTCGCGCTGGCCGTGTGCGCGGCGGTGCTGGTGTTCTGAGGGGCGGTACGGGGGCGGGGCGGGGGCCGTGCCGCGGGAGGGACGACACAGCCCGGTATGCCCCGATTCGCGGCGTCCGCGTGGGAGTGTGTGCGACGCCGGTCCCGGCACCGCCGGGCGACAGACACCGGCACCCCCGCGCACGGAAGCGAGTGAGCCGCCATGACCGCCCAACACCAGGAACACGCCGCGCACCCCCACGCCCACGGCCCGGACTGCGGCCACGACGCCGTCCCGCACGGCGACCACACCGACTACGCCCACGACGGCCACCTGCACCGCGAGCACGGCGGCCACTGGGACGAGTGCGAGCCCGGCGGCCACACGGCCCACGGGGAGCACGCCCACCGGCACGGCGAGGGCTGCGGGCACCGCGCGGTACGGCACGGCGACCACACCGACTACCTGCACGACGGCCACCGGCACGCCGCGCACGAGGGGCACTGGGACGACCACTGACCCGCGGGCGCGCGGGCGGACGGGCACTCGCGGGCGGGGCGGGGCGGCGTGGCCCCGATCACTTCGGGCCCCGCCTCTGGACGACATACCGACTGGTCGGCATCATGTGTCGGGTCCTGTGCATCCGTCCGTAGGAGCAATAGATGAGCCCCGACCATCCGCCCGGACTCGATCTCGACCGGCTGCGCGGCCTGCTGGACCGCGAGCGCCCGGGTCTGGCGCGCGGCCCGCTGTCGGGCCGGCTGATCGAGGGCGGACGGTCCAACCTCACCTACGCGGTCACGGACGGCACGTCCCGCTGGGTGGTCAGGCGTCCGCCGCTCGGGCACGTGCTGGCCACCGCGCACGACATGCGCCGCGAGCACCGGGTGATCAGCGCCCTGCACCCGACGACCGTGCCGGTGCCCGCGCCCGTGCTGCTGTGCGAGGACGAGGACGTGCTCGGAGCACCCTTCTACGTCATGGAGTTCGTGGACGGGACGCCGTACCGCACCTCCGGCCAGCTCGTCCCGCTCGGCCCCGGGCGCACCCGCGCGGTCGCCCTGTCCCTGGTGGACACCCTGGTCGAACTGCACGGGGTGGACCCGGCCGCGGTGGGCCTGGCGGACTTCGGTCACCCCGACGGCTTCCTCGACCGCCAACTGCGGCGCTGGGGGAAGCAGTTGGACGCCTCCCGCAATCGCGAGCTGGCGGGGATCGACGAGCTGCACGCCACACTCGGCCGCAAGCTCCCCCGCTCCCCCGCCCCGTCGGTCGTGCACGGCGACTACCGCCTGGACAACGTCCTGATCGGCGAGGACGACTCCATCACGGCCATCCTCGACTGGGAGATGTCGACCCTGGGCGACCCGCTCACCGACCTGGGCCTGCTGGTGATGTACGGCACCCCGCTGGAGGTGCCCGACGCCCCCATCTCCACGACGGCCTCGGCGCCCGGCCACCCCACGCCCGCCGAACTGGTCGAGCGGTACGCCGCCGGGTCGGGGCGCGAGGTGTCCGGGGTGTCCTGGTACACGGCGTTCGCCTGGTTCAAGCTCGCCGTGATCCTGGAGGGCATCCACTACCGCTACACGCTGGGCCAGACGGTCGGGCAGGGCTTCGACCGCATCGGCGAACTGGTCCCCGTCTTCATCGAGCACGGCCTGACCACCCTTCAGGAAGGCTGATCCGTCATGGACTTCGCGTTCGACGCACGCACCGAGGAACTGCGGGCCCAACTGCTCGCGTTCATGGACGAGTTCGTGTACCCGGCCGAGCCGGTCGCGCACGAGCAGCGCTACGCGCTCGCCTCACCGTGGGACACCCCCGCAGTGGTCCACGAGTTGAAGGCCGAGGCGCGCCGGCAGGGCCTGTGGAACCTCTTCCTGCCGGACGCCGAGCACGGCGCCGGCCTCACCAACCTCCAGTACGCGCCGCTCGCCGAAATCACCGGCCGGTCACCGCACTTGGCGCCCACGGCCACCAACTGCGCGGCGCCGGACACCGGGAACATGGAGGTGCTCGCGCAGTTCGGCGACGAGGCGCAGAAGAAGCAGTGGCTCCAGCCGCTGCTGGCGGGCGAGATCCGCTCGGCGTTCGCGATGACCGAGCCCGAGGTGGCCTCCTCGGACGCCACGAACATCACCACGCACATCGAGCGCGACGGCGACGAGTACGTCATCACCGGCCGCAAGTGGTACATCTCCGGGGCGATGAACCCGGACTGCCAGATCTTCATCGTGATGGGCAAGACGGACCCGGACGGCGCCGACATCCGCCGCCAGCAGTCCATGGTGCTGGTCCCCCGCGACACCCCCGGCGTCACGGTCAGCCGCGCGATGCAGGTCTTCGGGTACGAGGACCACTCCCACGGCGGTCACGCCGAGGTCGTCTTCGACCACGCGCGGGTCCCGGTGGCGAACCTGGTCGGCGAGGAGGGCGGCGGCTTCGCCATCGCGCAGGCACGCCTGGGCCCCGGGCGCATCCACCACTGCATGCGGCTGATCGGCATGGCCGAGCGCGCCATCGAGCTGATGTGCGAGCGCGCGGTGGGCCGCACCGCGTTCGGCAAGCCGCTCGCCCAGCAGGGCGTCGTGCAGAACTGGATCGCGGACGCCCGGGTCGCCGTCGAGCAACTGCGGCTGCTCGTACTGAAGACGGCCTGGATGATGGACACGGTCGGCAACCGGGGCGCGCACACGGAGATCCAGGCCATCAAGATCGCCACGCCCCGCACGGTCATCGAGATCCTCGACCGGGCGATCCAGCTGCACGGCGCGGGCGGGGTGAGCCAGGACTTCCCGCTGGCCGAGCTGTACGCCTCCGCGCGCACCCTGCGGCTGGCCGACGGGCCCGACGAGGTGCACCAGAGGTCGCTGGCGCGGCGGGAGTTGAAGAAGTACCTCTGAGCCGCACCGCCGACCGGTCGGCGCGGTTGCCGGCCCGCCCCGTCCGCCGGGGCGGCCCGGCAGCCGCGCGGACCGGGGTCAGGCTCCGGGGGCCGGTTCCAGGACCGCGAACAGGCCGCGCACCCGGGTGCCGTCCGCGGCCTGCCACACCGACGAGACGTGGCCCGCGGCGTCCGGCCCGGGGACCGCGTCGGCGCCGTCGGCGAACGGACGCAGCACGCGGTGCAGGCGCAGCACCGAGCCGTCGGCGAGGCCCACCAGGGTCGCGTCCTCCTGGTCGGCGACGGTGGTGGCCGTACGGTCGGCGGGCAGTCCCGCGCCCGTGTACCCGCGCTCCACGTCGTGGTCGAGGGTGTCGCTGACGCTCTGCGCCTGCGCCTTCACCTCGCCGCCGACCAGGGCGGTCAACTGCGCGGTGAGCACCGGGTCGTGGGCGCCGTCGTACACCCAGCGGCGGCCGAGCACGCCGTGCTCCGTGGTGCCGACGAGGGCGTCCTCGGCCCCGTCGAGCGGGGCGGCCCGGTAGGTGAGCGGCACCTGGTAGGCGACGGCCGCGCCGCCGCCGGTGTCGGTGACGACGAGGAACTCCACGCCCACCTCGCCCTCGGGGTCGTCCAGGCGGAAGCCCCCGGCCTTGGCGAGCTCGGGCGCGCCCGCTCCGGCGACGTACCAGGGGCGGGACGGGAGCCAGCCGGTGACCAGTTCGACCTTGGTCGGCGTCAGGGTGGTGCGGTGGACGACGGACATGCCGGGGCTCTCCTCCGTGCGGGCGGACGCTGCTCGTGATCAGTCTTCCACCGCGGAGTCCGCGGGACCGCCCGGCCGCCCCGGCTCAGGGACGCAGTGCCCGCAGCAGCAGGTCGGCGAGGTGGTCGGCGACCTGCTGCGGGGTCATGGGGCCGCCGGGCCGGTACCAGGTCGACAGGTGGTGCACCGAGCCGAAGTGGTAGTCGACGACGAGGTCGGCGGGGGTCTCCTTGGAGAAGACGCCCGCGTCCTGGCCCTCCTGCACGAGGGCCCGGAACCGCTCGTGGTAGCGGCGGCGCTCGGCGCGCACCTGCCTGTTCTTCTCCGGGCCGAGGTGGTGCATGGAGCGGAAGAAGATCGACGCGTCGTCGAGGTTGTCGATGGTCGTGACGACGACGTCCGCGGCGGCCGCCCGCAGCCGTTTCTCGACCGGTTCGTCGGCGTCGGCGAAGGCGTCGAGCCGCTCCTGCTGGACGCGCAGCACGCGCGCGTACACCTCGTGCAGGAGGTCGTCCTTGGAGCCGAAGTAGTGGTACAGGGCGCCCTTGGTGACGCCGGCGGCCTCCACGATCTCCTGCACGGAGGTGCGGTCGTAGCCCTGTTCGGCGAAGAGCCGGGTGGCGGCGGCCAGCAGCCGCTGGGGGACGGGGGTTCCGTCCGGGTCGGTCCTGCGGGGCACTGCCGCCACCCGCCTTCCTCGTCTGTCGCCGGTCACCTGTTGTCGCCGGTCACTTGCCGTCGTACGCGCGGGAACGCAGTTCCCGACGGAGGATCTTGCCAGTCGCCGTCTTCGGCAGCTCGGTCAGGATCTCCACCTGGCGCGGGTACTTGTAGGCGGCCAGTCTCTCCTTGCAGTACGCGGCGAGTTCGTCCGGGTCCGGTTCGGCGCCGGGACGCAGGCTGATGTACGCCTTGACGGTCTCGCCGCGGTAGCCGTCGGGCACGCCGACGACGGCCGCCTCGCGCACCGCCGGATGGGTGTAGAGGACGTCCTCCACCTCGCGGGGCCAGACCTTGAAGCCGGACGCGTTGATCATGTCCTTCTTGCGGTCGACGACGTACAGCCAGCCCTCGGGGTCCATGAACCCGATGTCGCCGGTGCGCAGTTCGCCGCCGGGGAAGGTCTCGGCGGTGGCGTCGGGGCGGCGCCAGTAGCCGGGGACCACCTGCGGTCCGGACACGACGATCTCGCCCTGTTCGCCGAACGGCACCTCGGCGCCCGAGTCGTCGAGGACGCGCACGACGGAGTCGGGTCCGGGGACGCCGACGGCCAGGGTGCCGGAGGCCGGGTCGACGGGGGCTTCGAGGGCGGGCGGCACGGAGGCGCAGGGCGCCGTGCACTCGGTCAGGCCGTAGCCGTTGCGGATGTAGGGGCCGAAGGCGGCGCGGAACTTCTCCACCAGGGCGGGCGGCAGCGGGGCGCCGCCGGAGGAGATGTTGTGGAAGGAGGCGAAGTGCTCCCGGCCGACCGCGGGGTGGGCGGCAAGCGCCATGAACGCGGTCGAGGGGCCCACCGTGTAGTGCGGCCGGTGCTCGGTGAACGCGTCGAGGACGACCCCCGCGTCGAAGCGGTAGGCGAGCACGAGGGTGCCCGCGCTGTTCAGGCAGGCACCGAGCTGGCACACCATGCCGGTGATGTGGAACAGCGGCGCGAGCGCGAAGTAGACGGCCGGGTCCGGGAGTTCGAGCCCGGTGCGCTGCCGCTCGGCGTTGTGCATGATGTTGCCGTGCGTGTTGGTGGCGCCCTTGGGGGTGCCGCTGGTGCCGGAGGTGTAGCTGATCAGCGCGATGTCGCCGGGCACGGGCGCGGGCACGTCCGGCGCCGGGTCGCCGCGGCGGGCCACGGCGGTGAGGTCGTCGGCGTCGGGGGCCTGCGGCAGCCGTTCGAAGGCGAGGACGCGTGTGTCGTCGCGGCTCTGGAAGTCCAGCTCGCAGGCGGTCAGCACGATCCGTACGGGTGAGTCCGCGGCGGTCTCCCGCAGGAACCCCTCCCAGGCGCGGTCGGTGCAGACGAGTGCGGTCACCTCGGCGTCCCGCAGGACGTGGGTCACCTCGGCCGACTTGTACATGGGGTTGACCGGCACGACGGTGGCGCCGGCCTTCCACGCGCCGAGGACGGCGAGCACGAAGTGCGGGGAGTTCTGGAGCACCACGGCCACCCGGTCGCCCGGCACCAGACCGCGGGCGGCGAGGTGGGCGGCGACGGAGTCGCTCAGGGCGTCGGTCTCCCGGTACCCGAGGCGGCCGTCGAAGTAGGCGAGGAAGGTGCGCTCCGGGTGCTCGGCGGCGGACCGGCGCAGGGCGTGCACCAGGGAGTCCAGGGGCTCGACCGGGGCGCGCTGCACCTCGGAGAGCAGGCCGAGCCAGGGCTTGTCGGCGTAGCGCGGGGTGGTCATCGGGTCGCCTCCCACTTCTGCTGGAGGTGGTTCATGCCGGTCAGCCAGCGGTCCGGGTCGGCGGACCTGGCACGGTAGTACTCGGCGACGTCGGGGTGCGGCAGAACCAGGAAACGGTCCTCCTCGATGCCCTTGAAGAGGGCGTCGGCGACGTCCTCCGGCTCGACCGCGGTCGGCGCGAGGACCAGGTCGCCCGCGCTGCCGGCGGCGGTCAGCATGTCGGTGCGCACGCCCTGCGGACAGATGGCGTGGACCTTGATCCCGCGGTGCCGGTAGGTGAGCGACAGCCACTCGGCGAAGGCGTACGCGCCGTGCTTCGTCACGCTGTAGGGGGCGGCGCCGATCATGGTGAGCAGCCCGGCGGCGGAGACGGTGGACACGAAGCGGCCCCGGCCGCGCTCCAGCCAGTCGGGCAGCAGCAGGTGGGCGGCGCGGACGTGGGCCATCACGTTCACGTCCCAGGCCCGCTCCCAGACCTCCTCCGGGGCGGCCTCGGAGCCGCCGGAGCCGACACCGGCGTTGGCGCAGTAGACGTCGACGGTGCCGCCCAGCGCGTCGCGGGCAGCCTCGACGACCGTCGACGCGTCGCCCGGGACTGCGGTGCCGCCGATCGCGTCGGCCACGGCGCGGGCGCGGTCCGCGTCGAGGTCGTTGACGACGACTCTGGCACCCTCGGCGGCGAAGCGGCGGGCCAGCGCGGCCCCGATGCCACCGCCCCCGCCGGTGACGACGACTCCCGCATCCTGCACGGCTCCCACCATCGGTCTCCTTCGACGCGACGCGAATCGGCTCTGCTGCGGCGTCAGACTAACCGGTCGGTATGTTCCGGGGGAAGGGTGGAGGCGGATGCGTGCGGCCGGGGCGCGCGGGTGTGCCGCGGGGCGGGGCGCTGCACGTCGCGGACACCGGTGCGGCGGTCGTTCCGCCCGGCCGACGCGGGCGCTAGCGTGCGTGAGCATGACATTCACTGCGATGACGGAGGCTCCCGCATGACGCCGGACGGACGCAGGTCACTCACCCGGCGCGGCCTGCTCGCCGCCTCGGCCACGGTCGCCGCGACGGCCGTGCCCGCCGCCGCGGCCCCCGCGACGGCGCACCGGACGGGCGGGGTGCGGACGGGGTTCGAGCGACTGGCCGCCGGCGGATACGCGGTCCTCGACGGCGAGCGCGTCGGCGTCGTCACCAACCCGACGGGCGTCACCCGCGACGTGCGGCACATCGTCGACGTCATGCACGCCGACCCGCGGGTGGACCTGACGGCCGTGTTCGGGCCGGAGCACGGTTTCCGGGGCACCGCCCAGGCGGGCGGTTCCGAGGGCCGGCAGGACGACCCCGCCACCGGACTGCCCGTGTACGACACCTACGGCAAGAGCGGCCGGGCCCTGGCCGACGTGTTCACCGCGTCGGACGTGGACACGGTCGTCTTCGACATCCAGGACGTGGGCGCCCGCTTCTACACGTACATCTGGACCCTGTACGACTGCATGGAGGCCGCCGCGCTCGCCGGGCTGCGGTTCGTGGTGCTCGACCGGCCGAACCCGGTGACCGGGCGGTCCGCCGAAGGGCCGGTGATGCACCCGGAGTTCGCGACGTTCGTGGGGCGCCGGGAGATCGCGCAGGCGCACGGCATGACGGTCGCCGAACTGGCCCGGCTGTTCAACGGGGAGTACCTGGCGAAGCCCGTGCGGCTGGACACCGTGCTCATGTCCGGCTGGCGGCGCTCGGACTTCTTCACCGGCCTCGGGCTGCCGTGGGTGCCGCCGAGCCCCAACATGCCCACCCCGGACACCGCGTCGGTGTACTCCGGGACCTGTCTGTTCGAGGGCACCAACCTCTCCGAGGGGCGCGGCACCACCCGCCCCTTCGAACTGCTGGGCGCCGAGGGCCTGGACGGCCGCTGGGCCGCCGCCGCGGAACAACTCGGCCTGCCCGGCGTGCACTTCAGGGAGGCGTACTTCGCGCCGACCTTCTCGAAGTTCGCCGGCACGACGGTCGGCGGGGTGCAGCTCCACGTGCACGATCCGGCGGCGTTCGACCCGGTGCGTACGGGCATCGGCCTGCTGGTGACCGCCAAGAAGGTCTGGAGCGGCTTCACTTGGCGGGCCGACCACTGGATCGACAACCTCACCGGCTCCGACCGTGTCCGCACGATGATCGACGCGGGAGCGGACACGGACGCGGTGGTCGCGGCCTGGCGCACCGAACTCGCCGCGTTCCGGCGGGTGCGCGCGGAGTACCTGCTGTACCGGTAGGCCGGCGGCCCGGTGGGGACGACGGCGGCCGGCGGGACATGTCCCGCCGGCCGCCGCCCTGTTGCGGCTTCTCCCGGTCAGCGGTGCGAGGTGTACTCCACCACCTGCTGGAAGGTGGGCCGGTTCTGCCAGCTGATCGAGCCGTGCTTGATGCCGCCGAGCGGCCGCTGCACGATCGAGTCGGCGCACCACTGGTCGCCCGCCGAGCACAGGTCGTCGCCCGGGTAGACCTGCGCCGCGGTCTTCCCCGCCGCCGTCCTCAGCGTGTCGATCAGCGCGGTGCGGCACGCGGTGAGGTCGCCGCCGCCGCAGTAGGAGCGGGCCAGCGGCCCCTTGACCGTCTCACCGAGCACGGACCGGATGTCCTTGTCGACATAGCTCCACCAGCCGTACTGGAAGGAGCTGCCCGCGTGCGCGCCGGTCGGCCCGTGCGCGGCCGACGGCGACTCGTCGACGGTGAGGTTGGCGGTGAGCGCCGTGTAGAGGCCGCTGCCGAGCCCCGGCTGGAACTCCGCCTGGACCAGCAGCGGCCACCACGCGTCGAGGATGCGCACCGCGTCGGCGTCCGCGTACGTCTTCGAACCGGCGGAGGTCTCGGTGCGCTTGCCGCCGGCCGCCACCCACGCGCTCAGTTTCGTCGCCGCGGCCGCCGCCGTGGTGTCGGTCAGGGGTGCGCTGTTGAGGACCTTCAGCAGGTCGGGGACGACGTCCTCGGCCCGCAGGTCGGTGAGCGACGCGTCCGACATCGCCTTGACCAGCGCGGAGCGGGTGACGTTCTTCGCCGCGACGAGCTTCCTCACCCGGTCGTCGAGCAGGTTGCCCCGGTGCACCGAACCGTCGCCCCAGCTCGCCGTGGTGTAGTCGGCGGCCGGTTTGTTGTTCCAGGAGATGTAGTAGTCCTGGTCGACGGAGTTGGGGTGCGCGGAGGGCGGTGTGTACGCGGCGGTGTTGTCCGCCGGGTTCCAGCTCTTCCAGTCGTACGCGGCCTGCGCCCAGACCGGGAAGTCGGCGTCGACGCCGCTCGCGCGCACCGGGTTGTCGCCGCTGTTGTAGTACGCGGTGTGCTGGGAGTCGGCGTAGAACCAGTTGAAGGTGTAGTTGATGTGCTGGGTGGCGCTCTGGAAGGTCTGCGGACTGTTCACGTAGGACGGGTCGTTGAGCATCTGGAAGCCGATGATCGAGTCGACCTCGTGCAGGTACGAGGAGCGCAGGGTCGTGTAGGCGACCTTCTTCCCGCCGACGGTCGCGCGGTACTCGACCGGTCCGTACGCCGTTCTCCAGACCCGCATCGTGTACGAACCGGCGGCGGTGGAGTCGGCGAGCGTGGGCTTCCACGCGTTGGCCTGGGTGACCTCCTGCATCGCGGTGCAGGTGCCGTGCAGCAGGTAGTGGTGGTCGTCCTGGCACAGCTCGACGGCGTACGTGTCGATGATGTCCTGGCCGGACGTGGTCGCGCTCCACGAGAAGTCCTGGCCGCGGCCGAGCTCGACGTACATGCTCAGCCCCGCGAAGGAGGCGCCGCGGGCGCTGAGTCCGGGGCCCTGGATCTCCTGGAGCATGAGCAGCTGGGGCGCGAAGTATCCGGTCTGCGGCCCGAACACGGCGATCGGATGCCCGCTCGCGGTCGACTTGCCGCTCACCACGAGGGCGTTGGACATGCCGCGCCGCGCGGAGGACAGCGCGGTGTCGGCGGCGGTGGTCGAGGCGGCCGTCGCACTGGTCACCGCCGCGGTGCCCGTGCGGTCGTAGACCAGCGGCTCCTGGGTGACCGACCCGGCGTCGGGCAGCGCCCGGCCGGCGGCGGTCGCGGGCTTGGTGACGTACGGGAAGCTCTGGCCGTCGTGGACGGTGAGCACGGCCTCGGGGTCGTTGCGCTCCCGGAAGGACTCCCAGACCTTGGTGCCCTCGGTCACGCCGTACTGGGACTGGGCGGCCAGCAGGGACAGCGCGTTGTTCACCTCGCCGCCGCCGCCCGACCCGAAGAGGGCGCCGATCACCGAGGCGAGCGCGACGAGGTCGGTGCGCTTGAAGTGGTCGATGGTGCCCGCGTTGGTGATGGGGTCCTTGTGGCCGGTGAGGTCGTACTCGCCGGGGAAGGTGCGGGCGCTGTCCGAGGCGTCGATGTACGCGTTGATGCCCGCGAGGTAGGCGTCCACGTCGTCGAGGGCCTGCTTGCCGCGGTCGCCGTTCTTCGCGACGGCGCTGTCGATCTGCGCCTGGAGGTCGGCCTCGGTGTACGGCGCGTTGCGCCAGAACTCCTGTTCAAGTCCCTGGTTCCCGGCGGCGCCGCCCGCGAAGGAGGTCAACTGGCCGCGCCCGACGTGCCGGAAGACGTCCATCAGCCACAGCCGGTCCTCGGCGGCGGCGTACCCCGCGCCGAACTCGGTCCCGTAGCGCGTGGTGCCGGTGATGTGCGGCACGCCGGTCTTCTTGTCGCGCACGATCGTCACGTCGCCGCGTCCGGCCGGCTTCTCCGAGGAGGCGACCTGGTTCGCGGCCACGCCGAAGGAGGCCTCGTTGAAGAACGTGTTGATCTTGTCGTCCGTGAGTGCGGACGACCCCTTGGCCAGGGCGGAGTAGGGACCGAGCTGGTCCTCCGCGTGGGCGGGCTGGGTGCCGAAGGCCTGGTTGAGCAGGATCTGCGCGAAGGTGGCGTTGCCGTTCTCGCCCGGCGGCAGGATGTCGGAGCACTGGCCGCCGCAGTAGTCGTTGGCGGCGAGAGTGCCGGCGGCCGAACCGGTGTCGGCGGCGGCCGCGGGGGAAAGCGGTGACAGGAGTCCGGCTGTGAGGACGCATAGAGAAGCGGTCTTCAGGAACCCGGAGAGCCTGCGGGGAGTTCTCAGTCTGTCGAGAGCTTTTTTGCGTGGTGTGCGCCGTGGCATGGGACAGCTCCTCCCGACGGGGTGGGCCGATCATTACCGCCGGTATCCCCGACTTCGGAGGTGAACATGCGTCACTTTCCGGCAGTTGCGGAACCGCCACATCGGGCACTGCATGCACAGCGCCCTCCTGGGCCACTCGTGATCTCACGATGGGCTTATGGAGGTCATCGGAAAATGAATGGAGCCGAATCGCGGGTGGACACGTCTATTCGGCGACGTCCGTTGGACGACGCCGAAGTGACCGAAGTACAGCTGCAGGTGTGACGGAGGTGCAGGGCGATGGCCGGTTTTCGGAGTCTGGCGAGACAGGTGCGCGACCCGCGGTGCGATCTGGCACTGCGACGTTATTCGCTGCGCAAGTGCCTTGAGCGGTTCGCCCCTTACGGGCACAGGGCGACCTGGGACCATCTGTGCTCGCGGGCCGGTTTCGGTCCCGAGGACAGGTCCCCCGACCCGGCGCGGCTCGTGGCCGCACTGGAGGAGCTGGAGGCGGCGCGTTCGGTCTGGCTCGCCTACGAGGTCGAGTTCGCCGAGAGGCGCAAGAAGGAGAAGCACGACGGGCTGCGCAGGCCGGGCAGCGTGGACGACTGGCACCGGCTGACCTGGGGCGGCTTCGGTGTCGCCTGGTGCGACGACCCGCAGGTCCATCCGCGCGGCGACCTGGCCGGGGTACTGCGCCGGCTGACCGCGGCGCTGGAGCGCGAGCCGGGGGCGGCGTGCCCGGTGTGCGACGGCACGCGGCTCGTCTGGCGGTACGGCCTCGACCACGAGCCCTCGTCCGGCCCGGTCTGCGCGGACTGCGGAATCCTGGTGCCGCGCCCCGTCCTCACCCCGGAGGCCCTGGCGTTCGCGCAGCACGGACACCGGCGGCCGTTGCTGATGTCGGCCTGACCGGCCGGCCGGACCCCCCGACCGATCCCGATCCCGATCCCGATCCCTCCCACCCGATTTCGACCCGAGCAGTCCCGATCCGAGCAGTCCCGTCCGGGCCCCGTCCGCCGCAGGGCGGCCGAGGGGCATGTGCCGGACCGAATACGTCCGGTCCGGCATCCCGGCATCCCGGCGAACAGCGCCACGCGCACGGCCGGCCGGCCGTGCGCCATGCGTGCGAATAGGCGGAGAAGACAGCGAACGCACAGCCGACTCCGACTCCGACGCCGGCCGGAGAAGGCTGCGAAAGGACCGCCGGGGCGATATCCGCGGGCGCTCGACGGCGGGCGCGGGAATGCCCGACAACGGGCCCGTCGGTTTCGGGGAGATTCCGGGGAGATTCCGAAACGCGCACACGGGTCCGAAAGGCGCGCGGAGTGGCCGGTTGTCATCGGTGCGCGGGACGCGCAGGTGTCGGCGGGGCCTCGCGTGGCACTGTCGGAACATGATGCAGGTGTGTCTCAACGGTGCCCGCGGCGCCGCCGACGGCGTCCGGGTCCCTCTGACGCCGGACACGATGGCGGCCTCCGCGGCCGGGGCCGTCACGGCCGGGGCGACGGACGTCCACGTCCATCCCAGGACCCCGTGCGGCCGGGAGTCACTGTCACCGGGGCCGGTCGCGGCGGCGGTCGGCGCGATCCGCTCCCGGGTCGCCGTACCGGTCGGCGTGACCACCGGCGCCTGGGCGGAACCCGACCCCCGGGCCCGCCTGGAGCTGGTGCGCGGATGGACGGTGCTGCCCGACCACGCCTCGGTCAACTGGCACGAGCCGGGCGCCGAGGAGATCGTCGCCGCCTTGCTGGAGCGCGGTGTGGGCGTGGAGGCGGGCATCTGGTCCGGGACGGACGGGGCGGCCCGGTTCGCGGCGTCACCGCTCGGCCCGAAGGTGCTGCGCGTACTCGCCGAGGTGACGGACACGCGTCCCGGCGGCGCCGAGCAGACCGCGCGCACCCTGCTCGCCGCGCTGGGCGACGCACACGGACGGCCCGTCCTGCTGCACGGCGAGGACGGCGGCGCCTGGCCGGTGCTGCGTCTCGCCGGGCGGCTGGGCCTGGCCACCCGCGTCGGCCTGGAGGACACCACGCGGTTGCCCGACGGCCGGCCGGCGGCGTCCAACGCGGAGCTGGTGGCGCGGGCGTTGGACGAGTACGGGCGCGGGGCGGGGCGCGCGTAGGCACCGGGGGCCCCTGGCGCCGCGGGGGCTCGTCAGGGGTGGCGGGGGTCCACCGGAGTCCGCGGGAGCGGTGGGACGGGGCCGGGCGGGGGCACGTCGGGCGGTGCCTTCGCGAGCAGGTCCCGCATGCGCAGCAGCCCGCCCCGGGCACGGCTGCTCGCGACGGCGAACACTCCGAGACACGCGCCCGCGAACAGCGCGTACCCGAGCGCCCACCACGGTCCTGCCACCAGGGCGGCCGGCACCGTCGCGCCGGCGGTGCAGAGGACCAACACGACCAGAGCGGGTTTCCAGTGCGCGGTCCGCGTCAGCCGCCCGTCGACCAACTCCCGCATCGCCCTGCGGTGTTGCGGGTCGGTCGGTGCCTCCCCGGTGCGCAACCGGCGCTCCAGCGCGGCCAGTTCCCCGGCAGTCACTCCGAGCGCCCGCCTCTCCTGACGGTGCGCCAACAGCACGGCCACGAGCATGCCGACAACCGGACCGACCCCGCTCACCCCCGACTCCCCCGGGAGGACCGTCGTCAGTGCGCCGACGGTCGCGGCCCACCACAGGACGCCCAGCACCCGCCGGTACCGCGTCAAGGCGTCCCGCATTCTCTCCATGCCGCCCCCTCCCCTTCCCCGGTGCCCCGGGCGGGTCGCCGCACGCGGGCCGGCTCCCCCTCCGCGGAGCCCCGTGGGCGACGGTCACCCGGCCGCGTCGGTCGGCCCCGCCCCCCGCGGCGCGTCCGGCAACAGGCGGGAACCGGTGAGGCGTTCACCGAAGACGTCGTCCGGGTTGGACAGCACGCAGGTGTCCAGGGACAGGCAGCCGCAGCCGATGCAGTCCGTCAGGTGGTCCCGCAGCCGGTTCAACTGGCTGATGCGTTCCTCCAGTTCGGACCGCCAGGACGCGGAGAGCCGGGTCCAGTCCTCCCGCGTCGGGGTGCGCTCCTCGGGCAGTTCGGCGAGCGCCTCGCGAACCGTGGCCAGCGGGATGCCGACCCGCTGGGCCGCGCGCACGAAGGCCACCCGGCGGAGCGTGTCACGGCTGTAGCGGCGCTGGTTTCCCGAGGTGCGCCTGCTGCTGATCAGGCCCTTGGACTCGTAGAAGTGCAGGGCGGAAACGGCGGCGCCGCTACGGGCGGATAGCTGTCCGACGGTCAGCTCGTGGACCTTCTCGGGGATCTGGGGCACCTGCGGAGCCTACCGACGGATGTGGCGCCGGTCTCCGTTGACATCGGCCCCTCGCGCCACCATGCTAAGCAGTTGCTTAGACATGATGCGCCAGTCACGCGGGAGGCCGGGAAAGATGGCAGAGCCGAGGATCTTCACGTCCGTCGACGAACTGCGGGCGGCGGTGGGCGAGCAGTTGGGGTACACCGACTGGCTGGAGGTCGACCAGAAGCGGATCGACCTGTTCGCGGACGCCACCGGCGACCACCAGTGGATCCACGTGGACCCGGAGAGGGCCGCGGCCGGACCGTTCGGCACGACCATCGCGCACGGCTATCTGACCCTGTCGCTGCTGCCGCTGTTCGGGCCCCAGCTCCTCGGCGTCGAGGGCGTGAAGATGGGCGTCAACTACGGGACGAACAAGGTGCGTTTCCCCTCCCCCGTGCCCGTCGGCTCGCGCCTGCGGGCCACCGCGCGCGTCAGCGGGGTCGACGACGTGGCGGGCGGCGTGCAGGTGACCGTCGCGTTCACCGTGGAGCGCGAGGGCGGCGAGAAGCCGGTGTGCGTCGCGGAGTCGGTGTCGCGCTACTACCTCTGAGCCCCGCGGCGCGCGCGGGGCGGCCCGCCTCCGCCGCGCGCCGGGGACCGCGCCGGACAGGCCCTAGGGGGCCTTCGCCCCGACCATCCGCAGGACCAGACCGGCGTAGAGGGTGCCGACCTCGTCCGGGGTCCGGGTGCCGCGCGCGTTGAACCAGCGGGCGACGTCGATGCACAGGGAGAGCACGGCGAGCGTGGTCCCGGGCACGTCCGGCACGTCGAACTCCCCGGCGGCGACGCCGTCCTCGATGATGCCGCGCATCTCCGCGTCCACCCGGCGGCGCAGCTCGACGATCTCGGCCCGCGTGCCGGGGCCGAGGGCGTCGAGTTCGTACTGCACGACGCGGGCGGTGGTGTGCTGCTGGGCGTGCCAGCGGACGAAGGAGCTGACGGCCTCCGCGAGCCGTTCGGCGGCGGTGCCCTCGCGCTGCGCCGCCGTGCGCAGGATCGTGAGCGCCTTGTCGTGGCCGATCCGGCTGATGCGGTGGAGCAGCTCCTCCTTGGTCTTGTAGTGGATGTAGAGCGCCGCCGGGCTCATGCCGGCCCGGCCCGCGATGTCCCGGGTCGTGGTGGCGTGGTAGCCGCGTTCGGCGAAGGCGTCCACCGCCGCAACGAGCAGCCGACGGGCCGCGTCAGGGGTGACCTCGGCCCACGGCTGGACCTCGCCGCCCGCCGTTTCCCTCGCCGTACTCATCGCCCGATCGCCCCTCTCGCCGCCAGGAGCTACACCATACAGCCGAAGGTGAGCAACCGCTTAGCGAGCGCGGGTCCGCAGCGCGGGCCGCGGACCCCGGCCGGTCAGAGCTTCTCGAAGGGGTCGTGCTCGGCGAGCAGCTTCTCCAGGCGGGCCTGGTCGACGCGGCTGACGATCTGCCCGGCCTCCTGGCGGTCCCGGATGACCTTCGCCAGCGTGAAGGCGGAGGTGACGAGGTAGAGGACGGCGATGCCGAGGAAGCCGCGGACCCAGGCATCGGTGTGGAGGTTGAAGATGCCGAGGGCGGTGGCCGCGAGGGCGATGCCGAAGGACGCGACGGCCTGACCGTAGAAGGCGGCCGTGTTCTGGGACTTGACCGGTGTCTCACTCATGCGGACAGGATCCGCCCGCCGGCCCGGCCCCGGCATCCGCCGCCGTACTCAGACGGGGCACCGCGCGTACTCAGCCCGTACCCGGGCCGCGCAAGGGCCGGGTACGGGCCGGGTACGGGCCGGGTACGGGCCGGGTAACGCCCTCGGAAGGCTCAGAAGGCGGAGACCCCGGTGAGCGCCCGCCCGATGACCAGCTTCTGGATCTGGCTGGTGCCCTCGTAGAGGGTCATCACACGGGCGTCGCGCAGCAGTTTGCCCGCCGGGTACTCGTCGATGTAGCCGTAACCGCCGAACACTTGGAGGGCGTTGTTCGCGGCCCGCACGGCGGCCTCGGACGCGAACAGCTTGGCCTTGGACGACTCGACGGTGAACGGCTGCCCGCGGTCGATCAGGTCGGCGACCCGCCAGGTCAGCAGCCGGGCGGCGTCCACGTCCACCGCGATGTCGGTGATCAGCTCCTGGACGAGCTGGTGGTGGGCGATGGTCCGGCCGAACTGCTCGCGCTCCCCGGCGTACCGCACGGCGGCGTCCAGCGCGGCCTGGGCGATGCCGACGCAGCCGGCCGCCACCGACATGCGGCCCTTGGCCAGCGCGGACATGGCGACCGAGAAGCCCTTGCCCTCGGGGGCGAGCATCGCGGAGGACGGCACCCGCACGCCGTCGAGGACGAGTTCGGCGGTGGCCTGGCCGCGCAGCCCGAGCTTGCCGTGGATGGTGCGCCGGGTGAGCCCGGGGCTGTCCGCCGGCACCAGGAACGCGGAGACGCCCTTGTGGCCGGGGGCGTCGGTGGAGCGCGCGAAGAGCAGCACGACGTCGGCCCAGGTGCCGTTCGTGATGAACGTCTTCGTACCGCTGATCACGTAGTCGTCACCGTCCCGGACGGCCCGGGTGGTGAGATTGCCCGCGTCGGAGCCGGTGCCCGGCTCGGTCAGGCCGAAGCAGCCGACGTACTCGCCGGAGGTCAGGCCGGGCAGCCAGCGCCGCTTCTGCTCCTCGGTCCCCCACGCGCCGATCGTCTTGGCGACCAGACCGAGGGAGACGGACACGATGCCGCGCACCGAGGAGTCCCCGCGGCCCAGTTCCTCGGTGACCAGGCAGTACGCGAGGTGGTCGCCGCCGGAGCCGCCGTACTCCTCGTCGACGGTCAGGCCGAGGAAGCCGACCTCGCCGAGCTTCTTCACGACGGACCGGTCGACCTCCTCGGCCCGGTCCCAGGCGACGACGTGCGGGGCGATCTCGCGGTCCACGAAGTCCTTGGCGAGCTGCCGCACGGCAGTCTGCTCGGCACTGAGTTCCAGGTTCACGACGAGCCACCCCACAACGAGAACGGACGGACGGAGCACGGGCGCGGGACGGACCGCGGGGCGGAGCGAGGCGCCCGGCACACGGCAGACCTGCGGAGGGATTAAATTAGCACTGCTAGTTTCCCAGTGCAGCCCTACTATGTGCGCCATGGCCCGACCACGCAAGCCCCTCCTCAGCACCGACCGCATCGTCGACACCGCGCGGGGGCTCGTGGACGCGGAGGGTCTGGCGGCGGTCTCCACCCGGCGGCTGGCCGCCGAACTCGGGGTGAGCGGGCCCTCTCTCTACAACCACTTCCGCACCAAGGACGAGATCCTGGAGGCGGTCGCGGACTCGGTGAGCGCGCAGGTCGACCTCACGATGTTCACCGACGGCCGGGACTGGCGGACCGCCCTGCACGACTGGGCGGTCTCCTACCGGGGCGCGCTGCGGGACCACCCCAACATCGTCCCGGTGCTGGCCCGCGGCCCCGGCCGCCGCCCCGCCGCGCTGCACCTCGCGGACGCCGTGTACGGCGCGATGGTCGAGGCGGGCTGGCCCCCGGCGCAGGCGAC
Source organism: Streptomyces sp. NPDC008150 (assembly GCF_042956945.1). NCBI lineage: Bacteria > Bacillati > Actinomycetota > Actinomycetes > Kitasatosporales > Streptomycetaceae > Streptomyces > Streptomyces sp. NPDC008150. Next base: position 102,001 of record NZ_JBIBHJ010000007.1, on the reverse strand, counting down.
CTCGATCGGCGCGCTGATGCGGTACTTCATCATGGGCTCCGCGCTCGGCTCCTTCGCGGGCGGGTTCGTCGACGACGAGAGCGCGTACGACCCCGCCGACTACCCGCACCTCGGCCAGGCGCACCTCCTCGCCGAGCGCCAGGACAAGATCGACGAACGGGCCTTCGAGACCGGCCTGGCCGCCCTGCTGGACGGGCTGGCGCACCAGTACGCCGAGGTCACGCGCGCGGAGCGCTGAGGTCGCCCCGATATTTCGGTGGGCACCGAAGCGTCCGTGTTCCAAGCTGGACACCCGGGGTCGCGGGCGCGGTCCGGTCACCGGGAGCGGCGGCCGCGCACCGGCACGGCCTGCTCGGCACCGGGGCGAAGATGCCCCGCTGAACGCGCCTCCGCACGACCCGCGGTCCCCCGCCCGCCCGTGGCACACTTACCCGTCCCTCTCACCTGGAGTGTCATGCCCCCGTCGTCTCCCGCCTCCCCCGCCGACAGCACCGGCGGCGCCCGCCGTGCCGGTCTCCTGGCGGCCGGGGCCGCCTCGGTCACGGTGGTGCTGTGGGCGTCCGCCTTCGTGTCGATCCGCAGCGCCGGGGAGTCCTACGGGCCCGGCGCGCTGGCGCTCGGCCGGCTGCTGGCCGGGGCCGTGGTGCTGGGCGTGATCGGTCTGGTCCGGCGCGTGGGGTGGCCGCCGCGCGCCGCCTGGCGGGGCATCGCGCTCTCCGGGGTGCTGTGGTTCGGCCTGTACATGGTCGTCCTCAACTGGGGCGAGCAGCAGGTGGACGCCGGTACCGCGGCGCTCGTCGTGAACGTCGGCCCGCTGCTCATCGCGCTGCTGGGGTCGAAGGTGCTGGGCGACCCCGTGCCGCCGCGGCTGGTGGCCGGGATGGTGGTGTCGTTCGCGGGCGCGGTGACGGTCGGACTCTCGATGTCGGGCCACGGCGGCTCCTCCGTCCTCGGGGTGGCGCTCTGCCTGCTCGCCGCGATCGCGTACGCCGCCGGTGTCGTCGCCCAGAAGCCGGCCCTCGGCCACGCGGGCGCGTTGCAGGTGACGACGTTCGGGTGCCTGATCGGCGCGGTCGTCTGCCTGCCGTTCGCGGGCCAGCTGGTGCGCCAGGCCGCCGACGCCCCGCTGTCCGCGACCCTCAACATGGTCTGCCTGGGCGTCTTCCCGACCGCGCTGGCCTTCACGACCTGGGCGTACGCGCTGGCCCGCACGACCGCGGGGCGGATGGGCGCGACGACGTACGCGGTGCCGGCCCTGGTGGTGCTGATGTCGTGGGCGGCCCTGGGCGAGGTCCCCGGGCTCGCGACGCTGGCGGGCGGTGTCCTGTGCCTGGCGGGCGTGGCGGTGTCACGGTCGCGGCGGCGGGCAGGGGCGGGGCCGGTGGCCGGCCCGGACGCCGGGGCGGACGGCGCCGCCGCTGCGCACGTGCGCCGCGCCCCGGTCGCGGGGGCGGTGCCGTCGCCCCCGGCGGCCGAGGCCCGGGAGACCGGCCCCGGCACGGCCCCCCGCGGACGCGAACACGGCTGACCCGCGGGGGTGTTCCCCCCTGCGGCCCGCCGGGGGGGAACAGCCGCTCAGAACACCACCACCGCCCGGCCGCCCTTGCCCGCCAGCATGTTCTCGAAGGCGGCGGGGATGCCGTCCAGCGCGATCCGTTCCGTGACCAGCATGCCGAGGTCGAGGCGGCCCGCGCGGACGTGGGAGGCCAGTACGGGCAGGTCCGCCGCCGGGTCGCAGTTCCCGTAGACGCAGCCCGACAGGGTGCGGCCCCAGTGGAAGATCTCCAGGGCGTTGAACGTGACCTGCTGGTCCTTGCCGCCGATGCCGACCACCGTGGTGCGCCCGCCGCGCCGGGTCGACTCCCAGGCCGCGCGGATGGTGACCGCACGGCCCACGCACTCCACGGACACGTCGACGCCCTGCTTGCCGGTCAGGGCGCGGATCTCGCGCGGGGTGGTCTCGGAGGCGACCACGTAGTCGGTGGCGCCGGCCGCGCGGGCCAGTTCCTCCTTCGCCGGGGACACGTCGACGGCGACGATCTTCGACGCCCCGGCGATCCGGGCCGCCTGGAGGGCGGCGAGCCCCACCCCGCCGACACCGAACACGGCCACGGTCTCCCCGGGCCGGACCCCCGCCGAGTGGTGCACGGCGCCGTAACCGGTGAGGACCGCGCAGCCGAGGAGCGCGGCGTCGGCGAGCGGGACGCCCTCGGGGGCGGGCAGCAGGCAGTTCTCGGGGACCACCGTCTCCTCGGCGAACGCGGCGACGTTGAGCCCCGGGTGGAGTTCGGTGCCGTCGTCGGCGCGGCGCGCGTGCACGGCGGCGGCACCGTTGAGGGCGTTGACGCACAGCCACACCTCGCCCAGCGAGCAGGGGTGGCAGTCTCCGCACGCGGGGGCCCAGTTGAGGACGACCTCGGCGCCCGGCGCGACCGAGGCGACGCCCTCGCCCACGGCGACGACGGTGCCCGCGCCCTCGTGGCCCAGGACGGCCGGGACGGGCAGGCGCATGGTGCCGTTGGTCAGCGACAGGTCGGAGTGGCAGACCCCGGCGGCGGCCAGGCGGACCCGCACCTGCCCGGGGCCGGGCTCCGGCAGGTCGATGCCGGTGATCTCCAACGGGGCCCCGACGGCGGGGAGTACGGCGGCTCGGACGGACATGGAAACGGCACCTCGCCTAGAACTGGAGGGACTTGGTCTGGAGGTACTCGGCCAGGCCGTGCGTGCCGAGTTCCCTGCCGACCCCGGACTGCTTGTAACCGCCGAACGGGGCAAGGGGGTTGAAGCGGCCGCCGTTGATGTCGACCTGCCCGGTGTCCAGGCGGCGGGCGAACGCGGCGGCCTCCTCCGCGTCGCCGGCCCACACGGCGCCCGCGAGGCCGTAGACCGTGCCGTTGGCGATGCGCACGGCGTCGTCCTCGTCCTCGTAGCGGAGGATCGTCAGCACCGGGCCGAAGATCTCCTCCTGGGCGACGGCCATGTCCGGCGTCACGTCGGCGAAGACGGTGGGGCTGACGAAGTAGCCACGGTCGCGCGGGACTTCGGAGCCGCCCGCGACGATCCTGGCGCCCTCGGCGACGCCCTTGTCGATGTAGCCGCGCACCCGCTCCCGCTGCGCGGCGTTCACCACCGGCCCGATGCGGTCGCCGTACTTGGCGGCAGCGGCGGCGGCCAGTTCCACGGCCTCGTCGTACTGGTCGGTGTGCACGAGCATGCGGGTCCACGCGCTGCACGTCTGGCCGGAGTTGCCCATCACGTTGGCCACGCCCACGTTGACGGCGCGGGCCAGATCGGCGCTGGGCAGGATCACGTTGGCGGACTTGCCGCCGAGCTCCAGGGCGACCCTCTTGACGGCCGCGCCGGCCGCCGCGCCGATCCGGCGGCCCACGGCCGTGGAACCGGTGAAGGAGACCAGGTCGACGCCGGAGTGCTCGGCGAGCGCCTGTCCGGCGACCGGGCCGCGGCCGGTGACGAGGTTGAACACACCCGCGGGAACGCCCGCCTCGTGCACCGCCTCGGCGAAGAGCTGGGCGGTCAGCGGAGTGTCCTCGGCGGGCTTGAGGACCACCGTGCAGCCGGCGGCGAGCGCCGGGGCGACCTTGGCGACGATCTGGTGCAGGGGGTAGTTCCAGGGGGTGATCGCCCCGACCACGCCCACCGGCTCCTGGTAGACCGTGGAGTTGCCGACCTTCTCCTCGAAGGCGTGGCTCGCGGCCAGTTCCGCGTAGGAGCCCGCGACCGCGATCGGCACGGACGCGTGGACCGCCTGCGAGAACGGCAGCGGGGAGCCCAGCTCCGCCGTGACGGTCTCCGCGATCTCGTCCTTGCGCGCGGCCAGGACGTCCCGGAGCGCGGCGAGGCGCGCGGACCGCTCGGCGGGCGGGGTCGCGGCCCAGCCCGCCAGGGCCGCGCGGGCGGCCGTCACGGCGGCGTCCACGTCGGCCGCGGTGCCCGCGGGGACCTCGGCGATCACCTGCTCGTCGGCCGGGTTGACGACCTCGATGACGTCCGGGCCGGAGGCCGGACGCCAGGCGCCGTCGATGTACATGCCGTCGTGTGCCTTCATGTGCTTCCTCCCGAACGGGATGCGTCGTCCGGGACACAAACTAGCGGTGTTAGTTTTCGGGCGCCAGACATGCCCCGGCGCGGCGGCGGGTCCGGCCCGCGCACCCCGGGCCCGGCCCGACCGGACCTGCCCGGAGATCCGCCCCGGGGCCGCGGCACGTGACCGGTCTCACTCCTCCAGGTCGGGCAGCCGGGCCGGTGCCGGGCAGATCCGCTCGCCGTGCTGGTCGAAGACGAACAGGTGGGCCAGGTCGACGAGCAGGGGCACCTGCATGCCGTGGCGCAGCCGGATGTCGGGGGTGGCGCGGACGACCAGGTCGCCGGGCAGCCGCCCCTCCACCGACGCCACGGCCTCGGCGGGCGGCTCGGGGCGCTCCTCCACGAGCACGGAGGGTCCCGGCAGCAGGGTGTTGGCGCGCTCGCGGATGCGGCCCATGACCGAGTTCCCCTCGCGGCGGCGGCGCCGGGCGGGACGCGCGGTGCGCGGCGCCTCCAGGTCGGGCACGACGGCGGGCCGCGAGCCGGTGTTGAAGTGGACCAGCACCTCGTGGCCCTGGAACTCCAGGTGCTCCACCAGGCCGGTCAGCGCCACCTCGCCGCGGCGCGCGGAGGAACGCTCCGCGATGCGCACGGCCTCCGCCCGCAGCCCCACGATGACCTCGCGGCCCTGCTGCACCCGCAGCAACTGGTGGTCCAGGGTGAGCGGTTCGGGCAGCCGCAGGGACTGCCGGCCCAGGCCGATGGACATGGCGCCGTCCAGCGGGGCGCGGACGATGCCGCGCAGCAGGTTGATGCGCGGGGTGCCGATGAACGCGGCCGTGAAGACGTTGCGCGGCAGCGCGTACACGGACCGCGGGGTGCCCACCTGCTGGAGGACGCCGCCGCGCAGGACGGCGACCCGGTCGCCCAGGGACATCGCCTCGGCCTGGTCGTGCGTGACGTACACCGTGGTGACGCCCAAGTCCCGTGTCAGCTTGGAGATTTCGGCGCGCAGGTGGTTGCGGAGCTTGGCGTCGAGGTTGGAGAGCGGCTCGTCCATCAGGAACGCGGTGGGATGGCGGGCGATCGCCCGGCCCATGGCCACGCGCTGGCGTTCGCCGCCGGAGAGCTGGGCCGGGAAGCGGTCGAGCAGGTCCTCGATGCCGAGCATGCGGGCGGTGGCGTCGATCCGGGGGCGGTGGTCACCGCCGGGGGCCTCGATGCGCAGCGGGAAGCCGATGTTGTCGCGGCTCGTCATGCTGGGGTAGAGCGCGAAGTTCTGGAACACCATCGCCATGTCCCGCCCCGAGGGCGGCAGTTCGTTGGCCGGCTCGCCGTCGAGCCGCAGCTCCCCCGAGGTGATCTCCTCCAGCCCCGCGATCATCCGGAGCACGGTGGACTTGCCGCAGCCCGAGGGGCCGAGCAGGACGAGGAACTCGCCGGGTTCGATCTCCAGCGACAGCCTGTCCACCACACGGGTGCCTCTGCTGTAGGCCTTGCTGACTTCGTGCAGGGAGATGGCGCGTGTCATGAGAGATCCCCGGGCTCACTGGGCGCTGGTGCTCCGCTTACGGAAGTCCCGCGCGGTTCGCACGGGACGTGTGTGGGTCACGGAAGCTAACGGACAGTGCACGGCGCGGGGAAGACGCCGGACAGGATCAGGCGCTTTGTTCCGGTGTGTGAGACGGCGCCGGGGGGCGGCGCGGGAGCGGGCGGGACGCCTCGGCCGGGGCACCGGCGTGGCTGCGGCTTCCCCGGGCGGGACGCCTCACCGGGGGCGGCGCGGGAGTGGTCCGGCTCACGTCGCGCGGGGCCGCGGGCAGGAACAACCGGGGCACCCCGGCCGTTGTAGAGGACGTGGCTGCGGAGGGGACAGTGTCCCCGGGCCTCACCTCCAGCCCATGGGGAAGATCGTTCGGCTGAAGCCCCATGGAGCCTTTCGCCGCGAGGCGACCGCCCTCCGCACGCCGCCTCAGCGGCCCCGGCTGGTCTCCCCCCGTCCAGCCGGGGCTCTTCACGTCCCGGCACCTCCCGGGCCCCGCTCCCCGCCGGTGTCCCGGCCTCAGTCCAGTACGCGGCCGAGATACGCGCGCAGCAGTTGCCGCGTCTCCTCGATGATCTTGGGATCGCCCTCGGGCGCCACCCGGAACGCCAGGTGGACCAGCGTGTCGGAGGCCTCGACCGCGACCAGGAAGGTGCGGCGCAGGTCCTCGTCCGGTTCCAGGCCCAGGTGGCCCGCGAGCAGGTCGGTGAAGCGGTCCGCGACGCGGGTGTTGGGTTCGGCGTGCCGGTCGCCGATCGGGATCTGGTTGCCGAAGTCCACGAGGGAGAAGCCGGGCGCGGTCCGTTTCATCGCCAGGTACTCGTCGAGCACGGCATCCATCACGGCCCGCCAGTCGGCACCCTCCGTGCCGCGCAGCCGTTCCGAGACGCGCTCGGCGTAGCGCTCCAGGTTGCGGTGGGCGAGCGCGTCCGCCATCGCCCGCTTGTTGCCGAAGAAACGGTAGACGGAACCGATGGGCACGCCGGCGCGCTGGGCCACGGCCCTGGTGCTCAGGCTGTCGTAGCCGACCTCGTCGAGCAGATCGGCGCAGGCGTCGAGGATCCGGGTCAGTCGTTCGGCGCTGCGCCGCTGCACGGGCGCGCGGCGGAGCGATGTCGCTTGGGGCACGGGCCTCATGATGCCTCCCCGCGGCGGTCAGGTGAACCTCACCCCCTGGGTACGGAGTTGGGTGCCCCAGGCACTCATCGCGGCCCGTTCTCCGTCGGTGCGGGCGGTCTGTCCACGGGGGCGGAGCCCGGTCCGGGACGTGGTGTCCGGGACCGTGGCGGCCCGGGACGTGGCCTTCCGGCTCCGCGGAGGTCCAGGACCATGGCGGTCCGGGCCGGGTCCGGCCCGTTCGGGCCCGCCCCCGGTCGCGGCTACGGGGTGGCCGTCGGGGTCGCCTCCGCCTGGGACGCCGTGATGTCGGCCGTGCTCTGCACCGGTTCGCCGCTCACGGCCCACACCGTGCCGTCGTCGGCGTACAGCCGTGCCGTGACGTGGTGCGTGCCGCGCGGGACGAGGCGGGCGGCGAGGTGGTAGTCGGCGGCGCGCAGCCCGGCGACCGCGTGGCCGTCCACCAGGAGGCGGGCCAGCCCCTGTCCCGCCACCGCCCTGGCCGGCGTGCCGGCCGGCGAGAAGCTGAAGTTGCGGAGGGTCAGCCGCAGGTCCCAGCCGTCGTGCGGGTCCGGCTGCACCTCGACGTCGATCTCCGGGGCGTCGCCGGTGTCCGCCACCTCGCGGTAGCGGTGGCCGTCCTCGTCGACGTCGTCGAGGAGCCGGCCCGCGGGCGGGGACGACGCCGTGTCCCGTTGCCCGTGCGAAGCGTCGGAAGCACAGCCCGCGAGTCCCGCCGGCAACAGGGCGCAGACCGCGAACGCAGCGAGAAGTCCGCGCGACCACGACATGTCCGCGAGCGTAGAACACCGGTCCGACGTGCCGGATCCACCTGGAGTCGGGTTCCGGATCGTCCGCACGGCGGAGTCGCGAACACCTGTCCCCGACACCTCTTGCCCGCCGCGGCGCGGAATCCTACGGTGAGGCACAGGAATCGGATGGCGAAGGGGCTGTCATGAGCGACGACGCGCACGGGCGTGCCGAGGACCCGCGGTACCCCGCCGAGCCGGCACACCCCGCGGAGCCGGCGTGCCCGGCCGAGCCGGCGTACCTGTCGGGCTTCGGCAACGAGCACAGTTCCGAGGCCGTCCCGGGCGCGCTCCCGGTGGGCCGCAACTCGCCGCAGCGCGCGCCGCTCGGCCTGTACGCGGAACAGCTCAGCGGATCGGCGTTCACCGAGCCGCGCGCCCACAACCGCCGCTCGTGGCTCTACCGGATCAGGCCCTCGGCGGCGCACCCCGCGTTCACCCGCACCGACAACGGCGCGCTGCGCTCGGCGCCGTTCACGGAGACGGTGCCCGACCCGAACCGGCTGCGCTGGGACCCGCTGCCCGAGCCGCAGGCGGGCACCGACTTCGTGGCCGGGCTGTGGACGGTCGGCGGCAACGGCGACGCGGCCCGGCGCTCGGGCATGGCGGTGCACCTCTACCACGCCAACTCCCCCATGCGGCGCGTGTTCTCCGACGCGGACGGGGAGCTGCTGATCGTCCCGGAGCACGGAGTCCTGCTGCTGCGCACGGAGTTCGGGGTGCTGCGCGTGCCGCCGGGCCACGTGGCGCTGGTGCCGCGCGGCGTCCGGTTCCGGGTGGAGCTGCCCGACGGCACCGCCCGCGGGTACGTGTGCGAGAACCACGGCGCCCCGTTCCGGCTGCCCGACCTGGGCCCGATCGGCGCCAACGGCCTCGCCCACCCACGGGACTTCCTCGCGCCGACGGCGGCGTACGAGGATGTGGAGGAGCCGGTCGAGGTGGTGCAGAAGTACTGCGGCAACCTCTGGGCGGCGACCTTCGACCATTCGCCGCTGGACGTCGTCGCCTGGCACGGCAACCACGTCCCGTACGTGTACGACCTGCGCCGCTTCAACGTGCTCGGCACGATCAGCCACGACCATCCGGATCCGTCGATCTTCACCGTGCTCACGTCGCCGTCCGACACCCCGGGTCTCGCGTCCGTGGACTTCGTCGTGTTCGCCCCGCGCTGGCTGGTGGGCGAGGACACCTTCCGGCCGCCGTACTTCCACCGGAACGTGATGAGCGAGTACATGGGCCTGGTCGAGGGCGCCTACGACGCGAAGACGGGCGGGAAGGGCGGCTTCGTGCCCGGCGGCGGCTCGCTGCACAGCATGATGTCGGCGCACGGCCCGGACCGCGAGACGTTCGACCGGGCCAGCGCGGCGGAGCTGGTGCCGCAGAAGGTGGACGACGGGCTGGCGTTCATGTTCGAGACGCGGTGGCCCGTCACGCTCACCGCGCACGCGGCGCGGGCGGACACCCTCCAGCACGGCTACGACGACGTGTGGCAGGGCCTGGAGCGGCACTTCACGCCCCCGCGGGGTCCGGACGCGACGTGACCGGGGCGACCGCTCCCGCGCCCGGCGCGGACGACCAGAGCGCCCCGCGCCCCACGACGGGCCGGTTCGCGCCGGACCCCGTGGTCCTCAACCGGCGGCTGCCGCTCTGGTACCAGGTGTCGCAGTCGCTGCGTGCCTCGATACTCGGCCGGCCGCGCGGCGCCTCGCTGCGGCTGCCCACCGAGGAACAGCTCGCCGGGCACTACGGGGTCGGCGTGCTGACCATGCGGCAGGCGCTGAAGGAGCTGGAGGAGGAGGGGCTGATCTCGCGGCACCGGCGGCGCGGCACCTTCATCGAGCCGGGGGCCGGCGGGGACGTCCCGGTGCGGCTGCTGGGGTCGGTGGACACCGTCGTCGCGCAGCAGTCCGGCATGACGAGCGAGCTGCTGGCGCACGGACCGGTGCCGGTCCCGCAGGAACTCGCCCCGCTCTTCCCGGACTTGGCGGACGTCACCGGCTACCACCGGCTGCGCCGCGACGAAGGCACCGGCGAGCCCACCAACCATGCCCGCAACTACGTCCGCCCCGAACTCGCCGCGTACATAGACCCGTTGGATCTGCTGCGGCGGCCGATGACGAAGCTGCTGCGGGACGCGGCCGGCGCGGACATCGGGCGGATCACCGACACCGTGCAGGCCCGGCTCGCCGATCCGGAAACGGCCCGGCTGCTGCGGGTCCCGCTGCTGAGCCCGGTGCTGCGCGTCACCGGCGTCGTACGGGACCGCGCGGGCCGCCCGCTGGACGTGGCCGTCATCGACTACCGGGGGGACCGGTTCTCGTTCACGGTGACCCTGGACGCGCTGGACGCCCCCTGAGGTTCGAGGAGCGCGTCGTACGATGCCGGGCGTGACGCACGACGACGCTCCGCCGCTGGCGGACCTCATGCCGTGGTCCGTCGCACCGCCCCGGCTCGGCCGGGGATGGCCGGCGGCACCCGACGCGGCCTGCCTGCGCGCCCGTTGGGACGCCCTGGTGGCGGCGCGGGGCGAGGACCGGGCGGCCCTGTTCGAGCCGAGCCGGTCGCGCACGCTGCGGTCGGCGGTGGGACGGCTGCCGGGGAGCTCCGCCGGGACGACGGCCCTGGAGCACGCGGACGGCCCCTGTCCACCGCCGGTGCGGGTGCTGTACGCCCCGTTCGACGAGCGGTGGCTGATCCCCGACCAGCGGCTGATCGACGCCGCCCGGCCGGAGTTGTGGCGGACCGCGGACGCACGTCAGGTCTTCGCCGTCGAGACGCCCGCGGTGGCCGGCTCCGGGGGCCCGCTGCTGCTGGCGTCCCCGGTGCTGCCGCTGGTGCGGCCGGGCCGGGTGCGGCCGCTGTACCGCCGCCCCGGCGGCCTGGAGCCGAACCTCGCCCCCGGGCTGCCCGAGCACCTCGCGGCCCGGCTGGGGCGGCCGGTCGGGCCGGAGGACGTCCTCGCGTGGTCGCTGGCCGCTGTGCGGCCCGGTCCCGGCGGACACGTCGTGCCGCTGACCGGGGACGCCGCGGAGTGGGAGCACGGCGTCGGTGTCGGACGGCGGATGCTGGACCTGACGCGCCGCGACGGCGAGCGGCCCAAGCTGCCCGGCGGCCGACGGCCCTACGTCCGGGCACCGCTGCCGTCGCGCCCGCAGGTGCTGCGCTACGACCGCGCCGAGGAGACCCTGTACGTCGACGAGGGCCGCGTCTCCCCCGTGCCGCCCGCCGCGTGGGACTTCGAGGTCGGCCAGGTGCCGGTGCTGGAGCAGTGGTTCGCGGCGCGCACGGGGCCGGCCGAGGCGGGCACGCTGGCGGCGATCCGTCCGGCGGTGTGGCCGCAGGCATGGACGTCCGAGCTGCTCGAACTGATCACGGTCCTCACCCTGTTCACGGAACTCCGGGAGCGGCAGCAGGAGTTGGAGTTCGCCTCGCAGGTCACCGCTACGGAACTGCGTTCGGCGGGCGTGCTGCCCGTCGCCGGGTGGACACGGCGCCCCGCCTCCGTGCTCGATCACCACGAGGAGGGGCCGGGCGGACAGTTCGCCCTGATCTGAGGGGAGTTCGCGGCGGCGCCCGCACCATGCGCGTCATCGGCCGTCGCGGGGGCGGAAGTTGAGGGGTTGCCGTCGTCGGCGCGCGACTCCGTGCGACGGGTGGGGTCCACGGAGGGGTTCACGGGGGAGCCGGTACCGCCGCCGACGGCAGGGCGGGCCCGTCCGCCCCTGCCCGCCGGGTGGGTCGGGCGGCGGGTCGGGGGCGTCGGCGGTCTGCGGTTCCGCACCCGGACGGGGTCACCGGGTGCGGTCGCGCGGCGGGTGGGGCGGTGGGCGGGTTCGCCAGGCTCGCCGGGAGGGCATGACTGTGCGGGCGCGGGCCCCTCGCGGGACCGGCGTTCACGCTGCCGGTGGGACGCCGACGACCGCTCAGCGGCCGCCGAAGAGCGTGCGGCTGAGGCGGCGCAGCGGTGCGAAGAGAGAGAGTCCGCGGACCCGCTCGCGTCGGCCGCCGGGCTTGCGCGGGGTGTCCCGTGCCGTCAGTTCGCGCATCAGCGACGTGGCTTCGACCGTCTCCCGCTGCGGTATGGCGGGACCCGCCAGTACCGAGAGATGGCGGTCGAGACGCGAACTCGTCGCGCCACTGCCGCAGGTGATCGCAGGGACCCTCGCCCTGCTGCGCATCGTTATCTGCTCCATGTCACTCCCCACCCGTACGACTCCACCCGGCCCACGGGCAGGTTAACCCTATCGCTCTCATGGAGCACTCGTGTATCGCGGTCGCAGGATTCACCTTCCCCGCAAGGAGGTTGACGATTACTCTCCGAATTCAGGCGATTCCAGGGCGAGTTGCGCAACCCGCGGAGTTACGGGCCGCGGCCCTCCGACGGCCCGGGATCCGGTGACGGTGCGTAACATCCCGGACCCGGGAGGATGAAGCACTCCGGGGCGTGTCGGCGCGGGGCCCGTCGTACGGTGGCGCACACGCGCTCTGCCCGCACGCCGGAGCCGCCCGGGGCGGTTGACGTCCGTCGCACCGGGTACCGGGACGTGCCGCGGGGTACGAGCACCCGGCGCGTGTGCCGGCCGGCGGCATACCGGTTCAACCGCGTCGCCACTGCGCAGGTATGGCAGAGGTCACGTGATTCACGCGGGGTGACGCGGGTCGCCCGGAGGCGAAGGGGGCTGCGGTGTCCGAGGGTTCCGGCGAAGGACGGCTGATCGCGGACCGGTACCGGCTGCTGTCGCCGATCGGGCGGGGCGGCATGGGGACGGTCTGGCGCGCCATGGACGAACTGCTGCGCCGCGAGGTCGCCGTGAAGGAGGTGCACGCGCCCGCCGGGCTGTCCTCCGACGACGTGGAGCGGACGTACGCGCGGCTCGAACGCGAGGCGTGGGCCGCCGCCCGGGTCGCGAACCGCAACGTGGTCACGGTGTACGACGTGGCCACCGACGACGGCCGGCCCTGGATCGTGATGGAACTGGTGCGCGGGATCTCCCTCGCCGACCTGCTCGACGCCGAGGGGCCGCTGCCGCCGCGCCGGGCGGCGCACATCGGCGCGGAGGTGCTCTCGGCGCTGCGCGCCGCGTACGCCGTCGGGGTGCTGCACCGCGACGTGAAACCCGCCAACGTCCTGCTGTCGAACGACGACCGGGTGGTGCTCACCGACTTCGGGATCGCGACGGTCGAGGGCAGTTCCGCGCTGACACTGACGGGCGAGGTGATCGGTTCGCCGGAGTTCCTCGCGCCGGAGCGCGCGCTGGGGCGGACTCCGGGCCTCGCTTCGGACCTCTGGTCGCTCGGCGTCCTGCTGTACGCGGAGGTCGAGGGCCACTCCCCCTTCCGGCACGACACCCCGCTCAGCACGCTGCGGGCGATCGTCGACGAGGAACTGCCGCCGCCGCTGCACGCCGGGCCGCTCGCCCCCGTCATCGAGGGGCTGCTGCGCAAGGACCCCGCCGAGCGCACCGACCCGGAGCAGGCGGAGCGGGACCTGCGCGCGGTGGCCGCGGGCGCCGAGCCGAGCGCGTACGCCGCGCCGACGGTGCCGTACGCGGCGGCCGGTCCCCGTACGGGGGCGACGCGGCGTCAGGAGTCGGCCGCGGGCTTCGGCCCGCCTCCCGGCACCGGTGCCGCGGACACGCCGTCGTCGACGGCGCGGGACGGCGGCGGGCGCCGCACGACGATCGCGCTGGTCGCCGGGTTCGCCGCCCTGGCGCTGGTGGTCGCCGGGCTCACGTACGCCCTGCTCCAGCACGACGGCGACGACGGAGAGGCGTCGGGCGGCGCGACCACGGCGTCGGACACCGGGGGCCCGACCGCCTCCGTGACGGCGAGCGAGTCCGCGGACGGCCCGTCCGCGTCGGCCTCCTCCGAGCCCGAGAAGAGTCCGTCGAGCAGCGCGCCGGAGCAGTCGGTGAAGGTGTCGCTCTCGGGGTCGCACACCGAGTACTCCGGCACGTGTCCGCCGCCCGGCGGGCAGGCGCCCACGTTCACGGCGACGTTCACGGTGGGGCGCCTGCCGGCGCAGGTGTCGTACCGGTGGGTGACGCGGGACGGTTCGGTGTCCGACGCGGGCTGGAAGACGCTGTCCTTCGCGGCGGGCGGTTCCGACACCAAGCGGGACCAGGTGACCGTGACGACCGGGGCGGACGGCGGAAAGGTCGAGGACGAGATCAGCGTCGAGGTCCGCGAGCCCGTGCGGACGACGTCGGACGCGCAGAAGTTCGAGGTGGACTGCGAGACGGAGACCCCGTCGGACGGGACCTCCGCCTCCGCGACCGCCAGTCCCTGACGGGTCAGGCCGCGTTGGTGAACACAGGCAGGTAACCGCCCGACTGGCCGTCGGCCGTCGGGTGGTACGACTCGCCGATGTCGAGCCAGTTGACGCTGTGCAGCCACGAACTGCCGGAACAGATCTCGTGGCCGGTGAACGTGGTGCGCACGTCACCGAAGGTGAAGCCGTGGGCCGCGGCGCGGGTGGCCAGGAGGCTGTCCAACTGGTCGGCGGCGGCGTTGATCGCGGAGCGCTTGGTGTCCGAGAGGCCGATGCAGGTCGAGCCGAGCTTGTAGAAGCGCGGGTAGCCGAGGACGACGACGTGGGCGGACGGCGCCTTCGCGCTGATCGCCGTGTAGAGGCTGTCGAGCCGGGCCGGCAGCGTCGAGGTGATGTACGACCTCGCGGTGGCGATCCGGGAGAGGCAGGTGCTGTCGGAGCCGAGCACGCACGTCGTCATGACGTCCGAGAAGCCGGCGTCGTTGCCGCCCGCGCTGACCGAGACCAGGCCGGTGGCGGAGCCGAGGGAGCCGAGCTGGCCGGACAAAACGTCCGAGGTGGTCGCGCCGGAACAGGCCGCGAAGGTGAAGGCGTTCGAGGGGTGGGCCGTGTGCCAGAGGTAGGGGTACGCCTTGGTGCTCTGGTCGCAGTCGCCGCTCGAACTGATGTAACTGTCGGCGCCGACTCCCGAGGAGTAGGAGTCGCCGAGGGCGGTGTAGCCGGTGGGGGTGGCTTCCTGGGCTGCCTGGGCGGTCGCGGTGCCCGCGAGGGCGAGACCGCCGGCGAGAAGGAGTGAACCGATGCATGCCGTGATGCGGGAACGTCTCATGGAACCTCCCTTTAGCAGGATCTCTGCGACAACTGTGGTACCAGCTACGCGCGTTGCGTGGAAGTGCGCATGCCAACCCTGTTGCGGCGCGCGCCCCCCGGAATGCCTCTCCCCCGGGCCGGGACTCCTTGACGGCCGCACCGGCCCTGCGCCACATTGAAGCCCGGCATCCGACGCTTCGGGGGGCAAAGTCGGCCATGCAGACGATACGTGCCAAGACCGCCGTGACGAACGGTTCCGAGCGCGCCGGGCCGGAACCGTCCCGCGACCTCTCCGCCCTGCTCACCGGGGGTGCGACCGCCGTCGCGGCGACCGGCGCGGTGCTCGCCGCGACCGGCACCGGCTCACCGCTGCGGGCGTCGTGCGCGCTGTTCTTCCTGCTCGCCGCACCGGCGGCGGGCATCGCGGCGGCGCTGCGGGGGCTGGATCCGTTCGCCCGGGTGATCGTCGCGCTCGCGAGCGCCGTCGTCGTCGACATGCTGGTGGCGCAGAGCATGCTGGCGCTGCACCACTGGTCCCTGCGCGGCGGGGTGCTGGCGGTGGCCCTGCTCGGCGCGCTGCTGCTCCTGCTGCCGGTCCTCGCACGCCGCGGGCGCGGCCGCACGGCGAGAAGAACTCGGAGCTCCTGACGTGGACATCAGCGTGTACCGCCCGGGTGAACTGAGCGGGGCGGACCGGGCCGCGTGGACGGCGATGCAGTCGAAGGCGCACCTGCACGGATCACCCGAACTGGCGAACCCGTTCCTGTCCCCCGAGTTCACGCTGGCCACCGACCGGGTCAGACGCGGTGTGCGCGTCGCGGTGGTGCGCGAGGGCGGGGAGGCGGCGGGGTTCTTCCCGTTCCAGAGATCGGCGACCGGCGTCGGACGAGCCGTCGGCCTCGGCGTCTCGGACTGCCAGGGACTCGTACACCGTCCCGGATTCGCATGGGACGCACGGGAGTTGATGCGGGCCTGTGGTCTTGCGGTGTGGGAGTTCGACCATCTGGCGGGCGGCCAGGAGCCGTTCGGGGAGGGCGCCTCGGGCGTCTTCCCGTCGCCGGTGATGGACGTCGACCAGGGCTACGAGAGCTATCTGAAGGAACTGCGCGTCCGGTCACCGAAGTTCACCCGGACGACGCTGGCCAAGGAGCGCAGGCTCGGCCGCGACGCCGGTCCGGTGCGCTACGTCCACGACGAGCGGGACCCCGCGGCGCTGCGCGTCCTGATGGGCTGGAAGTCCGCGCAGTACCGCAGGACCGGGCGCAGCGACCGCTTCGCGCACGAGTGGATCACCCGGCTGGTGACCCGGCTCTTCCACAGCCGTTCGGAGTCGTTCGCCGGCGTGCTGTCGGTGCTGTACGCGGACGGCCGGCCGGTGGCCGCGCACTTCGGGCTGCGCAGCGAGCGGATCCTGGCGTGCTGGTTCCCCGCGTACGACCCGGCGTTCGCCAAGTACTCGCCCGGCCTCGTGCTGCATCTGCGGATGGCCGAGGGGGCCGCCGCCGACGGCATCGCGTACCTGGACCTCGGGCGCGGCCAGAAGGACTACAAGGACTCCCTGAAGACACGCGAGATCCCGGTGTCCGAGGGGTGGGTGACGCGCCGTCACCCGGTGGCGGTCGGGCACAGGGCGCGCCGCGCCCCGGTCCGGGCGCTGCGCAACACGGTGCAGTCGCGGCCGGAGCTGTTCGAGCCGGCCGACCGTCTCCTCAAGCGGATGGGACGAATCCGTACGGAGCGCAGGTGAACTGCCCACAAAGTCGCGCAACGGTCAAACCAACAAAAACGTGAGGCCTCGTTCCAGGTCTTGCCATACGGGTTCAATCATCAATACCGTCGTACATCTCACTCGCCACGGTGTGTCACCGAGCGGCTCCAGGGGAGGGCTCAGGACCGCGGACAGACCGGGGCGGGGCGCGGTAGGGGGGTGCTGTACTCGGTGACGGAACACGTTGTCGAGTCATGCCGCGCGGTCGGCCGCCGTTCCTCGGCGGACGGCCAGTTCTGCCAGCTCATCCAGTGTGCCCGGAGACCGATACCGGCGCGCCCCGGGTGAGAACCCCCCTCTTCGAACCGGACTAAAAGCCGGGCCGCCCTGGGGAGGGCGACCCACCGGACGAGAGGGAAACCGGACTCATGACCTCTGTTCTGCGCCCGCCGACCACGGGCACCGCACCGTCCGCACCGTCCACCGCCGGTGTCTACCGGCCCATCTCCTCTCACCTGGCGATCACACCGCCGGTGAGTGTCGTCATTCCCGCCATGAACGAGGCGGAGAACCTGCCGTACGTCTTCAAGAGCCTGCCCGACTGGATCCACGAGGTCGTTCTCGTGGACGGCAACTCCAGCGACGACACCGTCGAGGTGGCGCGCGCGCTGTGGCCCGGAGTGAAGATCGTCGGGCAGCGGGGCCGGGGCAAGGGCGACGCCCTGATCACCGGCTTCGACGCCTGCTCCGGAGACATCGTCGTCATGGTCGACGCGGACGGCTCCGCGGACGGCCAGGAGATCGTCAGCTACGTCTCCGCCCTCGTCTCGGGAGCGGACTTCGCCAAGGGGTCGCGGTTCGCCAACGGCGGCGGCACCGACGACATGACCTTCGTCCGCAAGCTGGGCAACCGGCTGCTGTGCGCCGTCGTCAACCGGAAGTTCGGCGCCCGGTACACGGACCTCTGCTACGGCTACAACGCGTTCTGGCGCAAGTGCCTGGACGAGATCGACCTCGACTGCACCGGGTTCGAGGTGGAGACCCTGATGAACATCCGGGTCGTCAAGGCCGGCCTCAAGGTGCAGGAGATCCCGAGCCACGAGTACCTGCGCATCCACGGCACGAGCAACCTGCGCGCCGTGCGCGACGGCCTGCGCGTGCTCCGGGTCATCCTCGGGGAGCGCTCCAACCGCCGCGCCCTGCGCAGCCGTACGCAGGCGTCGGTGATCGGCACGGTCCGGGGAGAGGTGTCTTGAGCGGACCCGGCATCTCGGTCGTGGTCTGCGCCTACACCGAGGACCGCTGGGAGGACATCCTCTCGGCGGTCTCCTCGGTGCGGGAGCAGACCCGGCCGGCCCTGGAGACACTGCTGGTCGTCGACCACAACGAGGCGCTGCTGACGCGCCTCTCGGAGCGGTACCGGGACACGCCGGGGGTGCGGGTGCTCGCCAACGCGGGCCCCCGCGGGCTGTCCGCGGGCCGCAACACGGGCATCGCGGCGAGCCGCGGCGAGGTGGTCGCCTTCCTCGACGACGACGCCGTGGCCGAGCCGGAGTGGCTCCGGCACTTCGCCGCGGGGTACGCCGATCCGAACGTGATGGCGGTCGGCGGCCGGACGCTCCCCCTGTGGGCGTCGGGCCGCCGGCCGGCCTGGTTCCCGGAGGAGTTCGACTGGGTGGTCGGCTGCACCTACCGCGGTCTGCCGCCCGGCCGGGTCGCCGTGCGCAACGTCCTGGGCGGCAACGCCTCGTTCCGGCGCACGGCGTTCGACGCGGCCGGCGGCTTCGCGACCGGCATCGGCCGCGACGGCGACCGGCGGCCGCTCGGCTGCGAGGAGACGGAGCTGTGCATCCGGCTGTCGCGGGCGAGACCCGACGCCGTCCTGCTGATCGACGACCGGGCGGTGATCCACCACCGGGTGCCCCGGGCGCGCGAGCGGTTCGCGTACTTCCGCACGCGCGCCTACGCCGAGGGTCTCTCGAAGGCGCTGGTGACCCGAAGTGTCGGCTCCCGCAAGGGACTTGAGTCCGAGCGCCGCTACGCGACCCGGGTGCTGCCGGCCGGCGTGGCGCGCGGTGTGCGCGACGCCCTGCTCGCCCGCAGGGGCGGCGCCGGGCGGGCTGCGGCGATCGTCGCGGGGGTGCTGACCACGGCGGGCGGGTACGCGGCCGGCCGGCTGCGCTCCCGAGGGGGCGACGTCACGTTCGTCGTGGCGCCGGTCCCGGCCCCGGAGGGAGAGGAGGCCGCATGACCACGCCCGTTCCGTCGCTCATGTACCACTCGGTCGCCCAGGACCCCGGCCCCCGCACCCGCGGGCTGTCGGTGGCGCCCTCGGCGTTCGCCGACCAGATGGCCCTGCTCGCGGAGCGGGGCTTCACCCCGGTCACCACCGCCGACCTGGCCGGTCACTGGCGGGCGCCCGCGGGCCGCGCGCCGCTGCCCGCCCGGCCGGTGCTGATCACCTTCGACGACGGCTACGAGGGCGTGCACCGGCACGCGCTGCCGGTGCTCGCCGAACTCGGCTTCACGGCCACGCTGTTCGTGACCACGGGCTGGAT
Source organism: Streptomyces sp. NPDC008150 (assembly GCF_042956945.1). NCBI lineage: Bacteria > Bacillati > Actinomycetota > Actinomycetes > Kitasatosporales > Streptomycetaceae > Streptomyces > Streptomyces sp. NPDC008150. The sequence goes on along the minus strand of NZ_JBIBHJ010000007.1, from coordinate 83,142 downwards.
CAGGGGCGCGTACGACACCGGCGGCGCCCTCGACACGATGCTGGACTGGGGGCAGGTGCGCGACCTGGCCGGGTGGGGCGTCGAGATCGGCGGCCACAGCCACACCCATCCGCAGCTCGACCAGCTCGACGACACCGCGCTGTGGGCCGAACTCACCCGCAGCACGGACATCGTGGCGGGCGAACTGGGCGGCCCGCCCGTCTCGTTCGCCTACCCGTACGGCTACTCCAGCCGCCGGGTGCGGCGCGCCGTGCGGCGCGCCGGGTACCGGCAGGCGGTGGCGGTGGGCAACGCGCTGTCCCGCCGCGCCCAGGGTCCTTACGCGCTGCGGCGGTTGACCGTGCGGCGCAGTACGGGCATGGCGGAGTTCGAGCGGCTCGTCGAGGGCCGCGCGATCGCCCGGAACTTCGCCGCCGACCGGGTCCTGACCAAGGGGTACGCCGTGGTCCGCGGGGCCCGGCGGCTGCGCCGGAAGGCCGTCGACTCCCGTGACTGACACGACCACCAGCACCGGGGCGGCGCCGGCCGGGAAGGCGCCGGAGCCGCGCGGACGCCGGCTCCGGCTGCCCGGCCGGGGCCGCGCGCCCGGCGGCGACCAGCTCTTCCGCAACGCCTACGCGCTGATGCTCAACACCGGGATCTCCGCGGTCCTCGGGCTGGGCTTCTGGCTGGCCGCCGCCCGCTACTACTCGGAGTCGGCGGTCGGCCAGGGGTCCGCCGCGATCGCCGCGATGAAACTCCTCGCGGGTCTGACCGCGGTGACCCTGACCGGCGCCCTGGCCCGCTTCATCCCGGTCGCCGGACGTCATACGGGACGGCTCATCTTCCGTACGTACGCGGGCAGTTCGGTGGTCGTGGCACTGGCCGCGGGCGTCTTCCTGCTGACGCTCGGGATGTGGGGTCCGTCGTACCGCTTCCTGCACGGGCCGGCCACCGCGGTGGGCTTCGTCGTGGCCGTCGTCGCCTGGAACCTGCTCACGCTCCAGGACGGCGTGCTGACCGGGCTGCGCAGCGCGCCGTGGGTGCCGGTGGGCAACACCGTGTTCTCCGCGGTGAAGTTCGCCCTGCTGGTGGCGTTCGCGGCGGCGATCCCGGTGACCGGCGTCTTCGTGTCGTGGGTCGCCGCGATCGCCACGTCGGTGGTGCCGCTGGGCTGGCTGGTGTTCCGGCGGCTGGTGCCCCGGCACGTGCGGGCGACGGCGGAGCACGCGAGGCCGCCGACGTTCCGGGAGATCGGCCGGTTCCTCGCGGGCGACTACACCGGCTCGCTGTTCTCGCTGGCCGTGGTCTACCTGGTGCCGGTGATCGTCGCCTCGCAGGTCAGCTCCGAGGACAACGCCTACTTCTACATCACGACGACGATAGGCGGCACGGTCAACCTCCTCGCCATCAACATGGGCGCCTCGCTCACCGTGGAGGGCTCGCACGACCCGGCGCGGATCGCGGCCAACACCCGTGCGGCGCTGCGGCGGATGGCCCGGCTGATGCTGCCGGTGTGCGGAGTGCTGTTCTTCGGGGCGCCGTACATCCTCGGTGTCTTCGGCTCCGGCTACGCGGACGCGGCGACGCCGCTGCTGCGCTGGTTCGCGGTGGGCGCGCTGCTGCGGGTGCTGATGGAGACCTACTTCGCGGTCCTGCGCGCGCAGAGCCGGACCGCCGGACTGGCCTGGCTCCAGGGCCTGTTGTGCGTGCTCGTGCTCGGCCTGACGCTGCTGCTGCTGCCGCGCATGGGGCTCACGGGCGCGGGGGTCGCCGAGATCTCCAGCCTCGCGGTGATCGTGGCGATCGCCTCGCCCCGGCTGTTCCGCACCATGCGGGCGGCACCGGCGGACGCGCCGCCGGCGCCGTCCGCGGGCGGGGCGCCGGACCGGGAACCCGCCGACGAGGACGCGGCCGGAGCCGCCGCCGGGCCCGCGGCGGTGACGGCCGTCCCGCCGGCCGTCCCCCGGCGGCGCGGGCCCACCTGGGCCCTGGAGGCGGACACCCTCGCGCTCGGCATCCACACCGACTTCGACCACCAGGAGCGGCGGCCGGACGTGCGCCCGGGGCCGGGGACGCCGCCCGCCGGGACACCGGTGGTGACGGCGGCCGGGGCGAAGACCCCGGTCGGGCTGCCCGTGGAGGAGCTGCGGCCGGACGCCGGGAGCGGTCCGGGGTCCGCCCCCGCCGCCGGGCCGGGGACGGCGCCGGGCGACGTGCCGCCCGAGCCGCCGCGGCCCGCCCGCGCCGCGGGCGCGTTCCCGCCGCCGACCCGCTCCGGTGTCGTCCTCGGCTGCCTGCTCGTCGCCGCGCTGCTGCTCTACTGGGTGCCCGCGCTGCGGCTCGGCGAGGCCGACCTCGACGGGATGGGCGGTCTCGGGCTCGTCTCCGTCCTGCCGGTGCCCACCCTCGTGGGCGCGGCGCTGCTCGTCGTGGTGTTCGCCGCCGCGCTGTGGCCGCGCCGCGAGCACCGGGCGCTCCTGCTGCTCACGCTGGTGGCGACCGTCGTCTCCCTGCACGCGCTGCCCGCCGTGATCGAGGCCCAGCCGCGCTTCCCGACCGCGTGGCAGCACCTCGGGTTCCTCGACTACATCGACCGCACCGGCTCGGCCGTGCCCGACCTGGACGCGCGGTGGAGCTGGCCGGGCTTCTTCGCGGTGGCCGCGTTCGTCGGCCGGGCCTGCGGGGTCAGCGACTTCACCGAGGTCATCCGGTGGTGGCCGCTGGGCCTCCAACTCCTCTGTCTGCCACCGATGTTCCTGCTGGCCCGTGCGATGCGGGCGACCTGGCGGGCGCGCTGGACGGGCGTCTGGATCTTCGTCCTGAGCGGCTGGGTCGGCCAGGACTACTTCTCGCCGCAGGGCTTCACGTATCTGCTCTACCTGGTGTTCGTCGCCGTGCTGCTGGTCTGGTTCCGGGCGCCGCGGGTGATCTGGACGCGGCTGCGGCCGGGCGAGGCCGAGGTGGAACCCGCGGGGCGGCGGCAGCGGGCGGTGCTGCTCGCCGTGGTGTTCGGCCTGTTCACCGCGAGCGTCCCGGCCCACCAGCTCACCCCGTTCGTGATGCTGGGCGTGCTGGCCGTGCTGGTGCTGACCGGGCGGTCCGAACTGCGGGGCCTGCCCGTGCTGTTCGCGGTGATGGTCGCCGCGTGGATCGGCTTCATGGCCGAGCCGTACTGGTCCGGTCACTTCGACGAGCTGTTCGGCGGGGTCGGCGGCGTCGGCGGCAACGTGTCGACGTCGGTCTCCGGCCGTATCGAGGGCGGCAGTTCGACGCACAAGCTGGTGCTCTACGCGCGGGTGCTGCTGGCCGGCGGGGTGCTGGCGTTCGCGTGCCTGGGCTGGCTGCGGCGGCGGATCGCGGGCTACCGCGAACTGTCCCTGCCGGTCCTGGCGTTCGTACCGTTCCTCGGCTTCGGCATGCAGTCGTACGGCGGCGAGATGGCGCTGCGCGTCTTCATGTTCGCGCTGCCCGGCGCCTGCCTGCTGGCGGCACTCGCCCTGTTCCCGCGCAGCGGGGCGACCGCGGAGGAACGGGCCCTGGACCGCCGCCCGTTGGCTCCGCTCGCCGCATTGCTGGCCGGGCTGCTGCTCATGGGCGGCTTCCTGGTGGCCCGTTGGGGCAACGAGCCGTTCGAGAGGGTGCGCACCGGCGAGGTCGCGGCCATGGACTACGTGTACGCGCACGACGATCCGTCGGTACGGCTGCTGTGGCTGAGCAACGACACCGTGAACGACGTGACGCCGTCGCTGCCCTGGGGCGCGAAGGACATGGAGAAGGTGACCTACGAGCCGGTGCTCGCCCCGGCGGACCCGGTGCTGGTGTCGGGCCTGGTCAAGTCGCTCAAGGACGCGGGCCCCCGGTCGTACCTCGTCGTCAACCGCGGGCAGACCACCTATCTGCACCTGGACTCCGGCTACCCGGCGGACTGGGGACCGCGGCTGCTGCGGAACCTGGACGGCCGGCCGGACCTGAAGAGGGTGTACGCGAACGCCGACGCGTCCGTGTACGCGCTGCGGCAGGCCCCGCCCGGTCCGGTGGCGCTGCCGGACCCCGGTCCGATCGGTCCGCAGGTGACGTGGACGCCGTGGTCCGTGGTGGGCGCGCTGGCCGCGCTGGCGCTGATCGTGCTGCTGGGGGCGCGGGAGGCCGTACGGGTCGCGGTGCGGCCCGGTCCGCGCAGGACCCGGTGGCTCCAAGGCGGCTTCTGGTTCTCGGTGCCGCTGCTCGCGGTGCTGCTGGCCTCGCTGGTGCTGCGGTTCCTCACCGTGAAGTAGCCGGTCACCCGGGTGAAGTGGCTTACTTCTTCAGCCACTTCACCTGGTAGGCCGTCAACGCGACCCGTCTGCCGTCGATCTCCGCGACGACGGGTGCGTCACGGGTGTTGACGACGAGCACCGCGTCGGCGCCAGCCAGTGCCACGACGTCCCGGCTCCCTTCCGGGCCGACGCGCACCATGCCCGGCGCGGTGCCCGGCGCGAACTCCTCGCCGAACCTCGACACCAGGCTGTACAGCGGCAGTTCGCGTCCTCCGTCGCCGTCCGCGGTGGGCGTCCACAGGCAGCCGGGGCAGTCGGTGCCGTGCTCCTCCTCGGGGTTCCAGTAGAAGCCGGAGGTGGCGCCGCCGCGGACCATGGCGATCATCCCGGCCGCCTGCACGGCGACGCGGTGGTCCTCGGTCCAGCCCTTGCGGTCGTCGTTGCCGTCGGCGGGTTCGACGTAGTACTCGGCCCACCACAGCGGCAGCCCGCCGGTCCGCCCGCGCACCCAGTCGCCCACCGCGGTGAACTTGGCGGTGGCGGCGAACTCGTCGGGCAGCAGGTCGTCGTCCTTGGTGTAGCTGGAACCGTCGACGACCACGAAGTCGGCGCCCGCCCTGTGCTCGTTCCAGTAGTCGAAGGCGTCGAGCACCCGCTGGTCCAGGGCGCCCCACGCGCCGCGCACGGCGGTGGAGGCGTTCTCCTTCTGCCGCGGGTCGACGCTGTCCATCACCAGGTAGGGGCCGCCGACCATGATGTCGGGGTTCACTGCCTTGAGCGCCTTGTAGACGAGGTTGTAGAGCTTCGTGTAGCCCTCGTAGTCCCAGCGGCCCTCGGCACTGTTCCAGAAGCCCTTGAACTCGTTCCAGACGATGAAGTGCCGTACGTCCGGGTAGCGTCGGGCGACGGTCGCGGCGAGGGCGGCGAAGTCCGCGTAGTGGTCCGGGGTCGGGGCCGTCTCCAGGGACGCCTGGCTCCAGTCGGTGCCGCCCGCCCTGCCGCCCTTCATCCAGTCCGGCGAGCAGCACAGGGTGATGACGGGTGTGCCGCCCGACGCGCGGACCAGGTCGACCCGGCTGTCCAGCGCGTCGAAGTCGTAACGCCCCTTCGACGGCTCGGGGTTGTCGGCACCCCAGCCCATGATGTGCTGGTTCTGCGGGAGTCCGGGGTCCTGCGACAGCAGCTCGCGCACGCGTGCGTCGGCGCTGCCGCTGCCCTCGTCGGCGCTGTACTGGGTGTGGGTGAACCCCCAGCCGACGGACGGCCGCGACGGCGCGGCCGGGGTGGCCGGGGTCCCGTGCACCTTGTCGCCGTCGCGGGTGGTGCCCGCGACGTCGGCTCCGCTGCCGGGGAAGGTGAACACCGAGACGGCCAGGGCGAGTACGACCGCGCCGACGCCCAGCAGGGCGGCGAGCCGCCACCGCCGAGCCCCCGAATTCCACCCATGACGTCCCATCGGGGGCAACAGTAGCCGCGCCGGACGTCCCGGGGCAGAGGGCCTGCGCACGCCTCGCGCGGGAACCGCGCGGCGCGCCGCGCAACCGGGAAACCGCGTGCGCCGGGGCGGCCCGTGCCGGATCATGGCGGTATGTCTGCGAACCCTTACGACGCTCTGCCGATCCGGCTCACCGTCGACGACAGCGACAGCCTGTCCGACGTCGTCGACGCGCTGTTCCTCGGCCGCTTCGCGACGGGCGAGCAGCCGTACGCGCACGCCTCCAACATCGACCGGGTGCGCTCCGGCGCGACGCTGCTGCCGCCCGGGGCACGGGTGTTGCGGGTCGCCCGCGACGACGACCGCAGCGCGACCCTCGCGGAGGGCGACGGCTGGACCCTGCTGGTGTCCCGCTGGAACCGGGGCGCGGACGTCACGGTCACGGCGACCACCGCCGACCTGGCGAAGAAGGTGCTCGGCCAGGCGACGGACGGCGCGGCCGACGAGCCCGAACCGCAGCCGGAGAACGTGACGATGGGCTTCTGGTACGTGTCGCCGCGGCGCGGCCCGCACCGCACGACCCGGCAGATCTCGGCGGGCACCTGGGAGGAGGTCCGGCCCAACTACACGGCGCCGGTGGCCGAGGCGATGGACCGGCTGATGAAGACGACCCCGGAGGACATCGCGGGCCGGCTGCTCCTGCTGCACGGCCCGCCCGGCACCGGGAAGACGTCCGCGCTGCGGACGCTGGCGCGGTCCTGGCGCGACTGGTGCCAGGTGGACTGCGTCCTCGACCCGGAGCGGCTGTTCTCCGACGTCGGCTATCTGATGGACATCGCGATCGGCGAGGAGGACGCGGGCGGCAAGGGCCGCTGGCGGCTGCTGCTCCTGGAGGACTGCGACGAGCTGATCCGCGGCGAGGCCAAGCACACGGCGGGGCAGGCCCTCTCCCGGCTGCTGAACCTGACCGACGGACTGCTCGGCCAGGGCCGCAACGTCCTGGTCGGCGTCACCACCAACGAGGACCTGGAGCGCCTGCACCCCGCGGTGGTGCGCCCCGGCCGCTGCCTGGCCCGTATCGAGGTGGGCGGGCTGACCCGCGCCGAGGCGGTCGACTGGCTCGGCACCGAGGAGGGCGTGGGCCGCGACGGCGCCAGCCTCGCGGAGCTGTACGCGCTGCGCCGGGGCACGTCCCCGACCCAGGTGCCCGAGCCGCGCGGCGGCACGGACGCCGGGCTGTACCTGTAGGGCGGCGGGCCCGCCGGGCCGTGCCTACGCGTGGTACGCCGCGCGCAGGGCGTCCCGTACGGCGGCGAGGGCCGCGTCCTCGGACAGGCCGAGCCGGTGGGCGCGGTCCGCGTAGGTCTGCGCCGCCGAGGCCGCCTCGCGGTCGGCGGCGTTGCCGGCGGCCGCGATGTACGTCCCGTTGCGGCCCCGGGTCTCGATCACGCCGTCGGCCTCCAGCGCCCGGTAGGCCTTGGCGACCGTGTTCGGGGCGAGGCCGAGCGACTCGGCGAGCCCGCGCACGGTGGGCAGCCGGTGGCCGACCGGGAGCGCCCCGGAGCGGGCCTGCTCGGAGATCTGCGCGCGGACCTGTTCGTAGGGTGCGGCGCCGTCGTCGACGCGGATCTTCAGGGTCACCGGCCGATTGTCCCCCACGGGCGCCGCGCGGACCGTGCACGGGAGCGCCCGCGCCGAAAACCGGAGGCGGATCGCGGCCGGCTTGCCTAGCGTGCCGTCCATGACCGTCATCGTGCGCGACCTGCGCCCCGGCGACCGGGCGGACGCGGAGGGCTTCGCCCACGTCCGCCGGCTCGCCGTCCCGTATCTGCTGATGACCCCCGAGTCGGTCCTGTACGACGTCGAGCACGTCCCCGGCGAGACCTTCCTGCGGCTGCCGGTGGCCGAGGAGGACGGCGAGATCGTCGGCACCGCGCAGGTCGGCATGGAGTTCGAGAGCACCGAGCCGGGCCAGGCGTTCCTCAACGTGTACGTGCACCCGGGGCGCACCCGGCGCGGCGCGGGTTCGCTGCTGGTGGCCGCCGCGGAGGCGCACCTCGCGGCGTGCGGCGCGCGGCGGCTGCTGAGCTGGGTGCTGGACGCGCCGGACAACCGCGCGTTCGCCGAGCGGCACGGGTACCGGCCCAGCCGGTCGGCGCACCTGCTGCGCCTGGACCTCGCGAAGGCGGACCTCCCGCCGCTCCGGGAGCCGCCGCCCGGCCTCGCCCTGTGCCGCGGTTCGGACTTCGCCGACGACCCGCGGCCGGTGTTCGCCCTCGACGCGGAGGCCATGGCGGACGAACCGAGCGACGTCGGCTACGCGTTCGACGACTACGAGGCGTGGCTCGCGGAGACCTGGCACCACCCGCTGTTCAGCCACGAGTTGACCACCCTGGTGGTGGCCGACGGCCGGCCGGTCGCCTTCAGCGCGGCCCGCACGGACGGCGGCACCCGCTACGGCACGGTGATGACCGGGACCGCCCGCGCCTTCCGCGGGCGGGGCCTGGCCGGTCTGGCGAAGAACGACTCGCTGCACCGGGCACGGGCGGCCGGCTGCACGGAGGCGTTCACCGGCAACGACACCGCCAACGGCCCGATGCTGGCGATCAACACGAGGTTCGGTTACGACGTGTGTGCGACGGAGGTACGGCATGTCCGTGAACTCGGCTGAGCAGGCGCCCCTGCTGGAGGTCGTCCTGACCAAGAGGGGCCGTACGAGGATCAGTTACGCGGCGGAGCTGCTCAGCGACGACGGCACCCGGATCGTGGTGCGCGCGCCGTTCGCGGGCGAGGCGGTGCGCGACTTCGGGTTCGTGCGGTTCGAACCGGGCGACGTCTTCACGGAGTTCTACTGGCGGGACCGCTGGTACGCCGTGATGGAGGTCCGGGACCCGGCCGGCACGCTCAAGGGCTGGTACTGCGACATCGCGCGCCCGGCCACCCTCACGGACGGCCGGCTCGTCGTCGAGGACCTCGACCTGGACCTGTGGCGCTCGGCGGACGGCACCGACGTACGGCGCCTGGACGAGGACGAGTTCGCGGAGAGCGGCATCACGCGCAGCGACCCGGAGGCGGCGGCCTCGGCGGTCGCCGCGCTGGAGGAACTGGAGGACCTGGTGCGCGGGGGCGGCTTCGACGACCTGCTCCGCTGAGGGGCGAGGCTCCCGGGGACTCACAGCGTGGCGATCACCGCGTACCGCTCGTCGGTGACCGTCTTTCCCCACAACTCCCGCTCCGCCGACAGCCGTTCGACCCGGGTTCCGGTGACGAGCGGCGCCAGCAGCGTCGTGAGCCGCCCGGCCGGTATGCCGACCGGGGCGAGGGTGCCCCACACGCCCTCGACCAGGACGAGCCTGCTCCCGCCCGGCCCGCCGCCGGGCCGCAGCAGGTCGCGCCAGGTGCGCAGCACCCGTTCCGGGCGGGGCAGCGCCCACAGGACGTGCCGCACGAGCACCACGTCGAAGCGGCGCTCCCCGACGGGCGGCGCCGCCGCGTCCCCGACGAGGAACTCCGCGTCCGTACCCGCGCACTTGGCGCGGGCGCGGTCGGTCATCGCGGCGGACCGGTCGACGCCCGTGACGCGGTGCCCCTGTTCGGCGGCGAGCAGCGAGAGGCTGCCGGTGCCGCAGCCGAGGTCGAGGACGTCGCAGGGCCGCTCGGGCAGCCAGGTGCGCAGCCGGGCGGCCCAGGCCCCGCGGGTCAGGGGGTCGCGCAGTCCGTGGTCGGGTTCGTCGTCGAAGGACGCCGCCGCCGCGTCCCAGTCGACCGCTCCCCCGTCGTCCCTCTCGTTCACCATGCGCCCAAGGGTGACACCGGCCACTGACAATCGAATCGTGACCATTGCCACTGACACATTGCCCGCGAATGGGGAAAGCTCCGGTCAGGACCCGTCCCCGCGAGCACGTGGATCTCCGGCGGGCACCGGAGGAGGCAGCCATGCGCCGTACGACCGTGCAGAAGCCTTTGAAGAGGACGGACACCCGCCGCGTCCGCGAGGAGACCGACGAGCGCCCCGGCGCGCGTCCGGAGATCCGCAAGGACATCGCCCGCACGTGGTGGCCCGAGGGGTGAGCGGGCCGAGCACGGTGAGCGGCGCGGGCCCGGCACGAACCGCGGCAGCACGCTTCCCACCGTGCACGGCGGTCGTGAACTCCCGTTGTCTGAGCGCAGCCTGAGCACTCCCTTAAGCGCACCGTAAGGATCTCCCGTCGGCGCCTTCGGCAGCCGGTTCCGGGGTTTTCGCGGGCTAGTTTTCTGCTCGCCCCCTGTTCCGCCCGTCCCGAGGCCCGCTCCGAGGAGTCCCCATGCCCGCACGCCGTTCGGTGGCCGCGTTCGTCGCCGTCTGCCTCGCACCGCTCGCCGCAACGGCGTTGACCGCCTCGCCCGCGTCCGCGCACGGCACGATGGGCGACCCGGTCAGCAGGGTCTTCCAGTGCTACGCGGAGAACCCGGAGAGCCCGGCCTCGGCCGCGTGCAGGGCGGCGGTCGCGGCCGGCGGGACGCAGGCGCTGTACGACTGGAACGGCATCCGGATCGGGGACGCGGCCGGGCAGCACCGGACGCTGATCCCGGACGGGAAGCTGTGCAGCGCGAACAGCGAGGAGTTCAAGGGCCTCGACCTGGCGCGCGCCGACTGGCCCGCGACGAGCGTGAGCAGCGGCGCGCACACCTTCAAGTACCGGGTGACCGCCCAGCACAAGGGCACCTTCAACGTGTACATCACCAAGGCGGGTTACGACCCGACGCAGCCGCTGGCCTGGGCCGACCTGGACATGGACCACCCGGTGGCCACGGTCACCGACCCGGTCGCGGCGGACGGCTTCTACACGTTCTCCGGCACGCTCCCGGCGCGCTCGGGGCGGCAGTTGCTGTACGCGATCTGGCAGCGCTCGGACAGCCCGGAGGCGTTCTACTCGTGCTCGGACGTCACGTTCGGCGGCGCCGACGGCGCGGCGGGCGGCGGGAGTTCCGCCACCGCGTCCGCGTCCGCCCCGTCCGCCGCCCCCTCGGCGTCGGCCCCGTCCGAGGAGCAGATCGCGGCGGGGGCCGACAGGTCGACCGTCGAGCACCACGGCCACGGTGACGCCGACGCCCGTACGTCGGCCGACCCCTCGGCGGCGGGCGCGGTCGCGGAGTCGGCGGGGCCGGCCGCCCCGTCGACGGTGGCGGACGCGGCGGACGCCGCCGGGGCCGACGAGCCCGCGGCGGACGGATCCGCGGAGAACCTGGCCGAGACGGGGAGCGACGCGAACACGCCGTACCTCGCCGTCGGGGGCGCCGCCGCGCTGGCACTCGGCGCGGCGGTGCTGTTCACGTCGGTACGGCGACGTGCGGTGAGCGGTGGGAGGCACAGCCGCTGACGTCCGTACCGGACGAGGACGGGGTCCGTCCGGCGCGCGCCACGCGCCGGACGGACCCCGTTCGTGTGCCGGGCGCCGGTCAGCCGACGACCGAGGCGCAGGTGGTCGGGGTGGCGTGGGCGGGGTCGAGGGCGTTGGCGACCTCGTGGTAGACGATGCGGTCGGTCAGGCCGATCGTCACGTGCTCGGACAGGTCGAGCGGGCACAGGTCCTGGAGCAGCACGTTGTGCACGTCGGAGCCGGTCAGGAACTGGCTGCGGTAGGGGGTGACCACTTCGTCGTACTTGGTGGCGATGACGGTGTAGTGCACGCCGGGCACGGTGTCGCCGCCCGCGTTGAGCTTGGTGAGGAAGGCGGAGCCGGCCACCTGGTCGGCGAGGCCGGGCGTGGCGGCGTTGAGCAGGCCGGCGGCGGCGGGGAAGTAGGGCAGCAGGTTGGCGAGGCCGTCGAGGGTGGTGCCGTGGTTGTCGGGGGCGATCCCGACGAGGCTGTTCACCTTGGCGGCACCGCCGAGGAACTTCAGGTAGTAGCGGGGCATCATGCCGCCCTGCGAGTGGCCGACGAGGTCGGCCCTGGTGGTGCCGGTGGCGGCGAGCACCTTGTCGACGAAGGCGGCCAGCTGGGCGGCGGAGGCGTCGATGGGACCGAGGCCGTACACGGCGGGCACGCCCGGGAGCCGGCCGTAGTCGAAGGAGTAGACGCAGTAGCCGCGCGCCACCAGGTAGGGGGCGAGGGCGAGCCAGTTGTCGACGGAGTTGGCGAAGGTCCCGTGGACCAGGACGACGGGGCGGGGGTGGGCGGCGGACGGCTTGCAGGAGTAGTCGTTCCAGCCGCTGCTCGTCGCGGCGGCCGTGGTGGCGGCGGGAGCCGCGGCACGTGCCGAGACGGCGGGGACGGTGACCGCGGCGGCGGCCAGCAGCAGGGCGGTGACGGGTCTGAGCGCTCGTTTCCAGGGCAGCATCGGGTGATCTCCTTGCGGCTCAAGGGAGTTGCGACGGCTCGACGCCCCTGTGATCCGGATCACGAGGATGCTGTTCACTCGTCAAGTTACGAGCGAGTAGCCTGCGTGGGAAGTTACGTGTCAGTAAAGAAAATCCCGTGGTGTCCGGCGGCGGGCCGGAACCACTGATGAACCGTCACCAGGTGGGCCTGATGGGACCATAGGGGGCGATGCGCAACAGAAGCTCGCGCAACGCCCGCACGTCACCCTCGCCCAGGACGTCGCCCCACTGCCGCACCGCGTCGGCCGCCGCCTCCTCCGCGGCCCGGGTGGACGCGCGACCCAGGTCCGTGAGGACCACGAGGCGGGCACGGGCGTCATCGGGGTGCGGGCGCCGCTCCACGTAGCCCTTGCTCACGAGTTCGTCGACGAGCTGCCCGGCCGCCTGTTTCGTCACCCCGAGGTGGGCGGCGAGTTCGGTGGCGGTGGCACCGCCGGAGGACAGCCTGGCGAACGCGAACCCGTACGCGGGACGGTCCGCGAATCCCCGGGCGGCGACCCCCTCGTTGACGCGCCGGACGAGTTCGCCGGCGGCGGCCAGCAGGGCGACGGTCAGCGACATGGCCTCGGAGTTCTCCACGGAGGCATTGAAGCACCCTTGACGGATCGGTCAAGCTGCTTGACCATGTGGGCAGATGGTCAAGCTGCTTGACCATCCGTTCCCACCACACGTCCCGGCCGCGCAGTTGTGCCGGTCCACCGCCCCTGGAGGCAGCCGTGCCCGTCGTCCGCCCGTCCGAAGCAGTCGTGCACGAGATGCACGGCGTCCGGTTCGTCTCGTACGCCCACCCCCGTTCCGGCAGCCGGGAACTGTGCGCCTGGCGGGGCGAGATCCCCGCGGGGACCACGGGCCCCGTCCACACCGTCGGCCGGGAGGAGATCCTGCACGTGCTCGACGGGGAGCTGGCCGTCACCCTCGACGGACGCCCCGAGCACGTCGCCGCGGGCGACACCCTGATCGTCAACGCGGGTACGGCGTTCGGCATCGGCAACCCGGGCACCGCGCCCGCGGCGTTCTGGGTCACCACGCCCGTCGGCCTGACGGCGGAGCTGGCCGACGGCACCGTCCTCAGCCCGCCCTGGGCCAACTGACCTTGCGGGCACCGCTGTTGGCGGAGTCCGGTGGCCACTGCCCGGCCAGTGCCGCCGGGCGTACCGCCGTCGGGCCGAAGCGGCGGCGGGCGCGGTCGGCGGCCGCCTCGGTGGCGTGGGCGCGGTCGTCGCCCGGGTCCAGGGAGAGCTGGCGGTGGGCGGCGCCGGACGGGAGCAGGCCGTCGGCGCGGACGGCGAGGGCCCGCACCCGGGCCCGTTGCAGGCCGAGGGAGTCGAGCAGGGCCAGGGAGGCCGCCGCGAGGCCGGGCGTGTGGGCGGTGGCCTCGGGCAGGGCGCGGGTGCGGGTGGTGGAGCTGCGGTCGGCGTACCGGACGGTGAGGGTGAGCCGGCCGGCCACCTGCCCCTCGGCGCGCAGGAGTTGGCCGATGCGGTCGGTGAGACCGAGCACGGCCCGGTGGTGCTGCGCCGGGTCGAGGCAGTCCCGGTCCAGGACGACGTCGGCGGCCAGGTGCGCGGCCGGCTCCCTCGGGACGACCGGGCGCGGGTCGTTGCCCCGGGCGCGCTCGGCGAGCAGCCGGGCCGGGCCCGCGCCGAGGATGCGCTGGAGGGTGGCCGGGGGCACGTCGGCGACCTGGCCGACGGTGTGCAGGCCGTACCGGCCCAGCAGGGCGGCCGTCGCGCGGCCGGTGCCGGGCAGCGCGGTGACCGGGCGGGGGCGCAGCCAGGCGGCGGCCCGGTCGGCGGGGACCCAGGTGGCGCTGCCGGGCGGGGCGGTGTCGGCGGCCATGGTGGCCAGCATCCGGTTGCCCGCGAGCCCCGCGCTGCTGTCGACACCGCGGTGGGCCTTCAGCCGGAGCATCACCATGTGGACCAGGTCGTACGGGGCGAGGTCGAAGTAGCGCAGCGCCGAGGTCAGGTCGAGCTGGACGGCGTCGGGCGGGACCGGGTGCACATGGGGCGTGATACCAGACATCAGTTCGATTACGGAGCCGTACTCGGTCTCGTCGAGCGCCGCGTGCAGATGGATGTGGGCGATGTGCCGGGCACCGCCGGACGTCCCGGCGGCCCCGGTCATCCCGCGCTCCCGGGGCTGGTGTGGCCGAACTTGCGCAGGTCGGCCGTCCGGCTGCCGGCCGGCTGGAGATCCGCGTACGGGTGCAGCCGGGCGCCCGTGGTGCCGTTGGCCAGCGTCCGCCGGGGCTGGGCGGGGGTCGGGTGCGGGCGGTCGGCGCCCAGCAGGGCGAGCGCGGCCTGGGGGCCGTCGTCGCGGCGGGCCGCGGCGATCCGCTCCAGGTCCCAGGCCATGCCGCCGACGACCGTACGGCGGGTGCCGCGCACCTGCACCGTGCCGCGCACCAGCAGCAGCCCGCTGTGGAAGACGGTGTACGCGCACGCCGGGTGGGAGTCCTCGAAGAACGCGAGGTCGACCAGGCCCGAACCGTCCTCCAGCGTGACGAAGATGACCCGCTTGCCGCTGGCGATCGGCGGGGTCTGGGTGGAGGACCGAATGCCCGCGACGAGGACCTGCGCCCCCGCGCGCGCGTTCGCCAGATGCGCCGCGTCGGTCGCGCCGATCTCGCGCAGCAGCCGGTGGTGGTGCTCCATCAGCGGCTTGGAGACGTCGATGCCGAGCGTCTCCAGCTCCGCGTTCAGCGCCTCGCGGCCGGTCATCTCCGGCAGCCCGCTCGGCTCCGCGCCGCCCACCGCGCCCGCCTCGAACGGGAGTTGGCCGTCGCCGGCCCGCCGGGTGCGGGAGGCCCGGTGCAGTTCGGCGATCTGCAGCAGCAGGTCGCGCCGGGTGAGCCGGCCGTCGTGCAGGGCGCCCAGGGCGCCGACCTCCGCGAGCCGTTCGGCCACCGGGCGGCTGGGCCGGGCCCGCTGCCAGAAGTCGGAGAGCGACGCGTACGGGCGGCCCGCCTCGATCCGGGCGCACTCCTCCTCCCCGATGCCGTGCACCCCGGACAGCGCCAGCCGCACGCCCCACCGCTCCCCCTCGGTCCGCTCCACGGTGTGCCGCACGCCGGAGCGGTTGACGTCGACGGGCAGCACGGGGACACCGCGCCGGCGCGCGTCGGAGACGAGGACCCGCTTGGGCCACATGCCGGGGTCGTGTTCGAGCAGCCCGGCCAGCAGGAACGCCGGGTGGTGCGCCTTGAGCCAGGCGCTCTGCAGCGCGGGCACGGCGAAGGCGACCGCGTGGGCGCGGCAGAAGCCGTAGGCGCCGAACGCCTCGACGGTGCGCCACACCTCCTCGCGGACGGCCGCGTCGTACCCGCGCGCCCGTGCCCGCCCGTGGAACCAGTCCCTGACGCGCGGCAGCCGCTCCTTGTCGCCGAGCGCCCGCCGGGCCAGCTCCCCCATGGCGAGGTCGCAGCCGGTCAGTACGGACAGCGTCTCGATGATCTGCTCGTGCCAGATGGTCACGCCGTAGGTGTCGGCGAGCACCGGTTCGAGGTCGGGGTGCGCGTACACCGGGTCGCCGCCGTGCCGGGCCGCGATGTACCGCTCGGGCATGCCGCCCTTGACCGGGCCGGGGCGGAAGAGGCTGATGTCGGCGATGACGTCCTGCGGGTCGCGGGGCTGGAGCCGGGACAACAGGTCCTGCTGGCCCGGCGATTCGAGCTGGAACAGGCCGAGCGTCTGGCTCTCCTGGATGAGCTTGAACGCGAACACGTCGTCGAGCGGCACCTGCGCCGGGTCGTCCAGGTCGACACGGTCGCCGGTGACCCGTTCGAGTTCGGTGACGGCGTGCGCCATCGCGGACTGCATCCGGACGCCCAGCACGTCGAGCTTGATGTTGCCCAGCGCCTCGATCTCCTCCTTCGCGGCCATGGCCATCGGGTAGTCGCCCTGCGGGGTCGGCTGCACCGGCAGCCGGTCCAGCAGGGTGGCGTCGCTGACGACCACGCCGCAGGGGTGCATGGCCATGCCGTGCACCAACTGGTCGAGCCCTTCGGCGAGTTCCCACAGCGGCCCGAACCGGGGTGCCTCGGCTGCCAGTTGGCGCAGTTCGGGCAGCTCGGCGAGGGCGCCGGTGATGTCGGCGGCCCGCAGGTGCGGAAAGCTCTTGGCGATCCGGTCGACCTCCGCGGGCTCGATGCCGAGCGCCAGACCGGTGTCGCGCAGCGCGCGCCGGGCCCGGTAGGTCTCCGGCATCGCGGTGACCGCCACCCGCTCCTTGCCGAACCGCGCGAAGATCGCGTCGTAGCACTCCAGCCGCCGGGCGGACTCCACGTCGATGTCGATGTCGGGCAGCGACCGGCGCCGCTCGCTCAGGAACCGTTCGAACAGCAGCCGGTGCTCCAGCGGGTTGGCGGTGGCGATGCCCAGCGTGTGGCAGACCAGCGAACCGGCGCCGGAGCCGCGCGCCGCGACCCGGATGCCCAGCTCCCGGATGTCGGCGACGACCTGGGCGACGGCGAGGAAGTACGCGTCGTGGCCGAGCCGCGCGATCACCCGGAGCTCCTCGTCCAGCCGCTCGCGCGCCACCGCGTCGCGGTCCAGGCCCCGCGCGGCCAGACCGGCCTCGCTGCGCCGACGCAGCAGCCGGGCCGCGCCGTCCGCCCCGGGTCCGGCGCCGAGCAGTGCCGGTTCCGGGAGGTGCGGGGTGCCCAGGCCGAGGTCGGCGGCCGGGTCCACGGCGCAGCCGGCGGCCGTGGCGGCCGTGTCCGCCAGCAGCCGGTCCGCCCGGCGGGCGTCCGCGCCCGCGCACTCGGCGACCATCCGGGCCACCTGGGCCATCGACTGCCCGTCCTTGAGCCAGCGCCGTCCGCTGTCCAGGCGGCGCCGGTCGATCGGCCGCAGCAGCCGCGCGGCGTCCAGGACGTCGGCCAGCCGGTGCTGGCCGGCGTCGGCGTAGCGGACCGCGTTGGTGAGGACGGCGGGGGTGCCGGTGCGGTCGGCGAGCGTCAGGGTGCGTGCGGCGAGCCGCAGCGAGCCGGGCCCGGTGCCGCCGCGCCGGTGCACGACGGTCTCCAGACGGACGCCGTCCCCGAAGATCTCCCGCCACGGCGCGAGCAGCTTCACGGCGACGTCCTCGCGGCCCGCCGACAGCGCCCGTACCGGCTCGGACCGGGGGCCGAGCAGCACGGTCAGACCGGGGCCGCCGTGCGCGCGCAGCGCCTCCCACGGCACGACCGGCGGGGTGCCCGACAGGGCGCCCGCGTGCGCGGCCGAGGTGATGCGGCACAGCCGCGCCCACCCGGCCCGGTCCTCGGCGAGCAGTACGAACCGCAGCGGCGGCTCGCTCACGTGGGCACCGCCGCGGGCCGGGGCGGGACGGCGGCGGGACGGGCCGGGCGGCGGGGGCGCGAGGGCCGCCACCGCGAGGTCGACACCGAACACGGGGTGCACGCCCTCGGCGGCACACGCCCGCGCGAACCGGACGAGTCCGGTGACGGTGTCACGGTCGGTGAGCGCGAGCGACGTCACGCCGCGCTCGGCGGCCCGGCGCACCAGCTGCTCGGGATGCGCGGCGCCGTAGCGCACGGAGTAGCCGGACGCGACGTGCAGATGCGCGAAGCCCGCCATGCCGCACCTCCGTCGCTCCGCCCCTTTTTCCGCCATTCACCCGATCCGTCGCCATCTCATCGATCGCACGCTCGTTCGATTACTCTAACCTCATCGTCGCTTGTCAGCGAGCTGATTCGTACGCGTGATCGATAACGAGGGACGGAACCGACCGGCCGAAAAGTGTGCCCCGGCGTCAGTTCCGTTTCCGCGCGCGGGAGTTGGGCCGACGGCACGGACGGGGGCCGTCCGGACACCGGCCCGCGATGAGGTTCGCCACTCCGCAGGGGGCGGCTCGAACGCTCCCCCGGACGGAGAAGCGGGACGGACGGTCACCGAGGGTGATGTTCGAACGCCCGGCCGGTCACCGGGCCGGGCCGGGCGCCATCCGTTCGGACGCTCTCCGACTGCGCGGGCGCCCGTCTCCCCGGAGCGTGGGGGCATGTCCCAGATCGCCGGCGCCGACCGCACCCACAAGTCCTTCCTCGGCGAGGTGAAGGACGCCGTCACCCCGCGGGCCACCCTCCTCGTCATCGGAGTGATCGCCCTCCAGCTCCTCTTCATCGCCTCCTACGTGGGGGCGCTGCACAACCCGAGACCGACCGACGTCCCGTTCGGGGTCGTCGCCCCCGGGAGCGCGGCGGAGCAGACCGCCACCCGTCGGCTGGACAGGCTGCCCGGCTCCCCGCTGGACCCCCGCGCGGTGGCCGACGCGGCGACGGCACGGCAGCAGATCCTGAACCGGGACATCGACGGCGCGCTGATCCTGAACCCGGACGGCACCCCCGACGTCCTGCTGGTCGCGACCGGTGGCGGCAGCGCGCTCGCCAACACCCTGGACACGCTCGTCAGCACCCTGGAACGGACCGAGGGACGCACCGTGCGGACCGTCGACGTGGCCCGCGCCTCGTCCCAGGACTTCGACGGGCTCTCGTCGTTCTACCTGGTCGTGGGCTGGTGCGTGGGCGGCTACCTGTGCGCGTCCATCCTCGCCATCAGCACCGGCGCACGGCCCGCGAACCCGCGTCGCGCGGTGATCCGGCTGATCGTGATGGCACTGGTCGCGATCGTCGGCGGCCTCGGCGGGGCGGTGATCGTCGGGCCGATCCTGGGCGCGCTGCCGGGGAGCGTGGTGGCCCTGTGGGGGCTCGGTGCCCTGGTCACGTTCGCCGTGGGCGCCGCCACGCTCGCGCTCCAGGGCCTGTTCGGCATCGTCGGCATCGGCCTGGCGATCCTGCTGGTCGTGATCGCGGGCAACCCGAGCGCCGGCGGCGCCTTCCCGCTGCCGATGCTGCCGCCCTTCTGGAAGGCCATCGGCCCGGCGCTGCCGCCGGGCGCGGGCACCTGGACGGCACGCTCGATCGCCTACTTCAAGGGCAACGCCGTGACCGCCCCGCTGCTGGTCCTGTCTGCCTGGGCGGTCGCCGGCACGGTGATCACGCTGCTGGCGGCGGTACTGCGCGGGCGGCGCCGGACGGGCGCGCCCGCCACGACCGCGACCGGCCGCGCGGCCGACGCGGGCACCGGCACGGACACCGGCATCGGCACCTGACCCCGCCCGTGCGCGGCGGTGCCGGTACGTTCCCGGTCGCGGGGCACGCCGCTCCTCCCGCCGGGCACGCGCCCCGCGACCGGAGGCGCTACGGAACCGGTTTCGCGGCGGGGGCGGGGCCCGGTGCCGGGGCGGGCTCCGGCGTCGTCACCTCGCGACCGGGGGCCGGGGCCCCCGGTTCCCGGTCCCGCTCCCCCTCCCGGTGTGCCCCGTCGTCACTCGTCGGCGACGGCTGCGGCTGCGGTGTTTCCACGTACCGGACCTCCGGCTGCGGCGGGGGCGCGGCCCGTTCCAGGAACCGGAGCAGTTCCACCGGGAAGGGCAGGACGAGCGTGGAGTTCTTCTCGGCCGCGACGGCCACCACCGTCTGGAGCAGGCGCAGTTGGAGTGCGGACGGGGTGTCCTCCATCTGCTGCGCCGCCTCGGCGAGCTTGCGGGACGCCTGGAGTTCCGCGTCCGCGTTGATGACCCGGGCCCGCCGCTCCCGGTCGGCCTCCGCCTGCCGGGCCATGGACCGTTTCATCGTCTCGGGCAGCGACACGTCCTTGATCTCGACGCGGTCGATCTGCACGCCCCAGCCGATGGCCGGGCTGTCGATCATCAACTCCAGCCCCTGGTTGAGGGATTCGCGGTTGGACAGCAGATCGTCCAGGTCGCTCTTGCCGATGATCGAGCGCAGCGAGGTCTGCGCCATCTGGGAGACGGCGAACCGGTAGTCCTCGACCTGGATCACCGCCTCGGCGGCGTCGACGACCTTGAAGTAGACGACCGCGTCGACGCGCACCGTGACGTTGTCCCGGGTGATGCCCTCCTGCGCGGGCACCGGCATCGTGACGATCTGCATGTTGACCTTGCTGAGCCGGTCGACGAACGGCACGACCAGCGTGAACCCGGGGCCGCGCACCTCGGGGCGAAGTCTGCCGAGCCGCAGGACCACACCGCGCTCGTACTGCTTGACCACCCGTGCCGCCGCTGCCGCGTACACCACCGCGGCCGCCCCGACGGCCGCCGCGGCCGTCACCAGCTCCTCGACCATTGCCGGCCCCCAGGGTCCGATGTGGGCGGGCGGCAGGCATCCGTCCGCACTTCGACGGTAACCCCGCGGATGCACAACGGGGAGCCCCCGCACGGCAGTTGCCGCACGGGGGCCCTCGTTCGCAGCTGACGGGCAATCAACTGAGCTGCCCGGCAAGCCGGTTGCTACGGCAGCGTCACGCCGTAGTAGCTCAGCGCCTCGGTGACCGGCTGGAAGAAGGTCGTGCCGCCGGAGGTGCAGTTGCCGCTGCCGCCGGAGGTCAGACCGTAGGCCACGGAGCCCCCGTACAGGGGACCGCCGCTGTCGCCGCCCTCGGCGCACACCGTGGTCTGGATGAGGCCGCTGACGATGTCACCACTGCCGTAGTTGACGGTGGTGTTCAGTGCGGTGACCCTGCCGCTGTGGGTGCCGGTCGTCGAGCCGCGCCGGTACACGGTCGTCCCGACGCTCGGGGTGGCCGCGCTGGAGATGGTCTGGCTGCCGACCGCGCTCGGGTGGGCGATCGACGAGTTGGTGTACCTCACCAGCGCGAAGTCGTTGCCCGGGAAGCTGTAGCCCACGTTGGTGCCCAGCACCGTGGTCTTCGCGGAGTTGGAGTACCAGGTGGAGGCGACCTCACCGCAGTGGCCGGCGGTCAGGAAGTAGTAGGTGCTCCCGCTGTGCACGTTGAAGCCGAGCGAACAGCGGTACGCGCCGCCGTAGATGGCGTCGCCGCCGGTGATCAGCTTCTTGAACTGGCCGGAGGTGTGCTTGATCGTCAGGGCGCCGGCCGAACTGCCGGCCTCCGCCTTGATCTTCGCGATCTCGGCCGCGGAGACCGTGCTGTCGACGGTGACGACGACGCGGTTGGTCGCCTTGTCGACGGCCCAGGCGGTGCCCGCGACGTTCGCCTCGTGGACGGATCCACTGACGGTGCTGAGCTGGTTCGCGCTGAAGGTCTGCGCGTCGCTCGCGCTCGCGGTGGGGACGGCGAACGCTGCCGCGGCAAGGAATCCGGAAGCCACGGCGATCAGCCGGGTCCGTCTTGCGATGCCGCTGCGGGGGGTGGTGCGCTTGATCCTCACTTTTCGTTCCTCCACAGGGGAAGTCGGGGGCCCGCGTGGGGTCGGGGCCCGTGAGGCGCAGCCAGCGGCCCGTACGTCCGGGTTCCGGACACTGTGTGCCCCTGACAAGCGCTGTGGGGGGAGTATTCGGCCGTTCGGTCAACGGGCGCAAGGGCGCCTTTCGGCCGTCAACCTTTGAACAGCCTTTGAGAACTGGGCAGTTGGCCGACGCGGCGGATTCGGATACGGACAAGGGCCGCCCGGCGGGCGGCCCTTGTCCCCTCGGACGTGACCAACGGCCTTTCCCGTGAACGAAGTTCAGCGCAGGTTGCGCTCCCCCGCCGCGACCGCGACGGGAAGCGTGTTGCCGGGCGGCGGGAAGGGGCAGATGAAGTGATCGGCGAAGGCGCAGGGCGGCAGCACGGTCCGGTTCAGGTCGACCGTCGTGCGCCCCTCGGCGTCGGGCGCGGCCGGGTACAGGAAGCGGAACCGGAAGCTGCTGTCACCGCTGGTCGCGTCCGCGAACACCGCCCAGAGCGAACCGTCGCCCAGCACACTCACCTGAAGGGTCCGCTCCGCCCCGTCGAGGGTGAACGCCACCTCGCCGCCGAGACCCAGCCCGCGCTCGCGCCCGTCCGCGTTCTCCACCCGGACGGTCCGGTCGGCGGGGTACGGGCGGAACCGCGCCGGCAGCGACCAGCGCGCGTCGTACGGGGTGGCCTCGATGCCGCGGAAGGCCCTGCGGGGCGCGGCGCCGGGGTCGAAGTCGCGCACTCCCCAACTGCCTTCGCGCACCAGGACGATCAGCCGGCGCCCACCGGCCGCGACCCGCGCCGCGTCCACCGCGCCCTCGTCGGCGCCGAGCCGGATCTCCCCGGTGAACGGGGCTCCGTCCAAGGTCAGTCCGTCCCCGGCGGTGGCCGTGAGCACCACGCCGTCCCCGTCGGTCACCCAGGTACCGGGGGTGTCCGGAAGTCGCCCGTCCGGATAGTCCTCCAGCCAGTGCGTGCCGGTGAGGGCGAGCGGCCCGTACGGTGCGGCGACGCCCTCGTTGCGGGCCTCGTGCCACTGCTTCCAGGCATCCGCCGCGTCTGCCGCGCCGTTCGCACCGGTCTCGTCGTTCGTCATGTGCGCAAACCTTCCCCAACTGGTCGAAAACCCATGGTCCGTCGTCGTCCCGCCCTCACGGCCCCTGCCGGGCCGCGGATCGCCGCGGCGCCGGGCGGGCGAGGCCCAGGTGCTCGCGGAGGGTGCTGCCCGGGTAGAACGTGCGGAACAGACCGCGGTGCTGGAGCAGCGCGACGGTGCCGTTGACGAGCCGCTCCAGGTCCCGGCGGGGTGCGACGGGGGTCAGGTGGAAGCCGTCGACGGCACCGGCGCCGTGCCAGGCGGTCACCAGGTCGGCGAGGCCGACGGGCCCGCCCCGGTACAGCGGCCCGCGCGCGCTCGGCCGGGGTCCCCCGCCGCCGTGCGCGGGCTCCGCCGCGGACTCCCCGCCGCCCAGGTCGACCCGGAGGGCGGCCAGGACGCGCAGCGAGCGGGGGTCGCGCCCCGACTCGGCCGCCAGGGAACGGAGTTCGTCGCCCTCCCGCTCCGCCTGCGCCGGACTCACGGCCCGTACGAGCGCGACGTCCGCGCGGCGCGCGGCGATCCGCCGGGCCCCGGGGCCGGTGATGTCGACGAGCCGGACGAGGGGCGCGTCCGCGACCGGGTCCCCGTGCACCGCGTCGCCGTCCGGCCCGGCGAGGGCCGACTCCGCTTCTTCCAGGACCTGTTCGAGCGTCGCGGCGTCCGGGCCCCGGCCGCCCGCCGGTGCCCCGCCCCGCCAGCCGGCCCGGTCGTGGCAGGCGCGGCCGAGGGCCGCGAGAGCGGTGGCGACCAGCCGGGGGTCGGCGGGATCGTCCGCGATCGCGGCCACCAGGCCGACACGACCGGTGGCCGACGCGACCCGGGACAGCAGCGCCGGGACGTCGGGGCCGGACCGGGCGGCGAGTCCGTCGAACGTGACGAAGTCGAGGCCACCGCTCTCGGCGAGCCGCGCCAGCTCCACGTACGTGTCCGCCTCCGCGTCCCGCGCGTCGTCCGGGTCCCGGTGCGCGGGCGGTCCCCCGTCCCGCCGGCCCTCCCCACGGGTCTGCGCCGGAACACGCGGCCCGTCCCACGGCCGGCCGACCGCGGCGGCCAGGTGCAGCAGCCTGCCGCCCGGGGAGTTCACGCGGCGACCCCTTCCCCGCGCAGCGCGGGCCCTCGCACCCGACCTGCGTACGGACACCCCGCCGCGCGGCGGCCGGGCCCGACGGCGCCCCCCTCACCGGACGCGCCCGCGCGCCGCCGCGTCCCGGGCAGCCGGCCGCACCGGGACCGCACCCCGCCGCCACCTCCGGCAACCGGCCAGCCCCCCACGACGTCCACAACCTCCGGCACACCCGCGACACCCACGCACGGACCGACCGCGAGCACCCGGCCGCCTCCGCAAGCGCACCCCGCACGGAACTCCCCCGCACCAACCGCGCCCGGCACGCCCGCACGCCATCGCGTCACGCACACCCGGCCGCACCGGGACCGCACCCCACGGGACACCGGCACACCCCTGCCACCCCCGGCAACCGACCAGCCCCCCACGACATCCGCAACCTCCGGCACACCCGCGACACCCGCGCACGGACCGACCGCGAGCGCCCAGCCGTCTCCGCAAGCGCACCCCGCGCGGAACTCCCCCGCACCAACCGCGCCCGGCACGCCCGCACGCCATCGCGTCACGCACACCCGGCCGCACCGGGACCGCACCCCGCCGCCACCCCCGGCAACCGGCCAGCCCCCCACGACGTCCACAACCTCCGGCCCACCCACGCACGGACCGACCGCGAGCGCCCGGCCGTCTCCGCGAGCACACCCCGCGCGGGACTCCCCCGCACCACCCGCACCCGGCACGCCCGCACGCCACGCCACATGCCCGCCCCCGGGTACGCACACGGCGCCCGCGACACCCGCGCACGGACCGACCGCGAGCAGCCCCTCTCCGCAAGCGCACCCCGCCCGGCACTCCCCCGCACCACCCGCGCCCCGAGCCGTGCGGGGAGGCACGGCCCCGGTCGTTCCGCCGCACCGGTGACCCGAGGCCCCCGCCGCGCTCATCGTCGTCGCCCCGTCGTGGCGTGCCGTCGGCCGGTCCGTTCGTTTCACGCGGCGGCCTGCCCGGCGAGTGCGCGCAGGAACGTGAGCGCGGCCCTCGCGGTCGCGTCGTTCTGCCGGAACGCCGGGCCGCCGGTGCGGGGCCGGGTGAACGCCCCGGCGCCCCGGGCGTCGGTGTGCGGGCCGAGCGCGAACCGGCGGGGCTGCGGTACACCCGCCGGGCCGATGATCCGTCCGTCGGCGGGGTCGACGCGCAGCAGCCCGTCCGGGGTGGCGGCGGCGCCCTCCTCGTGGAGGCGGCGCAGCAGCGGGTCGAGGGCGCGTTCGACCGTGGGCTGCGGCAGCCGTGCCTCGACGAGCGCGCGGGCCTCGACGACGGCGCCGGGCACGGTCGGGCTCGACGCCCGGAACACCCCGTCGGCCGCCTCGACCACCGTGTCCGCGCCGAGGAAGCGCAGCACCCCGGCGTGCGACAGGGCGAGCATCTGGCGCAGCCGGGGGCCGGGCGGGCCGGACGCGAGGAAGCTGAAGAAGCCGTGCCACCAGGTGCCGATGTCGCCGAGCCGCATGAGCTGCCCGTACACCGAGAGCAGGGCGAGGAAGACCGCCAGGTCCGGGCTGCGGGTGTCGTCGTGACGGCGCGTCAGGTCGTCCTCGACGTGGCGGCGCAGGGCTTCCTGGAACTCCTCGGGCGAGTTGTGGCGTACGCCGTCGAGGGGCCGGTCGAGGGCGGCGAGGTCGAGCCGGTCGGCGGGGTCGGGCACGGCGGCGGTGACCAGGGCGTGCACGTCGGCGCTGTCCCCCGCCGCGTACTTCTCCTCGAAGTCGGCCCAGGCCATGGCGGTGCGCTCGGGGTGGGCGGTGAACAGCCGGTGGTAGTGGGCGAACCCGAGTTCCTTCTCGATCAGCGGCCACACGTCCCGGCGGAAGTCGAACCCGCCCGGCCGGGCGAGGAGTTCGTCGGTCTCGGGCCGGCCGAGGAAACGCGGCAGCGGCGGGCGGGCGCCGGTCCAGTCGTAGCCGATCTTCGAGTGGTAGGGCACTCCGCGCCGCGAGCCGACGTGCAGCACGGGCTCGCGCCCCGAGGGGTGGTAGACGAGGCCGCCGTCGCCGTCGTCCTCGTAGCGTCCGCCGCGGCCCTCGGTGAGCAGCACCATGAGGTCGACGAAGGCGAGCCCGAAACCGCGGACGACGACGTCGGCGCCGGGCGCGAGCGCGGTCAGGTCGCTGTCGGCGGTGAAGTCGGGCGGCAGGTGGACGAGGCCGTGGGCGCGGGCGTACTCCGCCAACTCCTGTTGCTCCGGGTCGAGTTCGGCGTCCAGATGGCCGAGTGCCAGGACGACGAGATCACCCACGACGGGCTCGGGCCGCCCTTCGAGCCATACGGACTGGCGCCCGTCGGGGGGCCCTTCGAGCCGTACCGCCCGGTGCGGGTGGTGGTGGACGGAGATCTCCGGCGGCAGCGCGGCCACCGCCTGCTCGTACACCCAGTGCAGATAGGTGCCCTGGAGCTGCCGGTCGGCGAAGGTGCCGCCGGCTATGCCCGCCCAGGTGTGCAGGGTGGGGCCCTCGCGCACGGGTCCGGCCATCTCCACCGTCTCGTCGGTGAACATGGTGACGTCCTCGGCGTGCGAGTTCATCCACAGCAGCGGCGACTGCGCGGTGCGCCAGATGCGCCCGGCGCCCGGCGGATGCGGGTCGACGAGATGGATGTCGAGCCCCGAACCGGCGTACAGCTCGGGGGCGTTGGCCGCTATGCGTTCGACGATCCCGGTTCCCCGCGGGCCGGCTCCGACGATCACGAGGGAGGGTCTGGCCGGGCGCGTCGGACGCCCGGACCTGCCGGGTGCGGCGGGAGTGCCGTCGGCGACGATGTCGGAGGACATGTGAGGCTCCAAGACGCGGAGAACCCGCGCTGGTCGAATCCCCTCACGCCGACGCAGCGGACGACCGGGGAACGGTGAGTGCCTTCACACGAGGCGCCTCGCGGCGCCGTACGGCCGAGCCCCTCAGCAGGGCCGTCGTCCGAGACTACGGCGCCGTTTCCCCCCGCTGTCAAGGATGTCCACAGTGTGGGCACTTCGTCCCAGGCCGGTTGACGCACCACCGGATGCCTGTTCCACTTGGGCCATGCATCCGCAGCAGTGGCTGGTCACCCGCTCCCACATCGACTTCGGTCGAGTGTGGTCCTCCTCCTGTTGAGCTGACCCCCTGCGCGTCCCGGTCCGCCGGGCGCTCCTCACGTTCCTCCCGCGTCGGCCGCAGCGCCCCCGCGGTGCCCCCGCCTTCACGCGCGCTCCCCTCGCCGCACTCCCCGCACCACCACCCGGTTCGACGACGGGTCCGTTTCCGCGAACAACTCCCTTGCATGCCACAGCAGTTCACGCCTGCGGGACGCCCGGTGCCGGGCGTCCCGCAGGCGGGCGTCAGCGCGCGGCGGCCGTGCGGCGCCGTGTCGTCGTACGGGTGCCGATCACCTGGTCCATGAGCGCGGCCAGCACGTCACGGACCGATCCCCGGTCCCGGGCGTCGCATCCGACGACGGGCACCCCCGGGCCGAGACCGAGGGCCTCGCGCACCTCGTCGAGGTCGAAGCGCTCGGCCCCGTCGAAGCAGTTCACGGCGAGGACGAAGGGCGCGCCGTGCGCCTCGAAGTAGTCGAGCGCGGGGAAGCAGTCCTCGATCCGGCGGGTGTCGACGAGGACGACCGTGCCGAGGGCACCCTCCACCAGGTCGTCCCAGAGGAAGGAGAACCGGTCCTGTCCGGGGGTGCCGAACAGGTACAGCGCGATCGACGGGTCGAGCGTGATGCGTCCGAAGTCGAGGGCGACCGTGGTGGTGGTCTTGGACTCGACGCCTTCGAGCGAGTCGACGCCCACCGAGACCTGCGTCATCGCGGCCTCGGTGTCGAGGGGCTCGATCTCCGAAATGGCCCCGATGAAGGTCGTCTTGCCGACCCCGAGCCCGCCGCTGACCACGATCTTCACGGCCAGCGGAACGATCCTGTCAGAGCGCCCGGACATGGTCCCTGATCCTTTCGAGCATCTGGAGCGGCAGCTCCGCGGGTTGCCGGCAGGCGAGCCGGCCGGCGGCGACGAGGTCGGAGATGAGCACCTTGGCCACGCCGAGCGGGACGCCGACGCGGTCGGCCACCTCGGCGACGGTCGTCGGACGCTCGCACACGGCGACGATGTGCCGCCACTCGAAGGCGAGTTCGTCGTCGGGCTCGCCGACGGCGACCACCAGGGTCTCCAGTCGCAGGTTGGCCTGGAGCGGTTCGGACCGGCCGCCGGTGATGATGAACGGCCGGACGAACGAGGTGTCGTCCAGGTCCTCCTCGCGTGTGCGACCGCGCCCGCCCCCGGCCGCGTCTCCGATGCCGCCTTGGATCCCGCCTCCGCTCGCGTGTCCGTCCGTGTTCCCGTGCGCGCCGGGTCCGTGCCCGTCGTACGTGGCGCCGCTCACCGTGGCAGCGCCTGGCGCAGGTCGGCGATGAGCGTCGGGGTGAGCAGATCACCCGCCCGCTCCGCGAGCACCGCCATCTCGTAACCCACCAGGCCGAGTTCGCCGCTGCTATCGGCGAGGACGCCCAGACAGCTGCCGTCGCGGATCGCCGAGACGAGCAGGAAGCCCCGCCCCATCTCGATCATGATCAGCTTCACGCCGTCGAAGCTGTACCGCTTGGACGCGCTGCGCGCGAGGCTGGACAGTCCCGAGACGATCGCCGACAGATGATCGGCCTCGGTCCGTCCGAGCCCGTCGGACACGGCGATCAGCAGCCCGTCCGAGGAGACCGCGACCGCGTCGCGCACGCCGTCGGTGCCCCGGACGAAGTTCGCGAGCAGCCAGTTGAAGGTCTGCGAGTCGTTGTGCGTGTCGACCGTCGTCATCGCTGGGCGCCCTCGTCGTTCTGTGCGGTCGTGCCGTCCGCGGGGGCGGGGGCCTGGGTGGACGCCTCGGGGGCCTCGGCGGGGGTGCCGCCGGGCGCGGTCGCGGGTTCTTCCGCGCTCGCGGGGGTGCGTGCCTCGCCGGCGGCGTCCCGGTCGGCATCCCGCCCGGTCCGGCGCTCGGCGGCGCGGCCCTTCTCCCGCTCCTTCTCCATCTCGACACTGATCGCGCCCCGCATGTGGGCGCTGCGCAGCGTCGAGAGCATCCCGGAGACCTCCTCGGGCCCGCGCTCGGGGTTGGAGCCGGTGGGCGCGGGGCGCAGCGGGCGGTCGGTCTCGCTGACCGCCTCGGTGATCGCGCTCCGCCGCGGCCGCTTGACCAGGCCGTTGCGGGTCCGGGCGGCGGACGAACCGCGGGCCGGCTCGGCGCCGCGCCGGGCGGGTTCCGCGGACCGGGGCGCGGCCGGCCGGCCGCTGCCGGAGTCGGGCGCCGGGGTGTCGGACACCGAGGCGACGGCGACCAGTTCGGGCACCGGTTCGCCGGCCGACGCCCGCTGTCCGGGCAACGCGGCCGCCGGGGAGCCCTGTTGTGCCGCCACCGCTTCCCCGTCGGCGGTCTTCGCCGGGGCGGGTTCCGTCAGCAGGGTGGTGGGGATCAGTACGCGGGCGACCACACCGGCGGCGGGCGCCTCGCCGAGGCGGACCTCGATGCCGCACTTGCGGGCGAGCGCGCCGACCACGAAGTGGCCGAGGAACCGGGTGGGTTCGGCCATGAAGCTGGCGGTGCCGGACAGCCGGACGTTCGCCTCGGCGAGGGCCTGCGCCTCCATGCCGAGCCCGTGGTCGACGATCGCGACGAGGTATCCGGCGCTGGTGCGCCGTCCCTCGATCTCGACCTGGGTGTCGGGCGGCGAGAAGCTCAGCGCGTTCTCGACCAACTCGGCCAGTAGGTGCGCCACTTCGGCGACGACGGCCCCGGAGAGGTGCACCGGTTCGACGCGCCGCAGGCTGACCCTGCGGTACTCCTCCACCTCGGACAGGGCCGCCCGCAGGACGTCCGTGACCGACAGCGGTGTGGCCCAGGGCCGGGGGCTGGACTCGCCCGCGAGGACGAGGAGACTCTCCGCGTTGCGGCGCATGCGCGTTGCCAGGTGGTCGAGTTCGAAGAGGTTGGCCAGCGTCGCCGGGTCGGCGTCCTCGTGCTCCAGCTTGTTGATGAAGCTGATCTGACGGCGCACCAGGTTCTGGTTGCGGCGGCCGAGGCTCACCAGGGAGTCGGTGGCGTTGCGGCGCAGCACGGCCTGCTCGGTCGCGAGGTCGAAGGCGGCGCGCTGCACGCGGTCGAACGCCTCGGCGACCTCCTGCACCTCGGCGCCCGCCCGGGGGGAGACGGCGAGCGGGGCGGGCGGTTCGGGTCCCGTGCCGGAGGCCGTGTCCTGCACGGAGGCGACGGCGCGGGGCAGCCGGTGTCCCGCCACCTCGCGGGCCTGGCGGGCGAGTTCGTCCAGCGGCGCGGAGACGGAGCGCACGCAGTCCAGGGCGAGGGCGCCGAGGGCGGCGACGGTACCTAGGGCGAGCACCAGGAACAGCAGCAGGTCGCGCTGGGCCTCGCTCTCCAGTGCGGCGGCACGGTTCTCCACGTCGGCGCCGAGCGAGATCTGCACGGTGCGCAGGCCGTTGATGGTGGACGTCATGCTGTCCCACCAGGCCATCGCCGGGATCTTGTCGGAGTCGAGCCGGCCGGCCCCGCGTACGGCGGAACTCTCGTACGACAGGGCGCGCTTGGCGTCCGGCGTCAACAGGGCGGACTTCAGCCGCTGTTCCTGCGGACGGGTGGCCGAACGGGGGAAGGCGTCGAGGCCGGCCAGACGCCCGGCGCGGATCTCCATGAACCGGCTGTAGTCGTCGCCGCGGAAGTGTCCCGCGCGCACCGAGCCGAGGACGATGGCACGCTCCTCGCCCATGAACTCCTTGGCGCCGCCGAGGACCTGGAGCGACTGGTAGGCGTCGCGGAGCTGCCCGTCGTGGACGTCGTCGAGACCGAGGTCGAGTGCGTCGAGGGCGGTGATGGTGCTCGTGAAGTAGTCGAAGGTCTCCTGCACCTCGCCCCGTCCGCCGGTGGCCTTGGCACGGATGCCGGCGAGTCCGTCGAGCCGGCCGAGCACGTCGCGCACGGACGCGGCGGCCGAGTCGCCCCGGCCCACCAGCGCCCGGTCGAGCTGCTCGCGCGCGGCGTCGGTGGCCTTGCGCTGCGCGGGCAGCTTGCCGTTGAACTGCTTGACACCGCCCACGTACCCGGTGGTGAGTCCGCGTTCCTTCTGGAGCTCGTGGATCAGGCCCTGGAGGGTGACCTCCAGACGGGCGTTGGCCGCGGTGGCGGACGCGTTGCCGTAGGCGGAGACCTGGTCCGCGGCGGCGACGCCGAGCAGGGCGAGCAGGACGGCGAGGGCGAGGACCAGGATCCTCAGGAGCCGCGTGCGGATGGAACGGGGGCCGGCCGTGCGCCGGTTGGCCCCGCGGGCGCCGGGCAGTCGCCCGGTCGCCGGTGTCGGTGTGACTGCGTCCACTGAAGTGCCTTAAGTGGGTGGCGTGTTGGAGTCGGGGCAGCGATTGCCACTGCTCTCCGGGAAACGACCTCCGCACCGCACCGGTCACCGGATCATGTTCTTGTTTTACGTCGCGGAAACACACTCCCGGCGGAATCCCTGGTCGCGCGCACCCGCGTCGAGACCCGTATACGTCGGTCCGCGTAGGCCGTGCGGTCCCGCGCGCACGCGCGTGGAGACCCCGGCGCCGTCAACCGCAGCCGCAGTCGCACCCGCAGTCGCAGCAGTCGCACCCGTCGCAGCACTCCCCGCACGAGCAGCAGTCGCAGCAGTCCGAGCAGTCGTCGCAGGTGGAGCACCAGCCCTCGCGCCGCCTGCCCGACCACGGCCCCTCGAACTCGCCGCAGCACACCTGGCACGTGCAGCACAGCCCGGCCGCCGCGGCGCACCCGGCCCAGAACCCGCGCCCCGGCGGCAGCGGCGCGGGCCCGCCGGTACGGCGTCCGCCGCTGTGCGGGTCGCGGGGGTCGTACGGGCCGGTGGGCAGGGGCGGTTCCCCCTGCCGGTGCGGGTGGGGGCCGGGGGGAGGCCCGAAGGCGCCGTCGGGACCCGCGCCGCGGAGGTGCGCGCAGCCGTCGGTCCCGAACGCGCGGTCCACGGAGCGCGGGAGTTCGTGGACGAGCAGGGTGTGCGCGAGGTCGCCGTCGGGGCCGCGTCGCCGTCCCGCCCCCTGCGCCGAGAGGTCGGTGTCGCGCAGGGCGAGCCGGATGCCGTGCACCGCGTCGTCCGCGAGCCGCCGGGCGTCGGCGCGGGTCGTCGAGGTCGCCGTGAGCGGGTTCCAGGCGCCCGCCGCGGCGTCGGCCCGCTGGTCCTCCACGGCGTCCAGCAGGTGCGCCAGCCGCCCGAACAGGCGTCCCGCCTCGGCCAGCGGTGCCGCGTTGCCGGGACGCCCGGCGAGCAGCGCGGTGTGCGCGAAGGCGGCGGCGGTCGCCGTCTCGGTGGGTTCGGTGACCCGGACCAGCGGGGTGCCGGGCCCGGCGAGCGCCTCGACGCCCGCCTGCCGCTCCACGGCGTCGACGAGGACCTCCGCGTCGAACCCCACGGCGGCCGAGCCGCGCCGGCCCGCCCGCGTCCAGGCACCGGCCACCCGGCGGGCGGCGAGGGCGACCGGGCGGCGGCCGGGGAGGCCGTCGCCGTCCGCCACGTGGTCGTCGACCTTGGCGGCGGCCAGCAGCAGGGAGACGGCCGCGGCGAGCCGCGCACCCTCCCCGTTCGCGACGGAAGCGGTTCGCATGCCGCGAAGCGGGCACGGTCCTGCTGTACGCCGCCGATTCCGGGCAGGTGTCGTCTGAGCGTCCGTCAGGACGGAGAGGAGGAGTCCGTCATAGTTCGTCACCACTCGCGCGAACTGTCCGTGTTCGGCGCGCAACGCGAGGCACAGTCCGCACAGATGCGCCGTCCAGCGGGCCTTCAGCCCTTCTCCCAGGCGATGCTGACAGGGTCTCACCATGCCGAACACGTCGATCAGCCCCGCTTCCCCCGTGAATTGCGCGGCGTGCGCGTCGGCATGGTAGCGGCGGACCGGTTCACCCGTACGCACCCCCCGTCACCCGTCCGCAGGGAAGAATCATATTTCACTCACAGTCAGCACCGGTGCACCGCACGACCCTTGGGAGACGCGGGCTCTCGACGGATTCGTCGTGCACCAGTACCGTCACAAACCCCCCGCGCGGCGTCCGTCCGCTTGGCACGCCGTCCGCATCATGGATGACCATAGGGATGCGGAACGGAAAAAAGACCGCTGTGAGAGGAGGCGTCCATGGGATCGGTACGCAAGGCGAGTGCGTGGCTTGGCCTCGTCGACGACAACAACGATGACGAGCGCTACTACGACGAGTACTCCGAGGGGGCCGAGCCCGGCGAGGCCTGGGTCACCGATCCGCGGGTCAAGGTGGCCTCGGACGTGGCGGAGGACAAGGGCCGGCGCATCGGCACGGTCACCCCGGACAGCTTCCGGGACGCCCGCGCCATCGGCGAGCTCTTCCGGGACGGCGTCCCGGTGATCATGAACCTCACGGCCATGGACGCCGCCGACGCCAAGCGCATCGTCGACTTCGCGGCCGGTCTGATCTTCGGCCTGCGCGGTTCGATCGACCGCGTGTCCAACCGCGTCTTCCTGCTCTCACCGGCGGACACGGAGATCGTCAACGGCGAACCGGCGGCGCACCGCACCGACGGCTTCTTCAACCAGAGCTGAGGCAGGGCCGCTCACCGGCCCTGCCCCGTCGAACATCCCGGTGCGGACGTCCGCCGCCGGGCCGCGGCGGCGGGTCAGCGGAAGGCGTCGAGCCCGGTGAGCGCCTTGCCCAGCACCAGTTGGTGCATCTCGACGGTGCCCTCGTAGGTGAGCACCGACTCCAGGTTCGTCGCGTGCCGCATCACGGGGTATTCGAGCGAGATGCCGTTGGCCCCGAGGATCGTCCGCGCGGTGCGGCAGATCTCGATGGCCTCCCGGACGTTGTTGAGCTTGCCGAAGCTGACCTGCTCGGGACGCAGGCGGCCGGCGTCCATGCGCCGCCCGAGGTGATGGGCGAGCAGGATCCCCTTGTGCAACTCGACCGCCATGTCGGCGAGTTTGGCCTGGGTGAGCTGGAACCCCCCGATGGGGCGCCCGAACTGCTCCCGCGACCTCGCGTAGTCGAGGGCCGCCTCGAAACTGGCGCGGGCCGCGCCCATCGAACCCCAGACGATGCCGTAGCGGGCGTGCGAGAGGCAACTGAGCGGGCCGCGCAGCCCGTTGACCCCCGGCAGCACCGCGTCGGCGGGCAACCGCACGTCGTCCAGGACGAGTTCGCTGGTCACGGACGCCCGCAGCGACCACTTGTGCTTGATCTCCGGGGCCGAGAAGCCCGCCGTGTCCGTGGGCACCGCGAAGCCGCGGACGCCCTCGTCGGTCTGCGCCCAGACCACCGCGACGCCCGCCACCGATCCGTTGGTGATCCACATCTTGCGGCCGTTCAGCACCCAGTCGCCTCCGTCGCGCTTGGCGAAGGTGCGCATGCCGGCGGGGTCGCTGCCGTGGTCGGGCTCCGTCAGGCCGAAGCACCCGATGACCTCGCCCGCGGCCATGTCGGGCAGCCACCGCTGCTTCTGCTCCTCGCTGCCGAAGCGGTGCAGCGCGTACATGGCGAGGGAGCCCTGCACGGAGACCAGGGAGCGGATCCCGGAGTCGGCGGCCTCCAGCTCCAGACAGGCCAGTCCGTACTGCACCGCGGACGCGCCCGCGCAGCCGTAGCCCTCCAGGGACATGCCCAGCGCGCCGATCCCGCCCAGTTCGCGGGCGAGTTCACGGATGACGGGCAGTTCGCCGCGCTCGTACCACTCGGCGACGTGCGGCAGTACGCGGTCGGCGGCCCAGCCGCGCACGGTGTCGCGGATCGCCAGGTCCTCGGGCGCCAGCAGGTCGTCGATGCCCAGCGGGTCCCCCGGGTCGAACGGCGGCGGCTTCGGCGTCCCCGACGGCCGCCCCGGGCCACCGGGACCCGCGGACCGCTCCGCCGGGCCCCGGTCCGGGCTCGGGCTCGATGAACTGGCGGACTCTGACATGGCCACCCTCCGGCACGCTGAGAAAGCTGGAACGCTGGGAACACCGCGCACGCCGGAACGCGCGCACGCTAAAACTAGCGACGCTAGTTACTGCTCGGGGCCGACGCTACGGCGCCCCGGCCCCGTACGTCCACCACCGCGCCGCCCGGCGGGCGCGCCCGGCCCCGGTCTACACCCGCGCGTCCGCCCGGGACGCCTCGCGCTGCGGGGCCAGTCCGACCGGCGCCGTCCCGCACTGCATCGCGCGCGGCAGCCGCAGTGCCATCGCCGCGCCGAGCAGCAGCAGGCCCGCGCTCACCAGCAGGGTCACGTGCAGTCCGTGCACGAACGAGTCGCGGGCCGCGCTGCGCAGCGCCGCGCCGGCCGGGCCGCCGAGCCGCCCCGACACCTCGTACGCCTCGCCGAGCGAGCGTTCCGCCGCGGCCGACGCCGAGGCGGGGACGCCGGGCACCGACGCCAGGCCGGGCGCGTACGCCGCGTTCATCACGCTGCCGAGCAGGGCGATGCCGATGCCCGCCCCGAGCTGGTACGACGTCTCGCCGATCGCCGCCGCCCCGCCGGACTGGGCCTGCGGCGCCTCGCTCAGCATCGACTCGTACGCGCCGAAGAGCGTCGTCTCCAGGCCGAAACCCAGCAGCACGAACCCGAGGACCAGTACCCGTACGTTGTCGGTGGCGCCCATCGCGGTCAGTGTGAGCACGGCGACGGCCGTCAGGCAGAAGCCCGCGCAGACCGTGCGGCGCGGCCCGAACCGGCGCAGCAGCCGTGCGCCCGCCAGCCCGGCGGCCATCGCCGCGAACGTCAGCGGCAGCAGCCGCAGGCCGGTGCGCAGCGGGGAGAGGCCGAGGACGAGCTGGAGGTACTGCGCGGCGATCAGTTCGAGGCCGACGAGCGCGAGCATCGCGAGCACTATGCAGGCCACCGAGACGCTGAACGCGGGCCGCGCGAACATCCCGAGGTCGACCAGCGGGTACGTACGCCGCCGCTGGCGACGCACGAACAGGACGAGCAGCGCGGCCCCGAGCACCGGCGGACCGAGCGTGAGCGGGCTGCCCAGGGGTTCGCCGGCGCCGAGCTGCTTGACCCCGAGGACGACACCGAACAGGCCGCCGGCGGCCATCAGCGCGCCGACGACGTCCCAGGGACCGGCGCGCTCGCCGAACGACTCCGGCAGCAGCCACCTGCCGACCGGCAGGCAGACCAGCATCAGCGGGATGTTGACGAGGAAGACCGAGCCCCACCAGAAGTGTTCGAGGAGCAGTCCGCCGAGCAGCGGCCCGATCGCGGCGCCCACGGCGGCGACCGCGCTCCAGACACCGATCGCGAGGGCGCGTTCGCGCCGGTCGGGAAAGACCTGGCGCAGTATCGACAGCGTCGCGGGCATGATCATCGCGCCGCCGGCGCCGAGCAGCGCGCGGGCCAGGATCAGCGTCCCGGCGCTGCCCGCGAGGGCGGCCACCGCGGAGGCGACGCCGAAGAGCGTGTAGCCGATCAGCAGGATCCGGCGGCGGCCGACCCGGTCGCCGAGCGTGCCGAAGAGGATCAGCAGGGCGGCGCAGACGAGGGGGTAGACGTCGACGATCCAGAGCAGCTGCACCGCGCCGGGCCGGAGGTCCTCGCTGACGGCGGGCACCGCCACGTGCAGCACGGTCGCGTCGAGCGCGACGAGCAGCAGGCTGGCGCACAGGACGACGAGGACGACCCAGCGGTCGGCACCGGCCCCGGCCGGCCGACGGCGCGCGCGGGCCGCGTCCGTGGGCGTCCCGGACATGTACGTACCTCCCAGTGGTCCCTCTCCTCCGGCGGGCTCTCGGGGTGGGGACTACCCCGTTCGCCGCAGCCGGTGAGGGCGGTGCGCACCGGCTCGCGCAGCCGGTGGCGAGTGGCCGTCACAGTACGCGAGCACGGCCCGCGGACACGTGGCGCACCTCTCACACGCACGGGGCTACCCGTGTGGCGTACAGCACGGCCGGGCGGCGTCCGCGCGGGCCGGGCGCGCACGGCGTCCGGCGGGGCGGCTCCGGGGCGTCCGGCGGATCCGGCGCGCCCGAGCGTGCTCCGCGGGTTCGGGGAATTCCGACCCACGATTCGATGAACGAAATCAAAAGCGCCATTAAACAGCCTCTTGAAATGATCAAGTGAATTAGCGGAACAAGGCCGGTGACCGCACGGGAATCCATGGAAATGAGGGCACATCCTGAGAGGAATCCCACATCACATCGTCATCACAAACGCGCTGAATCGACGGAGAACAGAGCTCACTCGCTGTAACGTCGATTGGGTGCGTACCGAACGAAAGCTCACCCGTCTGGACCGGGTGTTCGCCAGACTCGACCGGGAACCGGAACGGCCGGGCAACCTCAGCGTGCCGGTGATGAGCCGTCACCGCGTCGCCCTGGTCGCCGGCACCCTGGCGTTCTACCTGGCGATCGTGTGGGCCGTGGTCACCACCTCGTGGCTGGTCCGCCTCGACTGGCAGGTCATGTTCTTCCGGCCGTACCAGCAGTGGCCGCAGGTCCACGCGTTCCTCGACTACTACGTCGTCCTGGGCCAGCGCGGTCCGACGGCCGTGATGGTCGCCGCCTGGCTGGGCTGGCGCTCCTGGCGGCAGCACACCCTGCGCCCGCTGCTGATGCTCGCCACCTCGCTGCTGCTGCTCAACGTCACCGTGGGTGCCGCGAAGCTCGGCATGGGGCGTCTCGGTCCGCACTACGCGACCGTGATCGGCTCGAACGAGATGGGTCTCGGCGGCGATATATTTCCCAGCGGCCACACCGCCAACGCCGTGGTGACCTGGGGAATCCTGGCCTATCTGGCCTCCACCCCGAGAGCGCGCCGCTGGCTGTCCTCGGTCTCCGCGGTGACCTCGCTCGGGGTCGGACTCACGACCGTCTACCTCGGTACGCACTGGCTGAGCGACGTCGTGCTGGGCTGGGTCGCGGGGCTGCTGATCCTGCTGGCGCTGCCCTGGTTCGAGCCGCTGGTGGCACGGGCCGAGACCTGGATCCTCGCCGCGCGCGACCGCCTGCGCGACCGTCTGCGCGACCGCCGGCGGCCGGCACCCGGACCGCTCGCCCCGGTGGGCCCGCCCGTCCTGGCCCATCCGCAGGGCACCACGTCGGACGAGGTGCCCGCCCGCGAGGCGGTCGCCCCGTCCGCGCACGGCCCCCGGGCGACGGCACCCGCGTACCTCGCGCCGGGCCCGCACACCACCCGCTCGGAACGCACCCCGGTCACGCCGGCGGGCAGCAGGAGGCCCCCGCAGCCGGAGCGCCTGCCGCGCGGCACGACCTCGGCGGCCCGTCCCTGACGGAAGGACGCCGGGACCGCGGGACAGTACGGCGCGTACGGCGTCCCGCGCGACGAAGGCCCCGGAGGCGGGGCGCACCCTCACGGGGCGCTCCGTTCTCCGGGGCCTTCGTCGTGCCCGGGTGTCCCGCGGCCGGGGCCGGTCAGCCCTTCCAGGCGCGGGCCACCACGCCCTCCTTGACCTCGAAGTTGAGCCGGCCCACGCGGTACTCCATGGTGACGACGGTGCCCGGGGCCAGCGACCGGACGGTCGACCAGCCGCGTTCCCGGGCGCGGCTCTCGGCCGCCTTCGCCTCCAGACCGACGTAGGTCTCCAGGCTGTCCTTGGGCTCTGCCGGGGGTGTCGGAATCGGTGCCATACCGCCACGCTAGGCCCTGCCGGGCGGTCGCGGAAGCCGGGGCGGAACCGCGGCGGACACCCCGCGTCACCATCGCGCACCGATCCGCTTGTCACACTTCTGTCACAGGGCGCGGACATGTTTCGACGCGGGCCCGTCACACGAACGGGCGGCTGCCCGACGACTTTCTCACGGGCTCCGGCGGTAATTCACCCGGACGGTCCCGAACCTGTGAATAGGCCGCCGGAAACTTCCCGCCGGGCGCCCGCGGGGCCGCTTATTTTTCGATTACTTTCACGGCACCGCAACCTGTTCCGCGTACCCCGGGACGGCCGTCGCACGCACAGGAATTTCACGACTTGGCCACACACCCCGCCGCCCCTCCCCGCCGCCGTCAGACCCCCGCCGGCGCCTCCGCCGCCCCGGGCAGCGCCCGTCCCAGCCGCGCGTGGAGCGCCGCCATCGCCTCCGTCAGGGCGGCCGGCTCCAGCACCTCGAACTCGAAGCCGGTCATGAGCACGTGCACCGCCAGCAGATCGAGGTTGGCCGCACCGGTGCGCAGCACGCAACTGTTCGCCGTCTCCTCCTCCAGCGTTCCGTCCAGGGGCGTGATCCGCTCGGCCGCCTCCGCGAGCGGGACCCGCAGCCGTACCGCCGCCCGTGCCGCGTACGCGCGCGTGGAGACGCCCCGGGAGACGTACGCGGCGAGGTCGCCGGCCGGTGGCGGGCGGGGGGTGAACCGGGGGCCGTGCGGCGGGCGGGGCACGATCCGGTCCGCGCGGAAGGTGCGCCAGTCCTCGCGGTCCAGGTCCCACGCGACGAGGTA
The DNA here is from genome assembly GCF_042956945.1 of Streptomyces sp. NPDC008150. NCBI lineage: Bacteria > Bacillati > Actinomycetota > Actinomycetes > Kitasatosporales > Streptomycetaceae > Streptomyces > Streptomyces sp. NPDC008150. Next base: position 44,272 of record NZ_JBIBHJ010000007.1, on the reverse strand, counting down.
CCAGCGCCGCTCGGTGCACACCAGGCGGTGCGGTTCGACGCTGCGCCGGGTCGGGGAGCCGTCGTGCCCGCGGTACTCGAACCGCAGCCGTTCCGCGTCGCGGCACAGGTGGGCGAGTTCGGTGAGCACGGCGGGGTCGACGACGGAGGCTCCCGGGCCGCGCAGTATCGGCACCGTGTACGCGTTGAGGGCGCCCACCCGGCCGCGCAGCCGGTCCGGCAGCACCTGCTCCAGCTTCGCCAGCGCGCGGACGGAGGTCTCGCCGATGCCCTCGATGCCCTGGCCGGCGGCCGTGCGCAGCCCGACGGCCACCGCGACGGCCTCGTCGTCGTCCAGCAGCAGCGGGGGCAACCGGGCGCCGGCGCCCAGTTGGTAGCCGCCCCCGGTGCCCCGGCTCGCGTTGACGGGGTAGCCCAGCTCCCGCAACCGGTCCACGTCGCGGCGCACGGTGCGGCAGCTCACGCCGAGCCGCTCGGCGAGCCCGGCGGCGGACCACTCCCGGTGCGCCTGGAGCAGCGAGAGCAGGCGCAGCAGCCGCGCGGAGGTGTCCAGCATGGCCCCGAGTCTGCCAGCGGCGGAACGGGCGCCGCGCACCCGCCCGCACGCGCGCACCGTGCCGCGTCACCGGCGCCGGAGCGGGGCCACCGCGTCACCGCACGCGCGGCCCCGCGGGTGCGGTCACGGGGAACCGCGTCCCGGGAAGGGGCGGCAGGGTGAGCGGACGCCCGGAGAGGGTCGGCAGGTCGGGCAGGGACGGCTTCCCGGACAGCGGCACGGCCCCGGACGCGTGCCCGGTGACCGGGACGAACGGCGCCCCCGCCGCGGGCTGCGCGGCCGTGGGGGACGGCCGGACGGACGGCCGCTGCGCGGACGGCGCCGCGGCGGTGGGGGCCGGCGTGGGGGCGGTGGACGAGGCCGGGGGCGACGGCACGGCCGCCGGGGACGGCTGCCGTCCCGGGGGTGTCTGCACGGGCGGTGGCGTCTGCGCGGGCGACGGCTTCAGGGTGACGGGCGGCTTGGCGACGGGCGGCAGGGTGGGGTCCCGGTCCGGCAGCCAGGAGGCGTCCACGCGGGTGTTGCGCTTGGGGATGGTGAGGAGCGAGCCGACGGTCAGGTGGTCCGGACGGGCGCCGACCGTCTTCCTGTTGGCGTCGTAGAAGGCGCGCCAGCCGCCGCGGATGCGGTACTCGCGGGCGAGCGAGGAGAGGGTGTCGCCGCTGCGCACGGTGTGCATGCGGCCCTTGAGGTGGAACTTCCTGGAGCACACGGGCCAGGCGCGCCAGCCCTGGACGGTCAGCACCTTGCGCGCGACCGTGATCTGTTCGTTCCGGGTGGCGAGGTCCGCGCGCCGCGCGTACGCGAGCCCGCCGAACTCCTTCCAGGTGGAGTGCCGGAACTGAAGCCCTCCGTAGAAGCCGTTGCCGGTGTTCGTGTGCCAGCGCCCGCTGCTCTCGCACTGGGCGATGCAGCCCCAGGGCCAGCCGTCGCGACCGCAGACGGAGGCCCCGGACAGCTGCTGGGACCGAGGGGCTTCGGCGGCCCGTGGCAGGGATGCCGCGTGCGCCGTGGCGGGGATCAGGGCGGCGAGCAGCGCCGCGGCGGGGGCGAGCTTGATCGGCGTGCGGTACATCGGGTCACGCTAAGCAGCTTGTCGCACATATTCGGCGCGGCACGTCCGGCCCCGGCGAGGCCCCACCCGGTCGGCGCACCGGACGCGCGGGCGCTCGCGCACGGCGAGCGTCCGCGCGGGGAAGTGCGGGGCGCGCGGCGGGAAGAGAGTGGCCGTCAGCTGCCGCCCGCCCCAGGTCGCCCTCAACTCGGCCGCCCGCCGGGCAAGTTGATCAAGAACGCGGGGCGGTGCGCGGGGCGGGGCCGCCGCGCCGGACCGGTCCGATTCGGTCCGGCTCCGGGCGTGACCCCCGCCGCGCCTCCTCCGTTGACACTTCATGACCCCGGAACCCCTCCGGGGCTCACGGGCCGGGAGCCACCCGGCCTCCCGACGCACCCCATCCCGAGGGAGCCCCCCGTGCCGCGCATGCTCGATGTCAGCGATGCCGTCCGCGCCGAGATCGGCGACGAAGAAGCCGACCGGCTGCTCGCCGGAGACAACGCACCGGGCAGTTACGACTGCACGTCCTGCCGCACCCAGGGCGACTCCGAGCAGGAGCGCACCAGCACCGTGCTGTTCATCGGCGACGAGACCGCCGTCCTCGCCTTCGCCCACGCCGGGTGCCTGCCCTCGCAGGTCGTGCAGGTGACGGAGGAGCAGTTGCAGGGCGCCGTGCGCTCGATCAGCGCCGACGCCCCCGGCACCACCGCCCTCCCGGAGAACGGCGCGCCCGAGCAGGCCGTGCTCGGTGTCACCAGCGGACTCGTGCTGATCAACGGGGAGTTGCACCCGGCGCTGGTGGTCGAGCCGACCGCGCCCGTGGTGCGTCCCGGCTCCACCGGCACGGGCGACGACTTCCTGCAGCTGCTGGTCGAGCAGGGCTTCGCGCCCGTGCCCGAACTGGCCGCCGTACCCGCGGTGTTGCACGGCTGGTCCGTGCTGCTGGCCGCCGGGCAGCTGCACGCGGTGCTCCAGCCGGGCGCCGAGGGCGGTTCGCCGGTGGCCTGGTGGCAGGCGCACCAGCCGCTCCAGGTCACCGACAGCTGGCGCGCCGCGGCCAACAAGCACCAGCAGGTACTGCTGTTCGCGGCCCCGGTGGGCTCCATCGGCCGGCAGCCCCGCGAGGACGTGCTGCGCGACGCGCTGAACCGCGCCGCGTCCGGCGGCCGGCTCGTCGCCGCCACCCTGCCGCTCGCCGGCCTCTGAGCGGCGCGGCGGTCCGGCGGCCTCCCCCGGGCGGCCGGTCCGGCGGCGCGTTCCCCGTGTACGCCTCGCGCGGCGGGTGTCCCCGAAAGCGGGGGGCACCCGCCGCGCGGCTGTCCGGCGGGGGCGCGGGACAGCCGCGGCACACTCCCCCGCACACTCCCGGTGACCTGCGAAATCGCCGTCCCGGCCCGCATCCCCGGAGCAGCGGTGTCGTTTGGACATACGTGCACAGCTACGACGTTCCCCGACGCCAGTCCCTCGCTCCGATCCCGGCCGCGCGGCCCGGGCGGGACCCCCGGCACGTGCCCTCGGCCACCCCGATCTACGACGCGCTCTACGCGGAGTACGTGCGGTCCTTCAGGGCCCTGCCGGGTGACCGCAGCGGTGAGGAGGAGCTGGACTTCGCGGCCTTCGGGACCGGTCCGCAGGGCATCGGCCACTACCACCCGCTCGGGTCCGGCTCGTACGGCGGCGGGCACGGCACGGGGTCGTACAGCTCCTACAGCGCGTACAGCGCGGGCGCCCACAGCGCGCGGCAGGGGCAGCCGTCGGCCTGGCAGCGGGTGGGCACCCTCGGGCAGCTCGACGGCCAGCAGAACCCGACGACCGCGTCGACCGGCGTGTGGCAGGCCGGCGGACGCCAGCACGGCACCGGCATGCACCACGTCCCGGCGCCGCTGCCGCCGGGGCCGCGCCGGGGCAACTGACGCCCCCCGAGGGCGAGTACGAGGAGGGGCGGACCCGTGACGGGTCCGCCCCTCCTCGTGTGCGGGGGCCGACCGCCCCGCCGCGAAAGCTACTTCTTCTTCGCGCCGCGCTTCTCGCGCACCCGCACCGAGATGTGGATCGGGGTGCCGGCGAAGCCGAACTCCTCGCGCAGGCGGCGCTCGATGAACCGGCGGTAGCCGGCCTCGATGAAGCCGGAGGCGAACAGCACGAACCGCGGCGGCTTGGTGCCCGCCTGGGTGCCGAACAGGATGCGCGGCTGCTTGCCGCCGCGCACGGGGTGCGGGTGGGCGGCGACGAGTTCGCCGAGGAACGCGTTGAGGCGGCCGGTCGGCACCCGGGTCTCCCAGCCCGCCAGCGCCGTCTCCAGCGCGGGAACCAGCTTCTCCATGTGCCGTCCGGTGCGCGCCGAGACGTTCACCCGGGGCGCCCACGCGACCTGGGCGAGCTCGGTCTCGATCTCGCGCTCCAGGTAGTAGCGGCGCTCCTCGTCGAGGGTGTCCCACTTGTTGTAGGCGAGGACGAGCGCGCGGCCCGCGTCCACGGCCATGGTGATGATCCGCTGGTCCTGCACGGAGATCTGCTCCGACGCGTCGACGAGGACGACGGCGACCTCCGCCTTCTCGACGGCGGCCGCGGTGCGCAGCGAGGCGTAGTAGTCGGCGCCCTGCTGGAGGTGGACGCGCTTGCGGATGCCCGCCGTGTCGACGAACTTCCAGACCACGCCGCCCAGTTCGATGAGTTCATCGACGGGGTCGCGGGTGGTGCCCGCCTCCTCGTTGACGACGACGCGCTCCTCGCCCGCGACCTTGTTCAGCATCGAGGACTTGCCGACGTTCGGACGGCCGATGAGGGCGATCCGGCGCGGGCCGCCGACTGCGGTGCCGAAGGTCTGCGCGGGGGCCTCGGGCAGCGCCTCCAGGACGGCGTCCAGCATGTCGCCGGTGCCGCGGCCGTGCAGGGCGGAGACGGGGTGCGGCTCGCCGAGGCCGAGCGCCCACAGGTACGAGGCGTCGGCCTCGCCGCTCTGGCCGTCGACCTTGTTGGCGCACAGCACCACGGGCTTGGCGGCCTTGCGCAGCAGCCGGACGACCGCCTCGTCGGTGTCGGTGGGGCCGACCTTGGCGTCGACGACGAAGACGACCGCGTCGGCGGCCTCGATCGCGTACTCGGCCTGGGCGGCGACGGACGCGTCGATGCCGAGGACGTCCTGCTCCCAGCCGCCGGTGTCGACGACCTTGAAGCGGCGGCCCGCCCACTCGGCCTCGTACGTGACGCGGTCGCGGGTGACGCCGGGCTTGTCCTCGACGACCGCCTCGCGGCGGCCGATGATCCGGTTCACCAGGGTCGACTTGCCGACGTTGGGGCGGCCGACGACGGCGAGGACGGGCAGCGGGCCGTGCCCGGCCTCCTCGATCGCGCCCTCGACGTCCTCGACGTCGAAGCCCTCCTCGGCGGCGAGCTCCATGAACGCCGTGTACTCGGCGTCGCCGAGCGCCCCGTGCTCGTGCTCGGACCCGGCCGGGCCGTCGGGCTGGATCTGGTCGTTCATGAAGTCCGTACCTCGTTGTTCATCGTGGTGATCGGTGGAGCGCCCCGTCGGGGAGATCCACTACTCAGTGTCGCCTAGCGCCCGGTCAGGCGCCTGGCGTTGTCCAGGTGGGCGGTGAGCTGCTTGCGGATGCGCTCGGTCGCCTCGTCCAGCGCGCGCCGGGTGCGCCGCCCGCTGCCGTCGCCCGCGTCGAAGGGGTCGCCGAAGACGACGTCCACGCGCGAGCGCAGCGGGGGCAGACCCTTTATCAACCGTCCGCGGTGCTCGGAACTTCCCATGACCGCGACCGGCACCACGGGGGCACCGCCGCGGACGGCGAAGTACGCGAGGCCGGCGCGCAGCGCGGCGAAGTCGCCGTCGCCGCGGGTGCCCTCGGGGAAGATGCCGAGGACGCCGCCGTCGCGGAGGACGCCCAGGGCCCGGGTGATCGCGGTGCGGTCGGCGCCGGCGCGGTCGACCTCGATCTGCCCGATGCCGTGCAGGAACGGGTCGAGCGGGCCGACGAACGCCTCCTTCTTGATCAGGAAGTGCGTCGGCCGGGGCGCGACGCCCATGACCATGGGCCCGTCGATGTTGTGGGAGTGGTTCACGGCGAGGATCACCGGGCCGGTCGCGGGGACCCGCCAGGCGCCGAGCACGCGCGGCTTCCACAGGCCGTACATGAGGCCGACGCCGATACGGCGCCCGACCTCGGCGCCCCGGACGGAGGGGGCTTCGGTCACTTCGCGGCCCGCTTCTCCTCGACGAGGGTGACGACGCACTCGACGACCTGCTGGAGCGTGAGGTCCGAGGTGTCCACCTCGACCGCGTCGTCCGCCTTGGCGAGCGGCGAGGTCTTGCGGGTGGAGTCGGCGGCGTCGCGCTGGAGCAGGGCGGTGCGGGTGGCGTTGACGTCGGCGCCCTTCAGCTCGCCGCTGCGGCGGGCGGCGCGGGCCTCCGGGGACGCGGTGAGGAAGACCTTCAGGTCGGCGTCGGGCAGCACCGTGGTGCCGATGTCGCGGCCCTCGACGACTATGCCCCGCTCGGCGGAGGCGGCCAGCGAGCGCTGCAGCTCGGTGATCCGGGCGCGCACGTCCGGCACCGCGCTGACCGCGCTGACCTTGGAGGTGACCTCGGCGGTGCGGATCGGGCCGGACACGTCGACGCCGTCGACGGTGATCGTCGGGTCGGCGGGGTCGGTGCCGGAGACGATGTCGGCCTTGCCCGCGGCGGAGGCGATCGCGGCGGGATCGCTCACGTCGATGCCGTTGTTCACCATCCACCAGGTGATCGCCCGGTACTGGGCGCCGGTGTCCAGGTAGCTCAGGCCGAGCTGTGCGGCCACGGCCTTCGACGTGCTCGACTTGCCCGTGCCGGAGGGGCCGTCGATGGCGACGATCACTGCCGGGACGGTCGGGGCGGCGCCGTTTTCCACGGAGGAGCACCTTCCTGGTGAAGGGTGTGAGTGGGTGCGGGACGCGAAGGCGTCCCGCACCAGGTTACTGGCTCCGCGCGTCCCCTCCGACGGGCCCTCTCCCCCGGCCGCCCGGCCGCGGGGCGGTGGCCCGGCGCCGTCACTGGCGCAGGGCCCAGCCCCGCTCCCGCAGCGAGGCCGTCAGCACGGGGACCGCCTTCGGCTCGACCATGAGCTGCACCAGGCCGGCCTGCTGCCCGGTGGCGTGCTCGATGCGGACGTCCTCGACGTTGACGCCGGCCATGCCCGCGTCGGCGAAGATGCGGGCGAGCTGGCCGGGCTGGTCGTCGATGAGCACCGCGACGACCTCGTACGCGCGCGGGGCGCTGCCGTGCTTGCCGGGGACGCGGACCTGGCCGGCGTTGCCGCGGCGCAGGATGTCCTCGATGCCGGCCGCGCCCTCGCGGCGCTTGTCGTCGTCGGACGACTGGAGGGCGCGCAGCGCCCGTACCGTCTCGTCGAGGTCGGTGGAGACGTCGGCGAGGAGGTCGGCGACCGGTCCCGGGTTCGCGGACAGGATGTCGATCCACATGCCGGGCTCGGAGGCGGCGATGCGGGTGACGTCGCGGATGCCCTGCCCGCACAGCCGTACGGCGCTCTCCTCGGCGTTCTGGAGCCGGGCGGCGACCATGTTCGACACGAGGTGCGGCATGTGGGAGACGAGGGCGACCGCGCGGTCGTGGGCGTCGGCCTCCATGACGACCGGGACGGCACGGCAGAAGGACACCAGTTCCAGCGCGAGGTTCAGGACCTCCGTGTCGGTGTCCCGGGCCGGGGTGAGCACCCAGGGCCGGCCCTCGAAGAGGTCGGCGGTGGCGGCCAGCGGCCCGGACTTCTCGCGGCCCGACATGGGGTGCGTGCCCAGGTAGCGGGTCAGGTCCAGGCCCAGCGACTCCAGCTCGCGGCGCGGGCCGCCCTTCACGCTGGCGACGTCGAGGTAGCCGCGCGCGAGGCCGCGCCGCATGGCGTCGGCGAGGACCGCGGCGACGTGCGCGGGCGGCGCGGCCACCAGCGCGAGGTCGACGGGACCGTCGGGGGGCGTGTCGGTGCCGGCGCCGAGGGCGGCCGCCGTGCGGGCCTGCTCGGGGTCGTGGTCGGCGAGGTGGACCTCGACACCGCGCGCGGCGAGCGCGAGGGCGGCGGAGGTGCCGATCAGGCCGGTGCCGATGACGAGTGCGGTTCTCACTGGGCGATGTCCTTGCGCAGGGCGGCGGCGGCGCCGAGGTAGACGTGCGCGACGTCCGCCCGTGCCAGGTCGGACTCGATGTGGGCGAGGATCCGCACGACCCGTGCCATCGCACCCTCGACCCGGAGTTCCTGGGCACAGATCAGCGGTACGTCGACGATGCCGAGCTTGCGGGCGGCGGCGGCCGGGAAGTCGCTGTGCAGGTCGGGGGTGGCCGTGAAGCAGATGCTGATGAGGTCGTCCGCGGCGAGGCCGTTGCGGTCGAGGATCTCGGTGAGCAGGGCGCCCACCCGCTCCTCCATGTGACCGGGGTCGTCGCGTTCCAGTTGGACGGCCCCCCGGACCGCTCGTACCGCCACGGCTCTGCTCCTCGCGCTGATGTGCTGCCGGCCCCGCGCCGACGTGCGCCGGCCGGCTCTCGTACGACCAGCCTAGTTCGGCGCTCCGGGTCCGGCGTGCGGCGCCCGTCCGCTGAGACGGCACCGGCCCCGGGCACCGGGGACGGCGAAACCCGCTACGCCCGGACCGGCTGCTCCCCTTACGCTCCCGCCATGCGCCCCGAGGATCTCGTCCGCGACCACACGGTCTACTCCTGTGTGACGGGCTCGCGCGCCTTCGGGCTGGCCACCGCGGACAGCGACACCGACCGGCGCGGGGTGTTCCTGGCACCCACCGCCCTGTTCTGGCGCTTCGAGAAGCCGCCGACGCACGTCGAGGGGCCGGGCGAGGAGCGGTTCGGCTGGGAGCTGGAGCGGTTCTGCGAGCTGGCGCTGCGCGCCAACCCCAACGTCCTGGAGTGCCTGCACTCGCCCCTGGTCGAGCACGCGGACGCGACGGGCCGCGAACTCCTCGCGCTGCGCGGGGCGTTCCTGTCCCGGCGGGCCCACACGTCGTTCACGCGGTACGCGACCGGACAGCGCCGCAAGCTGGACGCGGACGTCCGCACCCACGGGGCGCCCCGCTGGAAGCACGCGATGCACCTGCTGCGGCTGCTGGCGAGCGCGGGCGACCTGCTGCGCACGGGCACGCTGACCGTCGACGTCGGTGACCTGCGCCAGCGGCTGCTGGAGGTGAAGCGGGGCGAGGTGCCGTGGCCGGAGGTCGAGTCGTGGATGGCCCGGCTGGCGGCGCGGGCGGACGAGGCCCTCGCGACCAGCCCGCTGCCCGAGGAGCCGGACCTGCGCCGGGTGGAGGACTTCCTGGTCCGCACGCGGCGCGCGTCGGCGCTGGGGGCGGCGTAGCCGCGAGGGTGCCGGACGCGCCCCGGGCCGGGCGGGCCGGTCGTGGCTCACCTGTCCCAGAGCGCGCCGAGGGCGAGCAGCTCGGAGCGGTACTCGATGCGGTCGGCCCATGCGGCCGGCCAGACGTCGGCACCCAGGTGCGCGCCCGCGAAAGCGCCGGTGAGGCAGGCGATCGAGTCGGAGTCGCCCGAGGTGCAGGCGGCGCGGCGGAGCGCCAGGACGGGTTCGTCGACGAACATCAGGAAGCACAACAGGCTTGTCGCCAGGGCCTCTTCGGCTGTCCAGCCCTCCCCCGCCGCCAGGCACGGGTCGGCCTCCGGGTCCGGGGCGCGCAGGGCGGCCTCGACGCGGTCGAGGACCGCGAGGCATTCGTCCCAGCCCCGGGCGGCGAAGTGCTCGGGGTGCGGATCCTGCGAGCGCGTCCACAGGTCGCCGAGCCACCGGTGGGGGTACTGGGTGCGGTGCTCCAGGGCGTAGGAACGCAACAGGCCGACGAGGGAGGCCGGTCGCGCACCCTGCGCGAGCAGGCGTACGGCGTGGGCGGTGAGGTCGGAGGCGGCGAGCGCCGTGGGGTGCCCGTGCGTGAGCGCGGACTGCAACTGGGCGGCGCCGGACCGCTGTTCGTCGGTGAGCCCGGGGACGAGGCCGACCGGCGCGACCCGCATGTTGGCGCCGCAGCCCTTGGAGCCGACCTGGCTGGCGTCCTGCCACGCCCGCCCCTCGGTCTTCAGCAGGTTGCAGGCGACCATGCAGGTGCGGCCCGGGGCGCGGTTGTTCTCGGGCGACTGGTACCAGTCGACGAACTCCTCGCGCACCGGCCGCTGCATGCGAAGGGGGCCGAGCGTGCCGCGCTCCGCCGCGGTGCGCAGACCGCGGCCGAGGGCCAGTGTCATCTGGGTGTCGTCGGTGACGATCGCGGGCCGGGGCAGCTCCATCTCGCGCCAGGGCCCGCACTTGGCGAGGATCGCGGGCACGTCGTTGAACTCGGTGGGGAACCCGAGGGCGTCGCCGAGCGCGAGCCCGACGAGCGCCCCGGTGGCGGCGCGCCTGGTGGACGAACCGGCTTCGGTGCGGGCGGAGTTGGCGGTCACGCGGAGTGTCCTTCCCGAGGTGGGGGGCCGGGCGGGGACGCGACCGGCCGGAGCAGCGGCGGATGCAGGGCGGCGGCGGGCCCGGCGCGGTAGAGCGCGGCGGGCTTGCCCCGGCCGCCGGTGAGCCGGGCCGCGCCGGCGGCCGGTGTCACGAAACCGGGCACGGCGAGCACCTTGCGGCGGAAGTTGGGGCGGTCGAGCGCGGTGCCCCACACCGTCTCGTAGACCTGCTGAAGCTCGCCGAGGGTGAATTCCGGCGGGCAGAACGCCGTTGCCAGGCTGGTGCGTTCGAGCCCGGCGCCGACGTGTGCGTGGGCGTCCGCGAGGATCCGGTCGTGGTCGAAGGCGAGCGGCCCGGCGGCCCGGTACGGCAGCCAGCGCGCCTGTGCGGCGTCGCCGCCGCCGTGCGGCTCGGGGGCGTCGGGCAGCAGCGCGGCGAACGCGACGGAGACGACCCGCATCCGGGGGTCGCGGTCCGGTTCGCTGTAGGTGCGGAACTGTTCGAGGTGCAGCCCGGAGACGTCCGACAGGCCTGTTTCCTCGGCCAGTTCGCGCCGGGCCGCCGTCTCGGCGGACTCGTCGGGCAGCACGAAACCGCCGGGCAGCGCCCAGTGGCCGGCGTAGGGCTCCTGCGCCCGCTCGACGAGCAGGGCGTGCAGCACGCCCGCGCGCAGGGTGAGGACGGCGAGGTCGACGGTGACGGCGAAGGGTTCGAAGGCGTGCTTGTCGTAGCCCTCGGGCGCCGTGCCGCCCCCCGCGCGTGCGTCCATGCCGCACCCCCGATCCCCTTAATAGTCAGATCGACTATAAAGAGGGTCCCGTGTTCCGCACAACCCCCGGGGCCCCCGCGTCCCGCACGAACCCGTTCCGCCTCCCGGCCGCCCCGGAACCGGCCGCGGGGATCGGCGCGGCTCCAGCGGCCCTCCAGGGCCCGCGGGGACCCTCACCGGCGGGGCGGGCACCCCGGAATGCGCGTGCGGGCCGGCCCGGGAGATCCCGGACCGGCCCGCACGCGTACGCGTGGAAGCGCGAGGAGGCGCGAGACACGCGCCGGACGGCTACAGGTCGACCTCGTTCATGAGCATCCCGACCTCGGTGTTCGACAGCCGGCGCAGCCAGCCGGACTTCTGGTCGCCCAGCGTGATCGGTCCGAACGAGGTGCGCACGAGCTTGTCGACCGGGAACCCGGCCTCCGCGAGCATGCGGCGCACGATGTGCTTGCGGCCCTCGTGCAGGGTCACCTCGACCAGGTAGTTCTTGCCGGTCTGCTCGACGACCCGGAAGTGGTCCGCACGCGCGTACCCGTCCTCCAGCTGGATGCCGTCCTTGAGGCGCTTGCCCAGGTCGCGCGGGATCGGGCCCACGATGTGCGCGAGGTAGGTCTTCTTCACGCCGTACTTGGGGTGCGTCAGCCGGTGCGCCAGCTCGCCGTGGTTGGTGAGCAGGATGACACCCTCGGTCTCGGTGTCGAGCCGCCCCACGTGGAAGAGACGCGTCTCACGGTTGGTGACGTAGTGGCCCAGGCACTGGCGCCCCTCGGGGTCCTCCATGGTGGAGACCACACCGGCGGGCTTGTTCAGCGAGAAGAACTGGTACGTCTGCGTGGCGACGGTCAGCCCGTCGACCTTGACCTCGTCGTGCTCGGGGTCGACACGGCGGCCCTGCTCCAGCACGATCTCGCCGTTGATCTCGACGCGCGCCTGCTCGATCAGCTCCTCGCAGGCACGCCGGGAGCCGTAGCCGGCCCGCGCGAGCACCTTCTGGAGCCGCTCGCCCTCCTGCTCGGCGCCCGGGAAGGTCTTGGGCAGCTTGACGTCCTTCTTGCCCGCGTACCGCTCCCGGTTGCGCTCCTCGGCGCGCACGTCGTACTCGCGCGAGGTCGAGGGCACCGACCGGCCGCGCGCGTTCTGCTGGGACTGCCTGGGGCCGCCCTTCGCGCCGCCGCGCGCCGAGGCGCCGCGCCCGGACTTGGGACCCTCCTGAGTGGCGCCGGGGCCCACGTCGTAGCGGCGCTCCTCGGGGCGGGGCCGGCGGGGGCGGCCCTGCCCCTGCTGGTCCTTGCTGTTGCCGGCGCCGCGCTGGTTGCCGCGCCCGCCGCCGCTCTTGCCGTTGTCGCTGCCGCTGCTTCGCATCAAAGTTCCGTCTGGTCGTCTGCGTCGTTGGTACCCGGGTGGACCGGGGTGCCGGCCGCATCGTCAGGCGCGTCCGGATCGAACGACGGCACCGCTTCCTGGGTCTCGGCCTCGATCGCCTCCGCCTCGGGGAGGAAGGGCGCGAGTTCCGGGAGCTCGTCCAGACCGCGCAGGCCCATCCGCTCCAGAAAGTAGTTCGTCGTCCTGTACAGGATCGCACCTGTTTCGGGTTCCGCGCCCGCCTCCTCGACCAGACCCCGCTGAAGCAGGGTCCGCATCACGCCGTCGCAGTTCACGCCGCGCACCGCGGAGACCCGGGATCGGCTGACCGGCTGCCGGTACGCGACGACCGCCAGGGTCTCCAGCGCGGCCTGCGTCAGCCGGGCCTGCTGGCCGTCCAGGACGAAGCCCTCGACGGCCGCCGCGTACTCGGGCCGGCTGTAGAAGCGCCAGCCGCCGGCCACGAGCCGCAGCTCGAAACCCCTGCCCTGGACGGTGTACTCGTCGGCCAGCGCGCGCAGCGCGTCCGCGACCTGGCGGCGGGGCCGCTGGAGGATCTTCGCGAGGTGCTCCTCGGTCGCGGGCTCGTCCACGACCATCAGGACGGCCTCCAGCGCGGGCCCCAGGTCGAGGGCGGAGACGTCGCGCGAACCGGCGGGCCCGGCGTCCGCGCCCGGTGTCGTCGTCTCGTCGCTCACGTGTTCTCCCGTTTCTCCGGTTCCCTGTCCGCCTTCCCGCCCTGCCGCCCCGGTTCCGGCGGCTCGGGCGGCCGGTCGAACTCGTCCGTCACCGCCGGGGTCACGTCGTCGTCCCCGCCGGTCCAGCGCACCAGCAGTTCGCCGAGGGCGTCCTCCTGGTCCAGGGCCACGGCCTTCTCCCGGTACAGCTCCAGCAGGGCGAGGAACCGGGCGACCACGGTGAGGGTGTCCTCGGTGTCCGCCACGAGTGCCTGGAAGCTGGCCTCGCCCAGCTCCCGCAGCCGGGCCACCACGAACCCGGCCTGTTCCTGCACGCTGACCAGCGGCGCGTGGATGTGGTCGACGTACACCTGCGGTTTCGGCCGGGGCTGCATCGCCTTGACCGCGAGCCGTGCGAACCCCTCCGCGCCGATGCTGATGACCACCTCGGGCAGCAGCTCGGCGTGGTGCGCCTCCAGCCCGACGGTTCGGGGGTAGCGGCGGCTCTCGGTCTCCAGGCGGTCCTGGAGGATGTCGGCGATGCGCTTGTACGCGCGGTACTGGAGCAGCCGCGCGAAGAGCAGGTCGCGGGCCTCCAGGAGGGCGAGGTCGGCCTCGTCCTCGATCTGGGCGGCGGGCAGCAGCCTGGCCGCCTTGAGGTCGAGCAGCGTGGCCGCGACCACCAGGAACTCGGTCGTCCGGTCCAGGTCCCAGTCCGGACCCATGGCCCTGATGTACGCCATGAACTCGTCGGTGACCCGGGACAGCGCGACCTCGGTGACGTCGAGCTTGTGCTTGGAGATGAGCTGGAGGAGCAGGTCGAAGGGGCCCTCGAAGTTCACGAGCCGGACCTTGAAGACACCGTCGTCGTCCGCACCGGGCGCGGACTCGTCACCGGCGGATACGGCCTCGTCACCGGCTCGTACGACCTCGTCACCGGCCGGTACGGCCTCGGCGGGCGCCACGGCCTCGGCGGCGGATGCCTCCGGTTCGTCGGGGGGCGCCGCGGGATCGCCCGCGGGCGGTGCGGGTTCGTCGGCGGGCGGCGGCTCGACCGCGGAGGCCGGGGCGACCGGCTCGACCGGGTCCGGCGCCGGGTGATCGCCCGGAGGGACGGGTGCGACGGGAGCGGTGGCCTCCGGCGGCCCCGCCGCCCCCGCACGCGGTCCCCTGCCGAGCGCGCGCCTGCGGCCGGCCGGGCCGGGGGCAGGGTGGGGGGTGGGGACGTCGTTCGAGGTCATGACCGTCGCAGGCTATCGCCTACCGTCCGCGGAGCCTGCGTACCAGGATGCTCGCGTCTCCCCGGGATTCCAGGTCGGCCAGGACCACGGCGACCGCCTCGCGGACGATCCGGCCCCGGTCCACGGCCAGCCCGTGCTCGCCGCGCAGGACGAGACGGGCGTGCTCCAGGTCCATCAGCTCCTCGGCGGAGACGTAGACCGTGATCTTCTCGTCGTGCCGTTCCCGGCCGCTGGGCCGCCGGGGGGCGCTGCGGCCCCGCCGGCGTGGCGCCGGGGCGGCAGAACCTTCCTGCTGCTGTCTCCGGGCCGGGTCGGAGCGGGCCGCGCCCGCGATCTTCTCGGCCTCGGCGCTCCGGCTGCGGGGCGCCCCGGGATCGGCCGGCTCGGGGTCGGCCGCGACGTGCTCCGCCCCCTCGCCGTCACCCCCCTGCGCGGGTACCGAGTGCGGCGCGTCCTCCGTGGCGGTCGCGTCGCTCTCCCCCGCGGGGGCCGGCACCCGGGCCTCGCCGTTGGCCGGGCGCCTGGCGGTGGACGACTGAAGTGCCATCCCCCCGGTCGTGCGGAACAGTTCGTCGGCCCCCGGCAGACTCACTCGGCGTGACACCGGGCGAGCACCTCCCTGGCGAGCTGGCGATAGGCGGCCGCCCCGACGGAGTTGGAGGCGTAGGTGGTGATGGGCTCACCGGCGACCGTGGTCTCCGGGAAGCGGACCGTACGGCCGATGACCGTGTGGTAGACGTGATCGTCGAACGCCTCGACCACCCGCGCGAGCACCTCACGGCTGTGCACCGTGCGGGAGTCGTACATCGTGGCGAGGATGCCGTCGAGCTCCAGGTCCGGGTTGAGCCGCTCCTGGACCTTCTCGATGGTCTCGGTGAGCAGCGCGACACCGCGCAGCGCGAAGAACTCGCACTCCAGCGGCACGATCACCTTGTGCGCGGCCGTCAGGGCGTTCACCGTGAGCAGGCCGAGCGAGGGCTGGCAGTCGATGACGATGTAGTCGTAGTCGGGCAGCAGGGGCTTGAGCGCCCGCTGGAGCGTCGACTCGCGGGCGACCTCCGAGACGAGCTGGACCTCGGCCGCGGACAGGTCGATGTTGCTGGGCAGCAGGTCCATGTTGGGGACCGCCGTCTTCAGCAGGACCTCGTCGGCCGCCATGCCCCGCTCCATGAGCAGGTTGTAGACGGTGAGGTCGAGCTCCATCGGGTTGACCCCGAGACCCACGGACAGGGCGCCCTGCGGGTCGAAGTCGACGAGGAGTACCCGTCGTCCGTACTCGGCGAGGGCGGCACCCAGGTTGATGGTCGACGTCGTCTTGCCGACGCCGCCCTTCTGGTTGCACATCGCGATGATCGTCGCGGGACCGTGGTCCGTCAGCGGTCCCGGGATCGGGAAGTACGGGAGCGGCCGGCCCGTGGGGCCGATCCGCTCGCGGCGCTGCCGGGCCGCGTCGGGTGCGAGGGTCGCCGCGTACTCGGGATCGGGCTCGTACTCGGCGTCCGGGTCGTAGAACTGCCCGTCGGGCAGTTCCTCGTAATCGGCGAAGTGACTAGGCGGGGCGCTTCCGTCGCCGGCCATGGCGTTCACGTGATGGCCATCCATGCTCTGGTGTGCTGGGCGAGTCACACCTGCCGGCTGGTGACTCTGATGGGCTGCGAAGGTGCGCACAGCAACAGAGCCGACAGCCTCGAACCCCGCGGGGTCCTGGCTCCGTGCAGGCGTTCCTGGTTGACCACCCCCGGGAGAAAATGTCGACTCATTCACAAGTCGTCTTACCTCCTTGGTGACCAGGAAATTTCTAGACAGGTCAGCGTGGCACCATGCCGACGGTTGGCGACTCTATGGCGTGTCGGGTGTCCGCAGCAACACAATCCGCCGGACCCGGCCCGATGTGTCGGCAATGAAACATGCGGCTGTCAAGGGCGTACGGCCGTCGCACAGGCGGTTTCACCGGTGCGCGAATCGGTTCAAGGGTTACGTTCGCGGCGAGTTGACCGAGTGCCGCAAAGTGACCATACACACACCCGGCCGGACCTTGTCGGGCAAGGTCCGGCCGGGTGCGCGGTGTTGACGAACGTGTTGACGTATCGCCTTTTGGGCGTCGGTGACTTGGCCCGGAGGTCAGGCGAGCAGCGTCTCCAGCTCGACGTGCTCGCGGCCGTGCGCCTCGGCGACCTCCCGGTAAACGACCTTGCCGTCATGGGTGTTGAGGCCCTTGGCCAGCGCGGGGTCGCGGCGCAGCGCCTCCACCCAGCCGCGGTCGGCCAGTTCGACGATGTAGGGCAGCGTCGCGTTGGTGAGCGCGTAGGTCGACGTATTGGGCACCGCGCCGGGCATGTTGGCCACGCAGTAGAAGACCGAGCCGTGCACCGGGAAGGTCGGCTCGGCGTGGGTCGTCGGGCGCGAGTCCTCGAAGCAGCCGCCCTGGTCGATCGCGATGTCGACAAGGACACTTCCCGGCTTCATGCGCGACACGAGCTCGTTGGTGACGAGCTTGGGCGCCTTGGCACCGGGGATGAGCACGGCGCCGATGACGAGGTCGGCCTCGACGCAGGCCTTCTCCAGCTCGAACGCGTTGGAGACCACCGTCTGGATCTTCGTACCGAAGATCTTGTCGGCCTCCTTGAGCTTGTTGATGTCCTTGTCGAGCAGGGTCACGTGGAAGCCCATGCCGATGGCGATCTGCGCGGCGTTCCAGCCGGAGACGCCGCCGCCGATGACGACGGCACGGCCGGCCGCGACGCCGGGGACGCCGCCGGGCAGCACGCCGCGGCCGCCGGCCGCGCGCATCAGGTGGTAGGCGCCGACCTGCGGGGCGAGGCGGCCCGCGACCTCGGACATCGGGGCGAGCAGCGGCAGCGCCCGGCCGGGCAGCTCGACGGTCTCGTAGGCGATGGCGGTGGTGCGGGACTCCAGGAGCGCGTCCGTGCACTCCTTGGAGGCGGCCAGGTGCAGGTAGGTGAAGAGGGTCTGGTCCTTGCGGAGGCGGTGGTACTCCTCGGCGATCGGCTCCTTGACCTTCAGCAGCAGGTCGGACACGGCCCACACCTCGTCGGCGGTGGGGAGGATCTCCGCACCGGCGGCGACGTACTCGGCGTCCGTGATCGAGGACCCGACGCCGGCGCCCTGCTCGACGACGACGTCGTGACCGTGGCGCACCAGTTCGTGCACACCGGCGGGGGTGATGGCCACCCGGAACTCGTTGTTCTTGACCTCGCGGGGAATGCCGACCTTCACGGCGATCACGGTCCTTGGCTCAGAGGGTTGTGAGGACTCGTGTGCCCCGGCAACCGCACGACGTGCGTGTCCGGGGCATCACAGTCATTCCCGTACGCATCGGAGCGCATCGGGAGACACCGCAGGAGAACCGGCGGCAGAGCCAGTCTAATGAAGGACTTCGAGCTGTCTAGCCTTTCATTGCTCTAATCTTCAGCGGATGTACTACGGATTTCGTAGGTGTTAGCGGCTTGTTCCGGGCCGGCGGCCTGGTCCGCGGGCTCCGGCGCCTCGGTTGTGGAGGTCTGCTCGGGCACGGTTCCGGGCGCGGCTCCGGGCTCGCTCCCGTCCGGCGCCTCCGGCGCGGGCACGGCTGCGGATTCCGGCGCGGACCCGGCCGCGGGCCCGGGTGCGGGCGCCGGAACGGGTGCGGTCGCCGGGGCGATCTCGTCACCGAGCATGCGTTCGGCCGCCTGCCGGTGCAGCCCCGCGGCGGCCGGGTCGCCGAGGTGGTCGAGGGTGTCGGCCAGGCGCAGCTGAAGGGCCGCCTGGAGCCGTACGTCGTCCGCGCGGCGCGCCTGGTCGGCGGCCTCCTGGCAGGTGCGCAGCGACTCCTCGGGCCGTCCCGCGTACTCCTGGACGCGTGCCAGTTCGCTCAACGCCCTTGCCTGGGCGGCGAGATCACCGGTCTTGCGGTAACCGGCAACGGCGGCACGCCAGTTGCGCTGCGCCTCGCCGTAGCGGCCCGCGTAGGTGTGGGCGGTGCCGATGCGTCCGTACAGCCGCGCGGCGTCCTCGCGCTCGTCGCGGGCCTGCCGCTGCGCGAGGGCGCGGCCGAACCAGTCGGCGGCCCGGTCGTGGTCCCCCAGCTCCTGGTACGCGCCGCCTACGGATTCCATCGCGCGGCCGGTCGCGTACGGGTCGTTCGCCTCGCGTCCGGCGTCCAGCGCGGCCCGGTAACGGGTCAGCGCGTCCGCCGTCCGGCCCGTGCGGGCGTCGACGTCGGCCAGGTTCAGCAGGGCGGCGGCCTTCTCGCGGTGCAGTCCGCGCCGCTCCGCGACGTCCAGGACGAGCTGGTGCAGGCCGTAGAGGTCGGGGGCGGCGGCCTGGGTGCCGAAGTGCGCCACGAGCGCCCGTACGAGCTGTGACATCAGCCGGCGGGCCAGCGTGTCCAGCTCGCCGTCGGCGACCGCGAGGCGGGCGGCGGCCAGCAGGGCGGGCCGCCGCACGGTGAGCCACTCGGCGGCGGCGCGCGGGTTCGGGAAGCGCAGCGCCCGGGGCAGCCCGAGCAGCTTCTCGCGGGCCTGCGGGCTGTCGGTCTCGGTGATGGCCCGGCACGACTGGAGCAGCCGCACGGTGCGCTCCAGCATGCGGGCACGGGCGAGCTGGAGCTCGGCGGGCTTGTCGTGGGTGTCCGCGAGGGCCCTGAGCAGTGGGTGCAGCCAGCCGGGCACCTCGTACTGCGGCAGCGGCGACTCCACCGGCCGCAGCAGCCCCAGCGCGACGAAGTCGTCCAGGGTGGTGCGCGCGCCGTTGACGGAGGACCCGGCGAGCGCGGAGGCCGTGTGCGGGTCCACGAGGCCGGCCGGGGCCAGGCACAGCAGCCGCAGCATCCGGGCGGCGGCCGAGGGCAGCGAGGCGTACACGAGGCCGAGGACGCGCGCCACGGGGGCGTCCTCGTCGCCCGCGGCGCGCAGATGCTTGGCGAGGTCGGCGACGGCGGCCTTGGGGCGGGCGGCGAGCCAGCCGCCGGCCATCACGAGGGCCGCGGGCTGGGCCCGGCACTCCTCCACGAGCCCCTCGGCGGCACGCGGGTCCACGGTGATGCGCACGGACCCGGTGCGCCGGCTCAGCAGCTCCACGGCGGACTTGGTGTCGAGGCCGCCCAGGGTGCAGGGGCGGACGTCGGCGATGCCGGTGAGCGGGCCCCCGGCGACGGCGACGACGAGGCTGTCGGGGCTGTCCGGCAGCAGCGCGTCGACCTGCTCGGCGTCGGCGGCGTCGTCGAGCAGCAGCAGGACGCGGCGGCCGGCCAGGGCGGTGCGCAGGGCCTCGGTCAGGTCGTCCTCGGCGGCGCCCGCGGGGGGCGGCGCGCCGAGGGCGGCCAGCAGGTCGCGGGCCGCGCGGGAGACGGGGACGGGCGTGCCGTCGGGCTCGCCGAGCCGGGCCCGCAGCACGCCGTCCTCGTAACGTTCCGCGACCTGCCGGACGAGTTCCTCGGCGAGCGCGGTGCGGCCGGAACCGTGTTTGCCCGCGACGAGCAGGACGCGTGCGCGGGGCGCCTTGCGGCCGGAGATGGTGTCGAGGCCCGCGCGCTCGATGTCGGCGCGCAGCTCCTTCAACTCCCTTGTCCGGCCCAGGAACTGACTGTCCGTTGCCACGGTGCTCCGATCGTGGCCCGACAGCTTCACGCCACCTGTGTCCACCGCCTGATCCGTCACGGGCCACACTCCCGTCCCACCGAACGCGCAAGCCCGCCGGGACTCCGGTACGGGCGTTTGCAGAGCCTAGTTCACGCTCTGCGACGATCCGGGAGGAGCGCGGCGGACACGTCCCCCGATCGGATCAGCCGATCTTCACACCGGGACTGCGCGGACGGGAACGGGGGTGCCTACGCGGTGAAGGGCCGGGCGGGCCACGGCGCGTCGGCCGGGCGCAGGCTGTCCACGCCGTCGCCCGCGCGCGCGGCGGCCAGCGCGAGCGCGCCCACCACCAGGCAGTTGTTGTGCAGCTCCCCGGCGAGGGCGCCGCGGACCAGCTCGGCGAGCGGCACGCGCGCGTACTCCATGTCCGCCTCCTCGTCCTCGACCGCGAAACGCTCGCCGTCGGCCTCGGACAGGTCCCGGGCGAGGAAGATCCGTACGGCCTCGTCGCAGCCGCCGGGGGTGGTGTAGACGTCGGTCAGCACCCGCCAGTCCTCGGCCTTGACGTGGGCCTCCTCGTACAGCTCCCGCTGGACCGCGTGCAGCGGGTTCTCCCCGGGCACGTCGAGCAGCCCGGCCGGGATCTCCCAGAGCTTGTGGCGCACCGGGTGGCGGTACTGGCGGATGACCAGGACCCGGTCCTCGTCGTCGAGGGCGAGCACGGCCACCGAGCCGGGGTGCACCTGGTAGTCGCGGTGGACCACGGACCCGTTCGGCATGACCACGTCGTCGGTACGGACGGAGGTCTTGTTCCCGGTGAACGGGGTGGCGGTCGCGCGGACCTCCCACTCCTCGGGGGTGTCCTTGATGGTCATGCCCTGTCCTTCCACACGTGCACGGAAAACGGGGTGCGTGCCCTCTCGGACACGCACCCCGGCAACCGTACAACCGTCGTGCTACTTGCCGTTCTTCCGCTCCACGGCTGCCTTGGCCAGGCCCGCGAACAGCGGGTGCGGGCGGGTCGGGCGCGAGCGCAGCTCCGGGTGCGCCTGCGTGGCGACCAGGTAGGGGTGGACCTCGCGCGGGTACTCGACGTACTCGACGAGCTTGCCGTCCGGGGAGGTGCCGGAGAAGACCAGGCCGGCCTTCTTCTCCAGCTCCGCGCGGTAGGCGTTGTTCACCTCGTAGCGGTGGCGGTGGCGCTCCTCGACGTACTCCTTGCCGTCGTACACCTCGCGCACGACGGAGCCCTCGGACAGCTTCGCCGGGTACATGCCCAGCCTCATGGTGCCGCCCATGTCGCCCTCGCCGGCGACGATGTCGAGCTGCTCGGCCATCGTGGAGATCACCGGGTGCGCGGTGGCCGCGTCGAACTCGGTGGAGTTGGCGTCCGCGACACCCGCGAGGTTGCGCGCCGCCTCGACCACGATGCACTGCAGGCCCAGGCACAGGCCGAGCAGGGGCACGCGGTTCTCGCGGGCGTACTGGATCGCGCCGACCTTGCCGGCCACACCGCGGTCGCCGAAGCCGCCCGGGATGCAGATCCCGTCGACGTCGGCGAGCTGCTTGGCGGCACCCGCGGGGGTGCGGCAGTCGTCCGACGTGACCCACTTGATCTTGACGCGGGCCTTGTTGGCGAAGCCGCCCGCGCGCAGCGCCTCGGTGACCGAGAGGTAGGCGTCGGGCAGGTCGATGTACTTGCCGACCAGGGCGAGGGTGATCTCGTGGTCGGGGTTGTGCACGCGGTCGAGCAGGTCGTCCCACGTCGTCCAGTCGACGTCGCGGAACGGCAGGTCGAGCTTGCGCACGACGTACGCGTCGAGGCCCTCGGAGTGCACGACCTTCGGGATGTCGTAGATGGAGCGGGCGTCGGGGCAGGCCACCACGGCGGCCTCGTCGACGTCGCACATCAGCGAGATCTTGCGCTTGATCGCGGTCGGCACCTCGCGGTCGCAGCGCAGCACGATCGCGTCCGGCTGGACACCGATGCTGCGCAGGGCGGCCACCGAGTGCTGGGTCGGCTTGGTCTTCAGCTCGCCGGAGGGGCCGATGTAGGGCAGCAGCGAGATGTGCACGACGAAGACGTTGTCGCGGCCGACCTCGTGGCGGACCTGGCGGACGGTCTCCAGGAACGGCAGCGACTCGATGTCGCCGACCGTGCCGCCGACCTCGGTGATCACCACGTCGACCTCGTCCGACGCCATGCGCCGGATGCGGTGCTTGATCTCGTTGGTGATGTGCGGGATGACCTGGACGGTGTCGCCCAGGTACTCGCCGCGGCGCTCCTTGGCGATCACCGTCGAGTAGACCTGGCCGGTGGTGACGTTGGCCGAGCCGTCGAGGTCGCGGTCGAGGAAGCGCTCGTAGTGGCCGATGTCCAGGTCGGTCTCGGCGCCGTCGTTGGTGACGAAGACCTCACCGTGCTGGAAGGGGTTCATCGTGCCGGGGTCGACGTTCAGGTACGGGTCGAGCTTCTGCATGACCACGCGCAGGCCCCGTGCCTTGAGCAGCATGCCCAGGCTGGAGGCGGTGAGCCCCTTGCCGAGGGAGGAGGCGACACCCCCGGTGACGAAGATGTGCTTGGTCGTCGTGGCGTTGCTGTTTCGGAAAGCAGCGGGCGGCATGGCCAAGAGGGGGCTCCCGTGGTCGCGGTTCTGGGGTGCGTTGCGGCTGCCGGACCGGAGAACTCCGGTGGCGCCGTCGCTGCGGTTCGGGGGTTTCGGGCCCACCGGTCCACGGGCTACCAGGGTATCAGCGCTGGCGGGCGGCGGCTCCCGGCCACGCTCCGCGCACGCGTCGACACCGGCACGCACCGATCACCTGCCCCTCACGACAACCTCACCCGTTCGGCGGATGCGCGTTGCCCGGAGCGGCACACAGATCATCTACGTGCGTCGTATCCTGCTCGGACACTCGCTGCCGAGCCCGACGGAAATCACGGCACCACCCCCGCCCGTGCCCGCCGGAACATCAATGGCCCGCCAGCCCGTTGTCCCGAGACCGTCGTTTTGCGTCACAGCCCAGCGGCTGTTTTGCTGCACCACTCAAGCGACACTCAGCAGAACCCAAAGCGACGCACGCAAACACTGCAAGACACAACGACGACGCATCGCACGAAATCCCTTGACCGCACTAGCGACAGCCCCCGCGGGGGCGACGTGGCCGTTCGACTGGAGTTGCACGTGGCCGGGCGCATCGAAGACTACGCACTCATCGGAGACATGCAGACCGCAGCACTGGTCTGCCGGGACGGCACAGTCGACTGGCTGTGCCTGCCCCGCTTCGACTCGCATGCCATCTTCGCCGGCCTGCTGGGCACCGAGGAACACGGTTTCTGGCGCATCGGCCCGGCGCACGCGGCGGACACCGAGCCGCCCACCGCGGCCCGGCGCCGCTACCGGGGCGACTCGCTGATCCTGGAGTCGGAGTGGGACACCCCGCGCGGCACGGTCCGTGTGACCGACTTCATGCCGCCGCGCGACGGCGCCCCGCAGCTCATCCGGATCGTGGAGGGCGTCTCGGGCCGGGTGCCCATGCGCTCCGCGCTGCGGATGCGCTTCTCGTACGGCCGGATCGTGCCGTGGGTGCACCGGCGCGACGGGCGCACGGTCGGCGTCGCCGGCCCGGACTCCGTGTGGTTCGACACGTCCGCGGACACCTACGGCAAGGCGCTCACCACGTACGCGGACTTCACGGTCGGCCCCGGTGACCGCATCGCGTTCACCGTGTCGTGGCAGGCCTCGCACCGCGAGCCGCCCGCGCTGCCGGAGCCGGAGCAGTCCCTGGAGCTGACCGAGGAGTTCTGGCGGGAGTGGGTCGGGCACTGTACGTACCACGGCCCCTACCGCGAGGCCGTGGTCCGCTCGCTGATCACCCTGAAGGCGCTGACGTACGCGCCGACCGGTGGCATCGTCGCCGCGCCGACCACGTCCCTGCCCGAGGAGATCGGCGGCGTCCGCAACTGGGACTACCGCTACACCTGGCTGCGGGACGCGGCGATCACCCTCTCCTCGCTGCTGCGCACCGGCTACCGCGAGGAGGCCCGCGCCTGGCGCGAGTGGCTGCTGCGGGCCGTGGCCGGCGACCCGGAGAACCTCCAGATCATGTACGGCATCGCCGGTGAGCGCGAGCTCGGCGAGGCCGAGCTGGACTGGCTGCCCGGCTACGAGAACTCCGCGCCGGTACGGGTCGGCAACGGCGCCGCACACCAGCTCCAGCTCGACGTGTACGGCGAGGTCACCGAGGCGCTGCACCTGGCGCACATGACGGGCCTGGCCCGCAACGACTACGCCTCCCTTCTCCAGCTCAAGCTGATCCGCTACCTGGAGGACCACTGGGACGAGCCGGACGAGGGCATCTGGGAGGTGCGCGGTCCGCGCCGCCACTTCGTGCACTCGAAGGTGATGGCGTGGGTCGCGGTCGACCGCACCATCAAGCTCATCGAGTCCGGGGACGCGGACGGCCCGCTGGAGCGCTGGCGCGACCTGCGCGACGACATCCACCGGGACGTCTGCGAGCACGGCTACGACAAGGAACGCAACACCTTCACGCAGTCGTACGGCTCCAAGGAGCTGGACGCCTCGCTGCTGCTGATCCCCCAGATGGGATTCCTGCCGCCCGACGACAAGCGCGTCATCGGCACCATCGAGGCGATCCAGCGCGAGCTGTCGACGCCGGACGGGTTCATCCTGCGCTATCCGACCGACGGCGAGGCCGAGGGCGTCGACGGGCTCCCCGGCGACGAGGGCGCGTTCCTGGCCTGCTCGTTCTGGATGGCGGACGACCTCGCGATGATCGGCCGGGTCGACGAGGCCCGCCGCCTGTTCGAGAAGCTGCTCTCGCTCCGCAACGACCTGGGCCTGCTCGCCGAGGAGTGGGACGCGGTCAACCAGCGCCAGGTGGGCAACTTCCCGCAGGCGTTCAGCCACGTCCCGCTGATCGACACGGCCCTGCGGCTGACCGCCTCGGGGGCGTACGGGGGCTGACCCTCCGTACGGCCCCGGCGACGCCCCGGCGGGTTCCCCGGAACCGGCCGGGGCGTCGCCGTGCGCCGGCCCCTACGGGAGGGCGGTCGGGACGGCCATCGCCAGCAGCTGCCCGCTGACGACGTTCCGCAGGGCCTGCTCCCCGAGCAGCCAGCGCAGGACGACCGCCAGCACCTGGGGGTCCGACGTCAGGAGCGTCTTGGCGCCCTGCGGGGAGACGAGCAGTTGCAGCGTGGTGGACAGCACCTCGGTCGGGCAGAAGCCGCCGTAGGTCTTCGCCGCGTAGCTGCCGGTGGTGCTGGAGCGGGCGGGATACGCGGGCATCACGGCCCGGTAGGCGCACTCGGCGGCGACCTCGGGGTCGGGGTCCTTCGGGTACAGGGCCAGCAGGGTGCCGCCGCCCGCCGCCGCGTGCCGGGCGTGCAGCAGCCGCACGATGTCGAGCCAGCACCCCACGGGCAGGACGTTCTCGACGACGTGTCCGACCTCGTGCGCCACCACGTCCGGCCGGTCGTGCTGGCCGATGGTGATCGTGACGTCGCCGGCGTCGTTGTAGGCGCGGATGTTGCTGTCCCTGCCGAGGGCCTTGTGGACGGTGAAGCGGGGCAGCGGAAGGTACTGGTGGACCGCGGGACCGCAGAGGTTGCTGACGGCGTGCAGGGCCGTCCTGATGCTCCGTACGGTCTCCGGCACGGCCTTCTCGACCACGAGGCTGGACTTCTCGGTGTCGAGGTCGGACTCGGCGGTGTCGACCAGCGGTTCCGTCGACCACCGGGCCCTGACCCCGGGCTGCAACGGCACCTTCGCGGCCCCCTCCAGCGCGGTGCCGACCGCGTCCAGTTTCCGCAGGGCGTCGGCGAGCGCCTCCCCTGCCTGCTGGGTCAGCACCGGCCGGAAGGCGGGCGACTGGGGGTGGTCCGCCAGGTAGGCCAGGCCCAGCGCGTCCTGGTTGCCCTGCGCGGTGAAGGCGGCCAGCGTGTCGAACCGCTTGAACAGCGCGACGACCGCGTCCTCCGGGCGCAGCACCAGCGGCGCGGTGTACCAGGCGTCGACCAGCGGCCCGAGCAGCGCGTCGACCGGCCCGTACACGACGGGCGCGATCTGGGCCATGCCGCGGGTGCCGTAGAGCGGGTCGTGCGGGTCGACGGCGGCCAGGGCGCAGCCGGGCAGCTTGGAGTGGAGCACGAAGACGTCCTGGGTCCTCGCCAGTTCGTTGGCCAGGAAGTACCGGACGGCCTGCTGGAACACCTCCTGGTCGTCGGCGAGCGCGTTCGGGTGGGCGGGAGGAGGTCCCGCCACGGCGGCCCGCAGGGCGGCCACGAGCGGCTGGAACAGTTCGGCCGGGTCCGGCAGGTGCCGGCCGTCGAGGCGGCTGCGGATCCGCCGGTCGACCTGGCCCACCAGGTCGGGCGGGTGGTCGCCGGGCGCGTACGCGTTCCTGGGATGCGGCATGCGGAGTCCCCCTGACTCGTGGCGGAGCCGTGCGGCTCGCCGTCCGCCGCCCCGCGTCCTGCGCATCGACAGTAGGTCCGGCGGGGGTCCGGGTCGAGTGGTTCGCCCGGATCTGTTTCACCAAGACACGAATTAGCGGTACACGTCGCCAAAGGAGGGCCGCACACCGTTGGTCCGGTATTGGCCGGGCGAAGGTGCCGTCGCGGCCGGTGTCCGGGTAGCGTCCGCCGCATGGACAGCGGTACAGCGGGCGGATTCGGCTCCCGGGGCGCCCAGGGCGCCGGCATCACGGTGCAGCGCGCCCTCGAACTGCCCGGACTGCGCAGCGGGCTGCCGGAGGTCCTGGCCGGCGGCGACCGGCTCCAGCGGACGGTGCGCTGGGTGCACGCGGGCGAGGTGCCCAACATCGCCTCGCTGCTCAAGGGCGGCGAGCTGCTGCTGACCACCGGGTACGGGCTCGGCACCCGCCCCGCCGAGCAGCGGGCGTTCGTCCGCACCCTCGCCGAGCGGGGCATCGCCGCCCTCGTCGTCGAGCTGGGCCCGCGCTTCGCGCGGCTGCCCGACGCCCTGGTCGAGGCCGCGCGCAACGCGGGGCTGCCGCTGATGCAGCTGCACCGCGAGGTGCCGTTCGTGGCCGTGACGGAGGAGATCCACACCGAGATCGTCAACGGGCACTACGCGCTGCTCCAGCGGGCCGAGGAGGTGCACCGCCGGTGCACCCAGGCACTGCTCGGCGGGGGCGGGGTCCCGCAGGTGCTGGCGATCCTGGCGGACTTCAGCGACAACCCGGTGTTCCTGGAGACACCCGAGGGCCAGCTCCTGTACGCGGCGGGCGCCGGGCCCGAGGGCGCCGACCCGCTCCAGGTGTGGGAGGGGCTGCGCGGCCAGCACAAGGACGGCCGCCCGCCTGCCGGAACGGTCCTGGTGGACGTGCCGGGCGGCGGCCCCGGCAGCAGCTCGGTACGGGCCCGGCTCGCCCTGCTCCCGGTGCGCGGCCCCCTCGCGCCCGTGCACCGGATGGCCGCGGAGCGGGCCGCGGGCATCCTCGCCGTGGTCCTGATGCAGGCCCGCCAGGACGAGGAGCTGGCGGCGCGCGGCCGGGGCGACTTCCTCACCGACCTCGCCGAGGGACGCGTCGCCCCCGAGGACGCGCCCGCCCAGGCCCGCGTCCTCGGCTTCAAGCCCGGCAACAGCGCTCTGCTGCCGGTGGTGATGCGCGTGGACGACGCGCTGTCGTCGCCCGGCGGCGGCAGCGGCTGGGCGGTGCTCGCCCGCGCCGTCTCGGAGGAGCTGGCGCTGCTGGGCGCGCCCGTGCTGCTGGGCGTGCGGCCCGTGGAGGGCCGGGTTCCGCTGCTGCTCGGGCTCCGCTCGGAAGCCGAGCGCGCCCAGGTCGCCGACCGGGTCGCGGCGGCGCTGCGGGCGGGCGTGGAACGCGCCGGGATGCTGCTGCCGGGCAACAGGCCGCCGGTCGTGGTGGTCGGCGCGGCCGGCGGCTGGACCGCCGCGTCGGCGGGGCTGCGGCACGCCGCCGAGGCCGCGGGCGCCGCACAGGGCCTGACCGGGCAGCCCTGGTACGACGCCCGGCGCCTCGACATCGACCTGCTGCTGTGGCGGCTGCGCGACCACCCCGACCTCGCCGCGTTCGTGGACCGGGCCATCGGCCCGCTGCGCGAGCACGACGACCGGTCGCGCCCGCCGCTGCTGCCGACGCTGGAGACCTATCTGGCGCACGCGGGCCGCAAGGCCGAGACGGCCCGCGAACTGCACCTGAACCGGCAGACGTTGTACAACCGCCTCGCCCGCATAGGGGAGTTGCTGGGCACCGACCTCGACGACCCGCAGACGGTACTGGCGTTGAGCCTGGCGCTGCGCGCCCGTCGGCACCTGCCGTAGCGCGGGTGGCGACTCGGCGGATCAGACCAGCAGGCGCGGTTCGGTCAACTCGTCGTAGATGCTGAGCACTTGCGCGACGGTGTCGTCCTCGGTCGGCCAGGTGGCCGCCTGCCGCACCCCGCGCTCGCCGAGGAGCCGGCGGCGCTCCGGGTCGCCGAGCAGCCGTACGACGGCGTCCCCGAACGCGTCCGCGTCCTCGTGCGGCACCAGTTCGGCCGCGTCGCCCACGAGTTCGGGAACCGCGCCCGCGCCGACCGCGACCAGCGGCACCCCCGCGTGCAGTGCCTCCTGCGCCAGCGGGGAGCGGGACTCCGGTCCGCCCGGCAGCAGCGCCAGGTCGGCGGCGACGAGGAGGTCGCCGACGTCGTCGCGCCGCCCCACCAGCCGAACGGGCAGCCCCTCGTCCTCGATCCGCCGCTGGAACTCGCCCCGCAGCGGCCCCTCTCCCGCGATCACCAGCAGCGGCACGGTCTCCAGCCGCCGCCAGGAACGCGAGGCGTCGAGCAGCATGCCGTAGCCGCGGAAGCGGTCGAGGGATCCCACCGCGACGAGCAACGGGCGCTCGGTGACGCCGAGTTCGGCACGGAACTTCGGGCGCAGCCGCAGCCGTTCGTCCCGGTCGGTGTCGCGCCGGGCCGGCAGCGCGACGGCGGACAGCCGGGCGTCGCGGGCGCCCCGGCCGCGGGCGCGGTCCACGAGGTCGGACGTGGTGCCGAGCACGACGGACGCGGCCTTCACCGCACGCCGCTCGAGCAGCCGCAGCAGATGGGCCCGCGCGCCCTCGGCACGGGCGTGGTTGTGCCAGGTGACGACGAGCGGGGTGGACCGGCCGCTGAGCGCGAGCGCGGTCCGGAAGGAGGCGTGCAGCCCGTGCGCGTGCACCAGGTCCGCCCCGGCGCAGGCGGCGCGCAGCGCGGCCACCGCGCCGGGGTCGCTGCTGCGGGGAACGGGCACGTGTTCCGCGCCGGTGGCGGTGAAGTCGTAGGCCTGGTCCGCCTCCGGCGGCGCGCACACGGTGACCCGGACACCCCGCGCGACGAGCCCGGCGGCCAGCGAGCGCACGTGGGCGCTGCTGCCGGCGTTGCCGCCGCCGAGCACCTGGACCGTGCGCAGCGGCGTCTGGCCGTGCGGTGCGTGGCTGCTCACGGGGGTCACGGGGCCGGGGCTCCTGGAAAGGCAAGGGGCGGTCACGAGGAAACCTACAGAAGGTATCGGGTGCGGGGCCGCACCGGGCGTTTCCCATGGATGCTGCGTACGGCTTGACGCCTCAAGGATGCCAGGCCGTACGGGTGTTCCGGCAACCTCCGAGGTCGCGGGGCCGCGTGAGGTCGGAGTCCGGGAGCGGTACGGGTCCCCCGTAAGAGTGACGGTGTTCGAGGCGCCGCCCGAACCGGCGCGCGGTCCGGCACGGGGCGCGGGCCGCCCGGCGCTCCCGGTGCGACGGGAGCACGGCGAGGTCGGCGGGCCACGGGCCGGCCCCCTCCGCCGACCGGCCCGAGGGCCGCCTCAGCACCGGTCGCACGTCATCAACAGACGCCCGGAACAGGGCACTTCGAAGCGGACCCACGACAACTCCCGCCCTCCACCGGTCGACCCGCGAACGACGCACGAACGCCGGATTCCCCGCCCCCCGCCCGGCATGCCCCCGGCGCGGGGCGGGCGCTGCCACCGGCCGGGTGCCGGGGCCGAGTTGACCGCACCGCGGCGGTACCCGGGGTACCGACAGGGGCGGGCGGACTCGCCGGGACGGCCGGTCCGTGCCGCTCCGCCTCCGGCGCCCCGCAAGCTCGCGCGCACGGACCGCGATCAGTCCACCAGCCGCTTCCCACGCGCCAGTTCGCTCACCCGGTCGCCGTACACGGCCGCCGCCACCACCGCCGCCGCGTGGGCCACCAGACCCGGGCGGCCGTTGCCCGCCACCACCGCCAGGCCCAGGGTCGCGCCGAGGGCGTGCGCCCCCGAGTCGCCGAGCATCTCCCGCTCCCCCGCGTCGTCGGGCAGGACGGCCGCGGCGGCCCCGGTCGCGACGGCCGCGAGGGACGCGGCGGGACCGGAGCGCAGCAACCCCGGTGCGCCGAGGGCGAGTACGGCCGCGGCGGCCCTTCCGGGGCGCACGTCGACGAGGTTGACGGCGTGGGCGGCCCCGGCGATCACGACGCCCGCGAGGAGCCTGTCGAGCGGGCGGTCCTTGAGCAGCGCCCCGGCCACGAGCCCGGCGGCGCCGATCCCGAGGAGCTTGACCGCCCCGGTGGTGACCTCGCCGTGCCGCAGGGCGGACAGATGGGCGCGGAAGCCCCGGCGGGGGTCGTCGGCCCCGGCCGTGTCGTCCCAGGCACCGCAGGCCCCGGCCGCGAGGACGGCCAGACCCGCGACGGGGCGTACCCGCGCGGCCCCGGCCGCCGCCGCGAGGGCGGTCGCGGGACCGGCGTACAGGCCGACGGTCCGCCCGGCGTGGTTCTCCCGCTCCCAGCGCGCGGCACCGCCCGGCGCGAGGGTGCGCAAGGCGGCGGTCGCGCCACGGGCGAGGGCCGCGGTGAGGGCGAACGAGGAGACACGGGAGACGCCCGACGGCAGGGCGGAGGAACCGGTGATCATCCGGCCACCCTAGAACCGCCGCCCGCCGGTTCCTCCGGGTGGTCGCCGGGCATCGCACCCGACGGGGCGCGGCTGCGCGTGCTGGGGTCCGCGGTGACCGTCCCGGCGGCCCAGGGCCGCCGGCCGCCCGGCCGACCCTTGGACAGCTCCTCCGCGTCGGCACCAGGATCCAGCGGGGATGCGGGGCCACGGTGAGCCGCTGAACCATCCCGTCGGCCGAGCACCGCAGCCCGCCGAGCCCCACGAAGCCCGAACGCCCAAGCCCGCGCGGCCACGCGTCGCCGCGCCACCACCAGCGGCTCCCCACAGGGACACGGCCGTCAGACGCCCGCCGCAGCCACGCAGCACCCACGCCATCGAGCCACCAGGCTGCCGTTCACCATTCGTCGGCCCAGAACGCCCCCGGCGCCCACAGAACCCGAACGCCCATGCGTCGCCGACCCGCCACCAAGCCCCCAACTCCCGCACCGGGGCGGGGACATAGGGCACCCGAAGACGCCACGCGGCCCCACGCCACCGAGCCACCGACCCACCGGCCAAGCCCCGGGGCCCCGGGGGCCGCCACGGGCACCCCGGACCCGCGCGCGAGCGCTACGCGTCCGCCCGTGCCGTCGCCAGCAGTTCCTCCGCGTGGGCGCGGGCCGTCTCCGAGTCCTCCTGGCCGGCCAGCATGCGGGACAGCTCCCGGATGCGGTCCTCGCCCTCCAGGACCTTCACGCCGGACCGGGTGACCGTCCCGTCGTTGGTCTTCTCCACCAGCAGTTGCCGGTCGGCGAACGCCGCCACCTGCGGCAGGTGGGTCACGACGACGACCTGCGCGCTCTTCGCGAGGCGCGCCAGACGGCGGCCGATCTCGACGGCGGCCTTGCCGCCGACACCCGCGTCGACCTCGTCGAAGAGGTACGTCGGCACGGGGTCGGTGCCCGCGAAGACGACCTCCACGGCCAGCATCACGCGCGAGAGTTCACCGCCGGACGCGCCCTTGGCGATCGGCCGGGCGGGGGCGCCGGGGTGCGGGGCGAGCAGCAGCTCGACCTCGTCGGCGCCGGACGGGCCGTACGCGACCGTGCGGCCGCCGACCTCGACGCCCTCGGGGTCCTCGGTCTGCCGGACGGCGAAGGTCACCCGGGCGTGCGGCATGGCGAGGGAGGCGAGTTCGGCGGTCACGGCGGCGGCGAACCGGTCGGCCGCCTCGGTCCGGGCGTCGCTCAACGCCTGGGCCAGACCGCCGAGTTCGGCACGCAGACCGTCGCGTTCGGCGGTCAGGTCGTCGATGTGCTCGTCGTCGCCGTCGAGTTCGGCGAGGCGGGCGGCGCCCCGCTCGGCCCAGTCGAGCACTTCGCCGACGTCCTGGCCGTACTTGCGGGTGAGCGCGGTGAGCGCCGCGCGGCGCTCCTCGACGGCGGCCAGGCGCAGCGGGTCGGCGTCCAGGTCGTCGGCGTATCCGGCGAGTTCGCCCGCCGCGTCGCCGAGCAGGATGCCGACCTCGCCGATCCGGTCGGCGAGGGCGTTGAGCGCGGGGTCGTGCGAACGCACCGCGTCCAGGGCCCGTTGGGCCCCGGCGACGAGGGTCGTGGCGTCGATGCCCTCGGGGTCCTCGGGGTTGCCGGCGAGCGCCGCGTGGGCGACGGTCGCGGCGGACGCCAACGCCTCGGCGTGGCCCAGCCGTTCGGCCTCGGCCGCCAGCTCGACATCCTCCCCGGCGCGCGGTTCCACGGCGGCGATCTCGTCGAGGCCGTAGCGCAGCATGTCGGCCTCCTGGGCCCGCTCGCGCGCACGGGTGGTGATCTCCGCCAGCTCCGCGACGACGGCCCGCAGTCTCCGGTACGCCTCCGCGTACTTCGCGAGCGGCCCGGCGACCGTGTCCCCGGCGTACCGGTCCAGCGCCTGCCGCTGCCTGGACAGCTTGAGCAGCCCCTGCTGGTCCGTCTGCCCGTGCACGGCGACGAGTTCGTCGGCCAGTTCGGCGAGCAGGCCCACCGGGACCGAGCGTCCGCCCAGGTGCGCCCGGGAGCGGCCCTCGGCGGAAACGGTACGGCTGATCAGCAGCGCCCCGTCGTCCAGCTCCGCGCCGGCCTCCTCGGCCCGTACGACGGCCGTGCCGCCCTCGCGCACGGTGATCCGCCCCTCGACGACCGCGTTCCGGGCGCCGATGCGGACCAGCGCGGGGTCCGCGCGGCCGCCCAGGAGCAGCCCGAGGCTCGTGACGACCATGGTCTTGCCCGCGCCCGTCTCACCCGTGACCGCCGTGAAGCCGGGCGACAGCTCGACGACCGCGTCGTCGATGACGCCGAGCGACCGTATCCGCATCTCCTCCAACACGTCCCCGACCATACGAGGTTTTCCCGGTCCACCGCGACGCCGCCCCACCCGCGAAGGGCGAACGCGCAGGTCGGCGGCGTACGGCCGGAGCGCGACCGTCCTCTTCCGGGGGACGGCCGGGCCCCCGGGACGGCCGCCCCGCACCCGGCGCCGGGCGCACGGGGGCGCCAAAACGCCCGGTATGCCCGGTCCCGCGGGCGGGAATCCGCCAGGGCTCCGGCGGGCGGCGCGCGGCCCTCAGTTCGGCGCGCCCCGCCAGCCCGCCACCGGCAGGGCGAACTTGGCCACCAGCCGGTCCGTGAACGACGCGTGGTGCAGCCGCGCCAGCCGGACCGGCACCGCGCCCCGGCGCACCTCGACGCGGGCGCCGGGCGGGAGCTCCACCGTGCGGCGCCCGTCGCACCACAGGACGCCGGGCGGGATGTGCGGCAACACCTCCACGGCGAGCACCGAGTCGGGCGAGGTCACCAGCGGCTTGGCGAACAGGGCGTGCGCACTGATCGGAACCATCAGCAGGGCCTCGACCTCCGGCCACACCACGGGACCGCCGGCCGAGAAGGCGTACGCGGTGGAACCGGTCGGGGTCGCGCACACGATGCCGTCGCAGCCGAAACCGGTCACCGGGCGCCCGTCGATCTCCAGCACCACTTCGAGGAGCTTCTCCGCCGACACCTTCTGCACGGCGGCCTCGTTGAGCGCCCAGTCGGTGTGCACGACGGTGCCGTTCTGGTGGACGACGACGTCGACCGTCATCCGCTCCTCGACCTCGTAGGAGCGGGTGACGACCCGGTCCACGACCTTGTCGAGGTCGTCGCGCTCGGCCTCGGCGAGGAAGCCGACCCGGCCCAGGTTCACGCCGAGCATCGGCACGCCGGACGCGCGGGCGAACTCGGCGCCGCGCAGCAGCGTGCCGTCGCCGCCGAGCACGATGAGCAGCTCGCAGTCGTCGAGGCACTGCGGTGTCGCCTCCTTGACCAGCTGCACGCTGTCGGGCAGCGGCAGGTCGGCCGCCTCGGCCTCCAGGACGCGGACGCCGAGGCCGGCCCGTTGCAGCCCCTTGACCACGAGTTCGGCGCTGCGGATGGCCGCCGGCCGCCCGGTGTGGGCGAGCAGGAAAACAGTACGAGCTGGGTTCTGTGTCAACGCGGCCCCTCCGCCACTGCACGGTCAACGTCGGCCGGGTCGAGTTCGGGTGCGCCGGCCCGCAGCCACAGAAAGTACTCGACATTTCCCGAGGGTCCGGGCAGCGGGCTCGCGGTGACGCCCCGTACGCCGAGCCCGAGCTGCGCCGCGCGGCCCGCGACACCGCGCACCGCCTCGGCGCGCAGTTCGGGGCTGCGCACCACGCCGCCGCTGCCGAGCCGTTCCCGGCCCACCTCGAACTGCGGCTTGACCATCATCACCAGGTCCGCGTCGGGCCGCGCGCACCGCGCGAGGGCGGGCAGCACGAGTCCGAGCGGGATGAAGGACAGGTCCCCCACGATCAGGTCCACGGGCTCCCCGTCGATCGCTTCGAGCGTCAACTCACGTACGTTGGTACGGTCCTTGACGGTGACGCGTTCATCGCTCTGCAGCGACCAGGCGAGCTGCCCGTAGCCCACGTCGACGGCGACGACGTGCGCGGCGCCGGCGCGCAGCAGGACGTCGGTGAAGCCTCCGGTGGACGCGCCCGCGTCGAGCGCCCGGCGGCCCCGGACGGTCAGGCCCTGCGGCACGAAGGCCGCGAACGCCCCGGCCAGCTTGTGGCCGCCGCGCGAGACGTAGTCGGGGTCGTCGTCGTCCGTCGCGACCACGATGGGCGCCGCGGTCTCCACCTGCGTGGCGGACTTGGTCGCCACGGTCCTGCCGACGGTGACCCGCCCGGCGGCGATGAGCTGCCCGGCGTGCTCGCGCGAGCGCGCGAGCTTCCGGCGGACCAGCTCCGCGTCGAGACGGCGGCGTACGGCTCCTGCCACGTTCGGTTCAGCTCCTGCGGTCGTACGGCGGTCCGCGGCGGGAACCGCGGTGGTCAGCGGGGCCCGGGGGCCGGGTGGCCGCCGGGGGACGGCGGGCCCGGCCTGGCGTCGAGCGCGGTGAGCGCGTCGCGCAGGCCCCGGTGTACATCCTCGTACACCTCGACGTGCCCGTCGGTGGTGAGGTGGTCGGCGTCGGCCAGGCGGCGCAGCGCGGCGTCGACGTCGGCGTTGCCGGTGGGGGTGCGCCCGACGGCCAGCGGGGCGGGGGCGGCCGGGTCGCTCTCCGCGCCGGGGGCGGCGTTCTGCGGGTCCGGCGGTTCGTGCGCGTCGTCCGGTTCGGGCACGGGATCGGGTTCGGGTTCCCGTCCGGCCGTGCGGCCCGGTGCGGGCCGGAACGGTCCCTGCCCGCCGCCCGCCGGGCCCGCGGTCGCCGCCGGGGCCGGGAACCCGGCCGGGGCCTGTGCGTCGCTCATGCCCCGACGCTACCCCGAGACGCTGCGGTACCGTCGGTCGCGATGGCGACCTTGGAGGAGTGCCGCGCCGCACTCACGCGACTCTCGGACAATCTGGCCGGCGCGGACGGCGACGTCCGCGACGCGGCGGACCTGGACCGTTCCCTGAGCTGCCGGATCACCGACCTCGACGTCACCTTCCTCGGCCGGCTGAGCGGCGGGCGGATCACGGTGACGGACACGGTCGAGGGCCGGCCGCGCGAGAAGGCCCAGATCCGGCTGTCCATGACCGGTGACGACCTGGTGGCGATGGTCGCCGGGCGGCTGAACTTCGCGAAGGCCTGGGCCTCCGGCCGGGTACGGCTCGAAGCGGGCCTGCGCGACCTGCTGCGGCTGCGCAGACTGCTGTAGCCGCGGGAGAGGGCCGGAGGGCCCCCGGGCCCCGTCACGCCTCCGCAGCGACCTCCCTCGTACGGGTACGGGTGCGGGACTTGCGCGCGGCGGGCACCACCAGCGGCGTGCCCGTCTCCGGGTCCTCGACGACCTGGCAGCGCAGCCCGAACACCTGCTCCACGAGGTCCGCGGTGACGATGTCGCCCGGCGCGCCCTCGGCGATCACGGCGCCGTCGCGCAGGGCGACGAGGTGCGTGGCGTAGCGGGCCGCGTGGTTCAGGTCGTGCAGTACCGCCACCAGGGTGCGGCCCTGCTCCTCGTGCAGCTCGGCGCAGAGGTCCAGGACGTCGATCTGGTGCTGGATGTCGAGGTAGGTGGTCGGCTCATCGAGCAGCAGCAGCGGGGTCTGCTGGGCGAGGGCCATGGCGATCCACACGCGCTGGCGCTGGCCGCCGGAGAGTTCGTCGACGTACCGCTCGGCGAGGTCGCCGACGCCGGTCTGCGCCATGGCCTCCCGCACGACCCGCTCGTCCTCGGTGGACCACTGCCGCAGCAGCCCCTGGTGCGGGTAGCGGCCGCGTCCGACGAGGTCGCCGACGGTGATCCCGTCCGGCGCGATCGACGACTGGGGCAGCAGGCCGAGGGTGCGGGCGACCTTCTTGGCCGGCATCGACTGGATGACCTGACCGTCGAGCAGCACCCGGCCCGCGTCGGGCTTCAGCATCCTCGACAGCGCCCGCAGCAGCGTGGACTTGCCGCAGGCGTTCGGGCCGACGATCACCGTGAAGGAGTTGTCGGGTATCTCGACCGACAGCCCTTCGGCGATGACGCGCTGGTCGTAGGCGAGGGTGACCTCTTCGGCGGACAGGCGGTTCACGGTGCTCCTCGCACTTCTCGACTTCATCGGAATCAACGGGCTCTGCGGAATCCCGGGGCGTGCCGGTCCGTCCGGCGTGCGGCCCCTCGCGGCCGGGCCCGGCCTCATGTCCGGCCCGCCCGGCGTTCCGCGACCAGGAGCCACAGCAGGTACGCCCCGCCGAGGATCCCGGTGACCACGCCCACGGGAAGCCGGTCGGCGCCGAAGACCCGCTGCGCGGCCCAGTCGGCGGTGACCAGCAGGGTGGCGCCCATGCACATCGACGCCACCAGGTTGGGTCCCGGCGACCGGGTCAGCCGCCGGGCGAGCTGCGGCGCGGTCAGCGCGACGAACCCGACGGGCCCGGCGGCGGCCGTGGCGGCGGCGGTCAGCAGCACCGCCGCGCCGGTGAGCAGCAGCCGTACGCGTTCGACGGGCACCCCGAGCGCGGCGGCCGCGTCGTCGCCCATCTCCGTCATCCGCAGGGCGCGCGCGTTGACCAGCACCAGCGGTACGAGCACCGCGCACAGGGCGGACAGCGGCCCGACCTGGTCCCAGTCACGGCCGTCGAGGGAACCGGTCATCCACACGATCGCGCGGGTCGCGTCGACGAAGTCGGCCTTGGTGATCAGGTAGCCGTTGACCGCGGTGACGGTCGCGGAGACGCCGATGCCGACCAGGACCAGCCGATAGCCGTGCACGCCCCGCTTCCAGGCCAGCAGGTAGATGGAGGCGCCGGTCACCAGGCCGCCGACGAGCGCGCCGAGGGTGACCTGGGCGGCGCTGCCGGAGAACAGGACGATCACGACGAGGGCGCCGGCCGTCGCGCCCTGGCCGAGGCCGAGAACGTCGGGACTGCCGAGCGGGTTGCGGGACACCGACTGGAACAGCGCGCCGCCGAGACCCAGGGACGCCCCGACGAGCAGGCCCACCAAGACGCGCGGCAGCCGCAGTTGGCCGACGATGAACTCCTGCCCGGCGGTGCCGTGACCGGCCAGCGTGCGCAGCACGTCGGCGGCCGGGACGGGGAAGTCGCCGGTGCCGATCAGCACGACGCCCGCCACGGCGGCCGCGAGCAGCAGGACGACGACCACGGTGAACGCCCGCGCGTCGAACCGCACGGAGAGTCCGCCGGGGGTGCGCAGGACCCGGGTGGTGGCCCGGGAGGCGGTCACGGGGACCCGCACGGTGCCGCGGCGCGGGGGCTCGGTCTTCACGGTCCGGTCGGTCCTCACAGCCGGGCCGTCCTGCGCCGTCGTACGAGCAGGACGAAGACGGGGCCGCCGACGACCGCCGTGACGACGCCGACCTGGAGTTCGGCGGGGCGTGCCACGACCCGGCCGACGACGTCCGCGCCGAGCAACAGCACCGGCGAGAGCAGCGCCGCGTACGGCAGGATCCAGCGCAGGTCGGGCCCGGTGAACGAGCGCACGACGTGCGGGACCATAAGGCCGACGAACACGATCGGTCCGCAGGCCGCGGTCGCCGCGCCGCACAGCACGGTCGCGGCGAGCATCGACAGGGCGCGGGTGCGGTTCAGGTGGGCGCCGAGGGCGCGGGCGGTGTCGTCGCCCATCGCGACCGCGTTCAGCGGGCGGGCGAGCAGCAGCGTGAGGAGCACACCGGCGGCGAGGAACGGCAGTACCTGCCTGACCGTGGGCCAGCTCGCGGAGGAGAGCGACCCCACGGTCCAGAAGCGCATGCGGCCGAGCGCCGCGCCGTCCGTGATCATCACGGCCTGGAGGTAGCCGTAGAGCGCCGCGCTGATCGCGGTGCCGGCCAGCGCCAGCCGGACCGGGGTGGCGCCCCTGCTCCCGCCGAGGAACCAGACCAGCGCCCCGACGACCGCCGAGCCGAGGAACGCGAACCACACGTACCCGGTCAGCGAGGTGACCCCGAAGAAGGTGATGGCCGTGACCACGGCGGCCGACGCCCCGGCGTTGATGCCGAGCAGACCGGGGTCGGCCAGCGGGTTGCGGGTGAGCGCCTGGAGCACCGCGCCGGACAGGCCGAGCGCGGCGCCCGCGAGCAGCCCGAGGAGGGTGCGCGAGAGGCGCTCGTCGACGACGACGTCGCCGTAGGTGCCCGAGTTCTGGAACAGCCCGTGCCAGACCTGGCCCGCGGAGAGCGCCTTCGCGCCGACGGCGACGCTCGCCGCGGCGACGAGGGCCAGGAGCACGGCGGACGCCGGGAGACCGGCGGCGCGTATCGCCCGGCGGGGCGGCGGCGGGGGCGCGGTCCGCACGCGCCCTGGGGAAGGAGTGTCGACCAGCACCGGGTTAGGTTAACCTAACCTTGGTTGGGGCCCTCCCCGGCGACCGGTACGCCCGATCCGCCCGTCGGCGCGGGCGGGTCGACACCCGCCCGCCGCACCGGCACCCCGGCAGCCTTCGGTCCCTCAGAGACCGAGCCTGGCCAGCGCCTTGCCACCGTCGAGCTCGCACGTGCCGTCCCCGGCCGCCGTCCAGGCCGCCGCGCACAGCGCCCGCAGACCGTCCAACGCGTCGCCGGAGCCGGTCAGTTCGAGCCGTTCGCCGCCCGCCGTCGCCGTCCAGCCGCCGCACCGGAAGCCGCCGTCGGCGTCCTCCACCTCGGGCTGTCCCGTGAGCAGTCCGCGCAGATCGGCGGCCACGTAGGTCGGCCGGTGCTCGGGCCGCGCCGCGAGCAGTTGGGGCCCGTCGGTGACACCGGTCAGCACGAGCAGCGAGTCGACGCCGCCCCCGGTCGCCCCCTCGATGTCCGTGTCCAGCCGGTCCCCGACGACCAGCGGGCGCTTCGCGCCGGTCCGCACGATCGTCTCCTTGTGCATCGGCGGCTGCGGCTTGCCCGCCACCTGCGGCTCCCCGCCGACGACGAGCCGTACGACCTCCACGGCCGCCCCGTTGCCGGGGGCGATGCCGCGGGCCCCGGGGATCGTCCGGTCCGTGTTCGAGGCGAACCAGGGGGCACCGGCCGTGATCGCGTAGCAGGCCTCCGCGAAACGGCTCCACTGCAGGTCCGGACCGCCGTAGCCCTGGACGACGGCCGCCGGGTCGTCCTGCGCCGAGTCGACCGGCACGAGACCGCGCTCGCGCAGCGCCACCCGCAGCCCCTCGCCCCCGACGACCAGGACCCGCGAACCCGGCGCCACCTGCTCGGAGATGAGCCGGGAGACCGCCTGCGCGGAGGTGATCACGTCG
Source organism: Streptomyces sp. NPDC008150 (assembly GCF_042956945.1). Lineage (NCBI taxonomy): Bacteria > Bacillati > Actinomycetota > Actinomycetes > Kitasatosporales > Streptomycetaceae > Streptomyces > Streptomyces sp. NPDC008150. Next base: position 4,497 of record NZ_JBIBHJ010000007.1, on the reverse strand, counting down.
GACGCCTCGGCGGGCACGCCCAGTTCGGTCAGGTGTCCGGCCACCGCGTCGGGGGTGCGCAGCGCGTTGTTCGTGACGTACGCGAGCCGCATGCCCCCGTCCCGGGCCGTGCCCAGCGAGTCGACCGCGTGCGCGATGGCGTCACCGCCCGCGTACACCACCCCGTCCAGGTCGAGCAGCGCCGTGTCGTACGCCTCGCTCAGGGGCCGCCCACTGCCGTCGGGCCTCGTCCTGACGCTCTGGCTCATTCCGCATCGCTCCTCGTCCGCTGACTTTCCCCGATCATCTCCCATGCCGGATGCCCACGTACGATGCGGGGATGAGTACTGCGGGCCACTCGGAAACGACGGCGCCCCCGGGCCTGGACATCACCCCGTTCCGTGGCCTGCGCTACGACCCCGACCGGGTCGGCAGCCTGGCGGCCGTGACCTCTCCCCCGTACGACGTCGTCGTACGCCCCGACGGCGTGCACCACCTCCAGTCGGCGGACCCGCACAACATCGTCCGCCTGATCCTGCCGCAGGCCGCGACCCCCGACGAGCGCAACGACCGGGCCGCCCGCACCCTGCGCCACTGGCGTGCCGAGGGCATCCTGCGCACCGACCCCGACCCGGGCCTCTACGTGTACGAACAGGGCGACGGCGACGGCCTCGTGCAGCGCGGGATCATCGGCACCCTGCGGCTCCCCGACCCGGCGGACGGCGTGGTGCTCCCCCACGAGGACGTCATGCCGCACGTCGTCGCGGACCGCGCTGCCCTGATGCGCGCCACCCACGCCAACCTGGAACCCCTGCTGCTGACCTACCGCGGCGACGACGGCCCTGCCGACGCCACCGGCGCCCTCGTCGAACGCACGGCCGCGGGCCCGCCGCTGCTCGCGACGACCACCGAGGACGGCCACCACCACCGCCTGTGGTCCATGACCGACCCCGCCGAGGTCGCCGCCGTCCGCTCCGACCTCGCCCGACGGCAGGCCCTGATCGCGGACGGGCACCACCGCTGGGCCACCTACCGGCGGCTGCGCGCCGAGCATTCCTCTCCCGGTCCGTGGGACTACGGCCTGGTCCTCCTCGTCGACACCGCGCGCTATCCGCTGCGGGTGCGCGCCATCCACCGCCTGCTGCCCGGCCTGCCGCTCCCGGACGCGCTCGCCGCGCTGCACGGCCTGTTCCGGGTGCGCCGCGTCGACGCGGACCTGCCGGACGCCCTGGAGGCGCTCGCGAAGGCCACGCAGGACGGCAACGCGTTCCTGCTCGCGGGCGACGGCACGTTCCACCTGGTCGACCGCCCCGACCCGGACCTGCTGGCCCGTACGGTGCCGGCGGACCGCCCGGCGGCCTGGCGCGCCCTCGACGCCACGGTCCTGCACACGACCCTCCTCGACCACGTCTGGCACGTCCCCGCGGACTCCCCCGACCGGATCGCGTACATCCACGACACCGCGGCGACGGTGGAGAAGGCGGAGCGCGACGGCGGAACGGCGGTGCTGCTGCACCCCGTGCACGAGGAGGTCGTACGGGACCTGGCTCGCCAGGGGGTGACGATGCCCCGCAAGTCGACGTCGTTCGGCCCGAAGCCGGCGTCGGGCCTGGTGCTGCGGCTGCTGGAGTCCTGAGCGCCCGGCTTCCGGACATGCGAAAAGGGGCGGGGCCCCGTACGTCTCCGTACGGGGCCCCGCCCCTCGTGCTTCACCCCACCGGGTGCCGGACGCTGTCAGTCCTTGCGGACGTCCTTGCCGTCCCTGTCGCCGTCGCTTGCGGCGGCGCCGCGGTGGCCCGCGTCGTCGTCATCGTCGTCGACCTCTTCGTACTCCAGGTCGTCCTCGTCGTAGTACTCGTCCTCGTCGTCGTCCTCTTCGAGAACGACCGAGTCGTCGTCATCGTCGTCGTCGCTGTCCGCGTCGGGAACGACGACCGTCACGGCGCCGGTGCCCTCGGTCTCGTCCTCGTCGTCACCGAGGGCGTCGACGAAGTCCACGCCGTCCAGCTCGGCAAGGCGGTCGGAGGCGTCGGTGCTGCCGTCCCGGTCGGACTCGACGGCCTTGGCGAACCACTCGCGCGCCTCGTCCTCACGGCCGGCGGCGAGCAGCGCGTCGGCGTACGCGTACCGCAGCCGCGCGGTCCACGGCTGGACGGAGTTGGAGGCCAGCTCGGGGCTCTGGAGGGTGACGATGGCCGCGTCGATCTGGTCCATGTCCCGCCGGGCACCGGCCGCGACGAGCCGCATCTCGACCTGTCCCGCCTTGTCGAGCTTGTGCACCTCGGGCGCGCCGGCCATGTCGAGCGCACGCTCGGGACGGCCGAGACCGCGCTCGCAGTCGGCCATGACGGGCCACAGGTCCACACCGCCGGTCATCCGCCGCGCGGCCCGGAACTCGGCGAGGGCCTCGCCGTACTTCTGGCTCGCGTAGGCGGCGAAGCCCGCCGCCTCGCGCACGGCGGCGACACGGGAGGCCAGCCGCAGGGCCACCTTCGAGTAGCCGTAGGCGCCCTCGGGGTCCTCGTCGATGAGCCTGGCGACCATCACCAGGTTCTTCGCGACGTCCTCGGCGAGCGTCTTCGGCAGGCTGAGGAGCTCCTGGCGCACGTCGCCGTCGATCTCGTCGCCGGTGACGTCCGCGGGGATGGGCAGGCGCCGGATCGGCTCACGGTCGCGCTCCCGCTCGTCACGGAAACGGCCACCGCCGCCGCCCTGCCTGTCGTCACGGCCCCGGTAACCACCGCGGTCGTCACGCCGGGGCGCACCGCGCCCACGGTCGTCACGGCCGCCGCGGAACCCGCCGCGGTCACCGCCGCGGTCGTCACGGCGGTCGCCACCGGGCCGGCCGAAGCCGCCGCGGTCACCGCGGTCGTCACGGCGGGGGGCGTAGCCGCCGCGGTCGTTGTCACGGCGGTCGTCACGACGGAACGGGGGGCGCTCGCCGCCACCACGGTTGTCGTCACGGCGGAAGGGCGGACGGTCGCCACCACCGCGGTTGTCGTCGCGTCGGTCGTCACGGCGGAAGGGGGGACGGTCGCCGCCGCCACGGTGGTCACCGCGGTTGTCGTCACGGCGGAACCCGCCGCGGTCACCACGGTCGTCACGACGGAACGGGGGACGGTCACCGCCACCACGGTTGTCGTCGCGACGGAACGCGGGGCGGTCGCCACCACGGTCGTTGTCACGGCGGTCGTCACGGCGGAACGGGGGACGCTCGCCGCCACCGCGGTTGTCGTCACGGCGGAAACCACCGCCACGGTCGTCACGACGAGGACCGGACGGACGGTCGTCACGTCGGTCGTCACGCCGGAAGGGGGGACGGTCGCCGCCGCCGCGGTGGTCACCGCGGTTGTCGTCACGGCGGAACCCACCGCGGTCACCACGGTCGTCACGACGGAACGGGGGACGCTCGCCGCCACCACGGTTGTCGTCGCGACGGAACGCGGGGCGGTCACCACCACGGTCGTTGTCACGGCGGAAGGGGGGACGGTCGTCGCCACCGCGGCTGTCGTCACGGCGGAAGCCGCCTCGTTCGCCACCGCGGTCGTCACGGCGCGGGGCGTAGCCGCCGCGGTCGCCGTCACGGCGGTCGTCGCGACGGAAGGGGGGACGGTCGCCGCCGCCACGGTTGTCGTCACGGCGGTCGTCACGGCGGTCGTCGCGACGGAACGGGGGACGGTCGCCGCCACCGCGGTTGTCGTCACGGCGGAAGCCACCGCCACGGTCGTCACGGCGCGGGCCCGAGGGCCGGTCTCCGCGGTCGTCGCGGCGCGGGGCGAACCCGCCGCGGTCACCGCGGTTGTCATCGCGGCGGAAACCGCCACGGTCGCCACCGCGGTCGTTGTCACGGCGGTCGTCGCGGCGGAAGGCCGGACGGTCACCGCCACGGCTGTCGTCACGACGCGGGGCGAAACCACCGCGGTCGTCACGGCGGCCGGCGCCACCGGTGCTGCCGGAACGCGGGTTGCCACCGCGGTCACTGCCCCGGGACGGGCCACCGCGGAACCCTCCACGGTCACCGCGGTCACCACTGTCCCGTCGCCGCTGGTCGCGCTCCGGTCGATCGTCGGGAGAGTTGGTGGACATGGGTGACTCCTGTCTTCGGTACTTCGGTACCGCAGTCATTCTCGCGCAACCGGGTAGCCGGCGCGCTTCGGAAAAAACAAAAGGACCCTTGGTCCCAGCGTGAACGCTGGGACCAAGGGTCCTCCAAGAATTGTTCGGCGGCGTCCTACTCTCCCACAGGGTCCCCCCTGCAGTACCATCGGCGCTGAAAGGCTTAGCTTCCGGGTTCGAAATGTAACCGGGCGTTTCCCTAACGCTATAACCACCGAAACCCTATTGGTTTCGAGCGAACAAGCACACTCTTCAATTAGAAGTTCTGTTCTACTCAAAGCCGACAACTGTTCGTTGTCTCAGAACTAACACAGTGGACGCGAGCAACTGAGGACAAGCCCTCGGCCTATTAGTACCGGTCAACTCCACCAGTTACCTGGCTTCCATATCCGGCCTATCAAC